>CAMLLD010000095.1 GCA_946480785.1 uncultured Blastocatellia bacterium | reverse complement strand
AGCCTCTTTAAAAGGCAACACGCCCGTTTCGTCGAGAGCTTTGATTAGCGATTGCAAGTGGGCGAGCGCGAAATCCGACGCCGCGGGCTGCACACCTTCCGCGTGATACTCGGCGACATTCATCGCACACTTCGCGCGATCGTCTCTCATGAACAGCGAACAACGATCCACCGCCAGATACGAACCAAGCTCGCGCACTGCGGTTTGATAAATCTCGTGACTGTCGAGCGAGCAACGGATCGCCTGCGAGATGCGATGAATCATCGCTTCGCGCTGGGCCTGCTTCGCGAGCGCCTTTTCCGCGCGTCGGCGTTCGGTAATGTCAACGCCAACACCGGCGACGTATCTATTCCCCGCCGCGTCGCTCATCGGAAACTTGAAGACGAGCCAGTAATGCGGTGTGCCGTCTTCCGTCGGAATCGTCTCGATGATCTGCTCGGGTATTCCGCTCGTGAGAATCTTCAGATCGTGCTCGTGAGTTTGCGTCGCCGTCTCTGAAGGCAGCCAGTCGAAACTCATGCGGCCTTTGAGGAAACTGAGCTTCTGGCCAAACAGACGTTCGAAAGGTTTGTTGACGTAGACGTAGCGTCCCGTGTGGTCCTTCATAAACGCCACCGCGGGACTGTTGTCCATGAAGCTGTTGAAGAGCGCCTGCGTCTCGCGCAACGCTTCTTCCGAGTCCTTGCGTTCGGTGAGGTCGCGCGCGATGCCCTGCACGCCGACGGGTTTGCCGTCGCGCAATATCAAACGCGTGCTGACTTCCAGCCGCACGCGACGACCACTCTTCGAGATGATGTCGAGCTCGTAAACAGTCGAAACGTGCTCGGCCGTTTTGTGAAGAGTCATCTCACGCGCGAGGTCGAGATACTCAGGCGCGATCACGTCAGCGACGTTCATCTTCACTGTCTCTTCACGCGAGTAACCGGTGATGCGTTCGCCGCTGCGGTTCAACGAGGTGAAGTTGCCGTGTAGATCGTGCGTGTAGATGATGTCGTTCGCGTTTTCAAACAACTCGCGATAACGCTCTTCGCTCTGGCGTATCGCTTCGTCAGCTCTTTGCTGGTCCGTGATGTCGCGCACGACGCCGCGAACGCCGATCGCGTTACCGCGTCGATCGCGCTCGACCGTGATCATTCCTTCGAGACAGCGCAACTCGCCTTTTGCATCGCGCAAGGTATACGTCGATCGCAGCGGTAACGAACCCGTGTGGTTCCTCATCTGCTCGATGTCGCATGCCGCAGCTTCCGCGCCGATAAACTCGCTCAAGTGTTTGCCACGCATCTCCAGCGCGGAACAGCCGAAGAAACGCGCGCCGGCGGCGTTCATGCTCGTGATGTAACCATTCATGTCGCGCGCGTAGATGATGTCGGCGGCGTGCTCGACGATCTCGCGATAGTGACGTTCGATGCGATGACGTTCGACCAGACGCGCCACCTTCACGAGCAACTCTTCGTTGCGGAAGGGAAGGTCGAGATAATCATCCGCGCCCGCGTAGAGCCCTTCGATACCCGCGTCGTCGGCTTTGCGGATGCCGCTGATCAGGAGCACCGGCATGTAAGCCGTGCGCGGATCGTCTTTCAAACGACGACAAAGTTCGAGGCCGCCGATCACCGGCATGACCACGTCGCTCACTACGACGTCCGGATCAAACGAGTGGGCCAACTCGAGCGCTTCGGCGCCGTCTGCGGCGGCCGCGATCTCGTAGCCTTCGAGTTCGAGCAGATCGACCAATAGGTCCAGGATCTTCCGATCGTCGTCGGCGATCAGGACTCGGCCTCGCTCTGAGGTGCTGTTGGTCATCTATTCTGTGTCCGGCGAATGAGAATGAACCTCGGGAGGACAGCTTGGAGTGCGGGAGTATCCAGCCAGTCAGACACACTGGCGGCGAGGAGTATAACAGGTTTAAGAAAAGTTTGTCACTGCCTTATTTATCTACGATTTACGAGCGATTTGCTGGTCGCTTATTGATCACTGGCCGCGCTTGCGCACGGGACCATCCGGAGTCGCAGTTTTCGCGAAGTAGCCGGACCGGTAGTTGAGTTTGAGGTTCTGTTGTTTCAGCGCCGGATTGACGAGCTGAATCTCGATGCGGCGATACGAGCCGTCGCGGGCCTTGTTGCTCGGCGAGTAGGCCACCAGATACTGCTCGCGGAGGTCGCGCTGAATCTGCGCAAACGCATCGCGCAGGTCGCGCTCGTGGCGAGGAAAGTAAGCGCGGCCGCCGGTCTGTTCGGCGATCTTTCGGAGCGAGCCTTCGTCGACGTTGAACGTGTAACGGTCGCCGATGCCGATCGCGTAAATGAGCGCGTCGGCTTTCTGCGCGCGTTCGATGGCGTCGTGAATTTTCATGCGGCTGCTGGTGTCATCACCGTCGGTGAGCAGGATGATGGCCCGGCGCGTGTTCTCTGCCGAAGCGCTGATCAACTCTTCGGAGGTGGCCCAAACGGCGTCCCAGATCGCAGTCGAGCCGGCGAGAGTCTGATTCGTGCCGGAGATCGGCGGCGTTCCATTCACAACGACACCACCGCCGATGTAGCCTGACGGCGGCACAAACTCGACGCGATCGATCGCGCGGCGGAGGCGTTCAACGCTACCTGTGAAGCCCTGCTCGAGTGTGGTCTCGCCCGTGAACGAAACTATCGCGGCTTCGTCCTTGGCCGGCCGCATCATGTTTTCCAAAAACGCGCGCGCTGCTTCTTTCTCGTCCGGCAGCGTTCGCTCTTCGGAAGCGCTTGTGTCGATCAGTATCGCGAGCGACAACGGCAGATCGATGTTGGTTTGAAAAGTGAAGATCTCCTGCTGCTGTCCGTCTTCGAGCACGCGGATGTCTTCGGCTTTGAGATCGCTGATGAAGCGCCGGTTTTTATCTGCGGCGGTGAAGAAGATGTTGGTGAGGTTCGTATCAAACTTCACGACCTCATCCGAGTCCTGCGGCAGATCTTCACGCGTGCGCGGCGTAGGCGACGGCGAGGCAAGCGCGAGTGGTCCACCAGCCGTGACGCTCGCTTCGCTATTCGAAGACAAAAGAGCGCCGGCGCACAGCAAGGCCGCGATCGCGAGCAACAACAGGAATGGACGTGTCAACGCTTGATAACGCATCTTGTAAAAACCAACTGCTACGGCATCACGCTGTCAGCGATTGCCTTGTAACCGCGTTTAGTCCGGACCTTCAAATCTCCGTGACCATCGCTGAGCTTCACATCGATCTTTCTGAACGTGCCGTCGTAACTCTTATTCGTCGGATTGTAAGTAACCAAATACTGCGCGCGCAGCTCTTTCGAAATCTTCGAGAACGAACGCTCGAGCGAAAGCATGTCACCGGTGAAGAACGCGACTCCGCCGGTCTCTTCCGCGAGCGTTTGTAGTTCGCGATCTTTCTTGTCCGACACCTGACCCGCTTCAACGCCGGGCACGGTCCCGAGAAAACCCGCCTTCGTCGAGATGGCGAAAATGGTCGTTTCGGTTCGCTGAGCGATGTCGATGGCGTCGCGAATCGTGGCGCGGCTGTAAGTGTCTTCGCCGTCGGTCACGAGCAGCAACACGCGCCGACCGGGAACCGATCGCATCTTCTCATCGCAGAACTGCCAGATCGCATCGTAAAGCGCCGTCTGTGTGCCCATCTTCTTCACGCCGTAAACGGCCTTGTCGAGCAGGTCGAGCTTGTCAGTGAAGTCCTGCAACAGGCTCACTTCATTGTCGAACGTCCCGAAGAGCACGCGATCCTTGCGCGGCTTCACCACCGTTTGAATGAAGTTCATTGCCGACTCCTGCTGAAACTTCAGCTTGCCGGCGGTCGACGGCGACGTATCCATCAACACCGCAACGTAGAGCGGAGTCGTCAGCGAGAGATCGTCCGAGAACGTTTCGATCTGCTGCGGAATCTTGTCTTCGAGAATCACGAAGTCGTTCTGCGTGAGACCCGAGACGAACTGGCCTTTCTTGTCCGTCACCGTGATCGGCAGACGCACGCGGCGAATGAAAATCTTCTCGGTGCCTTCCTGATTGGGTGACGGCGTCGGCGACGGCGAAGCTTTCGGCTTCTGCGCAGACGCTGACAACGCGACGGTCACAATAATGCAAGCTGCCGCCAAAGAATTGAACAGAATGCGTGTTAAAGCTGCTGACATGCGTTCGGATTATAGTTCAGGCGCTGCCCGGAGTCTGCTGGACGACGCCGGTTTCGATGCCTTCGCGCTGGATGTTGTTGCCCTTTTGGCCCTTATTAACCTAATTTAGTGTTCTCTGCGGTCACTCGGAGAAGAACTTACGATGTGCGCCGACACCACACCTGAGTTCATCGCTCATTATCGCATCTTGCGCCGGCTGGGCAAGGGAGGCATGGGCGAAGTCTTTCTCGCCGAAGACACGAAGCAACACGGCCGCAAAGTCGCGCTGAAAGTTTTGCCCGAAGAGTTGACGCGCTCCGAGAGCCGCTTGCGTCGTTTTCGGCAGGAGGCTCGCGCCGTGCTGGCGTTGAATCATCCGAACATCCTCACCGTTTATGAAATCGGCGAAACCGAAAACACTCACTACATCGCGACCGAATACATCGAAGGCGAAACGCTGCGCGCCTGTCTCTGGCGCGAGCCGCTGCGCATCGACGAAGCGCTCGGCGTTGCGATTCAAGTGGCGATGGCGCTCGAGACCGCGCACGCCGAGGGCATCGTGCATCGCGACATTAAGCCCGAGAACATCATGCTGCGGCAGGATCGTTTCGTGCGCGATCGCTTTGTGAAGGTGCTCGACTTCGGTCTCGCAAAACTCACCGATCGCGAGAACTCGTCGTCAGATCCCGAAGCCGTAACGATGCCGATCTCGAAAACGAATCCCGGCCTCGTGATGGGCACGAGCGGTTACATGTCGCCCGAACAGGCGCAGGGCGACAGCATCGACGCGCGCTCGGACATCTTCAGTCTCGGCGTGGTGCTTTACGAGATGGTCGCGGGTGAGCCGCCGTTCAAGGGACGAACCGAGAGCCATACGCTCGTCTCGATCATCGATCACGATGCGCCGCTGTTGACGCACAAGGCGCCGCACGCGCCGCGCCAGCTCGAACGCATCATCGCCAAAGCGCTCGCGAAAGATCGACAGAAACGCTACCAGACGGTCACCGATCTGAAACTCGATCTCGAGCAACTCCGCGACGAGCTATACGTTGAGAACTCCACCGGCGCGGGTACGCGCCGCGACCTCGACGAACCGGCGGACACGACTGACATTCGTCCCCAACCAACGCGAACGCGATCGCAACTCGAAACCGTCACTGACGAAGCCGAGCACGTGCCGACGGTCGCGAGTTCCGCGATTCCGCGACACAGCAAGTGGAATCTCTATTTTACGTTTGGCATCTTGCTCGTTGGACTGACGATCGCGGGGCTCGTCTACTTGCTGCGGCCTGGACCAACGATCAATTCCGTCGCGGTGCTGCCGTTCGTCAACGACAGCCACGATCCGAACATCGAGTATCTCTCGGACGGCATCACCGAGAGCATCATCAACAGTCTTTCGCAGTTGCCGGAGTTGAAAGTGATGTCGCGCAATGCGGCGTTTCGTTTCAAAGGAACGAACACAGATCCGGTGGACGCGGGACGCAATCTCAACGTCGGCGCGGTGCTGACCGGACGCTTGATGAAGCTCAACGATCGTTTCGTGATCAAGACCGAGCTGATCAAGGTCGCCGACGGATCGCAGTTGTGGGGCGACGAGTACAACAGCAGTCTCGCTGACATCTTCTCGGTGCAGGACGAAGTCTCGAAAAAAATCTCGCAGAATTTGCGTTTGCGTTTGAGTGGCGCCGACGAACAGAAGCTGGCGAAGCATTACACGCACGACGCCGAGGCTTATCAGCTATATCTCAAGGGCCGTTACTTCTGGAACAAACGCAACGAAGAAGGCTTCCGCAACGGCATCGAGTACTTCAAAAAAGCGGAAGAGAAAGATCCGACTTTCGCGCTGGCGTTTTCCGGTCTCGCTGATTCGTACGCGCTGCTCTCGGACATCGGCGTCGCCCGTCCCGTCGACGAGATGCCGAAAGCGAAAGCCGCGGCGGAGCGAGCGGTTGACGCCGATCCGTCGTTGGCCGAGGCTTACACGTCGCGCGCGTTCGTGAAGCTTGCGTACGACTGGGACTGGCTCGGCGCGCAAAGCGATTTTCAACAGGCGTTGAAGTTGAATCCGAAATACCCAACGGCGCATCAGTGGTACGCGTCGTACCTGATGCAGATGGGCAAGTTCAGCCTGGCGAAAGAGGAGATCGAGGAGGCGCACAATCTCGATCCGCTGTCGCCGATCATCAGTTCGAACACCGGTCTCTATTCTTACTACGAGCACAACTACGACGATGCGATCGCGAAGTACAAAGTGACGCTGCAGAGCGATCCGGATTTCTGGGTGGCGCGACACTACCTCGCGCTGGCTTATGTGCAGAAGGGAATGCACGATGAGGCGATCAAGGAGCTGCGCTCGTTGATCAAAGCGCCGCCGAGTGGGCCAGTGCCTGATGAAGCGATTGCGAGTGATACTGAGGCCTCGGCATCACTCGGGTTTGCTTACGCGATGGCGGGCCGAAAAGCGGAAGCGCACGACATTCTGAACAAGCTGCAAGCGTTGTCGCAGAAGCGTTATGTGACGCCGTTGTACTTCGCGATCGTGTATGCAGGTTTGAAAGACAACGATCACGCGATTCAATATCTGAACGACGCCTTTGCCGCGCGCCATCCGGGGCTGGTCCTGATCAGAATCGAACCGATGTTCGACTCGCTTCGCTCAGACGAACGCTTCAAACAACTCGTCAAACGTTTCGAACCCATACCTTAAAGCGCCGTCAACAACTCTGATAACTCCTGAGGCAACGGGCTGGTGAACTCCATACGTTCACCACTTTGCGGGTGTGTGAAGGCGAGCTTCTCGGCGTGCAGAAAATGTCGCCCGAGGTTCCGCACTCGCGCGCGAACCTGCGCGTCCTGGATCGTGTTGTCTCGACCGGCGCCGTAAGTCTCATCACCAACCACCGGATGCTTCAGCCACGCGAGATGCACGCGAATCTGGTGCGTGCGGCCGGTTTTCAATTCAACGTCGAGCAACGTGAAGCGATCGAACCGTTGTCGCACGCGATAGAGCGAAAGCGCGCTGCGTCCGCCGCGTACGACAGCCATGCGCGTCCGGTTTGACGGATCGCGCGCGAGCGGTTGATCGATTCGCCCCGACTCCACGCTCAGGCGTCCATGGACCAGCGCCACATACGACTTGAGCACCGTGCGATCGCGAAACTGGTCCGAAAGATGTTCGAGCGCGGCCTCTGTCTTCGCCACCACCAACAATCCCGACGTATCGCGATCCAAACGATGAACAATGCCGGGTCGCACGCCCGCGCCGCTGTCGGGAAGCTGTTGAAAATGATAAGCGAGTGCGTTTGCGAGGGTGCCGGAATGAATTCCCGCGGCTGGGTGGACCACGAGTCCAGCAGGCTTGTTCACGACGACGAGCGTGTCGTCTTCATAAACGATCTCGATCGGAATCGGCTCCGGAACGAAGCTCGTCGAGACCGGAGCGATGAGCTCGACTTCCAGTTCGTCGTGTTCGCGCAGCTTGTACGAAGGTTTCGCAGCTTTGCCGTTTACGAGCACGTCTTCCGCTTCGATCAGGCGCTGCAAACGCGCGCGACTCCAGCCTTCGATGTGTGCGGCGAGGTAAGCATCGAGCCTGGAGCCCGCGTCGTGCGAATCGATCTTGAACGTCTGAACGTCAAGCTCAGCCATTGCGGCGTTCGAAGTCCCGCATAAACGACACCAGCGCCTCGACGCCCGCTTTCGGAAACGCGTTGTAGATCGACGCCCTGATGCCGCCCACCGAACGATGACCTTTCAAACCGTCGAGTCCCTGCGCCGTTGCTTCCGCGGTGAACTTCTTCTCGAGGTCTTCCGACGGCAGTCGGAACGTGACGTTCATCGTTGAACGACAATCCGCATCGGCATGTCCGCGATAGAAATCGGTCGCGTCGATCGCGTCGTAGAGCAGCGCGGCTTTCTCTTCGTTCTCGCGCTCCATGCCGCCGATGCCGCCTTTGTCTTTGATCCACTCGGTGACGAGGCTGATGATGTAAATGCCCCACGTGTTCGGCGTGTTGTAAAGCGAGTTATTTTCGACGTGCGTGCGGTAGTCGAGCATCGTGTGCAGGCCATCGGGAATGCGCTGCAACAGATCGTCGCGCAGGATCACGAGTGTGACGCCGCTCGGCCCGATGTTCTTTTGCGCGCCCGCGTAGATCAACGCGTACTTATCAACCGGAATCGCGCGCGACAGGATGTCAGACGATGCATCCGCGATGAGCGGCACGTCGCCGGTCGCGGGCTCATGTTTCCACTGCACGCCTTCGATCGTTTCGTTGCTGGTGATGTGCACGTACGCCGCGCTCGGATTCAGGTTCAGCTCGTCCGGTCCGGGCACGCGCGTGAAACCGCCGTCAGCCATCGTCGCGGCCACGTTCACGTTTCCGACGCGCTTCGCTTCCTTCAACGCCTTCTTGCCCCAACTGCCGGTCAGCACGTAATCGGCGCTGCCGTCGGCCGGCAGAAAATTCATCGGCACCATCGAAAACTGCAAGCTCGCGCCGCCCTGCAAAAACAGAATGCGATAATTGTCGGGCACGCTCAGCAGCTCGCGCACACCCGACTCCGCGCGTGCGAGGATCTCGTCAAACGTTTTCGAACGATGACTGATCTCCATCACCGACATGCCGACGCCCGGCAGGCTCAGCATGTCGCGTTGCGCTTGTTCCAAAACCGGCACCGGCAAAACCGCCGGACCGGCGCTGAAATTAAAAATCCGTTCCGTCATCCTTACCTCCAGATTACTCTTCAAAACGAGACCGCAATGCTTTCGCGGCGACTTTCGTGACCACCGATCGGGGCACGACGCGTTCGGCCTCGACGACGAACCAGTTGGCCCAACCGGAGACCACCACGGTTTTGCCGCGCGCGAGTCCGCGCAACGCCGTGTTCACCACTTCTTCCGCCGTTTGCACCGTGCGCAACGGTGGCCGATCGATCTTCGAAGCCGCGAAGAAGTTTGTGTCCGTCACGCCGGGACACAACGCGAGCACGCGAATTTTATGCGGGCGGTTCTCTTCCGACAGCGCTTCCGAAAACGACAACACAAACGCTTTCGTCGCAGCGTACGTCGCCATGAACGGCACACCCTGAAACGAAGCAGTCGAAGCAACGTTGATAATCGTTCCCTGGCGGCGCTCGCGCATTGGGCCAAGAAAGCGATATGTCAGATCGACGAGAGATTTCACGTTCAAGTCGATGATCTCGAGCTCGGTCGCGAGATCCAATTTGGCGAAGTCGCCCATCGAACCGAAGCCCGCGTTGTTGACGAGCATGTCGATCACGAGGTCGCGTTTGCGCGTTTCTTCCAGCAGACGAGCCGCCGCATCGGCTTCGGTCAAATCCATCGCGACGTATTGCGCGCGAATGCCGCTGGCCCGGCCAATCTCATTGCACAACGCGATCAGCTTGTCTTCCGAGCGCGCGACCAGCAATACGTTCCGGCCGCGCCGCGCGAGCTTTCGGGCAAAGGCAGCACCGATTCCTGAGGAGGCCCCGGTGATGAGAGTCGTGTTCATTGACCACCCAATTGAATCAGATTCAACTCGATGATGTCAGGGCTGCCGGATCGAATGCGATTCAGGATTGCTTCAGACGGCGCATTGTCGAGGTTGATGCGCGCCACAGCGGCGGCCGCGCCTTCGAAGACGATGTTCTCCATCTCCTGAACGTTGATCTGTTCTGACTTGATCGCATCGAGCACGCCGGCCAGCACGCCCGGGCGATCGACGTGACGGACCACGAGGCGATGCGTGGCTGGAGTTTTGCGCGCGAGGTTTACGACATTTGGAACCTGGCCCGTTTCCTTGAACTCCCGCACGATGCGCACGGTCTCGGCAGCGATCGCTTCCTGTGCCTGGTCCGTCGAAGCGCCGATGTGATGCGTGCCGTAGAGCCCGTCTTCCTTGACGATGTCGTCTTTAAATTCGCCGGCGCTGCTGGTTGGCTCAACCGCGTAAACGTCGAGGCCCGCACGAATGCCGTGCGTTTTCATCGCGTCAGCGAGCGCCTGCTGGTCCACCACTTCGCCGCGCGCGGTGTTGATGAAGTAAGCGCCCTGGCGCATCGTGTTGAAGAAGTCGGCGTCGATCGATTTTCGCGTTTCGTTATTGAGCGCGAGATGAACGCTGACAACGTCTGCTTCGGCGGCGACTGCTTTCGGCGAGTCTTTGTAAGTGATGCCCAACTCCGCGGCTCGCGCGGGCGTAAGACTCCTGCTCCACGCGATCACCGGCATGCCAAACGCCTGCGCGCGCGGAATCATCTCCTGCCCGATCTTGCCGAGACCGATCAGGCCAAGCGTGCGCCCAAACAGACCGCGCGCCTTCGAAAACTCTTTCTTGTTCCACTCGCCGTGCCGCAGCGCGACGACGTTATCAACGATGCGTCGATCGAGCGCGAGAATTAGCGCAAACGCGAGCTCCGCGACCGCGATCGAGTTTTTGCCGGGACAATTCGAGACATAGATGCCGCGTTTCGAAGCGGCGGCAACGTCGATCGTGTTGTAACCAGCGCCGGCGCGAACCACGAGCTTGATTGGACCAGCAGCCAGCATCGGCTCGGTGACTTTCGTACCGCGCACGACGAGCACGTCAGGCACTTCGCTGCCGATCGCGTTCGCGAGAGCTTCGTCTTTCAAATCCGGTTGATACGAGACTTCGCAACCGAGCGCTTCGAGGCCGTCGCGGCCGGACTGTTCGAATTTATCAGCTACCAGGACTTTCATATCGTGTGAATCAGTAGACCATCTCTCAACTTTGGTTCAAACCACGTCGACTTCGGCGGCATGATCTCGTTTGCATCCGAAACCAGCAACAGCTCCTCGATCGTCGTGGGATAAAGTGAAAACGCGACCGCGGCTTTGCCTTCGTTGACTAATCGTTCGAGCTCCTGCGTGCCGCGCAGTCCGCCGATGAAATCGATGCGCTTATCGGTGCGTACGTCTTTGATGCCGAGAATCGGATCGAGCAGCCGATCCTGAAGCACGCTGACGTCGAGCATGTTCACGGTCCCGATCGGCAGCGTAGCCGCGGGCGAGAGCTGTAAGCCATACCAACGGCCGTCGAGATACATGCTCCAGCGGCCGCGTTCGCTCGGCGCGGGGTTCGCGTTTTCCGTGACCGTAAACTGCTCTTGCAGCGCAGCGAGAAATTCTTCTTTCGAAAGGCCGTTGAGATCGCGGACGACGCGGTTGTAGGCCAGTATCTGCACCTGCGAATCGGGAAAGATCACGGTCAGAAAGTAGTTGTAGTCTTCGTTGCCGCTGTGCGCAAAGCTCTGTTCGCGCAACTCCGCGCGCGCGCGGCTCGCGCTTGCGGCGCGGTGATGACCGTCGGCGATGTAAAGTAACGGCACTGAAGCGAAACTGTTGACTAGTCCATCAGTCTCTGTGAGCCGCCAGATCGTGTGGCGGATTCCGTCTTCGGCGGTGATGTCGAACAAGGGATCGGCTTCAATCGCGGCGGACACTTGCTGATCGATCTCCGGCTGCGTGCGATACGTCAGAAAAACCGGACCGGTTTGCGCGCGCAGCATGATCATGTGTCGTGTGCGATCGTCTTCCTTGTCGCGGCGCGTGCGTTCGTGTTTGCGAATCGTGTTGTCGTCATATTCATCGATCGAGCAAACGGCGACGACGCCGATCTGCTCGTGCCGGCCCATGACAAGTCGATATAGATAAAGGCTCGCTTCAGCTTCTTTTTCCAGCGGGCACTCGGCGATCAGTTTCTCGAAATTTTCGACTGCTTTGCGATAGACGGCGTCGCTGTGAATATCGGTTCCGGGCGGCAGATCGATCTCGGGCCGCGACACGTGCAGGAAGCTGAGTGGATTGCCGGACGCGAGCGCGCGCGCCTCTTCGGTGTTCACGACGTCGTAAGGCACACTGGCTACGGCTTGAGCACGCTCAGCCTGCGGACGCAAAGCGCGAAAGGGACGAATAACCGCCACAGATCCTCCTTCATCCGTTAACTACGAGGTGATTGATGTAAAGGCTATGTGGTTTTAAGACTAGCCGTTTAAGTGTGAAAACTCAAACGTGGCTAGGTTATCATCCGCGAGACGATGACGCCGATTGCCAAAGGTTTCAAGTTCACCCGCCGGGCCACGCGCATGTTTGTTTCTGACCCGCGCGAGGCGTTCCTGTTGTGTCGCATGGCGTGGTGGGTGAGTGTGCTTTCGGCAGCAGCGCGTTGCTGTTCGTTGCCGCGTGCGCTCGCGATCGTCGCGGGAAAGGCAAGCACTCGAGCCGCAGACGCAACCAGGCCGGAACAACTCGCGCGCGCGATCGATCTACTCCTTTCCGCAGACTTCCTGATGTTCAAACCCATCTGCTGGAAACGCGCCGCCGTGCTGCATCGCTACCTCTCACGCCGCGGCATTACGACGCGCATCATTTTCGGCGTACGCAATGAAGCTACGGGCAAAGTCGCCGGACATGCGTGGCTCGAAGCTGACGGTGAACCGATACTCGAAAGCACGCCGCCCGAGTACGTGGTCACGTATCGCTTTCCTTCCAACGAACATCTCGATCCGCAACTCGCGACACTCAGATACGAATAACACGCACAAAAAAGAGGCGCGGTGAGCGCGCCTCTCTTCATCACTGATTTACTCCAACCGTCACGGCAGAGCTTCGACGTTGATAAAGAATTTGAAGCTGCCCGTTTGCTGAATGCCAAGCAGGAAGCGTACGTCGATGCTCGCGCCGTTTGCGATCGGCGTTGCGAGCGTGACTGTGCCGGCCGACATTGAGGAATTAAAGCCACCACCGTTTGGCTGGGACTGAGTCGATGGTCCGGTGGGCCATTGCTCGAGCGTGGTCCCATTCACGGTCACGTTGCTGGTGCCGCTGCCGCAAGGTGGACGATCGACAGTTACGACCACGGCCGTCGATGTTCGCGGGCGCAAGTCGGCAATGCCGCTCGGCGCCGGGAACGTCGTCAAGTCAATCACACGGAAGCGGAGACGCGTAACGTTACCGCCCGTGTTGTTGACGACCGTGCGACGAATGTCCAACGTTCCAAACGTCGAGTTGTTCGGCGGATCGGACGTGAAGTCGCGCACGCGATTGGGTGGTGAAGTCGCTGCCGCGCACACATCCAGCAGGTTCACCGCGAAAGACGCGTTACGCTCGATGGGCGACGACAGGTTCTCTGGTCCAGGAGCGCCGAGCCGTTGACCAGCGCCTGCGGATGTGCCGTTCGTATCGACGAAAACAAAATCAGCGGCGTTGTTATTGGTGTCTTTCAGCAGACCGCCTGTCGGGCACGCGCCGAAGGTCGTAATCGAACCACCCTTGCCGCAGTTATCGCGATAGAACGAGTAGTTGATGCTGAAAGGAACGAGCGCGGGATAACCCGTGCCTTCCTTGTAGAGCGTGTTTGCTTCGGAGGTGGAACCGACTGCATCGAGGCGATTGGCGAGTGAGTAGCTTGCGCCGCCGGTATTGTTATTGAAGATAGCGATGCCCGCATTATCAGGAATGTCGGTGGTATAGGTTGCATCGCCGGTCGCAGTTGTTCCATTTCCCGCGGCATAGCTCGCAATACTGTAGCCGACGGAGTTCACGCAGAGGTAATGACCTTTGTTGGGGATCACGGTGCCGTTCGGAATCGAGCAGCGCGTGGCGCCGTCCGAAGCCGCGATGCCGTAACCAGTGCCGGACAAAGCGGCGACAGTGTGGTCGG
This sequence comes from uncultured Blastocatellia bacterium, assembly GCA_946480785.1. Next base: position 7,134 of record CAMLLD010000095.1, on the reverse strand, counting down.
CGCCGCTGTTGTTGGCGATTTCGATAAACTCATCATTCATGCCGTTGAAACCACGTACGCGAAATTCAGAGATGACTAACTGTCCAGCGGTGGCTACGGCAGCAGGAGGATCGGTAACTGGTGAAACGCGGATCTCCGGAATCTTCTCCACGTTCAGGGCCGGTCGTGTGCTTGTCACCGGCGCCGCAGGAGGAACGGCAGTCGTGGTCGAAGCGACAGGCGCGGTCGAAACCGGTTCGGTAATGATTGGTTGTGCATACGCGCCTAACACAATTACTGAAGGCGCGCTGGTCTTACTCTTCTTTTTCTTTTTAGATTTGAGAGACGAAGAATTCTTAGTCGTCTCAGCGTTCGCGGCGGGTTCCCTGGTCTGGGCCATCACGCCGGCAAAGCCGACCAGAGACAGACCAACGACCAGGCTCCCGACAAGGGAAACCCGAAATGACGTAGACATGTTTATCTCCTTGTTAGGTTGGACCACACGATGTTTTTTGCGGGCCGAGAACCGTAGCATGCCCTTTTGAGGGCAGTCAACGAAATTCAAAATCAACCGCTCATTGTGGGCCAACCTCTCAAGGGAGCGCCTCGATATTCACGAAAAATCTGAACCGGCCGGTCTGTTGCACTCCGAGCAGGAAGTTGACTGTCATCGACGAGCTGGGCGGCAACGGCGACTCGAGTGTGATCGTTCCGGCAGAGAGTGTGGAATTAAATCCGCCACCGATAGGCTGCGATGGCGGCGTTTCCAAAGTTAGACCAGCAATGTCGATCAGTTCGCCGGGGTTACACGGATCGTCCTCTGTCGAACCCGACGACGTAAGCACGCGCAAGTCGGCAAAGCCGGCCGGCGCTGGGGAGGTTGTTATGTCGATGATGCGGAAGCGCAGACGTGTGACGTCGTTGGCAGTGTTGTTGGTAATGACGCGGCGAATCGAGATGGTGCCGAAGGTTGCTTGGTTTTCGGGATCGGAAGTGAAGTCGCGCACGCGATTTGGCGCAGCTGAAGCAGCGATGCACGGCGCCATGAGCGTCGCGGGGAAGTTGTTGTTCTGCTCAATCGGACTCGCGAGATTTTCCGCGCCGGGTGCGCCGAGCGCGCCGCCATTCGCGGCAGTGGTGTTTACAAAAAGTAAGTCAAGGGCGTTGTCATCCGTGTCTTTGGGCTGACCGGCGGGCCGTAAATCACGATAAAAGGCGTAGTCCACCGTGGTTGGGGAGAGCGGCGAGTAACCGGCGCCTTCTCTGTAAAGGGCGTTGGTTTCATTCGTTGAGCCGATCGCGTCGAGCCGATTCGCGAGGTTGTAACTCGCGCCGCCGGTGGCGTTGTTGAAGAGCGCGATGCCCGCGTTATCGGGAATTCCGGTCGCGTAAACGCCGTCTGGTTCGACCGACAACGAGTTGCTGCTGTTGGCGCAGAGATAGTGACCGTGAGTGGGAATCACCGTTCCATTCGGAACTGTGCAGCGTGTCGTGCCGTCGGAAGCGGCGACACCGAGTCCATCCGAACCATCCGCGGCCTGTACCAGCAAAGACGCTGACGTGGTGTTGTAAAGCTCGATGAACTCGTCATCGGCGCCGTTTGGACCACTCAAACGAAACTCGCTGATGATCAACTGGCCGGCCTTCGTCGCCGGAATCGCGGTCGAGATATTCAGCGACCAGCCACCCGCGATCGTGCCGCCGTTGCCGTCAGTGTCGTCGGTGATGAAAAGACTCCACGTTCCGTTTACCTGATCGGCAGTCAAGCCGTTGAAGACACTGGCAAACGTAGCAGAGCCCGCGGGAGCTGGTTCGTTGTAGGGTGGACCAACCGCGGGCAAGGGGAAATCATCGCCGGTAGTGTCGGCGTTGAACGGCTTGTAGGTCGTGCCGTCGACCAGTGGACCCGAATCGGGCAGCGGTGTCGTGCCGTCGTCAGCGACGTTGACGGTGATGTCGGAAACAGCGTTAGCGCCGCCCGCGTCAGACCAGAAGTGAAACGTTTGTCCGCTGGGGCCAAGCAACAGCATGTCGAGATCTTGAGGCGACGAGTGAGTCAGACCGTGAATGGTGACTGAGACGTTGGTGACGACACCGGTTAGACCAAGCACGTCGATGTCAGACGGATACGGAATCGCGGGCTCCGGATCGGTGGTGCTGTTGATCGCGGGAATCTCGATCGGGTTTGCGTTGGAGAAGACTGCAGGCGAACCGTTCGCGGCCGCCGCGGTTTGTACCGGCAGCGTGTGAATGCCGGGAACTCTTGCCGCTCCAGTACGACTTCGTAAAGCGCGCGCGATCGGTTGCTCAAGAGCCGGAACAGTTGCTGCGCGTCGTGCGGTCGAATCCGTCAGTGAAAAGTAGACGTAGTTTCTGGGAACTGAATACGTCGACGAAAGCGGTATGGAAGTCCGCGCTGATTTCTTTTTGCGTTTCTTCTTCGCGGCTTTCTTGGCGTAGGCAACGTTCATTGCACCCGGCATTGCGGGGCAAGGGATAAAGGCATGGACCAGTACGAAGGCAAGCGCACAACACAGCAAAGATCTGCGGCGAGATCTGAGCATTGAGTATTCTCCTCGGGGGTTTATTTGTCGTGGACGATCAAAGTGGGCGATTTATTTTTGGGCGATGTTAGAACAACAACGCGATGCGCAGTCAGAACGTACCACGCGTTTACGCGCGGGTCAATCACTTTTACGAAAGCGGTCCCAATTGACGAAAAGCAGATACAGCGCGAGTTGATGTGGGAAAAAAATGTTCATGAAGAAGAGCGTTGAGAGGTGAAACACCACACCACCGCCCAGAATCCACCAGCGCAGCCGCGGAAAGAAAACCGCGAGCGGAAAAACGAATTCCCAAAGCAACACCAGCCCCACCAACACCGGCAGATATGCTTTGACCTGCGGCAACCAGAACGCGAGTCGAAACGCCGTGTCGTGCAGGTTGTCGAGCGAATGATAGATCGCGAGCGACGGGAGATTGTCGGGGCTGAGATAGCCGAGCCAGCCCGTGCGCAGTTTTATCAGGCACGCGCTGAAATAAACCCAGGCCATCAGCAACTGCATCAGCAGAATCGGATACGCGTAAGCAAACGCCGGTCGCACGACACGCTTTGTTTTCCTTAACCATTGGTCCAACGAGAATTCATCAGCGCAGGGCGTGAAGGCGAGAACTGCGAGACAATAAACCCCAAGCATCTCGTCGTGGTTGAAGTGGCCGAAGCTGCGCAACAAACCCTGATAGAACAACACCAGCAGGAACGAGCTCTTCGTCGAAACGACACTGAACAACCCGGCGGTGCTCAGCAGCAGCGACACGACCATCACGACTTTCAGGATCGTCATTCCCGACGGCGTCACGAGGCGATCGTAGAAACTCCACGGCAAAAACTTCATCACGCCCGTGGGCCGCAGAATCGTGACCGGCAAATGTCCGAGCGCGGAGAATGAGGCGATTAGGACGGAGACGAGAAACGTGCCGTGGACCACGACTCGCGCCACGCCCAGCGCGAAAGCGCTCGACGGCACGACGCGATTTATAATTCCTGCCGCCACGTTTGGATGAAGTTGTCGTAGCTCGCGTAGCTGCCGCCTTCCCAGCGATACATGTCGAGGCGAATCGCTTTCAGGCGTTGCGGTGAAGTGGGCGCGAGGCATTCGTTGTAGAGATCGCCCCACGCGCGCAGCAGATCGGGCAGACGCGCACCCGGCGGCAAGTTTTCGAGACCGCCAGATTCGCGCAGCAACTCGGCGTTCGCGGGATGCGGGTTAGAAATTTTGAAAGCCTGGTTAGCGACGGTTGCGTTGACCATGGTCCAGGTGCGCGCGTACAGCGCGTTCGTAAGACTGATCGCGGGAATGTCGAGCGTTTCGCCGGAAACTGTTTCGCCGCGCAGCATCCAGTAAGTACGGCCGTGTTCGAGCAGTCCCGGCGCCATCATCACGTTCCACGCCGCGACGGGATACGCATTGCGCACGTAAGCAAACGCCCAAATTAAGGGTAGGAAGATCGCGAGGGTGAGCAGAGCGTATTTGATCTTCAGCCAGTTCATCACTTCGCGGAGACTAATTTGTAAGTCTGAAAACTATCGAGCAGCCGTTCGACGCTGAGCGTGGCGCGATCGGGTTCGACTTCGTAACTCGACGTGAAGTCGGCGACGATCTCGCCGGTCGATTTGCCTTGCTCGAGACCTCGCCAAACGATCATCGCGGTTTCGTTCAGTTGGAAATAGCGTTTGGTGTTCAGGTCGACGAGTATGCCTTCACCGCCGTCGAAATCCGTGACGACGACGTGCTTGCTCGCGGTCAGATTTGCAGAATTCATTATCGTTTGTTTCCCAGTCGTTTTTGTTCGAGTAGTCGATAAGGCTCGTTGGCCCAACGCTCGGCGATCTCGTGCACGTGTGCGCCGGCCGCGCGTTGTTTTGCATCTGTGTCGGCGACAAAAGCGCGATTGCCGGCGATCGATTTCGAATACGTTTGGCTTTGGCGCGCGATGGTTTCCAATTCGGCAGCCGCAGGTTCGACCCCGAAAAACTTCAACACGTTCGTTATTTCAGCCAGTGACAGTTGGTTGTAATTAAGCAACAGCGCGCGATCGTTTGCAACGCGAGTTGCGGTTGCATAGAAACTGCCGAGCGCACGCGCGCAGAGTTCCGCGGTGCTCATCGCGGCGACGGTTTCGGTCGAAACGCCGGTGATCGAAGCGAGGACGCGATGGTCCTCATCCTGTAGCCACGCGGGAACGTTCTGCAGGTTTGAGACGATCGTTTCAACTGGGTCGCGATACAGAAACACCCACGGCACGTCCGGCCAGATGCGGCGAATGCGTTCGATTTGCGAGACACTGCAACAGGCAAACTTCACGAAAAGATTTTGTTCGTTACCGTTGCGACGTTGGCCCAACGCTTTCACGACGCCGCGCAGGAAAATCGAATACAGCTTTGCTTTCGTGCCGTGTTCGTCAACGTCCGTGATGAAGCGCGCGATGAGTTTGTCCACGGCGGGTGGTTCGGAAAGAACGATCGCGCCGTCGATCGCGCGGCATGCATTCGCGAGTAGTGTCGAGCCACAGCGCGACGAATGAAAGATGAAGCCGGTGGGCGCGACGCTGTCGAAGGTTTTTTCGAGTTGGACCAGTGTGTCGAACTCAGTGAACCGCTCCTCTCGGTTTGGGTGTTCGGCTCGAAGGCGCTCGACAGTTTGTTGAAAGAAAGGTTCGGTGAGATCGATTCCGGTCATGTCGAGCCACGTAAGACCCGGCCGCCCATTCACAACAACCGCATCAACGGGCAGCCAGCCGCAGAACTCAGTGCGCGCCATTGTGCCAGGGGATCTTGCCATAGCTCTGAAGACAAAACAGGCAGGGTGAACCGGTGTAGAGATCCGGTGTTACGCCTTTCGAGTAGAGCGTGACGAGGGCTTCGCGGCGTTTTTGTAGTTGAGTTGCGGCGAGTGCGCGCAGTTTTGCGAGCGCCGCGGCAAACGATTCCACGTTCAGATCCGCAACAACGTCCGCTTCTTCGGCCGCGCCGCGAAAGCCCGACAGGTTGCAACAAAGCGACAGCCGGCCACGATAGTCGACGTTCATGCTCGTGCCGGCGAGCGGCGCGCATGGCGCACGTTGCACGTCGACGTTGTAGTAACCGACGTCGATGCCGATTTTCATTTTGAAGATGCGCGCGAGGATCGCGATCTCTTCTTCCACCGCGCGCTGTTCGTCGCGATTAAGTGAGAGATCGTTTTCAGCGTTGCTCGAGGTCGGCATCACGTGAACGAAGTTCAACGCGGCGGCGCCCATGCGCGCGGCGAAGATCGCGATCTGCTCGAGTTGGTCCACCAGATCGCGGCGCACCACGATCTTGATCGCAAACGGCAGGCGCGCGATGTAGCAACGCGAGAAGGCGCGCACGAGTCGTTCGAACGATCCCGCGCCGCGCCAGTGGTCGTGAGTTTCGCGATCGATGCCGTCAAGACTAAAGGCGACGTGCGAAATGGCCGCGCGGTTTGCGACCAACGCGGGCCAGATGCGTTCGAAATGCCAGCCGTTCGTGACGAAACTCGCTTGCAGATCGGCCGCCGCGACTGTTTCCAAAACTTGGGCGAACTGCGGATGCAGCGCCGGCTCGCCGCCGGTGAAGTTGACGCGCGTGATCTGTGCTGCTGTGCGCGCCTCAGCGATCACGCGGCGTAGCAGTGGGAGCGGAAAAAATTCGGCGTGCTGGCTATAGAGATTGTCTGCGGAGCGAAAGCAGTAGCTGCAATGGAGATTGCAGATGTTGGCCAACTCCACACTCAAACGATGTGGGCCATAGTCGTTACTGAAGTGGCCATCAGTCTCCATTGTTCACGCGTGACAGGGAGCGCGAGATGATGTGTGAAGCTCGACCCGATTCGAGCAGATCCGTTCCCCCCTGAAGGTCGAAACCTCGAGCCTGGCGCGCGAGACGCGACAGAAGTTGCAAATACGAACCGGCAACCGCGGTATCGTAAGTGGCCCAGGGGCACGCGCGAAGCAATCGCGCCATCGTCTCCGCCTGGTCCAACTCGGAAATCCGTGTTTCTTCCAAGCCGCTAATCGACGTAAACAACACGAAGCGCGCGGCGACGCTTGTAACTGGGGGCGCGGCAAGCATGCTCGCCGGCTCAAAGCACATTTTTAAGTCGCCTGGTCCAACAGTGGCGACAGACGCTGGCGCGAGTGCAAAGAAACTGCGAAAGCCGCGTGCTTCGACTTCTTCACCGACGTGGCTCAACAACAACTCGTCGTCTGAAAGATAACCCCAACCTGACTTGACCAACTCCAGCGTCAGCGTCGATTTACCACTACCCGACGCGCCGACAATCAACACGCCGTCACTTGTCTTCGGCGCGACGACACCAGCCGCATGCAACTCAAACAGCCCAAAGCGCCGCAACGCAGCGCAAACCGCAAACGACGTTACGCGCCCTAGTTCAGTGTCTGTTGGACCACAGATGAAGACGGATACACGAATTGGATTTTTGTGCTCGAGCAGCAGCAGCGAGTTATCAAACTGCAAGTACAACTCGTCTGTGTCCACATAACAACGCCCGCCTTCCGCAACATCAAACTCACTTAGACCACGCGGAATCGCTGGCAAACTGCCTACGCTACTAAAACTAAGCTTGATGTCGG
>CAMLLD010000094.1 GCA_946480785.1 uncultured Blastocatellia bacterium | reverse complement strand
ATCAGTCAGTGACGAGCCGCCGATTTGCGCGAGGTGTTCGAGTGAGATTACGAGACGGAGATTGACGTCGTAGTGATCCGCGAGAGATTCGAACGCCTGGCGCTCGCGGGCTTCAGTTCGTTGGCCGTAAGAGACGTGCAGAAACGCGAGCTCATCGTTTTCGTTGTGGGCGATCGCGGCAGTGACGCACGAGTCCATGCCACCGGACACGAGGCAGATCGCCAGCGCGTCGGAAGCCTGCCGATCCTCTTCCTGAGGTTCTTCAACTTGCGTGACAATCTCCTCTGAGCCGCCCATCACACTCCTCGCACGTCTGGTCCCCAGATGTACTTGTGCAGTTGTAACTGCATGCGCACGTTCAGACCGCTTGCAGCGATCCAATCGGCTAACTGTTGTAGATCGATCCCACCCCAGACGGGTGAAATCAGAATCGCGTGCGCGCGCGTTTCCAGCGAGTGCTCGTCGATTACTCGTTTCGCGTAAAGCCAATCGCCTTCATCCGCCACGACAAACTTCACTTCATCTACATCAGCACGCAGCCGCTGAACGTTAGACCAATCATTACGCGCCTCTTCACCGGAAGCGGGACACTTGATGTCGAGAATCACTTTCGCCCGCGCGTCGAGCCCCTCAGTCGAGACGTAATTCCCGGTCTCCACCAGCACCTCGAAATCCTCATCACACAAGCGCCGGATCAACTCAAACGCTTCTTTTTGCGCGAGCGGTTCACCACCGGTCACTTCCACCAGTTTGCAACCCATCGCCCGCACCTGCTGCATCACATCGTCGATTGAGACGTGTTCGCCGCCGGTGAACGTGTACTCGCTGTCGCACCAGACGCAACGCAACGGGCACCCGGTCAAGCGCACAAAAGTGCACGGCCGGCCGGCGTGGGTCGACTCCCCTTGAATGGAGCGGAAGATTTCAGTGACTCGCAGCATCGCAGCGGAATCTAACTCAGCGTCTGTTCGGAGTCAAAATAGTGCTAGGATCACTCTCCCGTGGTTGAGAACTCCTTCGTGGAAGCGACAAACCGAAAACTCGAGCAGTTAGTCAAACAAGGCGCCGGGCGCTTGATCGCGCGCGCCGCGGACAGCCGTTCGCTCGACGTCGACGCCCTCGCGCCGCGCGTGGCCGCGGCCGTCGAGAAGTATCTGCTGCGTGACGATCCAAACACCGCCGACGGGGAGATCAACAAGTTCATCGACGAAATGCAGGCTGACGATCTGTGCCTGATCATCGCTTGCGAACGCGGCGACGAAGGCGCGTGGAACGATCTCGTCGCACGCTTCACGACCACCGTTCGCTCCGCCGCGCGCTCCGCGAGTGCGAACGAAGACGCCGCGGAAGACCTGGCCCAATCGATCTGGGCCGAGCTTTACGGACTGCGTGTGCGCGACGACGGCCAGCGCGCCAGTAAGCTCACTTATTACTCCGGGCGCGGCTCGCTCGCCGGCTGGCTGCGCGCGGTCGTGGCCCAACTCTCGGTCGACACTTATCGCAAACAGTCGAAGCTGGTGCAGACGGAAGAAGACGCAGATCTCGATCGGCTCGCGCGTGACGCGCGCGCGACCGAGACGCCGGCATTCGCGGTGAGCGGAGTTTCCAATCCCGAACAGTCGCTCTCGAATCGTTTCGCTGAAAACGATTTGCAGCAGGCGTTAACTCAGGCGATCGCGGAGCTCGCAGCCGAAGATCGTCTGCTTGTGAAACTCTATTATTTCGACAACCTGCGACTGCGCGAAGCGGGTGCGGTTTTGGGCGTGCATGAAGCGACCGCGAGCCGTCGCTTGACGCGCATTCAAACGGATTTGCGCAAGCGCGTTAGTCAGATTCTGATTTCCGAACGCGGCTGGACCGCGGCTGAAACGGAGCGTTCGTTTGTGGAAGTCGCGCAGCACCTCGACACGGACCTGGAAGCATTGATCAAGAAGGAGAGCTTTTGACTGCAAGGTATTGGGATAGTTACGTTCTGTCTTTGGCAGTTTTACGGTGGCAATGAGCAAGGAAACAAACAACGAGATAGATCTGTTGCTGCGGCGCATGGGACGGCGCGACCACGACGTGGCGCGTAGTGTCGCTGACGATCGACATCTCGATACGGACGAACTTAGTTCGTATGCGCAGAACGCTTTGCCCGCGACGGCGCGCGCGCGTTACACCGAACATCTGGCGGAGTGTGCCACGTGTCGCAGACTCGTGACCGAGTTGAGTCTGTCACTCGGCGCTGCGACCGCGTCCGTTGCAGCGGTGCACGAGCCGAGCGGTTTGAAAAAGTTTCTGGCGAGTCTCTTGTCGCCACTCGTGATGCGTTACGCGATCCCCGCGCTCGGCGTGATCGTCGTGATGGTGGTCGGCTTTGTCGTGCTGCGGCAGCAGCGGCAGCAGGGACACGAGGAGTTTGTGGCGCAGTTAAAGGAAGCGAAACCAGCGCCTGCGCCATCCGCGTCAGCGCCTGCAGAAGGTTTCGTCGACAAGCAGCCGCAAGTGGGCGATAAGATCGAGAACAGCAACGCGAAAGCCGGTACTGAGACGAGACGTCAGACTGAAACCGTCGCCGGTAGTGCGAATGGCGCTACGAGTGCGGCCGCGCCTGCGCCGGTTACGACCGAGGACCGAGCGCTCGATGAAGTGAAACCAAACGCCACTCCCACACCCGCCGCTGCTGCGCCGGCCAAAGCTGCTGACGCGCCTCAAGAGCCGCCCGCAAAAACCGAAACGACCGCGAAGAAACAAGAAGAACAGCCCAAAGCGAAACCTACCGATGACGACGCGCAAGTTCCCACGACTCGCGGTCTTTACACGGTGGACCCTGCCGGTCGCACAGTGCAAAACACACCCAAGCCTGGTTCCTCAGACACGCACGGCTTCATCGGCGGAGTTGCGGCTGCGCGCCCTCAGAGCGCAGCGAAACGCGCCGAGCGCAAGGAGACAGACAAGCGTGCTGAGTCAGAGAAGCGTGATGACACGAATCGCGCCGAAGCGCAGGACGTCAACAACGAGACGCACACCATCGCCGGCCGCCACTTCCGCAAACAAGGTGGCATTTGGACCGACACGGCGTATGATTCCTCCACCGCGACCGTGAACATGGCCCGCAACTCCGAGCAGTTTCGCGCGCTCGTGGCCGACGAGCCGGCGATTGGTACAATCGCGAAGCAACTCGAGGGCGAGGTCATCGTTGTTTGGAAAGGCCGCGCCTATCACATCCGGTAGGAGCCACAGATTGCACAAATGAATACATTGAAACGTGGGGTAGCCCTTAGCTGCGTAGCTCTGACACTTTTCTTTCCTGGTCCAACAGTAAATTCAAAACCGGTCCAACGAAGGCCAACGCGTAATCCCGCCATCGCGAGCATCGTGCGGCAGATCGATGCGCGCAACATCGAGCGCACCATTCGCCAACTCGTCTCTTTCGGCACGCGCAACACGCTCTCCGAGCAGAACGATCCGAAACGCGGCATCGGCGCCGCGCGCGATTGGCTCTACGCTGAGTTTCAGAAAGTTGCTGAGACTTCGGGCGGCCGCATGACTGTCGAGAAGCAGAGTTTCGAACAACAGAAAGCCGCGCGTGTGCCGCAGCCGACGATCATCACGAACATCGTCGCGACGTTGAAAGGCTCGCAGCCTCAAGCCGCGGATCGCGTCTACGTCGTCAGCGGTCACTACGATTCGATGTGCGGCAGTCCGACTGAAGCGAAGTGCGACGCGCCCGGCGCGAACGACGACGCTTCCGGTTCGGCCGCGGTGCTCGAGATGGCGCGCGTGATGGCAAAGTTTGAGTTTGACGCCACGATCGTTTTCATGACCGTCGCTGGTGAAGAGCAGGGCCTGCTCGGCTCGACGCATTTCGCGGAAGAAGCGAAACAGAAAAACTGGAACGTCGACGCGATGCTCGACAACGACATCGTCGGCAACACGCTCGGCGGCAACGGCATTCGCGATCGCGGCACGGTGCGCGTGTTTTCCGAAGGCGTGCCGTCGAATGAGACGCCGGCCGAAGCGACGACGCGTCGCAGTGTCGGCGGCGAGAACGATTCCGCATCGCGACAGCTCGCGCGTTTCATCAAGGAGACGACGGAAGCGTACGTGCCGGGGATGAAAGTGTGGCTGATCTATCGGCGCGATCGTTACGGACGCGGCGGCGATCACATTCCGTTTCTCGAGCGTGGTTATCCGGCGGTGCGTTTCACGGAAGTCAATGAAGACTTCCGGCATCAACATCAGAACGTGCGCGTCGAGAACGGCGTGCAGTACGGCGACCTGCCGCAGTTTGTCGACTTTGCTTACATCGCGAACGTGGCGCGCGTGAACGCGGCGTCGCTGGCGATGCTCGCTTACGCGCCTTCGCGGCCGAAGGGCGTGACGATCATTTCGCGTTTGTCTGACGACACGGAGTTGCACTGGGACGCGAACAACGAACCTGATTTGGCGGGTTACGAGATCGTCTGGCGCGATACGACCGCGCCGACGTGGACGAATGTGAAGCCGGTCGGGAAGGTGACGAGTTTCACGTTGAAAGGGATGTCGAAGGACAACTACTTCTTCGGCGTGCGCGCGGTCGACAACGATGGCAACCGCAGCCCGGTGACGTACCCGAAACCGATGACGCGCCAGCAGCCTGAGCGGCCCGCGGCATCGAGCAACCCCAGCAAACCTTGACCCGCACTTTTCCCGACTAAGTCTACGGGGGCGGCGTCTAACCTGACATGAAATTCTCAAACAGAAAGCTGACGGCGGCGGTGCTGATGGTGGCTTTGCTGGCGGCGCAGGGTTTTGCCACGCTGGCCGGCACGGCAAAAGACCCGAAAAAACCGCGGCTCAGCGAAGAGCAGCAGATCATTCACGTGCTGAACCGGCTCGGCTTCGGCGCGCGGCCCGGCGATGTCGAACGGGTAAAAGCGATGGGGCTGGAGAACTACATCAACCAGCAACTCAACCCCGAAAAGATCTCCGACACCGTGGCTGAGAATAAGGTCAGGGACCTCGGTGTGCTGACGATGACGACTGCGGAGCTTTACGAAAAGTATCCGCAGCCCGGTCAACTGTTGCGGCAGCTCCAGGCCAGAGGTATGTTGCCCGCGGATCTTGCGGAGGCCCGCGAAAACCGCACGAAGAATAACGACCAACCCGCGCAGATGCCGGGGCCGGAACAGCCTGCGACCACGCGCCCTAACGCGCAGCCAAACCAGCCTCCTGCGCAGCTCGATCCGCAAAACGAAAAGTACCGCAAAGTACTCCAGGAGTATTACCAGCAGAACGGCCTGATGCAGCCGCAGCGCATCGTCGCTGAGTTGCAGGCGTCGCGCATCCTGCGCGCCGTCTACAGCGAGCGCCAGCTTCAGGAAGTGATGGTCGATTTTTGGACCAACCACTTCAACGTCTTCGCCGGCAAAGGCGCCGATCGCTGGCTCCTGCCCGCGTACGATCGCGACACGATTCGTCCCAACGCGCTCGCCAAGTTTTCGCAGTTGTTGCTCGCAACCGCGCAAAGCCCGGCGATGCTTTTCTATCTCGACAACTTCCAGAGCGTGAGTCCGGACGCGAATCGTAACGCCGGACCGATGCGCCGCATGCTCAACCCGGACGTAATGCCACAACGACCTGGACGGCGCCAGGAACGTCTCGAGCTGCGGCAACAACGCCTCGAAGCCCTACAACAACAAGCTCGACAACAGCAACAGCAACCGCGACCACAGCAACAAGCGCGACGCGGCATCAACGAAAACTACGCGCGCGAGCTGATGGAGCTGCACACGCTCGGCGTTGACGGCGGTTACACGCAGAAAGACGTGCAGGAAGTCGCGCGCTGCTTCACGGGTTGGACCATCTTCCAGCCGCGCGGCGGCGCCGCAGCGGTTAGCGCGCTGATGAACGGCGAAGCCGCGCGTCGTAACGCCGGCACGTTCTTCTTCAACGCGCGCGTCCACGACGACGGCGAGAAGATCGTGTTGGGCCACAAGATTCCCGCCGGCGGCGGCATCAAAGACGGCCTGACAGTGCTCGACATACTCGCGCATCACCCGTCGACGGCGAAGTTCATCGCCACCAAACTCGTGCGTCACTTCGTTTCGGACACGCCGCCCCCCGGGCTCGTCGATCGCGTGGCCGCGGTGTTCACGAAGAGCGATGGCGACATCCGCGAAACGTTGAAAGCCATCTTCTTCTCGCCCGAGTTCAACTCCCCCGAAGCTTATCGCGCGAAGATCAAGCGGCCGTTTGAGCTCGTCGTGAGTGCGATCAGATCGCTCGGCGCAGACACGAACGGTGGGCCAGGAACGCATCAGTGGATCGCGCGCATGGGCGAACCGCTTTACGGATTTCAAACGCCGAATGGTTATTCCGACGCAGCGGAGAACTGGGTGAACACGGGCGCGTTGCTCGAGCGCATGAACTTCGGTCTCGCGCTCGCCGGCAATCGTATTCCGGGCACGCGCGTCGATCTCGCGAAGCTCACCGCGCAGGACAAGTCGAAACTGATCGATGAATCGTTGAAGCTGCTCGTCGCGGGCGACATCTCGGCCGGAACGAGAGAGACGTTGATGAAACAGATCGACGAAGCAAACGCGAGTGATTCGGCGGCGAAAGTTATCGGCATGATTCTCGGCACGCCGGAGTTTCAGCGGCAGTAGAGGTACAAGTTTATGAATCGCAGATTTTTTCTTAAATCAGGCAGCATCGCGCTCGCGAGCATCGGCATGTCGCTCTCCGCCCCGGGTTTTCTCCAGCGCGCGATCCTCGCGCACGAGCGTAACGCCATCACCGGCGGCCGGCGCAAAACTTTGATCGCGATCTTTCAGCGCGGCGCAGTCGACGGCTTGAACGTCGTCGTGCCTTTCGGTGAGTCGAGTTATTACGACGCGCGCCCTTCGATCGCGATTCCCAAACCGCAAAACGGAAACGCCGAAGCCGCGATCAACCTCGACGGCTTCTTCGGCCTCCATCCGTCGCTGAGTCCGTTCAAGCCGCTGTGGGATTCGAAACGGCTCGCGATCGTTCACGCTTCCGGCTCGCCCGACAACACGCGTTCGCACTTCGACGCGCAGGATTACATGGAATCCGCGACGCCCGGATTGAAGTCGACGCCCGATGGCTGGTTGAATCGTTACCTGCAAAACAAGAAAGACGAGCAGAACTCGCCGTTCCGCGCCGTGTCGTTCACGCAGCAGATGCCGCGCGTGTTGCAGGGACGCGCCGAAGCGATTGCGATGTCGAACCTCGCGAACTTTGCGATTCGCGACGGTCAATCTTCCGCAAGCGTGCAAGGCGGTTTCGAAGCGATCTACTCGGGTAATAAAACTGAACCACTCGCTAACACCGGCCGCGAAACATTCGAAGCGGTCAACTATCTGAAACAAGTCAATCCCGCGCAGTACAAACCGGAAAACGGCGCGCAGTATCCGCGCACGCCGTTCGGCAATTCGCTGCTTCAGATTGCACAATTGATCAAAGCAGGCGTGGGTTTGGAGATCGCGTTCACCGACGTCGGCGGCTGGGACACGCACGTGAACCAGGGCAATGCGCGCGGACAGTTAGCAAACCTTTTGCAGCAGTTCAGCTCCGGTCTCGCGGCGCTCTACCAGGACTTGGGCCAACGCATGGACGACGTGGTCGTGTTGACGATGTCGGAGTTTGGCCGCACGGTGAAAGAGAACGGCAACCGCGGCACGGACCACGGTCACGCAAACGCGATGTTCGTGATGGGCAACAGCGTGCGCGGCGGTCAGGTTTACGGTAAGTGGCCTGGACTGAAGAGCGATCAGCTTTATGAAGGACGCGATCTCGCGTTGACCACTGACTTCCGCGACGTCTTCGGCGAGATCGCGACGCGACATCTCGGCGCCGCGGATCTGAAATCAGTTTTCCCCGGCTACTCGATCGGCGCCGCGAAGTTCAAAGGATTTTGCCAAAACGGTTGATGACATAAAGCAACACGGCCGCGAGCGCCGACACGATCACCGCGAGCGTAAACGCCTCATTATCACGTCCCGCCTGCACTGCATCGTAGATCGCTACGGAAGCAGTCTGCGTCTTGCCGGGAATATTTCCGGCGATCATGATCGTCACTCCGAAATCTCCAAGCGCGCGCGCAAACGCGAGCGCGGTCGCGGCGAGCACACCTTTCGCCGCGAGCGGCAAAGTAACCCGAAAAAAAATGCGGCGATTGTTGAGGCCGAGCGTACGCGCGGCGGCTTCGAGATCCGTGTTCACTGATTCAAACGCCGCGCGCAGAGACTTCGTTACGAGCGGCAGCGCGTGAATCGTCGCGGCGATGATCGCAGCGGTGACGGTGAACGTCAGACGAATACCAAACGTGCGATCGAGAAACGCGCCGAACGCGGAACGAGAACCAAGCAGGACCAGCAGGTAATAACCGAGCACAGTTGGCGGCAACACGAGTGGGAGTGTGACGAGCGCATCGATCAGGTTGCGGCCGGGAAAACGTTTGCGCGCGAGCAGCCACGCGAGACCTGAGCCCGCAACGAGCGCGATCAGCGTCGCAGCAATGGCCACAGCGAAGGAAAGCCTGATGGGGAACCAGTCGATCACGCGAGTTGGGGCACAGCTTATCAGACCTTCTCCAATTTGTGCCGTTTGTAGCTTACAATCCGCGTTGACGATATGAAGCCGCGGGTCCTGCGTTACGAATCACTGCCGTCTACCAATACCGAAGTCGCTCGGCTCGCAGCCGAGGGAGCGGAAGAAGGCGTCGCGGTTGTGGCTGACGAACAGACCGCCGGGCGCGGACGTTTGCAGCGCGCATGGTCGTCGCCGAAAGGCGCGGGCTTGTATTTCAGCATCTTGTTACGACCGCAGATCGCGCTCGATCGCTGGCCGCTCATCACTTTCGTCGCTGCGCTGGCAACCGGCGATGCATTATTCGACGCGAGCGGGGTGGAAACCGACATCAAGTGGCCCAACGATCTGCTCGCAAACGAGCGCAAGATCTGCGGCATACTCGCCGAAGCGATCGAAACGCCAACGGGACGCGCAGTCGTGCTCGGCATCGGCATCAATCTAACGAACCAGGCTTTCCCTGATGACTTGATGAACGTCGCCACGTCCGTCACAAACGAATCGGGCCGCCCGGCGGAACGTGAAGCGATACTCAGCGCCTTGTTGCAGGCACTCGCGCGCTGGTATTCATTGCTTCACGAACCTGACGGCGCGGAAAAGATCGTGGCCGCCTGGTCCAGCCGTTCTTCCTTCGCGACAGGCAAGCTGGTCCAGGTTACGAATGGCGCTGAAGTTTTGCGCGGCCACACACGCGGAATCGAAAACGACGGCGCGCTGCGACTCGAAACAACGCAAGGCATCCAGTTAATCAGGGCCGGCGACGTTACCAGCGTCAGGCCGGCGAGAATGAACGTTTGATATGCAGATAGTGCTAAACACCCTCGGCTCGTATGGCGACATTCATCCATACATGGCGATCGCGATGGAGTTGCAGTCGCGCGGCCACGCACCGGTTATTGCGACGGCGGAGAGCTATCGCGAGAAGATAGAAGGCGCGGGGCTCGAATTTTTTCCCGTGCGGCCCGACCTGCCCGAGCCGAAGAGCCAGCAAATCGATCTGATGGAGAAAGTCATGGAGCCGAAGACCGGCGGCCGGTTCCTGACTGAAGAACTGATCTTTCCCGCCGTGCGCGACAGCTATGCCGATCTGCTCGCGATAGTGAAGGGCGCCGATCTTTTGCTGACGCATCCGGCCGCGCCTGCTGGTCCACTCGTCGGACGCAAGACTGGCATGCCGTGGATCTCGACCGTGCTCGCGCCGCTCTCGTTCTTCTCGGCGCACGATATGCCGGTGCCGCCGTTCTGGCAGTGGACCAGCCATCTCCGCGTGCTTGGACCACGATTTACCAAGTTCTTTCTCGACGTGATGAAGAGCAGTTACAAGGCGAAAGCCGTCGCCGCGTTCAGAGAAGAGCTCGGGCTGAGCGACACGGGCAATCCGATGTTCGACGGGCAACACTCGCCGCTGCTCGTGCTCGCCTTGTTCTCGAAAGTGTTTGCCCAGCCGCAGCCGGATTGGCCCAGGCAGACCGAGATCACGGGTTTCTGTTTCTACGACGGGCGGCATCAGACGGCGATGCCGGACGAGTTGGAACGGTTTCTGGCTGCTGGTCCAGCGCCGATTGTTTTCACGTTGGGATCGTCGGCGGTTTGGGTCGCGCGTGATTTCTTTGCTGAGAGTATTGCAGCGGCGCAGCGGTTGGGCCAGCGCGCGGTGTTGCTCGTCGGCGACGAGCGCAACCGTCCAGCGTCGGTACCCGAAGGAATGATCGTCCTCGACTACGCGCCGTATCAATCGTTGTTGCCGCGCGCGAGTGTCGTGGTTCATCACGGCGGCGTCGGTACGACGTCGCAGGGATTGCTGGCTGGCGTGCCGACGTTGATCGTGCCGTTCGCGTTCGATCAGTCTGACAATGCGGAGCACGCGCGGCGTCTGGGAGTTAGCAGGACGGTTTATCGCCAGAGCTATCGTGCTTTACGAGTCGAGCGAGAGCTGCGCGATTTGCTCGAGCGTCCTGAGTATCGTCGCAACGCGGTCGAAGTCAGCAACAAACTGAAGCAGGAAAACGGTCCCGCACGCGCGGCCGACCTGATCGAAAACGTGCTCCGCCCAACGTCCAGGCGAGATGAGGAGCTGGTCTATGCTGCTGGCGATTGATGCAGGCAACAGCAACTTGAAGCTCGCGGTCTTCGCAGACGACGACGAGGACGAGGACCTGCTCGCGCATTGGCGCTTGACCAGCAATGTGCAGCGCACGCGCGACGAGTATGGGGCGGACATCCGTCACCTGTTCCAGGTTTTCAACCTCGAACCCAGGCAGCTCAAGGCGATCGTGATTGCCTCTGTGGTTCCGGCGCTGAACCTCACGCTCACGCAGATGGCTGAGCTGTACTTCAATCTGACGCCGCTGTTCGTCGATCACACGACTCGCACGGGTTTGAAGATCGTTTACGATCCGCCGTCCGCGCTTGGTGCCGATCGAATCGTTGATGCTGTGGCGGCGGTTGAGAAGTACGGCGCGCCGTGCATCGTCGTGGATTTCGGCACCGCGACGACGTTCAATGTAATTAACAAGGCCGGCGAGTTCATCGGCGGCGCGATCAGTCCCGGCTTGATGACGTGTGCTGAGTCATTGTTTTCACGCGCCGCGAAACTGCCGCGCGTCGAGTTTACACGGCCCGCAAAGGTCATCGGTTCTTCGACAATCGCCGCGATGCGGTCGGGTCTGTACAACGGGTATGCAGGCCTCGTGGATGCACTGATCATACGCATGATCGATGAACTGGGAGAAGCTCCACGCGTGATCGCGACCGGAGGGTTAGCTCATGTCATTGCGCCCGCGTCGCCTTCGATCCAGGTGGTAGACGACACGTTGACGCTCGAGGGCCTGCGCCTCATTTACCAACGAATCAGAGCTTGAACTACTTCAACTACTTCACCGAAATCGAAGACACGTTTGTCAGGCGGCGCGGAAAGCATCTGTTTCTGAGCCCGATGGACTGGGCGTTGATGGAGACGTGGAAGGAGCAGGGCATTCCGTTGCACATCGTGTTGCGCGGCATTGAAAAGTCGTTCGACTCTTTCGAGTCGCGGCCGCGCAAACGCACGGTGAAGTCGTTGCTCTACTGCCAGGAAGAAGTGGAAGCGCAGTACGCCGAATGGAACGAAGCGCGCGTCGGCGCGTCTGCGGCAAATGACCTCGCGTCTGACAAAACGCCGTTCTCGCTCGAAGCGATCAGCGAACATCTGCAACGCAGCCGCGACTCGCTACTCGAAGCTGCCGCCACGCGCCGGGAAAAACAGGAAGACGATCTCTCCGAAGCAATGACGCGCGCCGCGATGCTGCTCAACGATATCGAACAGGATCTCGCCGCGGGCGCGACGCTCGACACGCGCAAGCTCGAAGACTCGCTCGGCGGGCTCGAACGTTTATTGAACAACTCGATGTTTGCGGTGGCTACGACGGACGAGCTCGAAGCGCAAAAGACGGCCGTCAAAGAACAACTCAAACCATATCGCAATCACATGGAAACGTCGGTTTATAATCAAACCTTCAACAACCTTCTGCTGAAGCGTCTGCGGGAGCAATTCGCCGTGCCGCGTCTCAGCTTGTTTTACGTTTGAATCGCGCAGTGTCAAAAGGAGAACGTGATGGCTGAAATGACTATCAGGCGCTTCGGCGTGATTTCGCTGGCCAAGATGTACGGGCTGCTCATGTTTATCTTCGGGCTGATCATCGGGATAATTTACGGGTTGCTCATCATCATCGTGGGCGCAACGATGGCCGCGGCGGGAGGCGGCAACGCGACGATGGGCGGCGCGAGCTCGGCGGCCGTCGGCATTGGCGCCATGATCGGCATACCGATCGTCTACGGCATTCTCGGGTTCGTCATGGGCGCGATCGGCGCGCTGATTTACAACGCGCTCTCGGGAATCATCGGCGGCGTTAAGTTCGATCTCGAAGGCGTGCAACAGGAGTATGCGCCGCCGCCACCGCCGCACAATTGGGAGCCGCAGCCGTACTCGGCGCAGTAATGTCGTTGTTGGAAGTTGAGATCGAACGTATCCTGCCGGGTGGGTACGGCCTGGCCCACTCGGACGGACACACGGTTTTTGTTTCGCTCGCTGCGCCGGGAGATCGTTTGCGCGTGCGTGTCGAGCGGCAGCAGGGAAACGTTCTGTTTGCATCGATCGATGAGATCCTGGTCGCCTCGCCCGATCGAGTCGAACCGCCTTGTCCGTACTTCGGCCGTTGCGGCGGCTGCGATTTTCAACAGCTCACTTATGAGAAGCAGCTCGCCGCGAAGGCAGAGATAATTCGCGACTGTTTGCATCGCCTCGCGCGACTCGAAGACGTGCCGGAGATCGTGGTGACGCCGTCACCGCGCGACTGGCGTTATCGTATGCGGGCGATGTGGCAGATCGATCGGGACGAGCAAACGATTGGGTATTACGAGCGTGGTTCGCGACGCGTTTGCGACGTGGCGAATTGCGCGGTGCTGGTCCCGCAGTTGGAGGAGACGCTCGAACGTGTGCGTTCGACGGATTGGCAGGAGTTTCCGCCGGACTTGAAGCATTTGGACGTTGTTGCGGGTGATAACGGCGTTTCGCTGTCGCCGGCGTTTGCGGAGTTTGAGACGGCGGAGCTTGAACTGAAGATCAGAGATGAGATTTACAGCTACAGCGCGGAGGCGTTCTTTCAGATCAATCCGGGTTTGCTCGCGCCGCTGATCGAGTTTGCTTTAGATGATGTGTCGGGTGAAGGGGCGGTGGATCTCTATTGTGGTGTTGGGTTGTTTACGTTGCCGCTGGCGCGACGCTTTGCGGAGGTGACGGGTGTCGAGGGAAATCCGGTAGCGGTCGGGTTTGCACGGCGGAATTTGCAGCGCGCGGGGTTGGAGAATGCGCGCGTGGTGAATGCGGGCGTTGCTGATTGGATTAGACGGCGAGAATTGCAGAGTGATTTTGTGTTGCTCGATCCTCCGCGTGCCGGCGCTGAGTCGGTGGTGATCAAGGGGATTGTTGATGCGCGTGTGCGGCGTGTTACTTACGTGTCGTGCGATCCGGCGACGCTCGCGCGCGATCTGCGTAAGTTGTTTGCTGGTGGATATGTGATTGAGTCGTTGTTGGCGTTTGATCTGTTTCCTCAGACACATCACGTCGAGACGGTTGTTCGGTTACACTTAGACTGAAGTAGATGAATCCTCACCGCGCCTCATTCAGCCGGCAACCGCTGGCCCAACTCGCCGTTGTTTTCTGCATTGGTATCTGTCTCGCTAATTATCTTCCGTTTCGTTTGGTTCCGTGGTTGATCGCTGGTGGTGTGTGTAGCGCGCTCGCGGCTGGCGGAGTGGTTTACCAGAGACTCCATGTTGCGGGTGTGGCGTTGTTAGTTGCGACGGCGTGTGCTGGTGCGACGTTAGCGGTACAGGAGAGCAGAGCCGAACAGCATAACGAGCTGAGGGAGTTTCGTGGGCGGCAAGTGGTGATCACGGGAGTCGTAAGTGGGCCAGTCGAGGTGGGAAGGGATCGAATGTACCTCACGCTGGATGTGGAGCGCTTGGATGTTGATGGATCGGAGCGCAGTGTTGCTGGTGTGGTTTCGTTGGTCGTGCCGTTAACGGCCGAGGGCGAGCAAGAGTTTCGTGAGTTGCGGTTGCGTTATGGTGCGCGAATACGAGTGGCGGCGAGGCTCAATCGTGGTGATGAGTTTCGCAATCCGGGTGTGTCGCCGTTGTCTGAGTACCTGGAGCGGAAGGGTTACGACGCGACGGGGTTTGTGAAGAGTGCGGCTGCAATCACGTGGCTGGAGGATGCCGGTGGGTGGCGGGTTCGGGTTTTGGGTCCGCTTTATTCGTGGCGTGAACGGCTTGAACGAGAAATTGACAGACGCTTTTCGGCCGAGACCGCAGCCGTCCTCGATGCAGCGCTACTCGGCAATCGTTACAGTCTCTCGCGCGAGACGTCGGAACGGTTTCGCGAGGGCGGAACGTTTCACGTGCTCGTGATCAGCGGGCTGCACATCAGCTTCATCGGCGGCCTCGTGTTTCTCGTGATGAAGCGGCTGAGCCGGAGAAGGTGGCTGCAAATTCTCGTGCCGGCGATTTGCGTGTGGTCCTACTCGCTCGCCGTCGGCGCTGAGGCTTCAGTGATGCGAGCGGCGATCATGTTTACTTTCGCGGGACTTGCGCTCGTGCTCTTTCGCGAATCAAGCTCGCTGAATGCGCTCGGCGCGGCGACGCTCGTGCTGCTTATTCATAGTCCACAACAGATATTCGATCCGTCTTTTCAACTGACGTTTCTTTCGGTGCTGGCGATCGTCGCGATTGCGTGGCCGTTGTTGCAGACGTGCACAGCGATCGGTGCGTGGTATCCATCGCGTGAAACGCCGCGGCCGCCGGTTTGTTCGCGCGGGATGCGTTGGTTGTGTGAAGTGTTGTTCTGGCGCGAGCGAAATTGGGCCAAAGAGCTCGCGCGCTCGCCGTATCGTTACCGGTTGTTCAAGACGACGTTGGCGGCAAAGCTCGAACGCTATCGCGTTCAGTGGTGTTTGCGTTATGTGTTCGCGGCGGTGGTTGTTTCAGCTTCGGTGCAGTTGGTGCTGCTGCCTTTGCTGATCGTTTACTTTCATCGACTCTCGCTTGCGTCACTGATCCTGAACATCGTTGTTAGCTTTTTGCTGGCGGCGCTGACCGCGGTCGCACTGCTTGCTTTGCTGTTTGCTCAACTCAGCCTCACGCTGGCGGCGCCTTTGATCCAACTCGCAGACACGATCAATTGGCTCATGGTCCACAGCGTCGATCCCTTCGCGCATTTCAATCTGGCTTCGATCCGCGTTCCCGAGTACTCGGGTTGGGGCGCTCTCGTGTACGTGGTGTACTTCGTGCCGCTGCTGGCTCTTGCTATTAGAAAAAGATGGATTCGCTTCGCTGTCCTAGCGCAAGTGCTGCTGGTACTCGTTGTGATCCTGCACCCGTTTAGCCACCGAGTAGACGGGAAACTACGAATCGACTTTCTCGACGTGGGCCAGGGTGATGCGGCTGTGATAACGCTGCCAGATGGACGGATCTTGTTAATCGACGCCGGTGGAACCACAGATAGACACGGATTAAACACGGATCGGCGCAGCATTGGTGAGGCTGTAGTGTCCGAGTATCTTTGGTGGCGAGGAATGGATACTGTCGACTACGTGCTCGCAACGCATGCAGACGCAGATCATATCGATGGTCTCAACGACGTTTTGCGTAACTTCACCGTCGATGCTGCTCTAGTCGCACGCAGCCCCGCAGATGATCCCGAGTACGTGAAGTTCGCGCAAACACTCGCCACGACGCAGACGCCGCAAGCGAAGCTCCAGGCCGGCGACGTGCTTCGCTTCAGCGACGTGAATTTCGGCGACGTGAAGATTGACGTGCTGTGGCCGCCCGCAACCACAGAAGCGAATGCGCCCTCACGCAACAACGACTCAATCGTGCTGCGACTAACCTACGGCAACCGTCACATCCTATTCACCGGCGACATTGAGAAGAACGCCGAGCGCGCGCTCGTTGCAGCCACAGACGAGTTGGCCGCCGACGTCGTCAAAGTCCCACATCACGGCAGCAAAACCTCTTCAACTCCACCTTTCGTCGCCGCCACCCACGCACAACTTGCCATCATCTCGGTCGGTCAATACTCAATGTTCGGCCACCCGCATCGCGAGGTCGTCGAGCGTTGGCAAGCCGCCGGCGCACAGGTGCTCACGACCGGCAAATGCGGCACGATCACCGTCACCACAGACGGCACGGATCTAACTGTTACGGGAATGCAAACTATTACGGGAACGCAAACTATTACGGAAATCCAAAGCCGTACTTCTGCAGAATCTCCCTGCCCTTTGGCCCACTAACAAAACTCGCAAACGCACGCGCCGCTTCCAAATTACGCGTCGTCTTAATCACGGCCAGCGCTTGATCGATCGGCTGATGCAGTTGCTCGGGCACCAGCGTCCAGCGCCCCTTGCTCTGCTGGCTCAACGACAACGCGACGATCGCCACGTCGACATTTCCCGTCTCCGCGTATTGCAGCGTCTGCCGAATGTTGTCGCCATACACGAGCTTCGGTTTCACCACGTCCAGCACGCCCGCGCTCTGCAATGCCTGTTGCGCCGCGAGTCCATAAGGCGCGTGATCGGGATTCGCAATCGCGATACGTTTGACTTCCGGCTTCGCGAGGTCCGCGACAGTCTCAATCTGAAGACGACTATCCGCAGTGGTCCACAACGTGATCCGCCCGCGCGCATAAACCTGTTTCGTGTCGGGAACGATCAAGCCTTTCTGCGCCAGTTGATCGATATAGCTGACGTTGGCTGCGGCAAACAGATCCATCGGCGCGCCATTCTCGATCTGGCGCGTGAGCAGTCCGGTCGAGCCAAACACGAACACGACCTTGATCTTATTGGTCGCGTAAAACTCGCGCCCAAGCTCTTCAAACGCATCAGTCAGATCGGACGCGGCGGCTACAGTGATTTCCGGTGTTTGATTTGCGGGGCGATGGCAGGCCCACCCGAAAGCGAGCGTTGTCAGCAGGGCGAGGGCAGTGACAACGATTCGCTTCAAGTCGGGAGATCGTTGGGCGTGTAATGGTCTACTTCCGAACTACCCACCTTGTAAGTATGCAAAACTCCGAGCGGCGGCGCGTAAACATGGACCGTGATCAGATCACGTCCGCTTACGTCGGGATTTCCAAGTTGATGAATGTCGGGCACGTCGGCGCCGGTAATCGTACCTTCCGGACACTCGCGAGCGGTGTCGTAATTCAAGCCTCGTTCTTCGTCGTAACTGAAGATCGTTTCCCACATCAAACCCTGCTGCACGCGAACCACACCGTGCGAGCCATTGTGATCGTGAATTGGCGTTCTTTGTCCGGGCCGCCAACAAATGATCAGCATCTCGACCGCATCGTTACGGCAAACCCGATGGCGCCAATAATTGCCTTCCTTAAACCCGAGGTAAGGCTGCAGATCGAGTTGGGAGATCTCGACCGTCGCGAGCCAGGAATTAATTTCCTCGAGCGCAGGCGGGTTTGTTTGACTGTTCAGTTTCTCGACCAGTTCGGAGAAAGTGAATGAACTGCCGTCGAGCGGTTTGGTGGTCTGGGAAACTTCAGCGTTGATCTGTGTCGACAAAAACCGGGCTCCGAGCGGAAATCGCGGGCGTTAGACTTATATGCGTTTAGACCGTGCGAGTCAAGGAGAAGACAAACGTATCCCCTTGGAGTGCGGCGACCTGTCGCCGCTTTCACCGTGTCGAGGGGGTTAGAGTAAAGCGGCGTCAAGCCGCCGCACTCCAAAGTGGCGCTGCTTTAGCTCGTGGCCTCTTCCGGCGGATCCTCAGGCTGTGGCGTTGACGGCGTCGGCTGCGAGCCGCCGCCACCTCCCGTATTGTCCGGCGGGTCGACCGGGTTTGTTGATTCGAACTTCAGACCGGGGCGAAACGGTGAGAAGGAGGATTGGTTTCTGGACTGTTGGGTTTCCATTTGCTTTCCTTCCGTCGCTCGCGCGACTTCTTGTGGGATGTTGAAAGTTATTCTTCGGCCACGCCCATCTCGTCCCACTCGGCGACCATCTCGTACGCTCGCCCGAGCACGGGACGCGGACGTGAACCATCAGCCTGGCCGATCAAACCCTCGCGTTCCATCATGTCGAGAATCGCGGCCGCGCGGCCGTAGCCGATACGCAGACGGCGTTGCAGCACGGAAGTCGACGCGCGTTTCATCTCCACGCAGATGCGTAACGCTTCTTCAAACAACTCGTCGTGATCGCCCTCGGTGGCGGTGAGTCCGAGTGCTTCTTCATCCGACTGCGTGATCGTTTCGTCGTATGCCGGCGGGCCCTGGGCCTTGATGTGCGACACGATGCGGTCGATTTCCTTTTCGTCGATGTAAGCGCCGTGCACGCGGATGAGGCGCGACGTGCCGGGCGGGAGAAACAGCATGTCGCCCCGGCCGAGTAGTTGCTCGGCGCCGTTGGTGTCGATGATGGTGCGGGAGTCGATCTTCGACGACACCCGGAAAGAGATCCGCGAGGGGAAGTTGGCTTTGATGAGACCGGTGATGACGTCGACTGACGGGCGCTGCGTCGCGAGCACGAGGTGGATGCCGACGGCGCGGGCCATCTGCGCGAGCCGCGTGATCGACTCTTCGACTTCGCGTCCCGAAGTCATCATGAGGTCGGCGAGTTCGTCGATGATGATGACGATGTACGGCAGCGGTTTCCACGGCTCGCCTTTATCGTCGTACTCCTTTACGAGATTGCGGCGCATGATCTCGGTGTTGTAGCCGTCGATGTTGCGCACGCCCCAACCGGCGAGATCGCGATAACGACGCTCCATTTCGGCGACCGCCCACTTCAACGAGCGCGAAGCGAGTTTGGGATCGACGATGATCGGCGCGGCCAGATGCGGAATGTCTTCGTAAAGCCCGAGCTCGAGACGTTTCGGATCGATCAGGATGAACTTAACTTCGTCGGGACGCGCGCGATAAAGAATCGAAACGATGAGGGCGTTGACGCCGACTGATTTGCCCGCGCCAGTCGTGCCGGCGATCAGCAGGTGCGGCATCTTCGCGAGATCGGCGACGTAGTTGAGGCCGTCGATCGTCTTGCCGAGCGCGATCGTCAGTTTTGAGCCTGACTCCTGAAACGCGCGCGACTCGATGACTTCGCGCAGGAAGATCGTTTCGCGGCGTGGATTCGGAACTTCGATACCGACGTGCGGTTTGCCCGGCATACGATCGATGCGCACTGACTCCGCTTTCAACGCGAGACAGAGATCGTCGACGAGCGAGACGACGCGCGAGTACTTCACGCCCGGATCGGGCTTGAATTCGTAAGTCGTGACCACTGGACCGGGACAGATGTGTTTGATCTGGCCGGTGACGTTGAATTCTTTGCACTTCTCGGCGAGACGCGTGGCGAGACTCAGCAACTCCGCGTCAGCTTGTTCGCTGTGCGGTGGAGCTTCGTTCAGGAAATGCAGCGGCGGCAGGACGTAGTCGCTGTAGTTGACGCGCTTCGCTGAATCGAACGGCAACTTGGCCGTTGCGGACTCTTCGGTTTTGACGCGCATGACGGACGCGCCCTTGACCATGTCCTCGACGTCGTCGTCTTCATCGTCGTCGCCGCTGGTGATGATTGCGCGTTTCGTGGCGCGGCCAGTGGCGATCGGAGTTGGAGTTGGTGCTGCGCCCGCGCCTGCGGCTGCTGCTGCGGCGACCGAAGCTTGTGGTTGGGTGGTGTTCGTTTCAGCCCGAACAACTTGCGTGGATTCAACAGCGGGCGCGATCGGTTCTTTCATGAAGTCGGCGACGCGCTCAGCAGCGGTGAGATTTGCTGTTTGCTTCAACGCAGTGCGAGCGGCTTCGCGTTCGGCTTTGATCGCGGCCTTTGTTTCTTTGCGTTTTTGCGCGAGTTCGTGACGCGTTTGACGCCAGGCGCGGAAGCGTTCCGGAAGTTTGCCGACGAAGGCGAAGCGTGTGGCGATCGCGTTGACGACGATCTCGTAGAGTCGAATGAACGAGAAGTTGGTCGCGAGTAATAGACCGGTCGCGGCGATCGCGACGAGCAAGACGGTCGCGCCGATGTTGCTCAAGCCGCTGGCGAGGCCTTGTGAAACGACAGCGCCGAGCAGGCCGCCGGGTTGTACGCTCGCGTCGAAGAGTGGGTGCAGTTGCGAGATCGAGAGCAGGGATGAAGCAGCGATTACCAGCACGATAAGGCCGATGATGCGCGTCCACGCGTGATGGATCGCGCTCGGACGAAACCGGCGCCACGCCGCGGCGAACAGCAACAGCGGCAACAGAAACGAGGCGAGACCGATGAATTGAAACGCAGTGGCGGCGACGTTCGCGCCGATCGCGCCGGCCCAGTTGTGCGTTTCGCCTGCGCCCGCGGAGTTCCACGAGGGATCGTTTGGATAGAAGGCAGCCGAAACCAGACACAGCGCCAGCAACAATCCGACTGCGAGGAGCAGGATCGCCAGAATCTCGTTACGACGACTCGCGCGTGGAATAATCACGCGCGGCTGCGGTTCGATGTGTGTTGCCATTTAAACTCCAGGGGCAATTTAGGCTCCAAGCAAGTGCACCTTAACGCCGAAGGCGTTTGCTAATGTCAGCCCAGGGTGGAGCTTGCGACAACCCTGGGGGAACATATCGCGACCTTCGTTCGAACGCTGAAAGCGTTGACCAAGTTTGCCAACGCCTTCGGCGTTAGCGCGGTTACTTCTTACTTGACCCAGGGTTGTGGCCAACCCTGGGCTGACATTAGCAAACGCCTTCGGCGTTGTTTCGGTAGTGCGCACAGGCCTTCGGCGTTGGTTTACAGGTCCAAACACCTGCGGCGTTAGTTACTGCGTAAACACCTGCGGCGTTAGTTACTGCGTA
>CAMLLD010000093.1 GCA_946480785.1 uncultured Blastocatellia bacterium | reverse complement strand
TTGGAATGGAAAACCCGCACCCTCGAGGTTTTTACACAAGCTGCTTGACGTCACCCTTGGACATGTCCGCATTGACACTCCAACGCAACGGGTATATAGATCGTCGCGTTAACAGAGTCTCACCCGCTTGACTCACTCCCTGTTATCAGCCCACACCTGAATCATTATCGACGGAGGTTTGTTTCATGCGGAGAGCTTCAGAGAGATTTATAGGCGTCGTAGTTTTCTTAGCATTCATACTCACATCGCTGAGCAGCACCACACGCGCGGCGGATTTCAAGCGCGAGGTTATCTACCAAATAATCACCGACCGCTTCTTCGACGGCAGCAGTACTAATAACAACCCATCTCAAAGCTCCGGACTTTACGATTCAACCAAGACCAACTGGCGCCTCTACTGGGGCGGCGATCTGCCCGGCATTCAGCAGAAGATGTCGTATCTCGCCGGCATGGGCGTCACCGCGATCTGGATCTCGCCGCCGGTCGATAATCTCAACACCAACATCCCCGACGGCAGCGGCAACCCAACCGCTTCATATCACGGCTACCAGGCGCGGGATTTCAAACGCATTGAAGAACACTTCGGCAACTCGAGCAACACCTGGACCGAGTTTGACAACCTCGTCACTGCCGCGCACACAAACGGCATCAAGGTCATCGTCGACTTCGCGCCCAACCATTCAACGCAAGACAACGCCGGCGAGTTTGGCGCGCTCTACGACAACGGCGTCCTGCTCGGCAATTACACCAGCGACACCAACGGCTATTTTCATCACAACGCAAACATCTCCGGCGGCGGTTGGGACGATCGCTATCAAGTCGAGTACTACACGCTCTTCGATCTCGCCGATCTGAACCAGGAAAACGCGACGATCGACGGCTATCTCAAAGCAGCCGCGCAATTATTTCAACAACACGGCGTCGACGGCTTCCGCATCGACGCAGTGAAACACGTCAACTGGGGTTGGGAGTACAGCTTCGCGAACTCCATCTACACCTACGGCGACAGCTTTCTTTTCGGCGAGTGGTTCCAAAACAGCACGTCCGATCCGCTCTATCACGACTCCTACAAGTTCGCGAACAAGAGCGGCATCTCACTGCTCGATTTCCCGCTCAACGCCGCGATCCGCAACGTCTTCGGCTCAAACTCAAACTTCTCCGACATCGACACGGTCATCTCCCAGGAAGGCTCGAACTTCACCTGGAAAGAAGACCTCGTGACGTTTATCGATAATCACGACATGTCGCGCTTCCTCTCGCTCAACAATAACAACAACCGCCTGCACGAGGCGCTCGCGTTTACGCTCACCAGCCGCGGCATTCCGTGCATCTACTACGGTACCGAACAGTACCTGCACAATGACACCGGCGGCGGCACCGATCCTTACAACCGCCCGATGATGGTGAACTTCAACACCAGCACCACCGCGTATCAACTCATCAACACGCTCTCGACCCTGCGGCACAACAACACCGCAATTCCTTACGGCTCGATGAGCCAACGCTGGATCAACAGCGACGTCTATATCTACGAGCGAAAGTTTTTCGGCAACGTCGTGCTTGTCGCCATCAACAAGAACGACACTACCAGCTACAACATCACGGGACTGAACACGTCGCTGCCGGCCGGTAACTATTCGGATTATCTGAGCGCTTTGCTTGGCGGTCTTTCGATCAGTGTCACGGCTGGTTCCGGCGGCAACAACCCGGTCACGAACTTCACGCTTCCGGCGCATGCCGTCTCCGTGTGGCAATTCACCGAAGGCGCCAGCACGCCGCAGGTCGGTTCGATTGGACCAACCAGCGGCCAGTCCGGTGTGAAAGTGACCATCGCGGGCAAGAACTTCGGCAGCACGACCGGCACGGTGAAGTTTGGCACGACGACGGCAACCGTTAATTCGTGGACGCCGACACAGATCGTCGCCACCACGCCTTCCGTCACCAACGGCAATTACAACGTCACCGTCACGAATTCCAGCAGCCAGGTCTCGAACAGCATTCAATACACGGTACTCACAGCCAAACTCATTCCGGTCACGTTCACCGTCAACAACGCCTCGCCGACATCAGTAGGCGATTACATCTTTCTCACGGGCAGCACAGTCGAACTCGGCAACTGGTCCACCACCTGGGACGGCGCGGTTGGTCCATTGCTGACGCCGAACTATCCGATCTGGTTTGGCGTCGCAAGCGTTCCGGCGGGCCAGACGATTCAATTCAAGTTCATCAAGATCGCCGCGAACGGCGCGGTCACGTGGGAAGCGGGCGCGAACCATAGTTACACCGTGCCCACGAGCGGCACCGGTTTCGTCAATGTCAACTGGCAGTACTAAATTTTTGTTGACATCTATCAGGCGAGTGCAATATTGTCCGCGCGTTTTTACAAAGCGCTGACCTCGCTGTTTTAGAAAGGCGCTCACTTGTCTTAGGAGCCAAAATGGTAACCAGGAAAATCGCCACCAAAGTTGCGACCAAATCTTCCGTACTGAAATTCCATCCCGAGTGGTTCACCGATCCCGGCCCGGAAGCTCTGGGTCTCAAAGCTTCCGCGGTTAAGGAACTCGAAAAGGCAAAGAAAGATTTCGCAAAGCGTGTGAATGAGATTCTCGCCACGGGCCGCAAGTAGTAATCCCGAAAATCATTGATGTCTTCACGACCTGTCATGCTGGTCGGTTTCCAGCACATGGGAAACCTCGGTCTGGGTTACCTCGCGGCTGTGCTGCGCAGATCCGGCTATGACGTGCAGGTCGTGGACATCGAACAGGATCCCGCCGAGATCGTCCGCCTCGCGCGCGAGCTCAATCCGGTGCTCATCGGGTTCTCGCTCATCTTTCAGTTCTTCATCGATCGTTACGCCGCACTGATTTATCTCCTGCGCGACAACGGCATCGATTGCCACTTCACGATGGGTGGCCACTTTCCGAGTCTGAGCTACGAACAAACACTCGAGCTCGTGCCGGAAATCGATAGCGTTGTGCGTTTCGAAGGAGAGGCGACGCTGCTGGAACTCGTCAATGCGGTTGTTGCCGGCGCAGAATGGCGCCAGATCCACGGACTGGCGTATCGCGACAACGAAGGCAAAGTGGTACTGACACGTCCGCGCGCGTTGCTCGAAGATCTCGACCAATTACCTTATCCCGAACGCAACTACGAACCCGAAGCAGTGCTCGGACGCGGCATCATGCCGATAATCGCCAGCCGCGGCTGCGCGCGCACGTGTTCCTTCTGTTCCATTCACACGTTCTATCGTGCGGCGCCGGGACGCATTGTCCGCACGCGTAAGCCGGCGGCAGTCGTGCGCGAGATGGAGCTGCTGCACGAAGAGCGCGGCACGACCATCTTTCTTTTTCAGGACGACGACTTCCCGCTGTTTGGAAACGTCTGGCGACGCTGGGCGAATGAGTTCGTCGATGAGCTGCATCGCAGCGGTCTCTCGCGCAAAGTGATCTGGAAGATGAACTGCCGCGCGGACGCGGTCGATCGCGACCTGTTCATCAGGATGCGCGACGCCGGACTGTATCTCGTTTACATGGGTCTCGAATCCGGCAGCGAACAAGGACTCGAAACGCTGCACAAGCAGATCAACGTCGAACAAAATCTCAAGGCCGTCGAGACGCTGAAGAGCATCGGCTTGATGTTCGAGTACGGTTTCATGCTGCTCGATCCGTCGAGCACCTTTGAATCGATCCGCGAGAACATCCAGTTTCTCCGCACGATTCTCGCTGACGGCTGTTTGCCGGTGACGTTCTGTCGCATGCTGCCTTACGACGGCACGCCGATCAAAGACGAGCTCGTGCGCACCGGACGCTTGCGCGGCGACGTGTGCAATCCCGATTACGACTTCCTCGATCCACGTGTCGGTGAGTTCTACGAAGCGCTGACAGGACTCGTGAGCCTGACGGGCTGGATTCACGGTTTGAAAGCAGTGACGACGCAGTTGGGCTGGGCGTGGCATGAAGTCGCGACGATGGAGCGGCTGTTTCCGAAGTTGCCAGGTATCGAAGAGTACAAGGAAACGCTGCGCGACATCACGAAGCGAAGCAATGCGCTGCTGCTGCAGGTCGTCGAAGATCTCGCTTACCAGTTCTCAGACAATCGCCCGCTGACGTGGTCGCCGGAAGTCGTCGAACAAGCGCGTGAAAGTTTCCTCGACGAGCTGCTGCGCGAGCGCGACGCTTTCGTTTACGCCAACGAACAGATCCTGATCGAAACGCTGGAGACGAGCGGCGGCCTCACCATCATCGATGAGGCTGAGGTTGCGCATCCAGCACCTCTCTCACTTTCAACGCCAGCGCATCCGGACTAAACGGCTTCTGAATGAAGTTGATGCCCGCCTCCAGCACGCCGTGCTGCACGATGGCATCGTCCGTGTAGCCCGAGATGAAAAGCACCGGCAGCTCGGGACGCCGCTGTAGTAATTGCTTCGACATCTCGTTGCCACTCATGCCCGGCATCACCACGTCAGTCAACAACAGATCGATTTTCGCGCCGTTGTGGTTCGCGTTGATGAGACGAATCGCAGCCTCGGGATCGCTCGCTTCCAGCACTCGATAACCCGCGCTTTCCAGAATCTGTCGCGCAAGAGTGCGCACCCACTCCGCGTCTTCGACGAGCAGAATCGTTTCCGAGCCGCGCGGAGTCTCGAGTGTCGCCGGCGTTCGCGTGTACTGCTCCGCTTCTTCGGTGACTCGCGGCAAATAGATCTTGAACGTCGTGCCCCGACCTTCCTCGCTGTAAACCCAGATGTTTCCACCCGACTGTTTCACGATGCCGTAAACCATCGACAAGCCGAGCCCGGTTCCCTTGCCCAGCTCTTTGGTGGTGAAGAACGGCTCGAAGATGTGTTGCCGCGTCTCGGCGTTCATGCCGCAGCCGCTGTCGCTGATTGCCAGCATCACGTAATGTCCCGCGACGACCGAGACGTGTTCCTTAGCGTAAGTCTCGTCGAGATAGACGTTCGCCGTCTCGATCGACAACTTGCCGCCTTTCGGCATTGCGTCGCGCGCGTTGACGACGAGGTTCATGATCACCTGTTCCAACTGCACCGGATCGGCTTTGATGTTTCCGAGATCCGGTTCGAGGCTGACGCGCAGCTCGACGTCCTCGCCGATCATGCGCCGCAACATCTTTTCGAGATCCGTGACAACGGTGTTGACGTCGAAGACTTTCGGCTGCATCACCTGCTTGCGACTGAAGGCGAGCAGTTGTCGCGTCAGCGAAGAAGCGCGTTCGCTTGCGGTGACGATCTCCTCGAGGTTCCGGCGCAGCGGGTGCTCTTCACTCATCTGCCGCAGCGTTATGTCGCTGTAACCGAGAATTACCGTGAGCAGGTTGTTGAAGTCGTGCGAGATGCCGCCGGCGAGTCGCCCGACAGCTTCGAGTTTTTGCGATTGCAGGAGTTGCCGCTCGGTGCTGCGCAAAGCTTCCAGCGCGTCCGTTCGTTCTTTTTCAGCAAGCGTGCGTTTGAGCGCGTTCGAATTGGACAGACTTTCCAGCCGCCGGTTCGCTTCTTCCAACAGCAGCGTGCGCTCCTGCACTTTACGTTCGAGCTCGTGCTGCGAGTCACACACTTTCTCCACCATCGCATTGAACGCATTCGCTAGCTGGCCCAATTCGTCTTTCTGGCGCACGTTCACGGTGCGTGACTCGTCGCCGCAACTGATCGCCGTTGCTGTTTCCGTAAGCTCGTGCAGCGGCTTCGTTATGTTTCGGCTCAACGCAAACGCGCCGGCCACGCCGAACACGAAGACGATCGAGCCGACGAGCAGTATTCGTTTGAGAAAACTACTGACCGGCTTCTGCACCACGTCTTCAGGAAACTCGATCAGAATGGACCAGGGCGTGCCGGCAATCGGCCGCGCGAGACCGAGCACCGCGCCGCTGCCCGGGCGATCGTAAGCAGACACGTTTGCGAGTTGCCGGAGATCCGCGGCCGGACACGACACTACGTTTTCGAGATCTGTCCAAACGTCGTTGCTGTTGTTGCCGAGATAGAGCACGGCGCTTGTGCCGAGGAGTTTCGTCATCTGCTGCCGGCTATCGGCATTGGTGGCCAGCCGGCGCCAGCGGACGAAGTAACCGATGACTTTACCGTTGTCGTCTTTGACCGCGGCGACCGCCGGAAAACCAACGGTCCCATTCACGCGCCGGATCGTGCCGATGATCTTGAACGGCTCGGAAGCACACTGATGAAACTCAGTGGCCAGATCGCCCAGTGAGATTTCGGACGCGGGAGCGGAAAAGATGCGCCCGCTCTCCGCATTCCAAAGTTCCACTCCGATACTGTTCGCATCCGCCGGCGCAAGAAATTGCTGTAGCAACCTCTCGACGTCCGCGCGTGGACCCGAAGCAGGCGATTTCACAAACGCGCGAATCACCGGGTCATTTGCAACCGCGGCTGTTTTCGCGCCGATGCCGTTGGCCGACTGCTGCAACAGTACCGCGAGTTGCTGGCTCAGATTCTGTAGCCGCTCACTGCCGGCTTCCTGCGCCGACTCTTTCACGGCGCGATATGACGCCCAGGTGCAAGCGCCAATCACCACGAACAGGAGCGTGCCGATCAGTAACGGCAGCCGATATTTGATCGAGATATTTGATAATCCGTCAGACACCACGTTAACCCCTCCCTTCCGGGCCTGGGCAGACGTTCATGGGAGCTTCTGGGGAGTCCGCACGGATTCAGGGGAGTGCATCGAGACTGCGCGATGCGGGAGGCGTGTCAGGGGCGTCTTACACGTATAAAAGTTTAGGACCAGCAAGTTTCCAGGTCAATAGGTCAAAGTTCCCTAAAATTCTTCTTGACACAACAATCTCAATAAATTAAATACTGTTTGTCTCTGTTAATTTCGGCAGAGGCGGTTTCACTTCGCAGCATTTCCTGCCCCGATCTTCTGAACAGAAGCGTCGCGTCCGACAACAATTTAATTTTGAGGTGTGCTTATGTCCTTCCCTCTCCTTTCCGGTCTGCGCTCCAACGATCTAGCCATCGACCTGGGCACGGCAAATACGCTCGTTTACGCCAAGGGCCGCGGCGTCGTGCTTAGCGAGCCCTCAATCGTCGCCATTAATAAGGTGACGAACGCCGTGGAGGCAGTCGGCAGAGACGCAAAGGAGATGCTCGGACGGACGCCGGGCAATATCGTGGCGATTCGCCCGATGCGCGACGGAGTGATTGCGAATTTCGAAGTGACCGAAAAGATGCTCCAGCATTTCATCCGCAAAGCGCACAATGGCCGAACGTGGGTCAGCCCGCGCGTGGTCATCGGCATCCCTTCCGAGATCACGCAGGTCGAGCGGCGCGCGGTCGAAGATTCGGCTTATCGCGCAAAGGCGTCGGAAGTTTATCTCGTCGAGGAAGCGGTCGCGGCGGCGATTGGCGCCGGACTGCCGATTACGGAACCGCAGGGCAACATCGTCGTCGACATCGGTGGCGGCACGACGGACATCGCGGTGATCAGTTTGGGTGGAATCGTTTACGCGCGTGCGGTTCGCACCGCCGGCGACGCGATGGACAATGCCGTCGCGGAGTGGGTGAAGCGCAAATATAATCTGTTGATTGGCGAGCGCACCGCGGAAGAGATCAAGATTCAACTCGGCAGCGCGTTTCCGCTGGACGAGCCTTTGACGATGGAAGTGCGCGGACGCAATCTCGTCGAAGGCATTCCGCAAACGATCACGGTGACAGATGCAGAGATTCGTCAGGCGTTGGATCCGGCTGTGACGGTGATCGTGGACGCAGTGCGCGTGGCGCTCGAACGGACGCCGCCGGAGTTGTCGGCGGACATCATCGATCGCGGCGTGGTACTGACCGGCGGCGGCGCGTTGTTAGCGAATCTCGACAAACGCTTGCGCACTGAAACCGGCTTGCCGGTGTTTGTGGCTGACGATCCGTTGACGTCAGTGGTGCTCGGCGCTGGTAAAATGCTTTCGGATTTCGCGCTGCTGAAGCGAGTGAAGTGGGAAAACACGCTCCAGTATTAGACGATAGCGCGTCTGTATTATTTCGTGGCCCATGTTTGAGACGGAAGAGCAAAAACAGCGCGCTGAGCGGATAGTGTTGCTGCTGGCGAAGCTCTACGTGTTACTCGAGCTTTCGCTCGACACGTGCGCCGTCTGTCACAAAGCTTTAAATCACGATGACGAGTGTCCGATTCTGCTCGCTTGGTCACTGCTCACGCCCGAACAACAGCACGACGCCCGCACCGCGCTCCGCGCGCTCGCGTTGAGCATCGGCAACGACGAAGGCGACGCGACGCCCAACCAGATAACCGATTACACCGACCGCCTGAATTAACTAACCGCTTTATCCGTAATCTCCAGTCCGCGATCGATGATCGAGAACGCCTCGCGTAGCTCAGCTTCCGTGATACACAGCGGCGGATTCGTGAAGAACGTGTTCCAGCGCACGAACGTGTAGAGTCCCTCTTCACGGAAGAACTTGCCCAGCGCCTGCATCTCGGGTGCGGTGCCGTTGAAGGGCGCGAGCGGTTCGTGCGTCTCGCGATTTCTGATCAACTCAAAAATTCCAAACAGACCGATGTTGCGCGTCGTGCCCACTGACGGATGGCGCTGCTCGAGATCCTCCATCAGGCTGCGCATCACGTCACCCATGCGGCGCGCGTTTTCGATCAGTTTGTCTTCTTCGTAAACGGAGATAGTGGCGAGCGCCGCGGCGCACGCGAGCGGATGGCTGTTGTAAGTCAGACCACCGTAGAACATGTTCTTTTGGAAGTGCTCGGCGATCTCGTGTCGCATGCCGACCGCGCCCAGTTGCACGTAAGCACTCGTTAATCCCTTCGCCATCGACATCAAATCGGGTTCGACCTTCCAGTGGTCCACCGAAAACCACTCACCCGTGCGGCCGAACCCGGCCATCACTTCATCGGCGATCAGCAGGATGCCGTGTCTATCGCAGATCTCGCGTAGTCCCTGCATGTAACCGTCAGGCGGGATCAGGATCCCATTCGTGCCGACAACGGGCTCGACGATGATTGCGGCGATCGTCTTTGGTCCTTCGAGTTGAATCGTTTCTTCGGTGCGCGCCAACACGTCTTCCGTGTTGTCGTAGCCCTTTTGAATGCCGTGATAGAAGTCGGGAATGCGAAACACGCCCGGAATGCCCGGCTCCGCGCCCCAACGACGGGGATCGCCTGTCAGTGTCAACACTCCCGCCGTGCCGCCGTGATAAGAGCGATAACGCGCGCCAATCTTCTGCCGTCCGGTGAACATGCGCGCGATCCGAATCGCGTTCTCGTTCGCTTCGGCGCCGCCGTTCGTGAAGAAAAACGTGTCGATGTCGCCGGGCGTGATCTGCGCCAGCTTCTCCGCTAAACGCGCGCGCACTTCCGTCGCCATGAACGGGTTCGCGTAAGCCAGCGTCGCGGCCTGTTGTTGAATCGCGCGGATGACGCGCTCGTCGCCGTGACCGATGTTGACGCACATCAATTGGCTGTTGAAGTCGATGAAGCGCTTCCCTTCCGGCGTCCAGAAATAGATGCCTTTCGCGCCCGCGACGGGGATTGGATCGACTGCCGATTGGACCGACCATTCGAAGAGCGTGTGACGGCGCGAGAGCGCGATCATCTCTTCGCCGCTCATTGTTTGAAGTTTGGTTGCCATGGCCCGCGATGCTACTCAAATCGCAGGCGATTGACAACGTACGAACCTTTACACATCATCCGTGTCGCATGGGATTCATGAGCAAGACAGCCGCGTTCATGGGCATGGCGTCACTCCGCGACCTCGTTTCCGATTCCATCGCCATCGACATGGGTTCGGGAGCGACGATCATTTACGTGCACGGGCGCGGCGTGGTGGTCGATGAACCGTCGTTGGTGGCGGTGAACAACATCTCGGGCGAAGTGCTTGCCGTTGGGAGCGACGCGCGGCAGATGTACGGCCGCGAGGCGCGCGACGTCAGCGTTGTTGCTCCGTTGCTGAACGGAGTCGTGGCCGATTTCGAACGCACGCGCGAGATGCTGGCTTACTTCGTGCGCGAGGCGCGCAGCGGCGCTTCGTTCTTTAGCCGGCGCGCGTTGATGAGTGTCTATCCGGGCGTGACTCACGTCGAGCGCCGCGCGTTATTGACCGCTGCTGAACACGCGCGCATCGGTCGCGTGATGATGATGGACGAAGGACTGGCCGCCGCTTTCGGCGCGGGCGTGAAACTAGAAGACACGCGCGCGTCCGCGGTTGTCGATATCGGCAGCGGTACGACGAACGTCGCCGTCGTCGGCAACGGCGCGATTATTCATTCGCGTTCGGAACGTATCGGCAGCGCCGATATCAACACCGCGATCATCAATCACGTGCGGCGTCATCGCGGGCTCGCGATTGGTCCGCCTTCCGCCGAACGGCTCAAGCTCGAGCTTGCTTCAGCGACGTTGCCGGAGGAGCTTGGCCGTGAGCTCACGGTGAGAGGACGTGACGTGGTTACGGGCAGTCCCGGAGCGATCAGGATCACTGCCGGCGAGATTTATCCGGTGGCGCAGTACGTGGTGGCAAAGATTGTTGACGGCATCTCGACGACGCTGACGGAACTCTCGCCGGAAGTCGCCGGCGATATTTACGATCGCGGCATCATCCTCACCGGCGGCGGCGCGTTATTCAACGGCATCGACGACTACTTGCGCGAGCAAACGAAGCTGGCGGTGCGAGTCGCGGAGGAGCCACGCTACGCGATCGTGCGCGGCCTGGCGCAGATGTTCGACGACCCATTGCTACTCAGGCGCGTAGTCCGCAGCGAGGCCCCTCCGCTTATCGACGAAGAAAACGAAGCGTATTCGATGTAAGTGTGGCTTGAAGTGTGGCAAAAAACAGCGAGTCCGCGGCGCCGGATCTGGGCTTCCGGCAACCGCGGACCCCTGGCCCCCTTCGACTAGGGCCAACCGAGACGTAATTTTTCTGTTTACGGCGGGGCGCTAGTCGTTTTACGATGGTCCGTCTTTGACAATTCGACAACGGCCATGTGCGCGGCTCAACCCACTAACGAGTGATGAGCATCGCCGTTGAGCATGAAAGGTTCATACTCACGGCGAAAAACAACAGCGAGCGCATCTTACTCCCAAGTGCGAGTAGATGCAAGCGAGACGTTTGTCAGGTCCCCGTAACAAACAGGACCGTATGGGCCAGACCCGCAGCGCCGCAACTCCCAACAAAGGGAGACGTGCGCTGATGGGTAACCCGCGTCCAAAACCTCTGCGTCTCGCGGAGAAGTTGTTGCAGATTCGAAAAGGGCTGGAACTCTCGCAAACACAGATGCTCGCCCGCATGGGCCTGGAAGAGACCATGCACTACGGGCGCATCTCGGAGTATGAGCAGGGCAAACGCGAGCCGACGCTGATGACGCTCCTGGCTTACGCGCGCGCCGCTAGCGTGCACCTCGAAGACATTGTCGACGACGAACTGGACCTGCCCCGTAAACTTCCCGGCAACGTCAACTACCGCGGCCTTGCCCGCAAATCAGCCACCCGGCGTAAGTAGTTTGTTTGTCTCCGCCCATATCGCACTGTAATATCTCGTTCGCGGGCGCATGCAAGTTTTCTACTCACCTCGTTATTACGCCGACATCGGCCAGGGACACATCTTTCCCATTCGTAAATTTGAGCTGGTTCGCGAGCGATTACTCGCCGAGGGCACACTGCATTCCGAGGAAATCATTGAGCCGTCGCCCGCCACACCCGAACAGGCGCTGCTCGTCCACACCGAAGACTACATTTCACGTCTCTGCGCCGGCGCGTTGACCACGAAAGAACTGCGCCGTCTCGGACTGCCGTGGTCGGAATCGCTCGTCAACCGTTCGTTCTACGCCGTCGGTGGAACGATCGCTGCCGCACACACTGCTTTAAGCGAAGGCTACGGTTCGAATCTCGCCGGCGGTACGCATCATTCGTTTGCCGATCGTGGCGAGGGTTTTTGCGTACTTAACGATGTAGCGATCGCGATTCGTCTCCTGCGAAAAGAAGGACTGATCCGGCGTGCGGCGATCGTCGATTGCGACGTTCATCAGGGCAACGGCACTGCGACCATCTTTTCCGGCGACACCGACACGTTTACTTTTTCGATTCACGGCGCCAATAACTATCCGCTGTTCAAAGCGCGCTCGACGCTCGATGTCGAACTGCCCGACGGTACTGCGGATGACGCGTATCTCGCGTGTTTGACCAGCCACTTACCCACAGTTTTCGCTTTCGATCCGGAGATCGTTTTTTATCTCGCGGGCGCCGATCCGTTTGCGGGCGACAAGCTCGGGCGGCTGGCGTTGACGATCGATGGTTTACGCGAAAGAGATCTCTGCGTCTTGCGTGAGTGTTACGAGCGCGAAGTGCCGCTCGTGACAGTGATGTCCGGCGGCTACGGCAAAGACATCAACGACACGATCGAGATCCATTGCAACACGATTCGCGCGGTGAAAGAGGTGTTCGAATCGCA
Organism: uncultured Blastocatellia bacterium; assembly: GCA_946480785.1. The sequence goes on along the minus strand of CAMLLD010000093.1, from coordinate 8,649 downwards.
ATTCGCCGTCCGGCGGTCCGCCTGAAATACTGATGCGCAGAATTTTTCGTTGGCTAATCATAGGAGTGTTGGGCGTTGTGGTGGGCGTGATCGGCTACAACGCGATACTCCTCGTGCGCGTTTATTGGTTGCGCAATCACAATCCCTCGTCAACGTCACTGATCGACACGCGCACGAGCGAAGCACAGGCGAAAGGACAGCAACCGAGACGCGAACAGGTCTGGGTGCCGCTCGAGCGTATCTCACCAAACCTTCAGCGTGCGGTGCTCGCCGGTGAAGATACAAACTTCATGACGCATCGCGGTTTCGACTACGACGCGATTCAGAAAGCGTGGGAGCAGGCGCAACGAGAAGCCGCGCGCGAGGCGAAACGCGAAGGCGAAGACGATGATTGGCTGCCGAACTTCCCCGAGTTCAAACGCGGCGCTTCAACCATTTCCCAACAACTCGCGAAGAACCTTTATCTCTCGTCGCAGCGATCGTTCATTCGCAAGGGTCAGGAAGCTTTGGTGACGATCATGCTGGAGCGACTGCTGACGAAGCGTCGCATTCTCGAAATTTATCTGAACGTGATCGAGTGGGGCGACGGAGTTTACGGCGCTGAGGCCGCGTCGCAAAAGTACTTTCACAAACCGGCCTCAGCCCTGACCGTAAACGAAGCCGCCTTCCTCTCGGCGATGATTCCCAACCCGCGCACCGTCTTCAACCCCCAGGTGAACCCGCGCCGCGTCGCACGCCGCCAGCGCATCATCCTCCGCGGCATGCCCTACGTGCGTCTGCCTTAGTTACTCTCCCCTCCAACGTCTTCGGCCCGAAAACCGATTTCCGGCCGGATTTTTTAAGATCACAAATTGTGATCTTAAAAATGGCCTAGTTAAGGTCACATTTTGTGACCTTAAACGAGCAAAGGTTGTTTCCTGCCAGGCAGCTGTTTCCTCCGGTGTAAGTTGAAACATGAATTCATTCGGAAAACGATTCAGGTTCCGCTTAACTGCTTGGTTGAGAGTTCTTGTAGAAACGCCATACAAGCGCGCTAACTCGCGATCGAGAATCACCTTGTGACCGCGGATCAACAGTATGCAGTTTTCGATTGATGACTCTGGAAGAGAGACTAAGTCGTCTGGCATTGTGAGGTCTCCTTGTGAGGTATTCGGCCAGACAAACTTACCCGAAAACTACCACAGGAGAAAGGCCTGGACAGAGTTATTGAGCCGACCTTGGCGTTCGGGTGGTGGTGACGGTGAAGGAGTTCAGGAAGCGGGAGACGTTGGGGTCGGAGCGCCAGTAGAAGGCCGCGCCGATGTACATCTGGCGCTGGCCGCCGATAACCTTCGTGAACACACGCAGCTTGCCCGGGATGGTGCAGGAAGGTAGATCGTATTCACTGCCGGTGTAGCCGGCGATGGGCAGTTTTCTTTCGCCTTCGAGCTCACACGCGAATTGGCCGCCACCGCCCTTTTCATAACCGAGGCTCATCCCTTTAAGAAATCCGCCCACGGACTGATCGATCGCGACTCGATCAGCCTCGCCCTCAGATGGCGCGGTCAGCCACAACGCGCTGTAAATCGCGTAACCATCACGAACCATGTAGACGTGGAGGTCAACCGTTCGGCCACTCCCGTCGTCGAGCGGTACGGGAAGTTTTACGGTCCTGCCGCCGGCCGGCATCTCGGCCGAAAAGTTTTCGCCCGCAGGCTTGAACGGACGCCACTCTTTTGGAGACGTGTCGACGGCCCAGGCCATGTCCGGATCGACGGGGCGCGCCCACGCTTCGGAGCGAGGTGTGGAGGAAGATGCCCACGCGGGTGTTGCGGAAGATCCTGAGGGAGATGAGGCTGCTGTTGCAGGTGATGAAGTAGCGCCACTGCGCCCTGTCATAAGTGTAAGGTTCGTCAGTTCTGACTCGGTTCGTTTCGGCGTCTTGGCTGCAGGTGTAACCGCGTTCACGCTCGCAGCCGGTTCTCGGCGCTGCGCTTTCGCCTTCACAAATTCCCACGGCGCGATCGGGTTCTCGCCTTGCCACAAGCCGCGCTTTTCCTTTCGCGCAGCCAACTCGGACTGCTGATACACCTCGCGATCGGAAGCGCTCAAACGATCCTGATTGTTCGTGTCGAACCACGCGACACCATCGCGAATCATCTGCGCGCCGATGTCGACATTGTTCAGCGTCACGCGTCCGACCAGGCTGCCGTCAGCGGCGATGCCCGAATACTCAACCAACACTGACTTGTCGTAAACGAGTTCGCTGAGATGTTTCTTCGCCACGTCGCCAAACACCTGATCGCGTTCAGGCGCATCGACGGCAAGCAGCTTGATCCGCACCGGCCGGTTAAGATTGAAAACCGTGATCACGTCGCCGTCGTTAACCTCGACGACGCGTCCAAACAGAGTTGACGCGGAAGCGTTGCAGCAAAGCAGCGTAAGCAGCAGAAAAGCCGGGACGAAGTAGCGCGTCATAAATTCTCCCAGTGCACAGACAATCTAGATCGCGAACTCTTTCGCCAGTTTCAATTCGGCTTTACGCAATTCGAAACGGCCACGGCCGATGTTCCCTTCGGTGGTCAACGCCAGCACGACGAAGTAATCCTTACTGAGCAGTCGCATCAACATCACCGCGCCTTCGAGCGAGATGACGAGCTCCCGCAGGCCGCCAAGGCCCGTGTCGGAGCCCGCTCGCTGCGCGCTGCGCACGAGCGACGTAAACTCCGCCGCCGCAACGTCGAGGTTCAATTCGGCGCCAGCCTGGCCCAGCACTTTCTCGACGGCAATTCCATCGGTTCCCATTATGAGCGCACCGAGGCTGCCCTCGGTGCGTTCGATAATGGACTCAAGCATCTCCTTGAACATATGGCCTCCAATTACGGACGTTGGCCGCTCAGCGTCCCGGGCCGCGCGGTGTTCGTGCCGGCAGGACTGTTGGCGGTGGGAGCACTCAGCAATTGCGGCTGAGTTGTTGGTGTCGTTTGAGGCTGCGGCTGCTGTTGCAACTGGGTCGGCGTCGGCGTGTTGCTCGGCGGGTTGCCAAGTGGAACCGGCTGCGGAATCGTGACCGTACGTTGACCAGTGCTGACAGTGCCTGCGGTTGGACGTCCCTGATAATCCGGACGATAGATGTGCGGCGTGATGAAGAACAGGATTTCACTGTTCTGCCGCGTGGTCAGTTTGCGCTTGAAGAGATTGCCGACGACGGGAATCGAAGCGAGTCCCGGCGTGCGTTGCTGAGTCTCACCTTCGGTATCCGCCAACACACCGCCCATCACAGTCGTGCCGCCATCGGGAACGAGCACTTCGGACTGCATGCGCTGCGTGTCGATACCCGGCACGCCACCGACGGCGATACCGGTGTTGATGGTGTTGTTTTCGATCGTGACGCGCAACACGACCGTGCCTGCGTCGGTGATCTGCGGCGTGATCGAGAGACGCAGCGGAACGGAAACGAACGTTGTCGTCACCACCGCAGTACCGCTTGCGGCCTGCGTCGTTTGCACCGGGATCTGCGAACCACTTTCGATCTGCGCCGGACGATTGTTCAATGCGGTGACGCGCGGTGTCGCGACCGTCTTTGCCTGACCGCGCGATTCAGCGAGGGTAATCAAAGCGCTAATCTGCGCGCTGCCAATCAATCCGGTCGTCAAACCAATCACGGTGGTCGCTGCCGCCGCCGCAAGGTTATTCAACGGCGCCGGTGTTCCGCCCAAACCACCAAACACGCTGAACGGGTTTGGACCAGATTTCACGCCAGTCGCGCTGCCGGAACCAGAACCGCCGGAACCGGAACCTGAACCACCGGAACCTGAACCGCCACTACCGCTTCCCGAACCGCTGTTCGTGTTCTGCGCGGGCAGCGTGGAAACGTTAGCCAAACCACCACGACCCAAGTTCGCGACGCCGAGTGAAAGCTGCGCGCCGAGGTCGCGGCTGAAATTGCGTTGCGCAATGACAATGCGCGTTTCGATCTCGACCTGCGGCTCGGGCTGGTCCAGGATCGCGACGAGCTGTCGAATCGCATCGATGTTCTCTTTCACGTCCGTGATGATCAGCGTGTTGCTGCGGCCGTCGACTTCGATCGAACCACGACGCGAAAGTCGTCGCGAAATGATCGGCAACAAGCCTTGATCGCCGCTGCCGCCGGTCGCATCGCCACCAGCGCCACCACTGAAACTGAGGTTCGTCGCGCCGCCGGAGAACGCGCCCGTCGATCCGGCTGCCTGGGCCAACGTGCCCGAAGCGCGCGCATAGTTAAGACGAATAAATTCGGTGACGAGCGGCGAAGCATCCAGCCGCGAGTCGTTGATCACCTTCTGCGTTTCAGCTTCCTTCGCCAACACGTCCGTCGTCGCCACGCGCAAGATGTTGCCGTTGACTTCGATACCGAGACGGTTCGCTTTCAGCACCGCGTCGAGCGCAACGTTCCACGGCACATCCTGCACGTTCACCGTCACGGGCACGGCAGCCACCGACGCATCGATGACGAAATTCACGCCGTACTGTTCGGTGATGTAGTTGAGGATGTCGCGGATGTCGGCGTTGACGACGTTCAGATTGATCGGCTCACCGACGAATCCCGGCTGTCCGTACTGTCGCCCTTGCTCCGACTGTTTGTCCGCGCCGCGCGTCATGCCCGCCGGCGGAGTCGGAGTCGGCGCCGCGGCGAGACTCTGCTGGGCCGAGTCGACCGCGTCTGAAGATTTCATGGCAGCCAAAGAGCTTGTCGCGGGCGTGCAGACAAGCAACAGGACGAGCGTGGTCCAGATGGCTGATCTAACTCGAGGCTGATAAGACATCGTTCCCTCCTTAGGGGGATTTCAGAACTCCACCGCCACGCACTACGCTCTATTGCCGGGGCAAATAAGCGCGCGCCGCACTGAACGCGGCGAGTCCTGGTTGTCAAAAGAGCGCCGGTGTTTTGTGAAGAACACCAGCGCCGAAACGGTCTGGTCTGGCAACCAAACCAAAGTTGTTAAGGGTTGGCGGTCGCGACTGCGGTGGCGCCAGGAGCAGGTACCGAGTTCACCGAGCTCGGTTGTCGTAAAGATTTCGGGACGGTTGTTCTTTCGCGATGGCCATCGCTGAACACGGTTTCACGACGGAACACCAGGCGATTGTCTTCGATCGCGACCAACTGGCCGTCGTAGAAAGTCTCGCCCGGATAGATCACGTAGGAAAGTTTGATTGGAGTTGCTTCGACGATAGCGGCGTAACCACGCGGCGTGCGGGAAATTCCGATCACCTCAATCTCGCTGAGCAACAGGGCGGTGGTGGGCTTCGGCGCCGGCATGCGCGCGTTCATCGCGGCGGCTTTCTGCGCCTTGTAACGATTGATGCGTTCCTGAATCGAGGCCACCGGAACCTGATTGGCAACTTTCTTTTCGACCACACGCGGCGGCTCATACTTGCGGAACGGATCGCGGCCACTGGACTGTATTTTCTTCGTCGCCGCGGACTTCTGTTGCGCCGGCTGCGCGTTATTGGCAGCTCCGTCCTGGGCCATCGCCGTAACGAACAAACCACTAACCAGCAGCGATGCGCCGAGTAGCGAAGCCGTCAACCAAACTCTCGATGTTTTGTTGTCGTGGATCATGATGACTCTCTTCGTTATTTTGCGGGCTGAGTAGCAGCCGGAGCGGCGGTCGTGCCGCCACCTGCGCCTTTCGCGTTACCCTGTGGTTGGCCCTGCAAGCGCTCGGACGAAACGTAGTAAGCAGTGAGATCGAAACGCGCCTCGACAGTCTTATTCAACGACTGCTTCTCGATCTGTTTGAGTTCGAAGTTGGAAATCGAAACGATGCGCTGGTAGTGGGCCAACTGTTCGAAGAACGCGCGCAGGCCGGTGAAGCCGCTCACCACGTTGACTTCGATCTTCTTGCCGCTGTAGTTGTCCTGCTGTACGTCTTCCTTCGGATTGAAACGGCTCAGCACCAGACCGTTGGTGCGCGCGCGATCCTGAATTCCCTGCAACACCATCGTCAGCTCGCGCTGTTCCGGCAGCAGTGCTTTCAGTTCCGCGTACTCTTCTTCACGTGCCTTGTAGGTCGCTTTGAAGTTGTTCAGGTTCTGCGAAACGATCTGCGCCTGCGCATTCAACGGTCGCAAGCGCGCGATCTCGTCTTCCATCGACTTCGTTTCCTTGCGCGTACCGCCGGTCACGAAGTAGGAGAACGCGAAGTACAGCCCGCCGCCGACGACCAGAAAGGCGACGAGTCGCAGGTACCAGGGAAGGGTTGGAAGCTTGCCGAGTTTCATTTCATTGATCCTTTTCAGAAGGCGCTACTTCTTCATCGCGACCTGACTCGCCGGAGCAGGAGCGGATTGCGGCTGCGTTTTCGAGTTGTCTTTGCCGAAGCTTGCCTTAACCGTGAAGACCACGACTTCAGGCTTCGGAACGTTTGTATCGTTGGCTGCATTCGGCGCTGCGCTCGCAGCCGGAGTGGCGCTCGAAGCTGACGCAGAGTCCTTCACCGCTTCTCTTTGCGTTTCGATGTTGAGGTTGCTGAACAGTCCGCCGGAGAATTCGAGGCTTTGACCAAACTTCGTAACCGAGTACTCGTTCGGCGACTCGCCTTTGATCGTTACTTCGCCGTCTTTCTGTTCGATGCTCGTCAGGTAAAGACCGGGAACGGCGTCGAAGCGGGCTTTGATCTCCTGCAACACGGCGCTGGGACCTTGTTGCGACTCGCGCAGTTTCTTGATCGCGTCGATGCGCGCCTGAATCTCTTTTGTCTTCTTCTCGAGCTCCTGTTGCTCTTTTTGAATCGCGAGCATCTGCTGGTTGATGCGCTTCTGATTGTCGAGCTCTCTTTGCGCGGCGCTGTACGCCATATTCGTGCTGACGTAGTCGTAACCCATCGCGAGGACCATCAAACCAAACACCGTCATCGCGAGCAGCAGCGTCTGAATACGCGGGCTCGCGACCTTGTCTTCAACCGCCGCGACGCCCTGCGGCCGATCCGTGACTGACTCGAGCAGGTTTATCTTGATCATGCTTCCACTCCTCTCAACGCGAGCCCGACCGCCACGGCCATCTCCGGCACGATCTCGCGCATGTAGTCCGGATCAAACTTCTTCCCGTCGACTTCGATCTGCTTGAACGGATCGAAAACCTCGACCGGGATTTCAAACTTCCGCGACAGGAAATCCGCGAGGCCCGGGAGCTTCGAGCCACCACCGGCCAGCAGGATCTTCTGTATCGTTGCTTCGCCTTCCTGCACGGTCGCGCGATAGAAGTCGAAAGTTTTCTTCACTTCGAGCGCCAGCGTTTCCGAAACTGTCTCGATGATCGGCTGAATGGGCCGCGCTTCGACGTTGTCGGGCAAAGCCATGCCACGCTTCACGCCTTCGGCTTGTTCGAAGCTGAGGCCGAGTTCTTTCTGCAGCAGGCTCGTGTACTGGCTGCCACCCGCTGAAGCGTCACGCGCGAAGATCGAGCGCGTGCCATTGAGGATGTTGATGTTCATCGTCGCCGCGCCGATATTCAGCAGCGCCACGATCTCACCCGGACGCGGGTGATAGTTCACCTCGTAGCAGTTCTGTAAAGCGAACGCATCGACGTCGATGATCACCGGCTGCTTGCCGGCGAGCTGGATTGCTTGTTTGACGTTCGCGATCTTGTCGCTCTTGCACGCGGCCATCAGGACGTGCAGCGCATCATCCGAGCGGCTGGTCAATTCGTAATCGAGATTCACGTCGGCGATGTCGAACGGAATGTGCTCTTCGGCGTGCCAACTGAACGACTCCTGCAACTCTTCCTGGCTCATCTGCGGCAGGACGATGTTCTTCACGATCACCGAATGGCCGCTCACGCCCGCGGCAACTCGCGTCGTGCGGATCTGATGCTGGCTGAAGATCTGCGCGATGACGTTGGAGACGTTGTTGAGTTCCATGATTTGGCCGTCAACAATCGTGTCGGTCTGCAGGTTCTCGAAGCCGAGGTTCAGGAGCTGCAAGGTTGCTCCCTTTTTGGCGAGCTCCACTGCTTTCACGGAGCTGGAGCCGATGTCGAGACCGACGAGGTTCTTTTTGCCGGAGGCTTTTTTGAACATGTTAGTTGGTCCTCACCGCGGCAGCGCGTTGTTTGTTTTGTTGACGAAGGCGGGCACGGGCCTTACGGGCGCGCGGCAGTTGTCGTTTGACGAGTTTCAGGGTGGCAGCAGGTTTGGTTTGCATAAAGGTGACGGTCCCTTTGCGTGGCAGGTGATTGGCAGGTACGGCAGGAATGAAGCTCATCGGGAACCCAGCCAAGTTGGTACGACCAACTTCCGTAGGCTTTGCGACCTCCGCTCGCGCGAAGTGTGCCTTTATCGTTGCTCCAAGTATTTAGCGGGACTGACCGCTGGTTTTAATCCAGGTAGGCACCCGGTAAACGGCAGGCTATGCCGTTAACCTCAGTGAGAGTACATTAATGGGCCAAACAATGTCAACCGCTATTTTGCGTCGTTTAACTCTATATGTAGCAGGAGTTAAGCTTGGTTTACGAGGTGTTTTGAGCGCTGGTTTCTGGAAGAAACTGTCGCGCATTCCAGTTTCTCTTCCGCACTTAAACGGCTGGATCTGAGTCTTTAACCTTCACGGTCTTGGCGGGGATGCCGACGACGATGTGGTGCGGTTGGACGTCGCGCGTGACCACGGCGCTCGTGCCGATCATGGACCTCT
>CAMLLD010000092.1 GCA_946480785.1 uncultured Blastocatellia bacterium | reverse complement strand
GGGCGACTCGGTCTGTCGCTCCACAAACGTCGTCTACCGCCTCGACATCGCGTCGGCGCAATCGTTTTTGGCGTCGGTGAACACGGCGTTTGGGACGAGCATTGCCGTGTCGTGTTGAGGGGGGGGTTAAGAGAGGCTTAGAAAGGCAGCGAAGGCGTCGCTTTCGAATGTTTTGAGCGTATCGATGTGGCGGCGTAGTAAGTTTTCCACGTCCGTCGTTGAACAGTTACCCAAGCGTACCCACACGATCTTTGGTGGCGCTCCGAACAGAAAGCTACGCTGGTGCATGTCTGCGTCTTTCGAGACGATGATCAGGTCTTTGCTCTTGGCGTACTCCCAGACAATCTGGTCAGCAGCAGCTTCCAAGCCAACGTGCCTCACGTGGAGCGACTCAGGAAACAAATCCGCCAGGCGGACTACCAGACTGTGCGACAGGTTTTGATCGAATAGGAGCTTCACGCGGCCGGAACGGTCATTAACTTACGCTCACGGTCTGCGGCAAAAGCGATACAGGCTTTTAGATCTTCGTGAGTGAGGTCGGGGAAGTCGGCGAGGATCTCTTCTTCGCTCATGTCGGACGCGAGGTACTCCAACACCTCATACACCGTGATGCGCAGCCCGCGCACACACGGCTTTCCCCCGCGCTTATCCGGGTCGATAGTGATGTACTGGCGATAGTCCATAGCCTGGAGATTACGTCCGGTCCGGTATGCGGTCAAGAGATCTCGAGCGATGACCCTAGCGCTTCACTGCGGGGCGGTCGGGAGGATGGCGAGGTCGGCGCGTAGGGGGCCGAGTTGGGTGGCGCAGGAGATTCGTAGGGGGAGACGACGACGGTCGTCGCTGATCCACATGCGGAGTTGATACTTATCAGGTTCGGGATCGTCGGTGGTGATTGATACGGCGATCGCCGGCACGGCGCGTTCACCCAACTGAATCGTCTCCCGCTTTTGCGCCGTCACGGTCAGCGTCTTCGGCTTGTTCTCAACCAGCAGCGACACCACACTGCGCCGGCTCGCCGTCAGATTGAACGTCCGCACTGCGTAGAAGAACGAAACATAATCGTGCGTGCCCACCGGTATCTCCATACGCCCGCCCGGCTCGCTTGTCGCCGTTCCGCCTTCCTGATTCAGATTCAACGTCTGCGTTAGCCGCCGTCGTCCTTCACTCAAATTCATCACCGTGCGAAACGGAAAGAGCGCTTTGGGATCGACGTACGACTCGATCTGATCGCGAGCGACGAAGACGCGCGCCATCGCGTTCGTCGTCTGCGCGTTGACGCTAAGAAAGTACCCATCCTGATCGAAGTAGCGCGAACGCCCGCGCACCTGGAACGTCGCGATGCCCATCGGCGTCGTGTTTGGCCCAACGAAGATCTGATAGTTCAGTTGTTCGCCAACCGTGAACGGCCAGTTTTCATTCGCGACGATCGGCACGGTCGGATTCGGCGTCGGCGCCGGCAGAGGCGCCGGACTGACGGCGATTGGCGGCGTCGGCCTCGCAGTCGCCGGTGGCTTGATCATTTCAGAGGCCGCGAGTTCCGCGCGTAACTCACCGTGTGAAACGCGCCCGGTCACGAGCACGGGAACGTGCCGTTCGTCGTCGCTGAAGTAAGCGCGAACGTTTCGCAGCGGCGCATCGTTGATACGCACCTGCGTCACGATCGTGTTGAAGGAGCCGACATTGGTATTGACGGAGTCACGGCCGACGACCTTCAACTCCGCCTGATATTCAGCCGCTTCGCCGCGCACTGAAAACGTGTACTCCGCGCCATCGACGAGCGGTAACGCGCGCGCCCGATAAACCGCGGACAAGATGTCGTAAGTGCCCGGAAGCGCCTTCTGCTTTGGCGGAATCGCATCGACGCCGGCGGGCTGATTCACGTCCTGAGCGGATTCAGAAGCGTGGATCGCATCGCGCACAGTCTCTTCCGAGCGAAACGGCAACCCGGTCGCGGGATCGATGTAAGTCGTGTAGTCCTTATTCAGCGAGAGCAGGGCGACGTTGACGATCTCCGTCGTCTGCACGTGCGCGCGGATTTGAATCGCCTCGCGGCCGAAAAACGTGCCGCGCGAGACGACCTGAAACTCGGCGTGCGCCGCGCTCGGGAACGCCGAGAAGGAGATGTTGTAAGTCAAATGCTCGCCGACCTGATACGGCGCGGGCGAAAACGGATACGCACCGCTGCCACCGTTTTGCGCAAAAGCCGGAAAGATCAGCGTCGAGAAGAGGATTGCTAGAGTGAAAATGATCGGAGCCTTCAAGCTGAGATTCACCGTCGCATGATAGTTTCAAATTGATATTGGAGCAATAATCGCGTTGCTCGTTTCGCTGGTGGGAGCCAGCCAACTTACACGCGCACGCGCTTTACGAGTTCCCATTCATCGCCTGCTGCATCTCGGCCGCGATCTCGCGAGCCGCGGCGACGGGGTCAGCAGCGGCAGTTATCGGACGACCGACGACAAGATAATCCGCGCCTGCCGCAAGCGCCGCTGCGGGTGTCGAGACACGTCGCTGATCGCCGGCCTCGGTTTCCGACGGCCGAATACCGGGGGTGACGATCAGGAACTCGCGATCCGCGACTGTCGCGCGAATGCGCGCAGCTTCCTGCGGCGAGGCGACGACGCCGTCGACTCCTGAGTGTTCTGCCAGTTTCACCAACCGAAGCACCGATTCTTCCGGAGTTGAGTTAACACCGATTTGCGCGAGCGTGTCTGCGTCGATACTGGTCAACACACTAACTGCGAGCACTTTCGCGCGCGGTGTGCCTTCGTGTTCCGCGACGTCAGCGACCGCTTCGACCGCGCTGCGCATCATCTCGGCGCCGCCGCTCGCGTGCACCGTGAAGAGCGAAACACCGAGTTGCGCCGCGGAACGCGCTGCGCCCGCGACCTGATGCGGTATGTCGTGAAACTTCAGATCGAGAAACACCTTCGCGCCCGAACCGATGATGTCTTTCACGATCCGCGGTCCGGCGAGTGTGAAAAGTGTCGAACCTATCTTAACCATGCCCGCCACATCGCGAAGTTGTTGCGCGAGCGAGAGCGCCTGGGCAGGTGTGTCTACGTCGAGAGCGACGATGAGTTTGTCCAAATTATTTGCTCCTTTCTCCTCTGTCATTTGTTGCGCGGCAACCAACGGCCGCGTCCAGGTTGGGAAGTCCTTCTCGTTTCAGTATGCGTTCGAGTCCTTCGTTGATGTCGCGAGCGATGCCGGGGCCCTGGTAGATGAAACCAGTGTACAACTGCACGAGACACGCGCCCGCCGCGATCTTCTCCCACGCGTCTTCGGCGGTGAAGATGCCACCGACGCCGACGATGGGCACTTTTCCTTTGGTTAACTTGTAAAGATCCGCAATCATCCGTGTAGATCTCTGCTTCAGTGGCGCACCACTTAAGCCGCCGTCACCGCAAGCGGCCACTGCGCTTCGATCGGTGCGAAGGTCGTCGCGCGAGATCGTCGTGTTCGTCGCGATGATGCCGTCGATTTGCAAACGGAGCAGCACGTCAACGATTAATTCAAGTTGTTCGCGGCTCACGTCAGGCGAGAGTTTCACAAGCAACGGCATCGGTCGCGGACGCTGGTGAAGTTGCTGCAACTCTCCAGAACGTGATTGCAGAGCGCTCAAGAGCGACGATAACTGTTCCCCTTGTTGCAACTCCCGCAACTGCGGCGTGTTTGGCGAACTCACATTCACGGCGATGTAATCCGCGAGGTTGTAAACAAGCTCGAAGCTCCCGAGGTAATCTTCCGTCGCCTGGTCCAACGGCGCGCTCTTGCTCTTGCCAATACTCACGCCGAGCACACAACTTGGCCGCGCGTTCTCGACGCGTTTCGCAAAAGCCGCTGCGCCGGCGTTGTTGAAGCCCGCGCGATTGATGAGCGCGCGATCTTGCGTCAGCCGGAAGAGACGCGGCCGCGGATTTCCCGGCTGCGGGTGATACGTGACCGTGCCTGCTTCGATGAAGCCGAAGCCGAGCGATGCGAGCGCGTCTAAAGCGATCCCGTTTTTGTCGAAACCGGCCGCAAGTCCAACCGGGTTTGGAAAAGAGATGCCGAATCGATCGATAGCGAGCGATGAACTCGTGTAGCGACGTGCGACAAACCGGTTGATGCGTTTTGGTTTCAGTAACGAAAGTGAATGAAGCGCCAATTCGTGAGCGGTCTCGGGAGGGAGACTGAAGAGTAGCGGACGCACGAGAGCGCGGTAGACCATTTAGTCGCCGTGCAGACTAGCGACAGAATTTTCAGATGTCAAACTGTTGTGGTAGTATCCCGCGAAATGGATTTCATCGAGAAGGCTCGCATCATGGATGGCCCGCGCATCAATCGCGCGTTGGCGCGCCTTTCGTCCGAAGTGGTCGAGGAAAATCACGGCGCGGGCGATCTGTTTCTCGTCGGCATCCGCCGGCGGGGCGTGCCGCTCGCCGAACGCATGGCCGCGAAGATCGCCGACCTCGAAGGTTATCGTCCGCCCGTCGGCGTGCTCGACATCACGCTTTATCGCGACGACCTTTCAACTGTCGGCGCAAAGCCCGTTGTCAATCGCACCGATCTTCCCGGCGACATCGAAAACCGCAACATCGTTTTGATCGACGACGTGCTTTACACCGGTCGCACGATTCGCGCCGCGCTCGATCAGTTGATCGATTTCGGCCGCCCGCGTCGCGTGCAGTTAGCCGTGCTGATCGATCGCGGCAAGGAGCATCGCGAGTTACCAATCCAGGCCGACTACATTGGCAAGCTCGTGCCGACGAAGAAGAGCGAGATCATCAAGGTGATGCTCCAGGAGTTTGACGAGGAAGAAGGCGTGGTAATTGTGGAACGGCCGTCCGAAACGGCTTGAACGGAAGCGGCCAATGGCCGCTTTTTTTATGGCTACGTTGCAGACTACTTTTAATAGACGACACCTTTTAGGCATTCGCGAACTCGAGGCGGGCGAGATCACGCACCTGCTCGATACGGCCGAAACTTTTCGCGACGTTTCCAAGCGCGAGATCAAAAAAGTGCCGGCGTTGCGTGGCCGCACCATCATCAATCTCTTCTTCGAGTCTTCCACGCGCACGCGAACGTCGTTCGAAATCGCTGCCAAGCGGCTCTCAGCCGATGCCGTGAACGTCAGCGTCTCAACCTCGAGCGTCACCAAAGGCGAAACACTGCTCGACACCGCGCGCAATCTCGAAGCGATGGCGCCCGATTGCATCGTAATTCGCCACTCGATGGCCGGTGCGCCGCAACATCTCGCGCGCATGTGCAACGCGCCCATCGTGAACGCGGGCGACGGCTCGCACGAACATCCGACGCAGGCGTTGCTCGACGCGTTGACGATTCGCGAATACAAAAAACGGATCGACGGTTTGAAGGTCGCCATCATCGGCGACATCCTGCACTCGCGCGTCGCTCGTTCGAACATTTACCTGCTGACGAAGCTGGGCGCGACGGTGAGCGTCGGCGGCCCCGGCACGCTCGCGCCAGAGGAGTTCAAAGGCATCATCGATAACGGACTCACGGTTGAAAAACACTTTGAGGACGCGATCGAAGGCGCGGACGTCGTGATGATCCTGCGCATTCAACGCGAGCGACAGGACGCGGCGTTCTTTCCGTCGATGCGCGAGTACGCCGTTCACTACGGACTCCAGCCGCGACATCTCGAACGCGCAGCGCCAGAAGCGATCGTCATGCATCCGGGACCGATGAATCGCGGCGTCGAGATCTCGTCGGAGATCGCGGACGGCAGCCGCTCGTTGATCCTGGACCAGGTGACAAACGGCGTCGCGGTGCGCATGGCCGTGTTGTACTTACTCGCCGTCACACGGAAGAGGGCCACGGATGAAGCTATTGATCGCCAACGGATACGTCATCGATCCGGCGCAACAAGTGAACGCCGGCAAAAACCTCCTGATCGAAGACGGCCGTGTTGTTGATCTGCTCGGTCGCGGCGACGCAACCCCAGAAGACGCGCACGTGCTCGACGCCACCGGCCTCATCGTCGCGCCCGGCTTCATGGACCTGCACACGCATCTACGCGAACCAGGCCAGGAGTATAAAGAGACGATCGCGACCGGCGCGGCCGCGGCTGTCGCCGGCGGCTTCACAAGCATCTGCGCGATGCCGAACACGGATCCGGTTAACGACAATCCCGCGGTCACGCGTTACATCATCGATCAAGCGCAAACAGCAAAACTCGCCAACGTTTTTCCCATCGGCGCGATCACGAAAGCGAGCAACGGCAAAGAGCTCGCCGAGATGGGCGAGATGAAGAAGGCGGGCATCGTTGCGGTTTCCGACGACGGCCGGCCGGTGCCGACCGCGGGAATGATGCGGCGTGCGATGGAGTACGCGCGCGGGTTTGATTTGCCGGTCGTCGATCATTGTCAGGATCCGACGCTGAGCGCGGGCGGCGTGATGCATGAGGGTCGCTGGTCGTTGATTCTCGGATTGCGCGGCATGCCGGCGGCGGCGGAAGAAGTCGATGCGGTGCGCGATTGTTTGCTGGCAAGACTCACCGGCGCGCGCGTACACATCGCGCACGTCTCGACTCGCGGCGCGCTCGAAGCAGTGCGAATCGCAAAGAACGAAGGTTTGGCGGTGAGTTGTGAAGTGACGCCGCATCACTGGACGTTGACTGACGAAGCAGTGGCCGAGTACGACACGAACACGAAGATGAGCCCGCCGTTACGCAGTCGCGATCACGTCGACGCAATCCTCGCGGCGATGAAAGACGGCACGATCGACGCCATCGCCACGGATCACGCGCCGCATCACCTGGACGAAAAAGGCCTCGAGTTTGATCAGGCGCCGTTTGGCATCACTGGTCTCGAAACCGCGATCGGGCTCGCGTTCGATCTCGTGCACCAGGGATTGATCGACTTGGAACGCGTTGTCGAAATGTGTTCGACAAATCCCGCGCGCATTTTCGGTCTCGCCGATCGCGGTTCACTGAAACAAGGTGCGCATGCGGACATTACGATTCTCGATCCGCAGTTTAACTGGGTCTTTGACGTGAACCGTTCGAAGTCGAAGAGTCGCAACACGCCTTTTCACGGACGCGAAATGCAAGGCGCGGCGGTCGCTACGATCGTCGGCGGACGCCTGGTCTATTTACATCCTGACTACACTCGTCTCAACGAACCGCAACAGCGCGGCGCGACCGTCGGCGCGCACGCCGCGAAGAAATAAAACCCACACTTCCGACACCACAAAATCATTGCCATTCCCGAGGCTCGGTTCTAGAATGCTCCGGTCTCGTTTCCCATAAAATTAGTCTTTCGGCCCCTACAACATCACGGAGGTCCCGATGAAGAGTAAGCTCAGCAGCCTTACTGGTATTGCCGCACTCGTCATTATGCTGATCGCTCCTGTGTGCGTAGCCGACAAAAGCTCGGCCAGGATGCTGAAGCAGCAGGAGCGCTACACCTTGTCACTCGAGTTGGAGTTCGCGAAGAAAGAGCAGAACCCACTCGAACACGCTATCTCGGTTCTGTTTGACGTTGGTCCAAACGGGTATGCGACCGGGTTTCTGGTAGGCAACGGATTGGTAATGACTGCCTATCACGTCATCTCGGGAAACCTGAGCAGCACGAAGAAAGTGATGCTTGGTTTCCGTGCCTCGGACGAGCTTAGCGTGAAGGTTTTTGTCGATGGCTGTCGGGCGAAAGTGATCAAAGTGGACAAGGAAGCGGACCTCGCACTGCTCGAGATGTGCCGCAACGCGAAAGATGCGAAGCCGCCCACGTTTCAGACCGCGCCGGCTAAAGACGACCAACTGTTTCTCATCGCCCGGCCGCATGGCGACAAGGTCGTGAGTCACGGGAGTTTCATCGGGAATTACATGCTCGGGAACCAGGAGTATTGGTCGGTGAAGATCGATAGTCGCGATGGTTTCTCGGGCAGTCCCGTGTACAACTCGAAGGCGGAAGTAGTGGGTGTGTTCAGTGGCTATGACTGGTCGCAGAAGCTCGCGTTGATCAGTCCGAGCATCCGCGCGCAGAAGTTGTTGGAAGACTACAACTCCTCCGTGAAGCCGTAGCCTTCTTTATCCTCTTAATAAACCGTTCGCTGCTGAACTCGTTCTTTGGTGGCGAGAGTGAAGCGCGGCTCGGGTTGTCTGTGGCCCATGAGCAACGCGGTGACGTACTCGCCCACCGCTGGGCCGTGTTTGAAGCCGTGGCCCGAGCCACCGCCGACCAGCCACACGTTCTCCAGCTCAGGATGGCGATCGATCAGGAAGTCGCCGTTCGACGTGTTCTCATATTGGCAAACGCGCGTCTCCGTCACCGGCGCATCCACGAGCGACGGCAGCCGACGCGCGATGTATTCGCGCACCGCGTGCGTCAGTTGTGTTGAAACGATCCGCTCGCCCTTGTCCGGATCGAACTCCGGTCCATGCGCGTCGATCGCGATCTTGCAACCGCGTCCCTCCAAATTTGGCATTCCGTAAACGAGATCGTTGAAATCGAGCCACACAGGCAGATGTGGTGGCCGGAACAGATCGTCGCCGGGCGGGACGCCGAGAAAGAAAACCTCCTGACGCGTGACGTGAATGAGTTCGCCGAGCAAGTTCGGAAACAGTTTCGGCAGCCATGGACCACACGCGAAGACGATCTGTTGTGCGTCGATCGCTTTGCCGGAAACTGTGCGCACGTTGCGATCGACTATGGGTGAAGCAATCGCTTCCTCGAAATATTCGATTCCGTGCTCGCGTGCTTTCTGCGCGACGGCCTGCACGGCGCAACGCGCCATCAACACGCCCGCATCAGGTTCGATGATGCCCCACGGCACGCCGTCGAAGTTGAACTGCGGAAAGCGCCGGGTGAGTTCCGCGTGGTCCACCCGTTCACAGCGCGCTCCCACCGCCTTTAATGTCTTCAGTGTCGCTTCACTGTACGCGTCGTCATGACGCGCGAGCCACAACATGCCGGTGTTATAAAACAGCGGTGTGGGACTATCGTACTCCGCAAAAAACTCCTGCCAGAGTTGCAGTGAACGCTGGGCTGAGCGCGTGTAGATCTCGTCTGGCCATAGCCCAGCCGCATAATGCGCGACTCGCCGCCGGAACTCGCGCGGCTGTTTCCCGGTCCATACGCATCGAGCAACAACACCGAGCGACCCATGCGCCTCAGTTGATACGCAGTCCAAACACCGAAAACGCCCGCGCCGATCACCGCCACGTCGTAACTTTTGGCTGATTGCATGTGTGGATTGTACTCGGTAACCTGTCCGCCACTATGCCGGAGCCCGAAATAAACGCAACTGCCACGGCCGAACTCGTCGTCGGTCCAGCCGACCTCGCCAGCTCGATTTCGACTGAAGGTGGCGACCAGTTTCCCGCCGTACTCGCCACTGCGCGCATGATCGCGCTCATGGAAACGGCGGCTGCGCGCGTGCTGCAACCGCTGCTTGGTCCAGGCGAGTTGTCTGTCGGCGTTACCGTGGACATCACTCACTCCGCACCGACGCCGCCGGGAGTTCTCGTCATCGCCAGCGCCCGCTATACCGGTCGGGAAGGTAAGTTATTTGTCTTTGAGATCAGTGCTCGCGACGAGGGCGGCGAGATCGGCCGCGGCTCGCACAAACGTGCGGTAGTTGAAACCGAGCGTCTCCAGCGCGCCGCCGCAACTCGCAACGCGCTGTGACCTGTACAACGCTCCTCACTCATCACCTCAGTCGGAGGATGTTTTCGCGTTGGCAGCATCATTCTCGCGTTGGCAGCATCTTCGTTTGAACTCCGAAGGAGTTCGCAAATTTCAGCCCAGGGTTCCTACCCTGGGTACTAAAAAGAAAGCGCGCGCTAACGCTGAAAGCGTTGGCGAACCCCGCTTCTAGATCCTCGCCAACGCTTTCAGCGTTTGTACGCTCTCTTGATGGTCTTCTTCCCAGGGTGGTCGCTACGCTCCGACCCTGGGCTGGCATTCGTTAACGCCTTCGGCGTTCCAGTTTTGTGCATACCAAACAATCCACCAAAAAAACGCGACGTCGAAACGCCGCGTTGCCATGAAACGGTAATTCTCTTTCGAGCTATAACACCCTACCGTGGCTCCTGGCCTTCGATGGTCAGCTCGTTGCTGACGCTGAACGAACCCGGCACGGTGCGCGCGCGGATGTAAGCCAGATTCGCGTCGCCCTTGTTGGCCGCCACGCCTCGCAGCGTCACGTGGCCACGGCTCACGATGATGTGAATCGACGGCACCGACTGCGTCGCGTACCGAAACAGCGGCGAGTTGTAGCCGTAGATCTGGCGATACAACGCGAGCCGCAGGCGGTCGTCGCTTGGTGAATTCGGCAAGACTTCGATCTGGTTAACGACCCTGCGAACGCCATCGACGTCCTTCACGCGACCTTCGGCGTCAGACTTCGTCGACGGCCGCACCACTTGTCCGTGCAGCACCACCGTTCCGTCGTTCTGCACTTCATACGTGAGCCAGTCAAAGACGCCGTAATAAGGCAGCGTCACCAGCTCGTTCCTGATCTGGCGCACCATGCGCGGGTTGGTCTGGGCCACGGCGACCTGGGCCGTGACGAGAATTCCCAGGCCCAGCACCAGGACCACCAACAAACTTCTAACTGCTTTCAAAAACATACCTAAACCTCCATCGGTTCAGGTCTAAGGAAAAACGTTGTCGTGTCTGTGAGTAATTCCTTCCAATTTTGTAAACCACAAAAAAGCCAGCGACCCTTGCTCCGGGTCGCTGGCGTCCGAGTGCGTACAAATGGCTTTTTTACTGGCCGATCGGAGGATCGGTGGCAGTCGCCGGCTGGTCGCGATTTACGTGAATCGTGTTGGTGTCGGAGTCGACGTAGTAATGGTTCGTGCCCGTCGCGCCGGTGCCCGTCGGCACTTGCGGATCGGCGTTGACCGTGTAGCCGGGCTGCGCCGTCGCGGATTTCGGAATGACTTTCATCGTGTAGACGTAGCCATCCACTACGGGCGAGGTCCCATCAAAGCGGCTGTCGAGCAGGTTTTCCTTGCGCATCTCCTCGAAGGTGCCGAAAGTGCTTCGTTGATGAGCGTTGTAGTAAAGCATCTGCTGTTCGGCGATTGAGCGCAGCGTCTTCACGGCCGCTGCTTCGTTGGCGGCGCGAATGGCCGCGCGATAACCGACAATACCGACGCCGATCAGGATGCCGATGATGGCAATCACGATCATCAACTCGATCAGCGAGAAGCCGGCCTGGTTGTTTCTTTTGTCACGATTCAGGGGTTCCATAGTGCCTCCTTGGGCGAATTACACGAGGTCGTGAGTTTTTAGTTCCGTATTTGTGACTCGTTCGCCCGCGCGCGGCGTTTAGTCTACTACAGATCTGTCATAGCGTGTAAAATGCAGGAGATTCATGCGTAACCTCGAGAGCATCCAGGGCGGACAAGTAACCAGCGCCAGCGCAATCGAACAGATCGAACGATTGCAAAGCGCGGTCGAGACGGTCATCAAGGGAAAACCCGAAGCCATTCGGCTCGCGATCGTGACGCTGATGGCGGGCGGTCACCTGCTGGTGGAGGACGTTCCCGGCGTCGGCAAGACCACCCTCGCGCACGCGCTTGCCCGCGCGCTCGATTGCAGCTTCCAGCGCATTCAGTTTACGTCTGATTTATTGCCGTCGGACGTGATCGGGCTCTCGGTTTACAACCAGCACAGCGGTCTTTTCGAGTGGAAACCCGGGCCGGTCTTCGCGAACGTTGTGCTCGCCGACGAGATCAACCGCACGACCCCGAAGACGCAGTCGGCGCTGCTCGAAGCGATGGCTGAACGGCACGTGACGGTCGAAGGCACCACGCACGATCTGCCCGCGCCTTTCATCGTGCTCGCCACGCAGAATCCGATCGAACATCACGGCACGTATCCATTGCCCGAGTCGCAGTTGGACCGTTTCATGTTGCGGCTGCGCATCGGCTATCCGGCCCCCGCGGACGAACAGTTGATTCTGCGCGATCGCGAGTATGCCGATCCGCTCGAAGATCTGGAGCCCGTGATGAACGGACACGAAGTCGTCGAGCTGCAACGCGCGGTGACGGGTGTTTCGGTTGACGATGCGCTGGTCCAATACCTGATGCGAATCGTAGCGGCGACGCGCGAGTCGGAGATGCTTGATCTCGGCGTCAGTCCGCGCGGCACGCTCTCGTTGTTCCGCGCGGCGCAGGCGCTCGCGTTGGGTGAAGATCGAACGTACTGCATTCCCGACGATATCAAGCGACTCGTCGTGCCTGTGTTTGCTCATCGCATCGTGGTGAGCTCGCGCTTCTCGTCCTCGTTGCGCCGCAGTGAAGAAGCTGAAGCCGTGCTGAATGAGATTTTGAAGACGGTCAGTGTTCCTCTGTGAGTCGCCAACGTCCTGCCTTAACGCGTGTAATTCTCGGTACTCTGCTGGTGCTTGCGGGTCTCGCCGCGGCTTTAGTGACCGTGCTGGCCCGGCGCGGAAATGATCCGTGGCTCGCGGGTGTCGCGGCGATCGTCTCGCTATTGATTGCGGCGCTGTTGACGATTTTCATCGTGCCGCCGCTCGCGCGTTCGGCGCGCGTCGAAGTCGCGAATTTCGATTTTCCGTTTGAGCCGACGAGCGGCGGCGGCGTGTTTCTCGTCATCATCATCGTGGTGGGTTTTGCGGCGTGGAACACGGGAAACAATCTGCTGTTTCTGGTGTTCTCGTTGTTATGCGCGACGCTGTTTGTCGGCTGGATCGCGGCGCGTACTGCATTGCGCGACCTGACGGTGTCGGCGCGTTTTCCGGATCACATCTTTGCGGCGGAACCGGCGCCGGTGATCGTGACGCTGCGCAACACGAAACGTTTGTTGCCGTCGTTTTCGGTGTTTGTCGAAGCGCGTGGGCCGAGTGGCGAGGCGCAGGTGCGAGCGGCCTCGCGGCGTCGTTATACGAAACGTTTACTCGCGTACTTCAGTTACGTGCCGCATCACGCGTCGGCGGAGCAGCGCGTCGAACAGCTTTTTCCGAAACGTGGGCACGTGTTGATTGACGGGTTTGAGTTGTCGACGCGTTTTCCGTTTGGGTTCTTTCGGCGGCGACGGCGATTGCGCGCGCGCAACGTCGATATCATCGTGTATCCGAAACCGGAAGTGATCAGCGACAAGCTGCACCTGCTGCCGATGTATGCGGGGCGGATTCCGGCGTTGCGCCGCGGCGCGGGCCACGATCTGTTCTCGATGCGCGACTACCAGCCGCAGGACAACCTGCGCCACATCGATTGGAAGGCGACGGCGCGATCGCGGCGGTTGACCGTGCGCGAGTTCACTTCGGAAGACGAGCGGCGCATCACGATCGTGCTTGATACGCGTTTGCGCGGTGAGCCGAGTGAAGAGTTGCGGCAGCGGTTTGAAAAAGGCGTGGTGCAGACGGCGTCGTTGTTGAAGCACTTCATCGACGAACGCGCGGAAGTGCGGCTCGTGTTGGGTGATGAAGTTGGACCGTTCGGATCCGGAATCGAGCAGCTTTATCGCTGTTTGCGGCGGCTGGCGCTGGTGACGCCGATCGAAGGCGCGCCGGCGGACACTTTTGAGATCGATACGAACGCGAAGACGAGTATGACGCGTGATGCGGTCGAGCACGACTACGCGATTCTTTTGACGGCCGCCGAGCCCGGCTCAATTCCCGCGAGCATTTGGCGCTCGAGCCACGTCCTTTATCTGTGAACGCCTGAACTGTGACTCCAGTTAAATCCCGTTCCCTCAGCTTCTCGATTGGCGTGTGCTTCGTGTTATCGGGCGCGACGGGACTAATCTACGAAGTGCTCTGGGCGCGGATGCTTGGTCTCGTTTTCGGCGCGACGACGCTCGCCGTGAGCACCGTGCTCGCTGCGTTTATGGGCGGACTCGCGCTCGGCAGCGCGCTTGCCGGCCGGCTCGCGCCGCGCTTATCGAGACCGGTGGCGGCGTATGGGTGGATGGAGATCGGTGTTGCGATCTACGCGCTGCTCGTACCGATACTCTTTCACGGTGTCGACAATCTCTACGCGCTTGTTTGGCGCGATCTGCAACCGGGCTTCTTCACGTTCACCCTCTTGCGCTTCGCGCTCTCGTGTTTGTTGTTGCTCGTGCCAACGACGTTGATGGGCGCAACGCTACCGGTGCTCGCAGCGGCGCTGCTTCGCTCCAAAACTCACGATGCAAACTCAGTCACGCGTCTCTACACGTGCAATCTCGCCGGTGCGATCCTCGGCACGCTCGTAGCGGGCTTCGTTTTGCTTCCCGCAGTTGGTGTGCGCACCACGATCATCATCACCGCTACGATCAATATTTTGGTTGGTTTGATTGCATTGGGAATACAACGGCGCGTTCGGCTCCAGTCAGGTTTACCGGTCGAAAGTCCCCGTTTAGAAGTAACCGAACAACAGGATCGTTCTTCGTTCTGGATTGTGGCGGCGCTTGCGTCCGGCTTCGTGACGATCAGCGCGCAAGTCGCGTGGACACGCGTCCTGACGATGATCATCGGTTCGAGCACGTACGCGTTCAGCATCGTCGTGGCGTTGTTCTTACTAGGACTCGCCGCCGGAGCTTGGCTCATCGGTCGCAAAGATCGCTCGGCAAAACTGCGCCCGACCATCCTCATCGTCGAACTAATCACCGCGCTGAGTTTGCTCTTGAGCCTCTTCGTACTGAATCGCATTCCAGCGCTGCTGATTTCTCTCGGATTGAGTTTGAAGATCCAGTCGTGGCCCGGCTTATTAACGTTGCAGATCATCGCGGCGACGCTGCTGATCTTCGTGCCCGCGTTATTGATGGGAATGGTAATGCCGCTCGTGCTCGTCTGGGCCAGCAACGAAGCGCGCGCCGTGAGTCGCGTCGGTCGAACTTATGCAGTGAACACGATCGGCGCGATCGCCGGCGCGTTTGCAACCGGGTTTATTCTGATCCCCGTGACGAGCATCAGGTTCACACTGTTACTCGCGGCAAGTATCTGCGTTCTGGTGGGGGTGCTCGCGTATCAGCCAGCAGAAAGGGGATTGACCCCGCTCGCGAAACGTAGCCTCGCGATCGGTCTTACGCCGTTGGTGGTGATCGTGATGTTCATCCTCGCGCCGCCGATGAACCTCGCCGATCTCTCGATCGGCGCGTACGACAGCCTCGTGCGCGTGCTCGCGCAAACACGCGAGGCTGCAAACGAAGGCGGGCAAGTCGCTGGTCCAAACGTGCACGAGTTGCTGTGGTATCGCGAAGGCCCGACCGCGACGGTCTCGGTGCGTCGCGACGGCGACACGGTTTCAATGGGCATCAACGGCCGCACAAACGCATCCGACAGCGTCTACGACATGCCGACGCAAGTGATGTTGGGCCAACTGCCGCTGCTCGTCGCGCCCGAACGCAACAACGCGCTCGTCATCGGCTTCGCGACCGGTGTCACGGTCGGCGCGATGTTGCAGTCGCCGATAGAGTCGGTGACGTGCGTCGAGCTCGAGCCCGCGACGATTCAAGGTTCCGAATATTTCAATCACGTCAACAATCGGCCCCTCGACGATCCGCGCACGAAGTTGATCATCGACGATGCGCGGACGTATTTGCGCGTGACGCCGAATCGCTACGACATCATCGTGAGCGAGCCGAGCCATCCGTGGGTGCCGGGCGTGGCGAACCTGTTTACGCAGGAATTCTTCGAACTCGGACGCGAACGGCTGACGGACCAGGGCGTGTTTGTGCAGTGGTTGCAGATCTATCAGTTATCGACTGAGAGTTTGCGTTCAGTACTGGCGACGTACTCGCGCGTGTTTCCGCACGTGATGGTGTTTCGCGTTGGTGGCTCGAGTAACGGAAAGGATCTGTTGTTGATCGGGAGCAAGCAGCCGGTAAGTCTCGATCGTGTAGTTGAGCGTTTTGCGGATCCGCGTGTTCAGGCTGAACTGGCGCGCATAAATGTGCGGTCGGCCGCGGACGTGGTCTCGTGGTTCATTGGTGATGAGTGGCGGTTTGGGCGGGGTCCGCTTGAAGGAGCACGGATTAACACAGACGACAATATGTATATCGAGACGACGGTGCCGCGCGAGGCGTTTCTGCCCTTGATGCAAACGAACGCCACATGGCTTGAGACGGTCAATATGCCTGACGGGAAGTAACTAACTTTTCCGCGGCGGCTTCACCGCTGCGGATGCAATCGGGAATGCCGGCGCCGCGATAAGCGTTGCCCGCGAGCGTGAGATTCGGTAGTTGGGCCACTTCATTCTCGATTGCGTGTACGCGATCGAGATGACCGACTTCGTATTGCGCCATTGAGTTTTTCCACTTCGCGACTTCCGCAAACAGCGGCGCTTCGTTTATACCCAACAGCTCACGCAGATCTTTTTCGACGCGACTCTGCATGTCGTTTTCCTCTAGCGCGAACATGTCCGGTTGTAGCGCGCCACCGACGAACGCGCGCAACAGGACGTGATCGTTTGGGGCGCGGTTGGCAAACTTCACGCTGCTGAACGTGCAGGCGAGCAGCGAACGTTTCTCGACGAAGGGCACGACGAAACCGAAGCCGTCGAGTGGGTGTTGAATCGCCGCGCGACGGTAGGCGAAGTTGATCGTGGCGGTCGAGGCGTACTTGATCTGGTTGAGTTGAGCAGCGAGTGTTGCATTGACGTTTGAAAGCAAGCTGGCTGCGACGTAGGCGGGGAGGGCGAGACAGATCGCGTCCGCTTCAAGTGTTTGGCTGGAGGAGAGGTGGATTGTCCAGCTAGCGCCGGCTCGGGAAAGGGATTGGACTCGCGTTTCCTTTTTGATTTCGACTTGCGAGAGTTTCTGTTCGAGTGCCTGGATTAAGACCTCCATCCCGCGGTCGAACGAGAGAAACAAACTGTAACGCGCTCCGCTCGTACCGCTCTTCGTAGAGCTCGCTTGCGAACGCGCTTTGCGCAGCATCGCGAGGATCAGGCTGCGATGGTCGCGTTCCATGTCGAGGAAGCGCGGCAGCGTCGCACGCAGACTGAGCGTCTCGGGATCGGCGGTGTAGATGCCGCCAACCATCGGTTGGGCCATGCGCTCGAGCGCTTCACGCCCGAGCCGCCGCCGCACAAAACTCGCCAGTGATTCGTCGGTCGCGCTCGATGAGTTCTCCATTTCACTCGACGACTCAGCAGCGCCATTTGCGGATCTTCGCGGCAGGAAGAGATCCGCGGCCATGCGCGCTTTACCGGCGAGACTAAAAATATCCGTAGTTAAAAACGGCCAGATACGCGACGGCGCGAGCAGTTGAAAACCTTCCGGCACCGCGCGCAGACGTCCGTTGCGGACGATGAAACTGCGCCGATGTTCGTTATTGGTTTGGATCAGGCGCGACTCCAGACCGAGTCGTTTCGCGAGTGCGACCGCTTCCGGTTTCTCCGAGATAAAAGAATCGGGACCGCGTTCGAGTAGAAAGCCATCGCGCTCGTCGGTGCGAATCGTGCCGCCAAGCCGCGACGACGCTTCGAGTAAGGTGACGTGGGCTGTGGGATTCAGCTCGATAAGGCGATGAGCGGCTGCCAAACCGGAAATGCCCCCACCGATAACGACGATGTGGGCCACAGTCACCTCGCAGGAAGACAACAGTCTGCGGGGCAGACATCGTGGCTCGCACCGCGCGAACCGAGGAAACGGGCGAGGTGGTTGTCGGTGCGTTCGAGGATGAGCTCGCGAATCATGCGGACGAAAGCGGGATGTGTGCCGGCGGTCGCGGCGCGAATCATCGTCACGCCGAGCTCGTTCGCGAGGTTCTGCGCTTCGAAGTCGAGATCGTAGACGACTTCCATGTGATCGGAAACGAAACCGATTGGCGCGACAACGACGTTCTTAATTTCTTTAGCGTTTAGCTCGCGCAGATAATCACAAACGTCAGGCCCGAGCCACGGCTGCGACGGCGATCCGCTGCGGCTTTGATAAACCACCCGCCAACGCTCGATCTCCAACGCGTTCGCGATCAGTCGCGCGGTCTCCTGAAGTTGCGCCGCGTACTCACAGTTCGCAGCCATCGACTCCGGGATGCTGTGCGCTGTAAAGACAAGCTGCGCCGCCGGTCGCGCGTCTTCGTCCAACTTTGACCAAGCCTCACGAATGTGGTCCACGTTCGCTTCGATGAACAACGGATGATTGTAAAACGCGCGCAACTTGTCGATGTGCGGCGCACTCGGCCCAACTTCCGTCTGCGCGTCCGCGATGTTTTGCCGGTACTGCCGGCAACTCGAATAAGAACTGTAAGCCGACGTAACAAACGCCAGCGCGTTCTGCACACCGTCGGCCGCCATCTGTCGCAACGTCTCAGGCAGCAGCGGATGCCAGTTGCGATTGCCCCAGTAGATCGGAAGCTGTGGTCCTTCGCGTTCGAGCTCTTCCCGTAAAGCGGCGATCAGATCCCGGTTCTGTTGATTGAGCGGACTGACGCCGCCAAACATTTCGTAATGATGCGCCACGCTGAGCATGCGCTCGCGCGGCACGTTGCGACCGCGCAGCACGTTTTCGAGGAACGGCATCACATCATCCATTCCCTCCGGCCCGCCAAACGACACCACTAACAACGCGTCATAATTCATGAACGAAGTCTACCAACGCAATCACATTCTCCACCGGCGTCTCAGGCAAAATCCCATGGCCCAGGTTGAAGATATGACCCGGACGCCCCTCCGCCTGCTCCAAAACGCGCCGAGCCTTTGCCAACAACACCTCGCGATCGGCGAACAACGCCACCGGATCGAGATTGCCCATCACCGCGACGTCATATCCAACTCTGCGCCACGCTTCATCAAGTCGCACACGCCAATCGAATCCAATCACATCACCACCGGCGACGCGCATCAATTCGAGCAACGCCGCGGTGCCGGTGCCGAAGTGAAGCACCGGCACACCCGGCTTGATCGCGTCGATCACCGCGCGCGTGTGCGGCAGCACAAACTCACGATAATCGTCAGGATTCAACGCGCCAACCCACGAATCAAACAACTGCACCGCCTGCGCGCCGGCATCGATCTGCGCATTCAGATATTTCCCGAGGTTCGCCGCAATCAACGACATCATCGCGTGCCAGGCGCCGCTGTCGTTGTACATCAACCGTTTGGTGTGAACGTAATTCTTCGATCCGCCGCCTTCAGTCAGGTACGAAGCGAGCGTGAACGGCGCGCCCGCGAAACCGATCAACGGAACGTCGGGTTTCAAAGCCGCACGTGTTTGTCGAATTGCTTGGTTAACAAAATCCAACTCACTAACGTCTTCAAGTTGACGAAGCCGATCGACATCCGCAGCCCCGCGCACTGGATTGTGAATCACCGGACCTTCGCCCTCGGCGAACTCGAGATTCACACCCATGGGTTCGAGGATCAGCAGGATGTCGGCAAAGATGATCGCGGCATCAACGCCGAGCCGCTCAGCAGCGGTGACAGTGACTTCAGCCGCGAGTGACGGAGTCTTGCAGAGTTCGAGAAAGTTTGTCTTCGCGCGAACGGCGCGGTATTCGGGCATGTAGCGGCCCGCCTGCCGCATCAGCCAGATTGGTGTGTAAGGCACCGGCTCGCGGCGGCACGCCCGCATGAAGACGCTCGTTTGTAGCGCTTGATCCAAAGGAGGCGAATTATACTACGCCGCAGTAAATATTCACCGCCTCCCCTTGGAGTGCGGTGCCTTAGCACCGCTTTGGCCAAAGCGCCGACAAGTCGGCGCACTCCACGGAGGCGCTCAACTGACCCAGTGCCTTGTTCCCGAAACTTTCTTACTGGTCAACCGATCTTCGTCGCCGCTTCAAAACGCCGGTCAGAGCCCCAAGGCCTGAGACCAGCAGGACCATCGACGCCGGTTCCGGTACTTCATTATTTATCACGAGCTAGGTTGCGCCGATTCGCACAGCGATCGTGTTCGTGGAGCCGCCCTGCAGTGTAACCGTGCGCGAAATCTGCTCTGCCGCCTGGAGCATCGACGACTGGTTTGGCCCGAGAAGCGGATGCAGCGCATCGACCTGGAAGGAGAACACTACGGCGCCATTCACCAACACATCCATGGTTAAACCCGACTCTGCGTATTGTCCGAACGCGTCGGTCTGTACCTGCCACAGCATGGAACGTAACCCGGAAATGCTGACGTTAACAGGCCCGTCCGCGCCGCTCAAGACAAGTGTGCCGGTTAGCATGGCGAATCCGCCGGAGCCACCCTGGCAGGTGCAACCGCCGAGAAACGCTGTGCTCGTGGCGCTGACGGAATTGGTCGCGCCATTTGCTATCGCGGACGCGCTGATTCCGTTCACGAGTGCACTGGCTTGAGCGATGGGAAAGCTGCTCGATGTGTTGGTGACCTGAGCTCCGCCGAGGATGCCGGCCTGGGCCTGAGCCGTCGCGGCGGTTGCCGTGAACTGAGCAGTTCCCACAGACGGGGTGAACTGAAAATTGTTGAAGCTGAAGGAGGTGAGCGAGAACGCGTCCGCATACGCAGTCGACGACGCGCCCAACAGCAACCCCAACATCAGCACTCCAGCGAAAACTTTCAGCGATTTGAATCTCATGAAACTTCCTCCTTGGTTCAGTTAAGACACTGGGCCGACCTACTGACATCAGGGGTGAAGTCAGACAACACACCAACCCGCACGTTGGGATTCAGGGGATAAGTAAAGCTGGGAAGAGACTGATGCGCTTATACCCGATACCGGAAGGAGGAGCAATAAAAATGTCGGCGCCACTCATGTAGTTTTCGTCACGGCCACTCGGATTGAGTCGAACTTTCAGATCCGTCGCGACGTTACGAAACTCGTCGCCCCATTTTGACACTAACAACCAGTCGCCGCTTTTATCCTGGTGCAAAACGGAGTTTTCAGGACTAGAATAACTCCGCTCAAACCCGCGTACTTACTGGCTTGCAGGGAATCTGACCCGGCTGACGGAGGCCCGGCAGAAACTTGCCACAAGCCGGCGAGTTGTGGTGTTTGCACTGTTGAGAGAGCGGTGATTGTGAACGGACAAGCTAGAGCATTGATCGAGTCCATGCCTAACGACATCGGGACTGAAGCGGTCGGTCCGCTCAGTTTCGACGAAGCGTTTACCCTCCATCACCGCGCCGTTTTTAGAACGGCCAGGGCTGTCGTTCGCGACTCCGCCCTGGCTGAAGACGTGACGCAGGAAGTATTTTTACGACTCTATCGCAATCTCCACGCTACGCCGGGCGATGATCTGCTCCGCGCGTGGCTGCTGCGCGTGACTCTTAACGTGGCGCGAAACACCGTGCGCGGGCAAAACCGCTCGATGGTTCGCGATAACGAGTATCACAAGAGCACCGCGGAAACCGGCTTTAACGTCGATGCTCCGGAAGAGGACTACGAGCGCCGCCAGGCAATCGAAGAAGCTCGCCGGGCGTTGGACAAAATAAAAGAGCCGATGAGGAGCTGCCTGTTGCTCAAACAACAGGGGCTCTCGTATCGCGAGATCGCCAACAGTCTGTCGTTGAAGGAAACGAACATCGGCAGTCTGGTGGCGCGCGGGCGCAAGGAGTTTGCGAGGGTTTACGGGAAGATCGGAGGCAGGCGATGACACGGTGTTTGGACGAGGCAACGCTGCAAAGCTATTTCGACGGTGAGCTGTCGGGCGCGGCGATGGAAAGTGCGACGTTGCACCTCGCTTCATGTTCCACTTGCGCGGCGGCAGCGCGCGAGATGGAAGAAGAGATTAACTTGTTGATGACGGCGCTCGCGCCGGAGTTCGAGGCGAATGTGCCGACCGAACGTTTGCGAGAGCGCATTGACGCTGCGGTGTTGGATCA
>CAMLLD010000091.1 GCA_946480785.1 uncultured Blastocatellia bacterium | reverse complement strand
GATCAGGGAAGCGTTTCAGGTAGAGCTGCCGGTGCGCGTGTTGTTTGAGACGCCGACGCTCGCGGGTGTAGCGCAGCAGATTGAGCAAGCGCGCGGCGCTACAACGACGACAGCGGAACCGCCGCTGAGACGACTGGATCGCAAGCAGCCGTTGCCGCTGTCGTTTGCGCAGCAACGGCTCTGGTTCCTGGACCAACTCGAACCTGGCAGTCCTTTATATAACATCGCCAGTGCAGTCCGTCTGACCGGCCACCTGGATATCAACGCGTTGGAACAGGCCTTTCGCGACGTGGTGCACCGCCATGAATCCCTGCGCACGCAGTTTCATGAAGTGAATGGTCGCGCAGTTCAGGTCATCAAACCCGAATCGAAGTTGGATTTGTTGAGTAAAGACCTCCGGCGCCTGCCGGCTGCCGAGCGCGAAGCGGAGGTCTCACGGATAACTCACGAGGAAGCACGCAAGCCGTTTGATTTATCACAGGCGCCGTTATTGCGAGTCAGGTTGTTACGGCTCGCAGACGACGAGCACGTGATGCTGCTGACTATTCATCACATCATCGGTGATGAATGGTCCATGAGCGTGCTGGTGCGTGAGCTCGCAAATCTCTACAGAGCCCATGCACAAGCCGAGCCGATTACGCTGCCGGAACTTCCGCTTCAGTATGCCGACTACGCGGCGTGGCAACGAGATTGGCTCCGGGGAGACTTACTAACTGCGGAAATCGATTACTGGCGTAAACAACTGCAAGGCATTCCCATTTTGGACCTGCCCACCGATCGGCCCAGACCGGCAATTCAGAGCTATCGCGGCGCCAGATACTGGTTCGACATCTCGCCGGAGTTGAGTCAGGCGACCGATGCATTGGCCCAGCAACAACGAGTCACAAGATTCATGATCTTGCTGGCGGCGTTTCAAACATTGCTGCATCGCTATTCCGCGCAGGACGATGTCGTTATCGGAACGCCGATCGCCGGGCGTAGCCGGCTGGATACCGAGAGTCTCATCGGTCTGTTCGTTAACACCCTGGTGCTGCGCGGGGACTTGAGCGGTGATCCGGATTTCAAGGAGCTGTTGCGCAGAGTTCGGGAAACGGCTTTCGCCGCTTATGCACACGACGACGTACCGTTTGAAAGATTAGTTGAGCAGTTGCAACCGGACAGAGACCTGAGCCGCACGCCGTTATTCCAGGTCGGCTTCGTGTTGCAAAACGATCCGCTCCAAAGCATGGAGGCGCCCGGCCTCAAACTCAATCAGATACCCGTTGATACAGGAACGGCGAAGTTTGATCTGCTGCTGGCAATGATTGAGCAACCTCACGGCCTACGCGGATACGTGGAATACAACACGGATCTGTTTGACTACTCAACGATCGAGCGCCTCGCCGGTCATTTCCGGAATCTGCTGGCCGGCATCATCGCTGATCCCGCACAAAAACTTTCGCAGTTGCAGTTACTCGACCCGGCGGAGCGGGTGCAACTGTTGCCCTCGTCGGCGCAAACAGTTCTCCAGCCTGACGAAAGCCTGACTCGCCTGTTTGAACTGCAAGTGGCGAAGACGCCGGCGGCCATCGCTCTCGTCTGTGAGAACCAGACTTTGAGTTACGCCGATCTGAATAGCCGGGCAAACCAGGTGGCCCATTACCTGCGCGAGTTCGGCGTTGGACCAGAGTCGAAGGTTGGCATTTGCATGGAACGCAGTATCGAGATGGTGATCGCGTTGCTGGGTATTCTCAAAGCCGGCGGCGCGTACGTGCCGCTCGATCCGGCCTATCCTTCGCAGCGGCTCTCATTCATGGCTGAAGACACGCAAATGGGTTTCGTGTTGGGCCAACGCAGATGGCAAGACGTGATGCCCGATTACACCGGCCGGTGGGTGGACCTCGAGTCGGATTGGGAAAAGATAAGCACTTATCCGTCTGAGAACTGTGATTCGCAGACGATTGCGAGCAACCTCGCTTACGTTATCTATACCTCGGGTTCCACCGGTAATCCGAAAGGCGTGCTGGTTACACATGGTAACGTTACATGTTTGTTCAGGGCCACGCGAGACGATTTTTGGTTCGACGAACACGACGTGTGGACCTTCTTCCACTCCTTCGCTTTCGACTTCTCCGTTTGGGAAATCTGGGGCGCGCTACTCCACGGCGGCCGCCTCGTCGTAGTCCCATACCTGGTAAGCCGCTCGCCGAGCGACTTCTATGCGTTGTTGCGCGAGGAGCGGGTCACGGTACTGAATCAAACGCCTTCAAGCTTCCAGCAACTGATCAAATTAGAGCAGGATCATGGGCCAGCCGAGGACTTGAGCTTACGGCTGATCATCTTCGGCGGCGAAGCTCTCGATCTGCAAACCCTGCGTCCGTGGTTTGCCGCTCACGGCGATCAAAAGCCGTTGTTGGTCAACATGTATGGCATCACGGAAACGACCGTGCACGTAACGTGTCGGCCCTTGAGCGCTGTGGACGTCGAACAGGAACTCGGCAGCGTGATCGGCGATGCCATCTCTGACCTGCAACTCTACATTTTGGACCAGCACCAGCAGCCGGCGCCGTGGAACGTTCCCGGTGAACTCTGTGTCGGCGGGCTGGGGCTGGCGCGTGGCTATCTCAACCATCCTGATTTAACCGCTCAGAAGTTTATTCCGCAGCCGTACAGTGACGCGCCGGGAAGCAGGCTCTACCGGAGTGGCGACAGTGCGCGACGTTTGCGGAATGGTGAGATCGAGTATCTGGGCCGCCTGGACCAGCAAGTGAAGATCCGTGGCTTCCGCATTGAGCTCGGAGAGATTGAAACAGGGTTGAGTTTGCATCCGGCAGTGCGCGAATGCGTGGTGATCGCCCGTGAAGATATGCCGGGCGACAAGCAGTTGATCGCATACATCGTGAGTCAAACGCAACAGCCGCCGAAGGTAACTGAGTTCCGTAGTTGTCTGAAGGAAAAACTTCCCGAGTACATGATACCGGCGTCGTTTGTGCTACTGCCGGAATTCCCGTTGACACCGAATGGAAAGTTGGACCGCCGCGCCCTGCCCGCGCCAGACAAGGTGCGACCGGACCTGGACGGCGCTTATGTAGCGCCGGAAACGGTGGTCGAAAAGAACCTGGCCCAAATCTGGAGCGAAGTCCTGCATCTCGATCGAGTTGGCGTGCATGACAGTTTCTTTGCCCTCGGTGGTGATTCGATTCGCAGTATTGAAGTGCGCTCCCGCGCCGAACAAGTTGGCATCAGATTCTCCCTGCAACAACTTTTTCAATACCAGACAATCAGCGAACTCAGCCGGCAACTCAACGGGACCAGTGCCAAGCCGCCACTCACCGAGGCGGTTGGACCATGGAGCCTCGTGACAGATACGGATCGACGACGGTTCACTGACGAGATCGAAGACGCGTATCCGTTAGCTATGTTACAGGCAGGGATGCTCTTTCACAGTGAGTATGCTGCCGGCACTGCGACTTACCATGATGTCTTTTCGTTCCAGGTGCGAGCGCCGTTCAATGAAGCTGCTTTAGCGCGTGCACTGGAACAGCTAACGCAAAGGCACGCGGTGCTGCGAACGTCTTTCGACGTTTCGAGTTTGAGCGAGCCGTTGCAGTTAGTTCATCGCTCGGTATCGGTCCCCTTCGCGGTTGATGACGTGACTTACCTCGCGTCGAGCGAACAGGAAAACGTTATTTCCTCGTGGCTCGCTGCCGAAGGGAAGCGCCGTTTCGACTGGACCAGTCCACCGTTATTCCGCATCCAGGTGCACCGTCGCAGCGAGCAGACGTTTCAATTCTCCCTCAGCTTCCACCATGCGATCCTCGATGGCTGGAGCGTCGCTACGATGCTGACAGAGTTGTTCCAGTCGTATCTCTCGAATCTAAGCCACGCCGCCACACAACGTGAGTCGTTCCCTGAAACCAGCTACCGTGATTTTGTAGCCCTCGAAAGAAGCGCGCTTGATTCCAGTCAGGCGAGGGATTACTGGTTACAACAACTCGACGGAGCAGCGAATAACCGACTGCCGCGCTGGACTTCGCGCCAGGGAAATGTTTCCGAGTCCACAGTTCAAGTGCTGGCGATCCCCATTCCGCCTGACGTCCTCACTGGTCTGAAGCAGATGGCCCAGAGCATGGCTGTGTCGCTTAAGAGCGTTTTGTTGGCGGCGCACCTGCGCGTCCTGAGTCTATTGACCGGACAGACCGAAGTCGTCACCGGACTCATTTCAAATGGACGGCCCGAGCGGCCTGGCGCTGAGCGCACCCTGGGCTTGTTCCTGAACACGCTGCCGATTCGCATGAATCTTCGCGGCGGCGCCTGGGAAGATCTCGTCAGACAGACTTTGGAAATTGAGAAAGAGATCCTGCCGTTCCGCTGGTTTCCGCTAGCCGCCATGCAACGGCAGCGCGGTGGAGAAGCGCTCTTTGAAACCGGTTTCAGCTTCAACCATTTTCATGTTTACGAACAGCTCCGCAATATCGAGGGAATTGAAATCCTCGGTGAGAACGTCATCGAGCAAACGAATTTTACGCTCGGAACGATCTTCAATCTGGATAGCTCTTCATCTCAATTGCAGTTGCAACTGAATTACAACGCTGCTGAACTCGCCGCCGAGCAGATCGACGCGATTGGTGATTACTATCTCGCCACCCTGGACCGGATGGCGGCCACACCAACTGCGCGGTACGAGTCTACCTGTTTGCTTCCGGAGCGCGAACAGCGTCGGGTTCTGCGGGAATGGAATCAGACCGAAGCAGAATTTCCGGCCGAGCAATGTATTCACCACTGGTTTGAAGCCGTGGTGGAGCGGACGCCGAAAGCAATCGCGTTGGTTTTCGAAGGCGAACGAATCAGTTTCCACGAGTTGAATGAGCGAGCCAACCGACTGGCCCATCATTTACGGCGACAGGGGGTGGGACCAGAGTCGCTGGTAGGGATCTGTTTGGAACGTGGCGTGGAATTAGTTGTCGGCTTGCTGGGAATTCTCAAAGCAGGCGGCGCCTACGTGCCGCTGGATCCGGCTTATCCGCGAGAACGTTTGCAACTGATGCTGGATGATGCTGCCGCGCAGGTGTTGGTTACGCGGGAGAGTTTGCAGCCGCTGCTCACCGGCTACAAAGGACAGATGGTTTGCGTGGACAGCGATAGCGAGGCGATTAAGGCACAGAGCGCGGCAAACTGCGTGAGCGACGTCGTGTCTGCAAACCTGGCGTACGTTATCTACACGTCGGGTTCGACCGGCAAACCAAAAGGCGTGATGATCACGCACAACGGAGTCTGCAACACGCTGCGCTGGCGGCAGGTGGCCTTCTCACTGTCAGAAAAAGATCGCATCCTGCAAACGATCTCTATCGCCTTCGACCCATCCGTCTGGCAAATCTTCGGTCCGTTACTAACCGGAAGTTGTTTGGTGCTCACGAGTCCTGGTGGCGAGAAGGACGTTCCGTATCTACGGCAGATCTTTCGCGAGCAGGAGATTACGATCGCCGATTTCGTTCCCTCGATGCTGCAGGCGTTTCTCGACGCAGAGCCGCAGGACGCGTGTCGACATCTCAGGCACATCTTCTGCGGCGGTGAAGTGTTGTCGTCTGAACTGCTCGAGCAGTTTTTCAAATCCATGCCGGGACGCATTCACAACATGTATGGGCCAACCGAGGGCACAATTGATACGACCTCCTGGCCGTGTGAGTCTTTGGCCGGCGGCCGCCCTGTTTCCATCGGTCGTCCGGTCGCTAACAAGCAGGTCTACTTATTGGATTCACATTTACAACCAGTGCCCACTGGTGTACCGGGTCAGTTGCACATCGGCGGAATCGGTCTTACGCGTGGCTATCTTCGGCAGCCGGAGTTGACGGCAGAAAAACTAATCCCGAATCCTTTCTCAACCGAACCCGGCGCGTTGCTGTATCGCAGTGGTGATCTGGCGCGCTATTTACCTGATGGCTCGCTGGAATTTCTCGGACGCCTGGACCATCAGGTAAAGGTGCGAGGATTCCGCATTGAAGTGGAAGAGATCGAAGCTGCGTTGACGAGTCATGAGGCAGTGCAGACGGCGGTGGTGCTGGCGCGGGAAAGACTGAAGGGCGAGAAGGAGTTGGTAGCGTACGTGGTTGCGAGCGAGGCGCAGAGACCAACCTCCGCCGAACTCCGCGGCTACTTGAGACATAGACTACCCGAGTACATGATGCCGGCTCACTTCGTCCTGCTTGACGAATTGCCGTTTACGCCTAACGGGAAACTCGATCGTCTCGGTCTGCCGGCTCCCGCTGAAACTCGTGCTGAGAGCGAACAACCATACCTGGCTCCGCGAAACGAGCTGGAGAAGATGGTGGCGCAGGTTTGGCAGGAGACGTTACAACTGGATCGAGTTGGCGTGCACGATAACTTCTTTGATCTTGGCGGTCATTCCCTGCTGATGCTGCGCATACAAGGCAAAGTTCGCACGCTGTTTAACCGCGACCTCTCGATAGTCGAGATGTTTCGTTATCCGACCATTAGTTCGCTGGCGGAACTCCTGGGCTCTGAGCCACCACAGCAACAGTCTTTCAAAGAAAGTGAACAGCGCGCGGCAATGGCAAAAGCTGCCACCAGACGTCGCCGCGAACGCAGAACCAGCCAGCCGGTTTAAGCTCCTCTAAAAATATGCAAGACACGGAAGTCTTCGATCCTGCTGATGCGATCGCCATCATCGGCATGGCCGGACGTTTTCCCGGCGCTCGTAACCTCGACGAGTTCTGGAAGAACTTAAAGGCCGGAGTCGAGTCGATCTCGTTCTTCTCAGACGACGAGGTTGAGTCGACCGGCATGGATAGCAATCTGCTGAAAGATCCGCGACTGATCAAGGCCGCGGGACTGCTGGAAGACGTCAACTTGTTCGCTGCTTCGTTCTTCGGCTTTAGTCCGCGCGAGGCCGAGATCACAGATCCACAGCAGCGAATCTTCCTCGAGTGTGCCTGGGAGGCTTTGGAGAACGCGGGTTATGACTCAGAGAAATTCGCGGGTCTCATCGGTGTTTACGCCGGCACGAGCTTGCCCACGTACCTGATGAACCTTTATTCAAACCCCGAACTGGTTAACACCATCGGGCCGCTCCAGATAGGAATGGCCAACGACAAGGATTTTCTTTCCACCCGCGTCTCTTACAAACTGAACCTCAAAGGTCCAAGCCTCACTATTCAAACGGCCTGCTCAACGTCACTCGTCGCT
This sequence comes from uncultured Blastocatellia bacterium, assembly GCA_946480785.1. The sequence goes on along the minus strand of CAMLLD010000091.1, from coordinate 15,338 downwards.
GTTCATCTGGCGGCGCAGAGTTTACTTGACGGTCAATGCGACATGGCTCTGGCCGGCGGAGTTTCGGTGACCTTGCCGCAAAAAACCGGCTACCTCTACCAGGAAGGTGGGATTCATTCTCCCGACGGACATTGCCGCGCGTTTGATAGTCGGGGAGCGGGCTTTGTGAAAGGCAACGGCGTTGGCGTCGTGATACTAAGGCGCTTGCCAGATGCTCTTGCTGATGGCGACAACATCTACGCGATCATCAGAGGCTCGGCTATCAACAACGATGGATCGGTGAAAGTTGGTTATACCGCGCCGAGTGAATTAGGACAGGCTGAGGTTATTTCGAGCGCCCTGGCGCTGGCCGGAGTGGCTCCGGAAACCATCAGTTACGTCGAAGCGCACGGCACTGCCACTCCCATTGGCGACCCCATCGAAATCGCGGCACTCAACCGGGTGTTTGGTGCAAACGGCCAGCGCAAAGAACCCTGTGCGATCGGTTCGGTTAAGACGAATATCGGTCATCTCGATGCGGCTGCCGGCGTTGCGAGTTTGATCAAAACAGTACTGGCGCTTAATGAAAAATCAATTCCGCCCAGTCTTAACTTTGAACTGCCCAATCCGCAAATTGATTTCGCCGGTCGTTTCGTTGTCAATGACCGATTGACCGAGTGGCAAGCTGCTCCGCGGCGCGCGGGAGTGAGTTCTTTCGGCATTGGTGGCACGAACGCTCATGTCGTTCTCGAGGAGGCGCCGGTAGTTGAGTCAGCACCCTCTATCCGACCTTCACATCTGTTGGTTCTCTCAGCCAGGACTGAAGCAGCTCTGGAAACTAGCACTGCCAATCTCGCTGAGTACCTTCGCGAGCATGACCGGGTGAATCTGGCTGACGTGGCCCATACGCTTCAGGTTGGCCGTAAGGAGTTTGCGTACCGTCGTGCGGTTACGTGTGGCAACGTTGCCGAGGCAGTCAGCGCGTTGGAGACGCTCGATCCGCGACTGGTGGTTACCGCGGTTCATGAGCACAGTGCTCCTCCAGTCGTTTTCATGTTCTCCGGTCAGGGAACACAGTACGCAAACATGGGATTGGAACTCTACCAGGTGGAGCCGAGCTTCCGCGAACAGTTTGCACTGTGTGCGGAAATGTTTGAGCCGCAAATCGGGCTCGACTTACGTGAGGTGATCTATCCGCGCCAGGAACAGATTGCCGCAGCCTCGGACCAGCTCAAACAGACTTACATTACGCAGCCGGCGTTATTCACGATCGAGTATGCGTTGGCCAAAATGTGGATGAACTGGGGCGTGCGGCCAAATGCCTTGATTGGTCACAGCATCGGCGAGTTTGTCGGCGCGTGCCTGGCCGGCGTGTTCACGCTTGAAGACGCCATACGCTTGGTGGCAGCCAGAGGGCGATTGATGCAGCAGATGGCGCCCGGCAGCATGCTAACCCTGCCGCTGCCGGAAAAACAGTTACGAGAGCTGCTGGCGGGAAGGAACCTGTCGCTAGCGGCGGTTAATGGACCAGCCAACTGCGTTGTCTCCGGAACGACTGAAGCAATCGAAGAGTTTGAGTTGGAGCTGAGCGATAGAGTAATCGCCTGCCGCAGGCTGGAAACTTCACATGCCTTCCACTCCGCGATGATGGATCCGGTCGTCGAGCCATTTATTGAAGAGGTACGCAACGTAAGACTCAAGCCCCCAAACATTCCGCTGATTTCAAATGTGACTGGCCGCTGGATCAACGAAGAAGTAACAGATCCTACTTACTGGGGGAAACACCTGAGGGAAACCGTCAAGTTCAGCCAGGGCGCCTCTGAACTACTAAAAGAGGTACACGCGTTTCTGGAAATCGGTCCGGGACAATCCTTAAGTACCTTGATTCGCAGGCAGACCGGTTATTCAACCCAAACCGTGACGGCTACCTCGCTGCGACACCCGCACGAAGTCGCCTCAGATGTGGCGCATTGTCAGAAATCGTTGGGCCAGTTATGGACTGCGGGAGTCGGTGTGAATTGGAAGGCGCTTTACGCTAACGAAAAGCGTAGTCGAACCCCGCTGCCGGCTTATCCGTTCGAGCGGGAGAGTTACTGGATTGATGCTGACTACAACGTGAACGCAAAGCGGGCGACTGCCAGTGGTGAGAAGAAAAAAGATTTATCTGAGTGGTTTTATGTTCCCACCTGGAAGGAGAGTCTTATTCCTCCGGCAGAGGATGACCTGGGACGCAGGGTTTGGCTAGTCTTTGCCGATTCTTACGGGTTAACCCCGGCGTTGGTCCAGATGCTCAATGAGAAGCAGCAGGACGTTATCGTCGTCAACTCCGCGGCGGATTTCCGGCAAGTCTCAGAAACTCTCTTCACGCTTAGACCTGACAACCCGGACGATTATCGCGCCTTACTGAAAGAGTTGCGCGCGGCGGGAAAAATTCCGGACGTTATCTTTCACTTGTGGAACGTCACGCCGGTCTCAGCAGTTACCGCAGCTCAGACCACAGCCTTTTACAGTCTCTTGTTTCTGACTCAGGCGCTGGGCGAGGAAACGATCGCCAGCGGAATCGAAAGCGACGGTGCGGGCCACGCTTGTCGCATAATCGTGGTGTCGAACGGCATGCAGGATGTGACCGGCGAGGATTTATGGTCGCCGGAAAAAGCGCTGCTGGTTGGTCCTTGTCGGGTAATCTCACAGGAGTATCCACACCTCACTTGTCGCAGTATTGATTTGGCGCTTTCCGCCCGCGCAACCCAGGGAAACAACCGTTGCTTGCCCGCCTGATCGCAGAGGCCACCGTTGCATCTGACGACGCGGTGATCGCCTACCGTGGTAATCGCCGTTGGACCCAGACTTTTACTCCGCTGCGCTTGCCCGAACTAAAAAAGACTTCCCGTCGGCTTCGAGAAGGTGGCGTTTATATCGTCACTGGTGGACTCGGCGGCATTGGTCTCGAGATTGCCGAATACCTGGCGCGCGCGGTGAGCGCGAAAGTGGTCTTGATCGGCCGCACTGTTCTTCCAGAGCAGGACGAATGGGAAGACTGGTTAGCGACCCACTCTGAGCACGATCAGATCAGTGTCCGGATAAGAAGAGCAAAAAGACTCTTGAGTTCGGGCGTCGAGCTTCTTATCGGTAATGCCGACGTCACAAATGCGGTAGAACTGCGGCAAGTGCTCGAAAGGGCTTATCAAAGTTTTGGCAAAATTCATGGCGTGGTCCATGCCGCGGGTGTTCCCGGCGACGGCCTTATGCAGCTCAAATCGCCTGAGGCTGCGGCCAGGGTGCTCGCGCCAAAAGTTGAGGGTACGCTCGTCCTCGCCGAACTTTTGCGCGACCAGCCACTTGATTTCTTTGTGCTCTGTTCGTCCATTCGCTCGCTACAAGGCGGAGTCGGACACAGCGACTATTGCGCGGCCAACGCGTTTCAGGATGCTTTTGCGCGGCATGAAAGTTTGACCAGTGGGACGCTGGTGCAGTCGATAAATTGGGGCGGCTGGAGCGAGGTCGGAATGTCAGTGGATTATGCTCGCGAGCATAATCTTAATCCGCAGGAATTACTCGGCAGTGGCATGTCAGCCGCGGAAGGCGTCGAAGCTTTTTGTCGTGCGTTGGAGACGAGCCTGCCGCAAATCATCGTTGCGCCTCAGTCTCTTGAAACACTCCTCGCCGAGAGCAAACAAGCAACGCAGCCAGCCGTTGCGCCGAAGAGTGCAATGCACGCTGGTCATAAACGACCTCGTTTGAAAGACGCTTTCGTGGCGCCGGAAACTGAGACTGAACAGCTAATCGCCGGTCTGTGGCAAGACTTGCTCGGCATAGAGAGTGTCGGCATTCACGACAACTTTTTTGCACTCGGCGGGGACTCGATATTGAGTTTGCGAATCGTAGCGCGAGCGAACCACGCCGGCCTGCGCTTGGCGCCCAACGACATCTTCAAACATCAGACAATTGCCGAACTCGCCGCCCTGGCCGGCACGAACGATGTGGTGCAGACGGAGCAGGGAACAGTTACCGGCGAGGTGCCGCTCACTCCGATTCAAAAATGGTTTTTCGAACAGGAGTTCACCGCCCAGCATCATTGGAACCAGGCGGTGTTGCTCGAGTTACCGAATGGCGGACAGCCGGCAGTGATCGAAGCGGTCATAAAACATCTGCTTGTGCATCATGATGCACTCCGCGCCCGCTTCAACTATTCGGATCAGGGATGGGCGCAGTATTGCGATGAGTTAAACGAGAAATTACCGATCGCCTGGATCGATCTCTCGAGCCTTACCGAACGGGAACGTTTGCAGGCGATCGAATCGGAATGCGCGCAGGCACAGACCACTCTCAATCTTTCGGCCGGTCCATTATTGCGTGTCGTTGGATTTTCTACTGCTCCCGGAAACGTGAGCCGTTTGCTAATTGTCATTCACCATCTGTTGACGGACGTCGTGTCGTGGCGAATTCTGTTGGAAGATTTCGTAACTGCCTACGGGCAGCTCAGCGCGAATCAAACAGTAGCGTTACCCACGAAGACAACGTCTTATCAACAATGGGCGAAACGGCTCACAGAGTTGGCCCAGTCCGAAGTGATGAAAGCGGATCTGCCGTACTGGTTGGAACAGTCGCGCAGAACCGTGCGCCGTTTGCCCGTGGATTTCGCTAATGGCTTGAACACTGTCGCCACGGCCGATTCCTTGTCGGTTTCGTTGAGCGTCGCGGAGACTACGGGCCTGCTGCAGGAAGTTCCCTCCGTTTATCGCACGCAGATCAATGACGCTCTGCTCACTGCGTTGGCCCAGGCTGTAAGAAAATGGACTGGTGAACGCGCACTGTTAGTGGACGTGGAGAGTCACGGCCGGGAAGTTATCGCGAACGACCTGGATTTATCGCGCACGGTCGGTTGGTTCACGTCCGCTTTTCCTGTCGTTATTGAATTGGCGGGTAACGATCTCGCGGTAGCCATAAAGTCAGTCAAGGAACAGTTGCGCCGAATTCCACAGAACGGTTTTAGTTACGGATTACTGCGCTTTCTCAGCAATGACGGTATTCCAGCGGATCAGGCACTGCAACCGGAAATTGGCTTTTTGTATTTAGGCCAGTTCGATCAGGAACTCTCTGCCTCAGCTCCGATTAGATTGGCAAAAGAGTCAAGCGGACCGGCGCAGAGTCCGCAGCAACGACGCAGTCATCTGCTGGATTTGGAAGCTCGTGTTACGGGCGGGCAACTTCAGGTTAGTTTGACTTACAGCCAAAGTCTGCATCGGCGTGAAACGATCGGCAGGTTGGCGGAAGCGTTTATTGAAGAGTTGCGGGCGTTAATAAATCACTGCCGGAGCGCACAGGAAATAAGTTACTCACCTTCTGACTTTCCCGAGGCGGAATTGAACCAGCAGGAACTCGACGACCTGATTACGTCACTTAATGCCGGTTGATCTGGTGAGGTGCATAGCCACGAGTTTCCAGCCGTCCGCATTCCTGGCATAGATTCGCGTGAAGCGAACAACCGTTGCTTGCTGGCCTTGCTTAGGCGCTCTCGTCGAGATTCCCGTTACCACGATCGCGTTATCGTGAACGGCGACATTGACGTCGCTATCCTTGATCGAGGCGTATGGACCACCGTTCGACTTGAGCCAATCAAGATACTGCGCCTTCGTGATCAGACTGGCATCTAAGTTAACGAACCATTCGTCGGCGAGGAGCTTTTCGAGCGCCGCGGTATCAGCCTTGACCATCGCGTCATTAAAACTATTCTCCAACTGCATGATGGCCGGCGGCGTCGCATCGCCGCTGTTATTTGCCGGCGCCTGCGCCTTCGAAAACGTCGCAGTTGTAAGTAACGTAACGAGCAAGAGCGAGAGTGAGAAGTATTTCATAAGAGTGATCCTGAAGCAGATTTGATGGCCTACTTTTAGTCCAAATCTTTTTCAGAGTCAATAGAGATTTACTGGCACTAATGGACCATGTTTGAGAGGCTCTTTCTCATGGTCCAACAGGATATTTCTGCGTCCCGCTGCACGAGACTCTGGCCTCCTGCAGCGGGTTTTTTTGTGTCAACTCGTAATGTAGCTTCAATCGTAACTTCAGTGTTTCCCAAAAACCTTGATTACATTTGAGCCGGTGAGTTATACGTTACCGGCTCATGAAACTCTCTCGCCTCATGCGTTATCCCATCGACGTCATTTCTGTCGCGATAGTCGTCTGCACTTTGACGCTTCAACTGCTGGCTCTCTATCGTCACTGGCCCTGGTACCTCGTTATTCCCATACTACTGCTGGTCCGCAGCGTGAATCTGATCGAGCACAACCACATGCATCTCTCGATCTTTCGCAACGCGGCGTTGAATGCTTTCCTCGGCTGGCTGTGCCACCTCTCCGGAGGCGTGCCGTTTGATTCTTACAAACTACACCACGTATCTAATCATCATCGGTATAACAACCGGTTCGATGCGACGGGGAAGGATTGGTCCAGCCTTTTCGGATTCAGCGGCACACGCTTTCCCGATCGGCCGATAGGAAGGGCCTACTACATGGCGTCATTTCCCGTGCTTGCTCACGGGGAATGCATTCTCTGGTTTCTGCGCGCGCCTCGTTCAAGGCCGACGAGAGGATTCGTCATCTCGATGCTCGTCGTGATGCCGATGATCGGTTTTCTCTTTTGGCTCAACCCCGCGGGATTCTTAATCTTCTTCGTCGTTCCCTGGCTCGTGATGCTCTACGGCATGGCAAACAACAATTACGATCATCACCAGGGTTGCGAAATGACGAACCCTTACAACTCAGCCAACAACTTCCTGAACTTCTACTACACGAAACTCAGTTTCAACGTGGGCTACCATGTGGCCCATCACCTGCGACCGAGCCTGCACTGGAGTCTCCTGCCGCAATATCATGATTCACTCAGCAACCTCTCGCGATAATGCGGCAGGGCGTTGTTACGGAGTCGAGTTAGCGAGGTGAAAGGTCGCCCGCCGGCTGAGCGCCGGGGTTGAGACCGGGCCGTGTTTTGAATACCACGACTAAATTATCGATGATGAAGTTGTCGATGTTGCCATCGCCGAGCTCGCCGGCACGAATCCGCAGCACATTGTCTTCGCGCAGGACTCCCGGATGTATGAGCATCACGTTTCCGTTCCACTCCGCACGGATACGAATTTGATTTGGTCCCGTTACGAACTCGATCGCGGGTGGGATGCCCCCGAAGATTTGCTGACCGTTGATCTCCAGGCTCTGCTGAGCATTTGCCCCCATACACTGAAACAGGAGAATGGCTTGCTGCCGGGAATCCACGTTCGGACAGTGAAACTCAAAATCCTTCTGCGAACCGACAAACGGCGCATCCGTTTCCAGACCTACGTCGTCCGCCTCAGTATCGCCAAACCTTTGTCGCACGGTGATAACTACTGTGAAGTCGAGTGCCATTTCAATCCTCCTCGCAGAAAATCATTACGAGGAGGAGCAAGGTCTATACCAACAACAACGCACGACTCGGATCTGAATGAAATAGAGAATTCTCTTTGCCGAGTGTTTTCTATCGGAAACAGATCTAGAAACAAGTGAGGACGTTAGACGACACCCGCAGGCCAACTGTTTGGTGGTCGATCGAGATCCGTTTTGAGCCCAGTGGTCCTAAGCACGTGGCGCGATGGACTGCAGATGCGTGGGACGTCTGCCTACAGCCGCGTTCAAATCTAATGACCCGATCAGAATCTTCTTAGGTCGAAATCTTTTTGTAACCAGCCCGCAACCTTGAACCTCAGAACCGGCGTTACTCTGAGCGACGCCGTGTATTCGTCGGTTGCTTTACGCTGCCATGTACACGGAGAAGTATCGTCAGTGGCCGTTCAGCGACATGGCAAAACGCGCTCCGTGTCGTAACGTCCTCACGAAAGGTTGTCACCTCATGGGCGGGGAAAGCGCTCTCTCTCACCTTTTGCCATATCATTCGCTTCTCTCTAATGTACCTTCGCTTGCGGAAGTCAGACGAAGGAGTGTCTATTCTCGGACGCTGGAGCGACTTTGGACATTCGTCGAAAGAGATTACGCTGACCCCGATATTCGCCTCACTGACGCAGCCAGACAGAGCGGCGTCAGCCCAGATCATCTGAACCTCCTTCTCCACCGCTTTGCTGGCACAACTTTCCATTGCCTGCTGTCTCGCTATCGTGTCGAGAAATGCCTGGAATTGCTTCTCGAGAAGGACTACACGCTGACTGAAGCCTACAGTCGCTGCGGGTTTAATAGCGCGACCACGTTCGACCGGCAGTTCAAGAAATGGGTCGGCTGCTTACCGAGTGAGTATAAGAGGTCAATTACATTTCTTCGGGAGCGGGACGGCACAAGTGATCAATCACGATTTCTGAATAAACATTACCGATTCTTGAAGAGACAACGTCCGTGGAAAAGTTAGACTTCCAACGTCTCCCATAGTTTGGAAAGCAGTCAGGAATCCTCATCTTCATGGGTTCCTTCCTTTCATCCCCCACGTAAAGCAATGTCCTCGCTTAGACACCATTTGGAAGGAGCGTACGAGTATGCTTAGAAGATTTACTTTGTTCGTGTTAGGCCTTTTATTAGTTGGCTTCGTATGTTGGCAGCCGCGCAGCGGCGTGATGTTCGGACGCACGCCGACTTTGAGCGGAGGTACCGCCTCATTTAGTCACGGTGTGTACGACTGGGTGAATAGTACGTTCTATTACAACGTTACCGGCGCTCCGGCAAACGTTTGCGGTACACTGCATACTTTCCGCAATGGCTCTCAGCTTGATTCTCCAAACTGGATCTGTACGAACGGTAGTGGGAATGCCACGATGGGTCCCTACAGCGGATCAAGCAACCAAACCGATGAAAACGTTTACATCGAGTGGCCTGATGGCAGCACGACAACAGGTGGCACGCGCCACATCAGCGACGCCTCGGCGCCAACAATATCGATCAGTACCTATGGCACCTCTTTTAGCGGCAGCCTTTCAGACACGCAGTGGGGCACGGGATTCGACTTCGGCCCTTTCGGCTGGTCAGGGATTACGACCACTTACCAGGATCTCAGCACAGGCCTGTTTTGGAACGGCTCGGCATACAACTCGAGTAGCCAGCTAGATTTCAGCGGCTTTCCATCGGATTACTTCGGCTTCAATCTCACGTGGTCGGCGACGCCACCTCCGTCATCAGCTCACACCGCGGGTCATTCATATCGCTGGTGTGTAGTTACTAACGACTTCTTCTACCAGAGCAATATTGCCTGCGCCGGATTCACGGGCGTACCGTAAAACTTCGAGCACCCACCGTCAGGGCGGCAATCGTTGTCAGAGCGTAAACGCACATAACATAAAAGGCCGCCGGAACTGCTTCCAGCGGCCTTGAAAATCGTCAACCGGCCCGCGGCAACATTCCAGTAACCCTACGATCCCGATTAGATAACGCTGAAAACGTGCCGTTTAGGTCCATAAGGCTTATACTCCCGCCGAAGTCAGGAACCGTCGTTCTCTCTTAGCTCTAGCTGGTCGACACACGTTCAGAAGCGAGTACCTCATGAGAACCTCATCATGCGCATAGCCGTTATCGCGACCTTCTGTCATCCCACCAGGCTGCACGTCAAGGAACGATCGATCATGCAGTCGGCGGTTCCGGAACTCATCGCGGCGTTGTGTCCCGACTACGCCGAAGTCGAGATCTACAACGAGAAGGAGGTCGACATTCCGCTCGATCGCGATTGGGACCTCGTCTTCTTCTCTTATCTCCACTCTTACTACGAGCACACTAAAGTGCTTTCGACCCTCTTCCGCCAGCGCGGCATGAAAACCGTCGCCGGCGGCCGACATGCGACTCACTTCGCTCGCGACTGCCGCCAGTACTTCGACGCCGTGATCACGGGCGAACCCGAAGCGAATGTTCCGGCCCTCATCAAAGATTTCGAGCGCGGCGAAATGAAGCCTGAGTACAGCTTGCCGCCGGTACCACTCACGGACATCAAGCCATATCGCTACGATCTACTCGACTTCGACAACAACCGCATACGCGTGCCCGGCGTCGAGGCTTCACGCGGTTGTCCCTTCGCGTGCAACTTCTGTGTGTTGACGGGCCACGAAACTTACCGTTATCGACCGGTAGCAAGCGTCGTCAAAGAGATCGAGTTCAAGATGCGCTGGAACCCGCACTACTTCGGCCTGTTGCGCGACTCGTTCATGTTTCTCGACAACAATCTCGGCGGCAACAAACGCTACCTGCACGAGCTCTGCGAGGCTCTGATGCCGCTCAAGAAGACGTGGGGCTGCGCGCTGACGTTCAACGTGTTGCGCGATGAAGCGACCGTCAAATTAATGGCCGCCGCTGGTTGCCGTTACGTTTACACCGGCCTGGAGTCGCTCAATCCGGAATCTCTCAAGCTGATGAACAAGCGGCAGAACAAGATCACCGAGGTGGACCACATCATTCGTCGCTGCTTCGCCAACGGCCTGCTGCTTTCTTTCGGACTCATCGTCGGCTCAGACGGCGACACGAATGAGTATCTGGAGAAGCTGCCGGAGTACCTCGGCGAGCTGCAGCATTTTTCCATCACGTTTCTCGGCATCATGTGTCCATATCCCGAAACGCCTCTCTTTCGCATGCTCAAAGACGCGGGGAGATTGTTGCCCGGAACGACGAGTCGCGATTACGACTGCTACACTGTGTGTCATCGCCCGCAGTTTCTGCACGAGAGTGAAGTCGCGGAGCATTATCAGCGTTTGTGTCGCGGGGTGGCGAACCTGCCGAACGTGATGCGCCACTATTGGACTAAACTGTGGTCGAGCAGTCTGCCGCGTTACAAGCTCACGATACTCGGTTCCGGCCCGGAGATTCGCAGTTTGCGAAACAACGTGCAGAATAATCAACGACGTTACGTTGCCGGACTCGATCCGCTGGAAGAGTGGGATCGACAAATGATGCAGCGACTAAACCTCGAGCCGCAGTATCTAACTTAGCGAAACTTTGCGACTCGATTGCTCTTGATCTTTTCCGCTAGCCTGTGCGACACTGCGCGCACTCATCAGAGTCGTTCAATCGTCCAAATCATCACTCACCAAATTGAGTCGCCGGGCTCAAAATGCGGTAGCTTTGCACTCATAACCCTACTCAGTCAACAAAAACTTAGGAGAACAAAATGAGCAACGACGAAAGAGAAGACAACACCATCTACAAAGTTGTAGTGAACCACGAAGAGCAGTACTCGATCTGGCCGGCCGATCGTGAGAACGCACTCGGTTGGAACGATGAGGGAAAGTCAGGCACGAAGGCTGAATGCCTCGAACATATCAAGGAGATTTGGACGGACATGCGGCCGCTGAGTCTCCGTAAGAAGATGGAAGAGCAGGCGAGTCACGCGACCCAGTAACGTGTGAGGACAAAAGGGACGGCAGAAATTACTGTTGACAGGCAGTACGACGGTAGTATCATACCCGCAGCCTCGCGCAATTAATTCAATATAAGAGAAGAAGTTACGTTGCCAGCGTAATGTGCGGTAGCTTTGTGCCCGACCCGCATTTTACGCTGCGCGGCATCCGCTTTTTTCGCGAAGTGCTCAACGAATTTCGCGCCCTCACGCACGCCTGACCAATAACCAGAACGGAACACGACCATGCTACAGACAACAGAAGTAAGTGAGCTGAAAGCATTGCAGGAACGACTGGACGAAACTGATCGCGCGTTGCTGGCGGCGCTCGATAAACGGTTCGAACTCTGCCGCGAAATGGCGGCCGCTAAGCTGGCGAGTGACGTTGGCGTGATGCAGCCGGTCGAGATTGACGCCGCGGTCGATCATCTCGCCTCGTTCGCTGACTCAACGACGCTCGACGCGGGTTTCGTCAAACGCTTCTGCCGTCTGATCGTCGAGAAGTCGTGCAAGATCGAAAGGGAATTGATGTCGCCCGAAGATGAAGCGGCGGAGACGAGCGTTCTCGGCAGGCGCGGCGTGCGCATCGATCATGCGGCGATCGCGGTGCGCGATCTCGATGCGGCGATCGAGACGTACACGAAGCGATACGGTTTCCGTTTGATGGATCGGCGGCCGGTGAAAGGCTCGATGTCGGGCATGGAAGTCGCGGCGATCGAGGCTGGCGACCTCACGCTCGTACTTGTGATGGGAACTGACCCGCAGTCGAATGTCACGCGCTACATCGAACACTATGGCCCAGGCGTGCAGCATCTCGCGCTGCTCGTCGATGGTCTGTCCGAAGTACACGGTGATCTGAAAAAGCGCGACGCGAATCTGTTGACGGACATCGTCAACGCGCCCGGTCTGCGCCAGGCGTTCACACGGCGCGACAGCAACACGGGAATGCAGTTTGAGTTTCTCGAACGCAGCAACATCAACGAGTTCGAAGAAGACAACATCCGGCAGTTGTATGATGCGATGGATAACGAAGATGTGTACTGAATAGTAGGACCATCACGAGTACTCATCATCGACAATTACGATGAGTGTGAGCTGCCTCGGTTTTATCGAAAGCAACACTACGGGCACGGGCCGTCTGTTCGCGCTTGCCGCGCGATCGATAGGCGTGAGCCCGTTGTTGTTTACGGCAAATCCGGATCGCTACGGTTACGTTTCCAGTGAGGGAATTGAAGTCGTCGCAGTCGAGACCACTAATGAGAGTGCGCTGCTGGCCGCGTGTCGCAGCGTGAATTCACAGCGGCAGTTGGTCGGCGTCGCTTCGAGTTCTGAATACTTCGTCGGCGCAGCTGCGACGGTTGCACGGCGGCTTGGTTTGCCTGGTCCTGATCCGAAGGCAGTCGCGCAGATTCGCGACAAAGGAAAACAACGACAACTACTGCGCGCGGCCGGTGTCGGCATTCCTGATTTTTCCGTGGCTGAATGTGTGCCGGAGGCGTTGGCGGGTGCGAGGGCGATCGGCGTGCCGGTGGTAGTGAAGCCGGTGAACGGATCCGGCAGCAACGGCGTCCGTCTTTGCCGGAGTTACAAAGAAGTTGAGGCGCATGCGGGACAACTGCTCAAACAACCGACGAACGAGCGCGGGCTGCCGCGGCCCGGTCGCATCTTGATCGAGCAGTTCGTCGAGGGTTTGGAGTTTTCCGTTGAGACGTTCGGCGACAGCGTGATCGGAGTAACGAAGAAATACCTCGGAGCGCTGCCGAACTTCGTGGAGATCGGTCACGACTTTCCCGCCGAGCATCCGGAACCGGAACTCCGACTCATACGTGGCACCACGCTGCGTGCGTTGAGTGCGCTCGGATTGAATTGGGGGCCGGCACATACGGAGCTGATACTGTCGAGCGATGGTCCAAAGATCATTGAAGTTAATCCACGCCTTGCAGGGGGATTCATACCGAAGCTTGTGCTGCACGCGACCGGCGTCGATCTGATCCTCGCCACTACGTTACTGGCCACCGGGCAGAAGATGAAACTCGAGCCGCTGCACTGCAAGCACGCGTCGCTGCGCTTCATAACGATCTCGAAGCCGGGAAAACTGGTGACGGTTTCGGGCCTCGATGCAGCGCGTGAAATGAAAGAAATCAGTGATGTGCAACTCTACGTTGAGCCGGGCGCGCTACTCGCGCCGCGCGGCGATTTTCGCGATCGCATCGGCCACGTGCTGGCGACTGCCGACACAAATGAAAGAGCAGTAGCAGTAGCGGAGAAGGCGCTTGCTCGGATCAAGCTGCTTATGGAACCGCACATTTACCTGAAAACGTGCTCGGGAAATTCGACGGAGAATACCGGCCGTATGACGCAGGCGCTGACGCCGACTGCGCGCCGGATCGCATTTGATGAACATGCAGAAGACGTCTTTCTGTTGGAGATGTCTGCGATAGCAAAGGTCGATCGCGCGCATCTCGTGATGCTGGCGGAGACGGGCATCGTTCCCAGGCGGCGCGTCACCGCGTTGCTCAAAGCCATCGGTGAACTCGAGGCTAACGGCTTTGAAAACCTGCGCGCTCGTGCGGCGCCGCGCGGTCTGTACTTGATGTATGAGAATTATTTGTCCGAGACGTTGGGCCAAACTGTCGGCGGCACACTGCACACAGCGCGATCGCGTAACGATCTGAATGCCACCGTGCTGCGAGAACGTCTGCGAGTTCCATTTACGAATCTCGTCAGGAGTGCGCTGCTGTTGCAAGCGATCATCTTGTCGCGCGCTGCTCGTTATGCGCGGACGATCATGCCGGGTTATACGCATTCGCAACCAGCGTTTCCATTGACGTACGGTCATTGTCTTGCCGGTATTGCTGCGGCGTTGAGCCGAGACATCAGCGGCTTCTTCGAAGCTGTTCAAGACTTGCAAACGTGTCCGTTGGGCGCGTGCGCTGGAGGAGGAACGACGCTTCCCATCAACTCATCGCGCACGGCGTCTTTGCTCGGCTTCGACACGACCACTGCGAATTCGGTTGATGCAGTGGCGTCTCGCGATCCGGTGCTTCGTCTGCTTGCGTCAGCGACTTTGTTGGGTGTGACGATCAGCCGTTTGGCCACGGACCTGCTCACGTGGTTGAGTCAGGAGTATGGATTTCTTCGTCTGCCGGACCGGCTCGTCGGATCGAGTTCGATGATGCCGCAGAAACGAAATCCATTCTTGCTCGAGATAGTGCAAGGGCGGACGGCGACGCCGCTAGGTGCTTTTGTCACCGCTGTTTCAGCCGCGCAAAAAACGCCGTTCACGAATTCGATCGTTGTTGGGACGGAAGCGGTGCGGCCGGTGTGGCAAGCGCTTCAATCCATGATCGAGGCCGCCACGTTGACGCGTTTGGTGGTTGCGGGTGCGCAGCCGGACACGGAAAAGATGCGCCGGAGAACGGTCGAAGGTTTTACGTTGGCGACTGAGCTCGCGAACGAACTCGTAAGAAGCGGCACGGACTTTCGCACCGCGCATTATGCTGTCGGAGAGTCAGTGCGGCATTCGCTCGATCAGAACGAACCGGATCTGGCAGCGGTCGCGCAACGACTGAGCGAACGCGGTTTTGAGATCACACCGGGAAATTTGGATCCGGCTGAAGTCGTCAGCAAGACCAGCTACGGCGGCGGCCCGGCGCCGGAAACTCTGCAGCGTTGTTTGAATCATTGTCGCGAGACCTGGAGCGCCGCTGCCGAAGCTTTACAGACCATCAAACAAAAGTGGCGCGCAGCAGATCAATCATTGACGGAAACAGTGGCTGCGCTCTGTAGCGACTGAGCCTTCAGTATTGACTGACAGCTTCGAAGTGGATGACAGCTTCGAATGGATTGACAGCTTCGAATTGGTTGATAGCTTCGAATTGGTTGATAGCTTCGAATGGATTGACAGCTCGGCTTGATTGATTCCTTCGTAGTGTTCGCTGAACGCCGAAGGCGTTTGCTAATGTCAGCCCATCTATGAAGCGGTCTCCGTTGTCAAGAGTTTTTTTGAGCAC
>CAMLLD010000090.1 GCA_946480785.1 uncultured Blastocatellia bacterium | reverse complement strand
CATCGATCTGGTTCCGGGCCGCAACGCGTTTACCGCGCCCAACTACGTGAACCTCGACATGCGCTTCGGCAAGCGCTTCAATCTGGGTGAACGCGCGAGGCTGCAAGTGCTGTTCGAGTTCTTCAATATATTCAATCGGCAGAATGCTGCGGCCGTCGAAACCACGACCACGAATGCCAATCTCGTTTTCGGCGCTTTGAAACAGGTGTTGCCGGGACGCGAGGGCCAATTGGGAGTGAGAGTCGAGTTCTAGCCCACCGCGGCTGATTAATCGGGAGCTATCTTTATGAACATGTTGCGTGCGATTTGCGGGGTATTGCTCTGTCTTGTTTCTGCGGCTGTCGCGTTTGGGCAAGGAACACATTTGTTGCGCCATCCGACGGTTAGCCGTGATTCAGTAGCTTTCGAGTATGCAGGAGATCTCTGGGTCGTTGGCCGCAGCGGCGGACAGGCGCGCCGTCTCACGTCAACGCAGGGCGTAGAACTCGATCCTTTTTTCTCGCCGGATGGTTCGCAGATCGCTTTCAGTTCCACAGTCGCCGGCAATACCGATGTTTACGTTGTGCCCGCGAGCGGAGGCGATCCGAAAAGATTGACTTACCATCCCGGCGTCGATCGCGTTCGCGGCTGGACTCCTGACGGTCGTCGCGTGATCTTCGCTTCTGCTCGCGACACCGCGCCCCAACAGTCGTATGTGCGGCTATGGACCATCGCCGCTGACGGAGGATTTCCCGAGCCGCTGCCGATGCCGCGCGCGTTCAGTGCGTCGTATTCACCCGATAGCCGGCGCATCGCTTACGAAGAGATTCCCACCGTTTTCATTCCTGACTGGTACGAGACGAGTATGTGGCGGCATTATCGTGGCGGCCGCACTCATCCGGTCGTTGTAATGAACCTCGCTGACTACTCGGTCGAGAAACTTCCCTGGACCAACAGCAACGACAGCCTCCCGATGTGGATCGGAAAGACGATCTACTTTCTTTCGGATCGTGATTTCACGACGAACCTTTACGCGTACAGCACCGACACGAAACAGGTCAAACAACTTACTCATCACGACGACTTCGACATCATGACGGCTTCGGCTGGTCCCGATGCCGTCGTGTATGAACAAGCAGGCTACATCTATCTCGTCGATGCTTCCTCAGGAAAAGAACAACGATTGAATATTCAGGTCGCGGGAGACTTGCCGTGGGCTCGTCCGCAGTTCAAGAAAGTCGCGAGCATGATCCGCAATTCAACGCTGTCGCCGACGGGAGTGCGCGTGGCGTTCGAGGCGCGTGGCGAGATTCTCACCGTGCCGAGTGAAAAAGGTGATTACCGAAACCTGACGCAGAGTTCGGGGGCCAACGATCGCAGTCCCGCGTGGTCGCCTGATGGTAGTCAGCTCGCGTGGCTTTCGGATGCGAGTGGTGAGTATCAACTGATGGTCGGCGATCCGCTCGGTCTCAACACGCCGCGAGCGATCCCGCTGCCGTCGACGGCGTTCTTCTCGGCGCCGTCGTGGTCGCCAGATGGAAGCCAACTGTTGCTCCAAGACAACCACCGCAATCTCTGGACGATCGAGATGGCGAGTGGCAAGGCGACGAAAATCGATACTGATAATTATCCCGATCCGATCCGTTCGTTTGACGCGACCTGGTCTCCCGATTCGAAGTGGATCACTTATTCAAAGAACCTCCCCAGCCATCTGCGCGCGATCTTCATTTACTCACTCGCGGACAAACAAACGCATCAGGTTACTGACGGGCTCGCGGATTCGATTTCACCTGCGTTCGACGCCGGCGGAAAGTATCTCTACTTCATGGCCAGCACGAACTATGGACCAAGCACGGGCTGGCTCGAGATGAGCTCGATCGATCGGCCGGTGCGTCGGGCGATTTATCTTGCCGTGTTGAATGCGAGTGAACCGTCGCCACTACTCCCGGAAACCGGCGACGAACCACCGAAACCACCGACGCCGCCCGAAGGCGCTCCCGCGCCAACACCGCCGCCGCCAGCACCGCGTGCCGTCAACGTCCGCATCGACTTCGATCGCATCGGACAGCGGATACTCGCAGTCAATATTCCGCCGGGCGATTACGGCAACCTGACCGCCGGCGCCGCGGGCAGTTTCTATTACACCGAACCAACTGCGCCCGGAACGCCGTCGCTGCGTTTGCAGCGATACCAGCTCAGAGATCGCGCGGCCGCGCCTTTTCTCGAAGGCATTCGTTCTTACTCGCTTTCAAACGACAAGAAGAAATTGCTGTATCAGGGTGTTGCGCCGAACAGTTGGGGAATCGTGCCGACGGATCGACCCGCGCCGGTAAAGGTTGGTGATGGTCCACTCAACGTGGCCCAACTCGAAGTGCGCGTCGATCCGCGTGCCGAGTGGGAACAGATCTATCGCGAGAATTGGCGCATTCAACGCGAGTACTTTTACGATCCGAAGTTCCATGGCAATGATTGGCAGGCGATCTATGAAAAGTATCGGACTTTCCTGCCGTACGTGGGCCATCGTGCCGACCTTAATTACTTGGTGGCGATGGTCGGCGGCGAACTGACGGTGGGCCATTCGTACCTGCAGGGGTTTGGCGATGTACCCGGCGAAGATCCGGTGTCGGTCGGTATGTTGGGCGCTGACTTCACGATCGAGAACGGACGTTATCGCATCAAGCGGATCTACACGGGGGAGAATTGGAATCCCGATCTGCGCGCGCCGTTGAGTGCTCCCGGCATTCAGGTGAGCGAGGGCGATTATGTGCTGGAAGTAAACGGCCGCCCGCTCGTTCCGCCGACGAACTTGTACAGCATGTTCGAAGGCACCGCGAACAGGCAGACGCTGATTCGCGTCGGTAAAAATCCGTCGGGCGAAGGCTCGCGCATCATCACGGTCACGCCGATTGCAAGCGATGACGGTCTGCGCACGCGCGCGTGGGTCGAAGACAATCGCCGCCTCGTCGACAAACTCTCGAACGGACGGCTGGCTTACGTTTGGCTTCCGAATACCGCTGGTCCTGGTTACACGTATTTCACTCGCTACTACTACGCGCAACAGGACAAAGAAGGCGCGATCATCGACGAGCGTTACAACCACGGCGGCCAGGTTGCCGATTACATCGTGAATGAGCTCGAGCGAAAGCTGATGGGCTATTTCGTGCAGCGTGATGGGCAGCCGGCGACTTCGCCGACCGCTGGTATCTATGGACCAAAGGTCATGCTCATCAACGAGTCTGCCGGCTCGGGCGGCGATGCGCTGCCGTACATGTTCAAGCAGCGCAAGATTGGACCAATGGTCGGCACGCGCACCTGGGGCGGGCTTGTGGGCACGCTCGGAGTCCCGGCGCTGATTGACGGCGCCGGCATCACCGCGCCGATTTTGGCGTTTTACGATCTGTCAGGTAAGTGGGCAGTTGAAAATGAAGGCGTCTCCCCAGACATCGAAGTCGAGTACACTCCCGCGGCGGTGATTAATGGGCGCGATCCGCAGATCGAGCGGGCGGTTCAGGAAGCAATGAAACTGCTCGAACAGAATCCGGTGCGAAGAGTGCCGCGGCCCGCGCCGATTGACCGGGTATCGAAGCCGTCGCGAAACTAGGGTTCACGTCCGAACAAGATAAAGATTATGAAACATTGGACCAAGCATCTGTTCGCGGTCATCAGTGTGGCCGCGATACTTTTTGTCTTTACAACACTGGCACGAGCTCAGAACGTCAACGTCGAGCGCGTTGTCGCCGAGCTCGAACCCGAGATTCAGCGCACCCTGCTCGCGGGTAACATTCCCTCGGCCTCGATCGCCCTGGTCGAAAACGATCGCGTGATCTGGAGTAGTGCTTACGGCTATTCAAACCTTTGGGCCCGCACTCCCGCGACCACGAGCACCGTCTATCTAATCGGTTCCACGTTCAAGACGATGTCGACGTACGCGTTGTTTCAGCAGATGGAACAAGGCAAGTTCAAGCTCGACGATCCGGTCAATAAGTATCTGGGCGACATCAAGATCCAAGGCGAAGATCCGCAGCACCCGATCACGTTCCGTCATTTGTTGACTCACACGTCAGGACTCGCGACAGACTTCGGACCGTTCCCCGTTTGGGGCGACACCGTGCCGCCGCCGCTGGAGGATTACCTGCGCAAGTCGCTCAAGGTCGAGCGACCGCCGATGACGAAAGTCGAATACTCGAACACCGCGTTCACGCTGGTTGGTTACCTCGTGCAGAAATTCTCCGGCGTGCCTTTCAAGAAATACATTCAGGAACAGATCTTCACGCCGATGGAGATGACGAGCACCGCATTCGAACCGCGGCCCGACATGGAAGAACGTCTGGCGATTCCGTATGTCGTCGATGAAAAAACAGGCAGCCAGGTCGGCACCGTGCGCATGAAAGCTTCCGTTTGGCCCGCGGGGCTTGTCTACGGAACGGTGCTGAACCAGGCGAACTGGTTGATCTGCAATCTCAACGGCGGAGTGTTCAAAGGCAAGCGACTCATCAGCGAGCAGACACTCGAGCAGATGATGACGCGCCAATTCGATCAGTTCAAAGGCGGCATTGAAGGAATTTGGGGCAATGAAACTGCCGGCTTCGGTTTGACGTGGTGGACCGAAGTACGCGACGGCGATCGTTACTTCGCTCACAGCGGCAGCGTTCCCGGTTACACGGCTTTCCTGTTGGGTAATCGCGATCGCAAGCTCGGTTTCGCGATTCTCACGAACGGCAACCGCGCGCATCCGCACCTGTTCAAGCTCGCGGACAAAGCCATGGACCTGATGAAGAAATACAGCACGAAGTCATGAGAACCATCCTGCAAAAACTGCTCGCCGTCACGCTCGTTCTTGCTGTCTCGCTGGTCGCGTTTGCGCAAAGACAAGCTCAATCTTTCGACGTCATCATCAGAAACGGAACTGTTTACGACGGCACTGGCCACGCGCCGGTCAAGGCTGACGTCGGAATCAAAGGCGATCGCATCGCTGCTATCGGAAATCTGAGTCGCGCGACTGCGCCCACGATCGTTGATGCTAAAGGTCTCGCCGTTGCGCCCGGCTTCATCAACATGCTGGCGCATTCGGAGACGTCGCTCATCGTCGATCCGCGTTCGCTTAGCGAGATAAAGCAGGGCGTTACTACGCAGATCTTCGGCGAGCTTTCGATGGGACCGCTGAACGATGAGATGAAGCGGCGCTTGCGCGAGCAGCAGGGCGACGTGAAGTTTGACATCGAGTGGACCACGCTCGCCGAGTATTTGAAGTACCTGGAAAACAGAGGCATCTCGCAAAACGTCGCCTCTTTCATCGGCGCGGCTACGATTCGCGAGTACGTGATCGGGCTCGAAGACAAGCCGCCTACACCCGCGCAACTCGATCAGATGCGCGAGCTTGTACGACGTGAAATGGAAGCAGGGGCGCTTGGCATCACGACCGCGCTTATTTATCCGCCCGCGTTCTTCGCCAAGACCGAGGAACTGATTGAGCTTTGCAAAGTCGCCGCCAAATATCAGGGCAAGTACACGACGCACATGCGCAGCGAAGGGAATCAACTGATCGAAGCCGTTCAGGAGACGATTCGTATCAGTCGCGAGGCCGGTCTGCCCGCGGAGATTTATCACCTCAAAGCTTCGGGGACGGCAAACTGGCCCAAGATGGACCAGGTCATCAGCATGATCGAGCAAGCTCGTCGGCAAGGCGTGAAGATAACGGCCGACATGTACACCTATCCGGCTGGCGGCACCGGACTCGACGCGTCGATGCCGCCGTGGGTTTTCGACGGTGGCCGCGATGCTGCGTACAAACGATTACAGGATCCTGCCATTCGCAAAAAGATCGCCGACGAGGTGCGCACGCCCACCGACAAATGGGAAAACCTGTACCTTCTCGCCGGCTCACCCGATCGCATTCTGCTCGCGAGCTTCAGATCGGAAAAACTGAAACCGCTCACCGGCAAGACGCTCGCGGAAGCCGCTCGTATGCGCGGCGAAGATCCCGTGGAAACGATCATGAATCTCGTGCTCGAAGATCGTTCGCGCGTCGGCACGATCTATTTCCTGATGAGCGAAGGCAATATCAAGAAACAGATCCGGCAGCCGTGGGTTTCGTTTGGTTCGGATGCTGCTTCGATCGCGCCGGAAGGTAACTTTCTGAAGTCGGCAGCGCACCCGCGTGCTTATGGAAATTTCGCGCGGCTGTTGGGCCATTACGTTCGTGACGAGAAGGTGATTTCGCTTGCGGAAGCCGTGCGGCGGCTTTCGGGATTGCCGGCGACTAATCTCGGTCTCGATCATCGTGGCTTGCTGAAACCCGGAATGTTCGCGGACGTTGTTGTCTTCGATCCGCAGACGATCGCTGACAAAGCGACTTTCGAAAATCCACATCAACTCGCCGTTGGCGTCAAAGATGTTTTTGTTAACGGTGTTCAGGTCCTTAAAGACGGCGAACACACCGGTGCAAAACCAGGCAAGGCGCTTTGGGGCCCCGGCAAAATCAAATGACTCTTCTGAAAAATCCTTCTGAGAAACTTTCATGATCACTCGCACCTTGGCTAGCTTGATTAAGCTGGCGCTGTTCGTAATTGTTCTCCCGCTGCTCGTCCACGCGCAGGCGAACCCACCTGATCCACCGGCGGGTTTCGACAAGATCGAACAGATGGTTCCGATGCGCGATGGCGTGAAGCTGCACACGATCATTTACGCGCCGAAATCTCGCTCAGGTCCGTTGCCCATCCTCTTCAACCGCACGCCGTACGGCATCGACGGCATCTATCGCGCGTTCACGAGCGGCATCTTGAACGAGTTGATCGAAGACGGTTACATCTTCGCGTTTCAGGACATTCGTGGCCGCTTCAAGTCGGAAGGGCAATTCGTGATGCTGCGGCCGCTGCGTGAGGCTGGTACTCCGATCGACGAAACTACCGACACGTACGATTCGATCGAGTGGATGATCAAAAACGTCCCGGAGAACAACGGACGCGTCGGCATGTTTGGCACTTCATATCCCGGCTGGCTCGTGGTGATGGCGGTGATCGATCCGCATCCCGCGTTGAAAGCCGTCATTGAAGAAGCGACGCCGGCCGACATGTACCTCGGCGACGATTTTCATCACAACGGCGCGTTCCGGCTCAGCTACGGTTTCGAATATTGCTTCTCGCTCGAGTCGTCGAATCTGACGACGCCCTTCAAGTTCGATCGTTTCGACACGTATCAATGGTATCTACGCCTTGGACCACTCTCAAACGCCGACGAGCTTTACTTTCACGGCAAGATACCCACCTGGAACAACTTCGTTGCGCATCCGAATTACGATGAGTTCTGGCAGCAACGTGCGTTGGCCACGCAACTCAAGAAAGTCACGGTGCCGATCATGCACGTCGCCGGTTGGTGGGACCAGGAAGACTTTTACGGTCCGGTGAAGGCGTACGAGATTCTCGAGAAGACCGACGACAAGCACCTGAATTATCTCGTCGCGGGGCCGTGGAATCATGGTGGTTGGAATCGTTTGACCGGCGACAAACTGGGCAACATCGATTTCGGCAGTCCGGTGAGTCAGTTCTTTCGCGCGGACGTCTTGCATCCGTGGTTCGCTTACTATTTAAAGGACAAGGGACAACTGAAGCAGCCGGAAGCGTTGACATTCGAGACCGGTACGAATCGTTGGACGAGGTTTGATAGCTGGCCGCCACGCGAAAATATCAAGCAGCGCAATCTCTACCTGCGTGAGAACGGACAGCTTTCGTTTACGCCACCGCCGGGAACGGCGGACGAGTTCGACAGTTACGTTTCCGATCCGGCCCATCCGGTGCCTTACCGGCCGCGTCCGGTTGAAGCGACTTACAACCCCGCGGAGCAGGGAGGTTCACGCTGGTCCACGTGGCTGCTCGAGGACCAGCGCTTTGTTGAGAACCGTCCCGATGTGTTGACGTGGGAGAGTGAGCCGTTGACGGAAGACACGGTGATCGCGGGCGACGTCATGGCCCATCTCTTCGCTTCTACCTCGGGCACTGATAGCGATTGGGTCGTGAAGCTGATTGATGTTTACCCGGAAGACTATCCGAAGGATCCGAAGCTGGGCGGTTATCAGTTGATGATCGCCGATGAGATCCTGCGCGGCCGGTTTCGCAACTCGTTCACGCACCCGGAGGCGATTCCCGCGAATCAGGTTGTTGAATACGCGATCGATTTGCGTACCAACAATCACGCGTTTCTGAAAGGGCACCGCATAATGGTGCAAGTGCAGAGTTCGTGGTTTCCGCTCTACGATCGCAACCCGCAGAAATTCGTTCCGAACATTTATCTTGCAAAGGCTACTGACTTTCAGACCGCAACTCAGCGTGTGTATCGCTCGGGCCGGCACGCGTCGTACGTCGCACTACCCGTGAAGACGAATTGAGTTGATGAACCAGGAGACGCAATCGTGAAGAGACTCATTGCTTTATTCATGTGTGCCGTTGCGTTGTCGTCGTTGGTAGTTGCTCAAGTTCCCAGCCCGCCGCCGTTAACAAAGAAAGAAACGCCCGCCTCGAGTAGTCCGGCAGCGCCCGCGAACGTTCACGAGCTGACGGCAGTCGATCTCGAAGCGTTTCTCGATGGACTCGTGCCATTACAGATTCAACGAGCCGACATCGCCGGTGCGACCATCTCCGTCGTGAAAGACGGCAAACTGCTTTTCGCCAAAGGCTATGGCTACGCGGACGTGCAGAAGAAGCAGCCTGTGTCTCCGCAGGACACTCTGTTTCGCCCGGGTTCGATTTCCAAACTCTTCACCTGGACCGCGGTCATGCAGTTGTTCGAGCAAGGCAAGCTCGATCTCGATCGCGACGTGAACGAGTATCTTGACTTCAAGATACCCGACGCGTTTGGCAAGCCGATCACACTGAAAAACATCATGACGCACACGCCGGGCTTCGAAGAGCAGATCAAAGATCTCTTTACTGTTACCCCTGGCACTCCGAATCTCGGTGATTATCTGAAGGCGCATATCCCGGCGCGTATTTACCCGCCGGGCACAGTTCCGGCTTATTCGAATTACGCGACTGCGCTCGCCGGCTACATCGTGCAGCGTGTCTCCGGACGTCCGTTCGAGGATTACATCGAGGAAAACATTTTCAAGCCGCTGAACATGACGCACTCAACGTTCAAGCAGCCGCTGCCGTCTAACCTCGCCTCTTTCATGTCGAGTGGTTATCAGCGTGGTTCCGATCCGGCGCAACCGTTTGAGATCGTCAATCCGTTTCCCGCCGGAAGCTTGAGTAGCAGCGCGGCGGACATGGCCCAATTCATGATGGCGCATTTACAGGACGGTCAACTCGGCGACGCGCATATTCTCAAACCGGAAACCGCGCGCTTGATGCACAGCCGGTTGTTCGCGCTCGACGATGCGGCGAACGCGATGTGTTACGGCTTTTATGAAGAGAGCCGCAACGGCCGTCGCATCATCGGCCATGGTGGCGACACCGTATACTTCCACAGCGATCTGCATTTGGTGTTGGACCAGAACGTCGGGTTCTTTGTTTCTTATAACAGCGCCGGCACGAGCACCGGGCTCGGAGATTCTCCGCGCACAAATCTGTGGGAGGCTTTTCTCGATCGCTACTATCCGTACTCGGTTCAGGTTCAGTCTTTCAGTGGCGCCGCTGACGCTGCGCGGTCAGTATCCGGCACTTACACGTTGAGCCGTCGCAGTGACACTTCCTTTTTAAAGATCGCATCGTTGCTCGGTAACTACACGGTTGCGCCCGCGGGCGACGGCGATATCGAGGTGTCGCTGTTGACCGGCGCGAACGGTAAACCGAAACGATGGCAAGTTATCAGCGCGACGACGTTTGTGGAAAGAGACGGTCAGGACAAACTCATTTTCAAGCCGGATCAGAATGGACGCATGCAGGTGATTTTGCCGTTTCCATTCTTCATCGGACAGCCGGTCGGCACACTCGAAAATGGAAAGCTCCTTTTGACGGTGCTGGCGATGTCGCTGTTGGTGATGCTGCTGACCTTAGTGCTCTGGCCGGTGGCGTGGTTCGTGAGGCGGCATTACGGGCGTAAGTTGGAACTAACGCCGCGTGAGCGATTGTTTCGCTTGGGCGTGCGTCTTGTTTTTCTCCTTGACCTTCTCTTCATCGCCTCGTTCTTCGGCCTCGTAACTTACGGTCTGACTCATCTCGAGATCTTCAGCAGCCAGGGCACGAAGTGGTTTTACCTGGTCCAGGCGATCGGCATCGTGGGCGCGCTCGGCACCATCGTCGCGCTCCTGAACGCGCTCTTCTCATGGACGAGCAAACACCGGCGGATCTGGGGCAAGTTGGGAGCGACGCTGATGTTGCTGGCCTGCCTCGGCCTCCTCTGGTTCTCCCTCGCCGGAAACCTCTTACACTTCAGCTCGACGTATTAACCGAGCACTTTTATCAGCACCCAACAACAGAAGGCGAGTGTAGCAGTAAGGCGGCTTAGGGCCGCCTTCATTATTGCGCTGGATTGTTGTACAAACTGAGAGTTATCTGGAGCCGGCTGCCGGAGTTGAACCGGCGACCTTCTAATTACGAATCAGACGCTCTACCAACTGAGCTAAGCCGGCTTGAGGCGTGAAATAACGGGCGCGAAGCGCGACTGCACTATACGAACGCACGATTTGTAGTGTCAAGCGGGAGTTGAGAACCAGCAGGAGAACGAGTGATGCCGAAAGATGCGACGAAGAATGTAGATCGTTACAAGATCGGTGGCGGGCACTTGAACGAGTACGAGTTTGAGCAGGATAAGACCGCTGAGAGAAAGCAAAAACCGACCGATAAGAAGCCGCAAAAAGCTGCGGCGAAGAAGTCGCCGAAGAAGAAATAGCAGAGCCCGATCTACAAGGTCTCGTAGACTACGAGGTCACGTAGACTAGAAGGTCACGTAGACGAGAAAGCCACGCACTAAAGAGACTCTATACCATGCTTGCGTTCCCCCGCCGCTGCGGCTTTCTGGCACTGTTCGTCCTGCTTGCGATTGCTTCGCCCGCGTTGGGCCAAAGCGCGGCGAAGAAGCTGCCGTCTGCCGAGAAGATTGTCGCTGATTACATAAAAACGATAGGCGGCAAGAAGGCGGTGACTGCGCAGCGGGATGCGACGTACGAGTGGACCGTTTACTTCAACAACCAGCCATTCGGCGCCGCACGCACACTTCGCAAAGCGCCCGGATCAGAACGCTTCGAACTGACCTTCGGCAACGGCCAAATCATCTCTGCCGCCAACACGCGTTCCGCGTGGGAGCTCGGTCTCGATAAACAACTGCGTACGCTCACCAGTGTCGAAGCTGCGACCGCTAAGCTTCAAGCGACACTCGCTGCTTCACGCGTCGTCGATTTCAAAAAAGCAAACGTGCTTTCACGCGTCATCTCACTCGGCGATCTCGCGAGTGAACCCGCTTACATCGTCGAGTTCTCGACGCGCAGCGGCGCTCGCGTTCAGTACTACTTCAGCGTCAAGTCGAAACTGATCACCAAGATCACCAGCGACACAAGAAAGACTTACGTCGTATGTGAGGACTATCGCCCGGAACACGGTCTGATGGAGCCGCATCGATTGCGCCTATCGCTGTCTGGCGCCAGCACACCCACAGGCGAACTGACGCTCATCCTGCAAAGCGTTACGCAAAACACCGGCATCGACGACGCCCTCTTCGATCCGCCCGCTACGACCGAGAGTCTTGACATCAACGCTTTGCTGCGCGAGGTCGCGCTCAATCAGGACGCCATCGAACAACGCGTCTCGGATTATTCATTCAAGCAAACGGAAACTGATCGCACCATCAACAGCAAAGGCGAAGTAAAGAAAGAGACGGTCAAGGTTTATGAGGTGTTTCCGTTGCCGAATCGCGAGCCGGTGCAGAAGTTAATCAGCGAGAACGGCGTGCCGCTTTCGACGGAACGCGCGGCGAAGGAAGACAAGCGCGTGCAGGAGGAGTTTCTCAAAGCCGAACGCGACAAGGATAAAGACGCGCAGGAAGCAGCGCGTCGCCGCGCCGAACGCGACAAGAAGAACGATGAAGACGGCGATCCGGCGATCTCGATGTTTCTGCGCGCGTGTGATTTTGTTTCGCCGCGACGCGAACGGTTCGAGGGGCGCGAGAGTGTCGTCTTCGATTTTCGGCCGCGTGCGAATTTTAAACCGAAGACGCGCGAAGAGAGTTTGATCGCGAAGCTGGTTGGCGTGGTGTGGATCGATCCGGTTGATAAGCAGGTGATGCGGCTCGAGGCGCGACTCGCTGAGGGGTTCAAGATGGGTGGCGGGTTGCTCGTGTCGCTCAAGCCGGGTGCGGCGCTGGTGATGGAGCAGACGCGGATGGTCGAGGGCGTTTGGCTGCCGCGGTTCGCGCAAATTAATCTATCGGTGAAGGTGTTGTTGTTTGCGGGCGGGGATTTTAATAAAACGATCGAGTGGAGTGACTACAAGCACTTCTCGGGTGATGTGAAGGACTACAAGATTGAGGTGAAAGATCCGCCTCACTAGAGGCGCACGATTCAGAGGGAATTGACGACCTACAGCGATGAGTAAGCAGATTACGGTTATTGGGGGCGGGTTAGCCGGGGTTGAGGCGGCGTGGCAGGCTGCAAGGCTCGGCGTGAAGGTCGTGCTTTATGAGATGCGGCCGGTCGTGCAGACACCGGCGCATCGGACTGACAGACTGGCGGAGATCGTTTGTTCGAACTCGTTGAAGTCGGATGAAGTCGGGACGGCGTCCTATTTATTAAAGGAGGAACTGCGGCGTGCCGGATCGTTGGTGATGGAAGCGGCGATGGAAACAAAGGTTCCTGCCGGCGCTGCGCTCGCGGTTGATCGTCACAAGTTTGCTGAGTTGATTACAGAGCGTATTGAGCAGGAACAAAACATCCAGCTCGTTCGCGAAGAAGTGAAGAGCATCCCGACCGCAAGCGACCTGAACCAAAGCGACCTAACGATCATCGCCACCGGCCCGCTCTCATCCGACGCGCTCACCACCGAAATCATGAACCTCACTGGCAGCGATCAAATGTACTTCTACGACGCTATCGCGCCCATCGTTGCCGCTGACTCAATCGACACAAGCATTGCCTTTCGCGCCGCGCGCTACGACAAAGGCGGCGACGACTACCTCAACTGCCCGTTCGACAAAGAACAATACGAACAGTTTTACAACGCGCTTATCGAAGCGAACAGCGTCCCGTTACAACGCTTCGAAGAGACGCGCTGGTTCGAAGCGTGTCTGCCCATCGAAGAACTCGCGCGCCGCGGCGTCGACACACTGCGTTTCGGACCGATGAAACCCGTCGGCCTGCGCGACCCGCGCACCGGCCGCGAGCCCTACGCCGCCGTGCAGTTGCGGCAGGAAAATTTAATGGCCGACGCATACAGCCTCGTGGGCTTCCAGAATCATCTACGCTACGGCGAACAGGCGCGCGTGTTGCGACTCATCCCCGGATTGCAAAATGCCGAGTTTCTCCAGTTTGGACAGATTCATCGCAATACCTATATTTGTTCGCCACGCGTGCTGCGCGCGACGATGCAGATGCGCGAGCGGCCGAATGTGTTTTTCGCCGGCCAGATCACGGGCGTTGAAGGTTACGTGGAGTCGGTCGCGATGGGTTGGCTCGCCGGCGTGAACGCCGCGCGAGTTGCGCTTGGCCACGAACCGGTCGAAGCGCCACTCGCGAGCGCGACCGGAGCTCTGGCGCATTACGTCTCGCACGCGGACACGAAGAACTTTCAACCGGTAAACATCACTTTCGCGCTTTTGCCTCCGCTCCCTGAACCCGCAAAGCGCGGCTCGCGTAAGAAACGTGAACGCAGGCAGTTACAGGTCGAATTGGCCTTGAAAGAATGGGACGAGTGGCTCACGCAACACCACAACCGAAAAGAAACGGCGTTCGCCTAATTCTCTTTGCGACGATCCTTGCGCTCGCAGTGGCTGCGCCGGTCTGGAGCCAGTCCGGACGCCAACCTAACAAAGGCCCGAAGCCCGCGCCTGGTCCAATCGCCGATCCGAACCGTCCGGGTTCACCGAGCTCGCCTTCCGCTCCTTCGAAAGCCGTCAGCGCTGACCTCGAAGAAAATGACGTCGTACGCATCACTTCCAACCTCGTGCCGATTCCCGCTTCGGTGATCGACAAGCGCGGCAACGCCGTCGTCAATCTGAAGTTGGAAGACTTCGAACTGCGCGTCGACGGTGAGCCACGACCACTGAGCGACATATCGCGTTCGGAAACGAGCGTGCGGCTCGCGATGCTGTTTGATAACAGCGGCAGTCTTGATTCCGCGCGCGAATTTGAAAAGCAGGCGGCAATTCGTTTTTTCCGAAAGGTGATGCGCAGCAAAGACGAAGCAGCGATCTATTCGATCGAGACCGATAGTTACCTGGCCCAGGCGCTCACTTCCGACGTGCATCGACTCGAGCAGACCATCGCGATGTTTGGCAAACCTGAAGGCGGCACGTCGCTCTTCGACACGATCGTCACCGCGTCGACCTACTTACATCCGTACGCCGGCCGGCGCGTGCTTGTGATCGTGTCTGACGGAATCGAAACGACGAGTCACATCACCGAATTCGACACGGTGGTCCAACGTGTGCTCGCGGACGACTGCCAGGTTTACGTGGTCCAGACCGGCTTGTACGAAGGCGCGAACCTGCGCGCGCTCGCCGCCGAGCGACGCATGGAACAGTTGACGACGCAAACTGGCGGCGCGGTTTACATTCCGAAGACGACCGATCAACTCGACGATGCTTTCGATCAGATCGCTGCCGATCTCTCGCAGCAATACGTGTTGAGTTATTACCCGAGCGTCGATACGCGCGACGGCCGCGTGCACGTGCTCGATCTGCGCATCAAGACGCGCAACGATGTTCGAGTGCGTTCGCGAAAGGGTTATTATGCTCCTCGCACGCGAGGGGCCGCGGACGGCTGGTAGTCCTTATATAAATGGAAAAGCTGATCGAGCAATTCCTCGAACATCTGCGCTACGAGCGCAACGTCAGCGCCCACACCTTACGCAACTACGCCAGCGACCTCGAACAATTTTTAGACTTCCTCGATCCAAGCGGAGCGCGCCCGCGCAGCCTACCGGACATTACCGAAATAGATCACTTGACGATTCGCGAGTGGCTGGGCCAGCTTCACAGCGCGCAAAAGAAGAAAGCCTCGATCGCGCGCAAGCTAGCCGCGTTGCGCACCTTCTTTCAGTTTCTCGTTCGTGAAGGTGTTGTTGAACTCAACCCGGCGAAACTCGTTGCCACGCCGCGACTCGAAAAGAAACTCCCGACGCATCTCTCGATCGAAGAGGCTATCCGCTTCATCGAGTCACCCGATCTCGAAACCGATCTCGGCAAACGCGATCGCGCGATGCTGGAGTTGATGTACGCGACGGGCGTGCGTGTCGCGGAGCTGACGACGCTCAACGTTTCCGACGTCGATCTGCACAACCGCCTGATTCGCGTCACCGGTAAGCGACGCAAACAGCGCATCGTTCCGTTCGGCGATCCAGCTGCCGAAGCGATTCGCGGTTATCTGCAAGTGCGCGAAAAGTTTCTTTTCAACGCGCCAATCTCAAAACGCGATGAAGAAGTGTTGTTTCTGAATTACCAGGGCACGCGTATCACGACGCGTTCGGTGGGCCGAATGGTGGAGAAGTACATCCGCATCTGCGCGGGGATGCACAACATCAGCCCGCACGCGCTGCGTCATTCGTTCGCGACGCACCTGCTCGACAGCGGCGCGGACCTGCGCGACATCCAGGAACTCTTGGGACACGCGCGTCTCTCAACGACGCAGATCTACACGCATGTTTCGATGGAGAAGTTAGTAGAGGTTTACGATAAGGCGCACCCGAAGGCTTGATTAAAGCGTCGGCAGATCGTCCTCGCCGTCGGCGCTTTCGATGATCGCCTGACACGCGGCGTCGTAACGCGCGGTGGGCATCGCTTCGAGCCGGCGTTCGTCGATTGGTTTACCGCAGCGCGCGCACATGCCGTAAGTTCCTTCCTTGATCCGGAGTAGCGCCTGATCGATGTCGGCCACGGCCTGCGAACTCTTTTCACCCAACCGCAGAGCGATCTCTTTTTGTAAGTCCTGCACCGAGAGATCGACGCTGTCTTTCACGCCATCGTCGTAGAGCTCGAGTGCCGCTGCCTGATCCGTGCGGATCTGTTCGGTGTATTGTCTAAGCTGGTTGCGAAGCAGGTTTTCGAAATGTTTGAGTTTTTCAGCGTCCACCAGTTAACCCTTTGTCCGCGCGCTCACGCCGCGCGCTTTGTACTCATAAATGCACGCGGAGTTTAGCACGACTGCGGCTTTTCACGAGACTGCGGTTAGAACCTCGCGATGAGCGCAACGCGGGCGCCGCGCGATGCGCCGGGAGAGATGTTGTTGTTGCCGTCTGCGTTCAGGTAGTAACGCGTGTCGAACAGGTTTTGAATGTTTGCTTGCAGACGCCAGTGTTCGTTGACAGAAAAGAACACGGCGGCATCGGCGCGCGTGTAGCCCGGCAACACGACGGTGTTGTCGACAGCGGCAAACATGTCTGCGCGATGAACGACGCCGAGGCCAAGGCCGAGATTCGACAGCACGCGGTAACTGTTCCACAACGAGAAACTGTGATGCGGCACGAGTCCGACCTGCGCGCCTTTCGCTGCGGAGACAGTTGCGTTCGTGATGAACGCGTCCTGATAAGCATAGCCGCCGGCGACGCTCCACTTCGACGTGATGTTGCCGTTGAGGCCGAGTTCGTAACCGTTCGTACGCTGACTGCCCGTTTGCAGAATTCTTGTTGGGTCGTTGGGATCGGTGGCGCGCGTGTTGGTGCGATCCTGGCGATAGACTGCGGTCGTCAGCGAGAGATTACGGCGCACGTCCCACTTCGCGCCGAGTTCGTAGTTGCTGAACTGCTCCGGTTTCACTTGTTGCGTGATCGTCGTCAGCGAAGAGAATTGATCGCCCGAGCTCGGCAAGTAGGCCACGCCGTAGTTGGCGTAAAGCGAGAGAGAAGTAACCGGCTTGACGATGACTCCTGCTCTTGGCGAGACCAGGCGATCAATGCGACGCAGGTCCTGGTTGTTGCGGTTGTTGTGAAACTGAAGATCGAAATAGTCGAAGCGCACGCCGGTCACGACTTGTAGATAACGATTGATTGCGATCTGGTCTTGAAGATAAGTCGCGCCGAGATTTGTTTTGATGTGGTTGTTTGCGTCGGTTGCGTTCTGGCGAAACGTTATGGGCGTGTCGATCGTCGTGTCTGAAAGCGGCGCGAGAATCGAAGTCGCGGTGTTGTTGAAGAAACCGGTGTTGCGCAGGTTGTCGGTGTTTTGTCTGCCAAGCTCTGCACCCACGAGAAGATTGTGACGCACCTTGCCGGTCGACGCGTTGAACGTCACGTCGGTCTGGTTGAAGAGATTGCGGCGTTTCGTGGCGTTGTTGTAAGCGGTGATCGCGACCTTCGATTTGTCCGCGGTGACCGCGCCGGGCACGTAGTTTTGATAGAAGCGATCGTAATCGCCAAACATCGTGCGATTGTGAATGTTGAAGCGACCGGCCTGATGGTCCACGTTCGCGGCGAACAGGTTCACCCCCGCGCGCACGCGGCTGTTGTCCGGATTGCCGAAGAAGGTTTCGATGGGTACGTCGACCGGACGGCCGTGAAACGACGGAATGCCGCGATCGGCGACGCGTCCGTCGTGGAAGTACTCGTATGAAAGTTTGACCGCGGTTTTTGAACCGACGACGATGGTCGCGGTCGGGTTGACGCCGTAACGCTCGAGATCGACGAAGTCGCGGAAGCTGCCGCTGTTTTCGTAAAGGCTGTTGAGTCTCAACGCGAGGCGATTGTTAATTGGTTGGTCCAGGTCGGCGGTGAAACGTTTGGCGCCGAAAGAGCCGCCTTGAAACGCGAATTCGCGCAGCGCCGAGAAGCCGGCTTCTTTGCTGACGCGATTGATCACGCCGCCACCGCCGCCGCGGCCGAAAAGCATCGAGTTTGGGCCTTTCAACGCTTCGACGCGCTCGACGTTGTAGAGATCGCGATAGTACTGAACGTCGTCGCGCACGCCGTTGAGAAAGAAGTCGGCGCTGGTGCTGTTGCCGCGAATAACGAGTTGGTCGCGATTGTTTTCGCCCTGGTGCGACGTGACGCCGGGAACGTAAGCGACGACGTCCGTGATGCTGGCCATCGCTTGATCGCGAATCTGTTCTTTGGTCACGACCGAGATCGACTGCGGAATGTCGCGCAGGGGCGTCAGCGTTTTGGTCGCCGTGCTGATCGTGTTGATGCCGTAAGCCGCGATGTCGGTGATCGTGACGGTGGCGTTTGATGAGGCGAGGGAGAGTGTTAATTCGATCGATTGCGAATTCTTTAGGCCCGTCAGGTTCACTGTCTCGGTGGCTTCGGCGAAGCCTTCGGCCATCGCGCGTACGTGGTATTCGCCGGGGTTGAGGAGCAGGGAAAACTCGCCGTTCGCGTCGGTGACGGTCGAAGTTGGGTTCGCTTCGTTGCCGCTGATCCAGATATCGGCATTGGGTATGGCGGCGCGATTTGGATCGAAGACTTTGCCCGTCAGTATCGTCTTTCGCTGGGTTGTTTGGGCTGTGGCAGCGATCGAGAAAGTTATTAAAAGGAGTAGAGCAAGACCGAGCTTCGGGAAGACCTTGGCTGACATGACGCGAACCTTTCCTCGTGTTCTTGTGCGAAATTGAAATCCGATTTCAATTTCAGCGGAGGCGTGAGCTTACCTGAGGGCTGCGCGCGGGTCAAGCGGTTTTTAGCATTGCCGCGAGCAAGGGAATCGTGAGTTCGTGGTGGCCCGTGATCGAAAAGCCCTCGCCCGCGCCTTTTTCGGTGGGTCGGCGCACCACGTTTGTTAGCGGACGATACGATTGGATGAAATCAAAATTCGCGGTCGTGATGTTCGTGAGTGGATGGCCCAAATTGCGCACGAGGGTCACGCACTTGAGAAAAACTTCGGGCAGGACCACTGCCGAGCCGACGTTCAGATAAACTCCGCCACCGTCCATGCGCTTCACGAGTTCGGCGAGCAGACGAAAGTCAGTGTGGCTCGTCGCGCCTAATGCAGCGCCGTCGGCGGTGGGATGAAAATGCGCGATGTCGCCGCCGATGGTGAGATGAATCGTAAAAGGGATTTTGTTTTCGTAAGCCGCGCAGAGAAGCGAATACTCTCGATGCTTCGGATTCATCGCCAGCAGTCTTTGTCCAACAGCTTCGCCTAATCCGATCTGGTCCTGCGCTCCATCCTGTGCTGCGCCGTTTAGCAATTTGCCCGTCTCATCCGCGCCGCCGAAGACACCTTCCGCCAACGTCGCATCAACGTCTTCAGACGTCGAACCGATCAACGCAATCTCGGCGTCATGGACCAACACCGATCCGTTCGCTGCGATCGCCGAAACAAACCCGTGCTGCATCAGATCAATCAGCAGCGGCGCCAATCCCGTCTTGATGACATGCCCGCCGATGCCCCAGATGATCGGCTTCTTTAAGTCACGCGCGCGCCGCACGCGTTCGGCAATCTGCCTGAGCGACTGCACCGCCAGCACATTCGGCAAACTCGCGAGCAACTCCCCCACCGTCGCCTCGCTCTCAATCGCCCTCGCAAAATCCTCCAAATTAACTTTGCTATGACGTGAGGCAAGCGGATACGTCTTGACCCCTGCGAGCTCAAGCGGTTCCAAGTCGTCGTAGTGTGATGGCAATCAACGTCTCCAATTAGAGGTGTTCGAGATCTGCAAGATCCTGTGTGCGCCCCGAAGCGGCTTTATTTCGTTTTAGCATTTCCCGGGAGATGAATGGAATGCGCAAGCCGCCGATTTCACCAAACTCCCGCGACTCCCACGCCTCGTCAAACGTAACTCCTGAGATATGAGTCATGACGTCGATTCTGTTTGGAGCAACACCTAGCTGAATTACCTGGTCTCCTCGCAAAAAGTTCTGATCGGTGAGCCCAATGTCGCCAAAGCCAAACTGATGAATGGCCTGTAGCAACCGCTCGGCATTCTGAGGTGAGCGTTCGATGAAGAGATCGATGTCGGCTGTATATCTGGGATAACCGTGGTAAGCAACAGCAAAAGCTCCGACGACCAGAAAGTGCACGTCAAGTGCGCTCAACAACTCGACAAACTCTCTCAAATCCTTTTGTAAGTTCATCGGGATACGGACTGAACTGATCTCGCAGTGTTAACAAAAGCTCGATTCGTTCTTCCGGCGACAGCGAGCGGTAATATTCCCTGTCTGCTTCTTCGGCTTCGACAAAGGACTTGAAAACCCGGATTGTTTTTTCCACGAAAGTGATTCTACCAACTACACCGCGTGCTTACGAGAACAAAGACCGCCGCTTATTCAGGTGGCGCGTGGCCATCGCCATTGCCGTTCTTGCGGCCGTTGGTGGAGAGGCGGCCGTTGAGAAGGGGACGAAGGACCTGGCCGGTGTGCGACCGGCGCGAGCGGGCGACCTCTTCGGGGGTGCCCACGGCGACGACGCGGCCGCCGTGTTCGCCGCCTTCCGGACCGAGATCGATGATGTAGTCGGCTGACTTGATCACGTCGAGATTGTGTTCGATCACGAGCACGGTGTTGCCGAGCGAAACGAGACGCTGCAAGACGTCGAGTAGTTTGTGAACGTCGGCAAAGTGCAAGCCCGTAGTCGGCTCGTCGAGAATGTAGATGGTCCGGCCGGTCGCGCGCTTCGAGAGTTCCTTCGCGAGTTTGATGCGCTGCGCCTCGCCGCCGGAAAGCGTCGTCGCCGATTGCCCGAGCTTGATGTAACCCAAACCCACGTCGAGCAAAGTCTGCAACTTCTGATTGATCTGCGGAATGTTCTCCAGCAGCGGCAACGCCTCTTCAACGGTGGTATCGAGCAGATCCGCGATCGATTTGCCTTTGTACTTCACGGCCATCGTCTCGCGGTTGTAACGCGCGCCGCGACACACGTCGCAAAGCACGTAAACGTCGGGCAGGAAGTTCATCTCGATGCGCTTCATGCCGTCGCCTTCGCACGCTTCGCAGCGGCCGCCTTTCACGTTGAAAGAGAAGCGGCCGGGTTTGTAACCGCGCTCGCGCGACTCCGGCAACATCGCATACAACTCGCGCAACGGCGTAAACAAGCCGGTGTAAGTCGCGGGATTCGAACGCGGCGTGCGGCCGATCGGCGACTGATCGATCTCGATCACCTTGTCGACGTGTTCGAGGCCCTCGATCGCGCGATGTGGCCCAGGCTCATTCAACGAACCATAAAGATGACGCGCGAGAGCGTAATACAGAATGTCTTCGACGAGCGTCGATTTACCCGAACCGGAAACACCCGTCACCACGGTCAACAAGCCAAGCGGAAACTCGACGTCGATCTCTTTCAAGTTGTTGGCGTAGGCGCCGCGGATCGTCAACGACTTTCCGTTTGGCAAACGACGCTCGGCGGGAACTTCAATCTTGCGCGCGCCGCGAATGTAAAGCCCCGTGATCGACTCCGGATTCTCAGCGATGTCTTCGGCCGTGCCGACCGCAACGATCTCACCGCCGTGCGCGCCGGCGCGTGGACCGAGATCGACGACGTAATCAGCGCGGCGAATCGTCTCCTCATCGTGTTCGACGACGAGCACCGTGTTGCCGAGATCGCGCAGCGCCGACAAAGTTTCCAGCAGCTTCTGATTGTCGCGCGGATGCAGACCGATCGACGGTTCGTCGAGCACGTACAACACGCCGCGCAACTGCGAACCGATCTGCGTTGCGAGCCGGATGCGTTGTCCCTCGCCGCCGGACAACGTCGCAGACGCGCGGTCGAGTGTTAGATAACCCAGTCCCACAGTCTTCAAAAAACTCAGGCGGTTTACGATCTCGCGCAGGATTGGACCAGCAATCTGCTCTTCGCGCGAGTTCAACGAGATCTGCTCAAACGCTTCTACCGCCGCTTCGATCGGCAGCGCCGTGTACTCCGCGATGCCGCGCCCGCCGACGCGCACCGACAGCGAATCCGATCGCAGTCGCTGGCCGTTGCACTCCTGACAAACTGCCGGCGAAACAAGCTCGTCGATCGCCACTCGCACACGCTCCGACGGCGCTTCGTTCAGACGTTCGCGCAGCCAGTTGAGCGCGCCCTTCCAGTCGTTTTGATAAGTGTAGAGTCCCTGCGTGAACGTCAGTTTCGAGCTCGTGCCGTTGAAGAAAGCGTCGCGCACTTCCTGCGGCAACTCGGCAAACGGCGTCTTCGCATTCGCGCCGAAGTGTTTGATCACGGCCAGCAGCGCCGACTTGAGATACGCGGAGCCCTGCTTGTCATTCGGCCCCATGAACGTGAGCTTGTCGGCGGACACGTTCGCGTCCGGGATCAATTTCGCAGGGTCGATCTCCATCACCGTCCCGAGTCCGTGGCAACGTTTGCACGCGCCGTAAGCGGAGTTGAAGGAGAACGAACGCGGCTCGAGCGGGGGCACGTTGATGCCGCAGTTCACACACGCCATGCGTTCGGAGTAGAGCTTCTCTTCGCCATCGACGATCGAAATCAACACCGCGCCGCCCGTAAGCTTCAGTGCGGTGCGGATCGATTCCGTGAGACGGTCGCGAATGCCCGGTTTAATCAGCAGCCGGTTCACTACCGCTTCGATCGTGTGATTGCGGCGTTTGTCGAGACGAATCTCTTCATCGAGCGACAGCAACTGCACCTTTGACGTGCCGTAGGGCTGCGGCAGCAGCGTGTCTTCGATGCACATCGCTGCGACACCGGCGGTCTCCAGCTCCTGCACCGTTCGCATCACATTCAGCG
>CAMLLD010000089.1 GCA_946480785.1 uncultured Blastocatellia bacterium | reverse complement strand
CAAGTTGCGTGATGCTTTGGCAAGTTGCGTGATGCTTTGGCAAGTTGCGTGATGCTTTGGCAAGTTGCGTGATGCCTTTGGCGAGTGCGTGATGCTTTGGCGAGTTGCGCGATGCCTTTGGCGAGTTGCGCGATGCCTTTGGTTGAACGCCGCAGGCGTTTGCTAGTTCCAGCCCAAGGTTGGAGCTTGCGACAACCTTGGGAACAAATAACCGTCGCTTTTCTACGCTGAAAGCGTTGGCTAAGAGGGCGCACGAGTTTGCCAACGCTTTCAGCGTTACAGCTCTTTCGCGGACCTGACCCAGGGTTGTGCCAACCCTGGGCTCGAACTGGTCAACGCCTACGGCGTTCAAACAGAAGCACACGGCGTTCGAACTGAAGCACTACGGCGTTCGAACAGAAGCCCTACGGCGTTCGAACAGAAGCCCCACGGCGTTCGAACAGAAGCACACGGCGTTCGAACAGAAGCACACGGCGTTCGAACTGAAGCACACGGCGTTCGAACAGAAGCACTATGGAGGTCTAAGATCTTCGGGATCTCAGACGTCGGCTGAGATTGGTGTCAACGCGGCTTGCGCGGCGGCAAGGCGCGCGACGGGAACGCGGAAGGGAGAACAGCTCACGTAGTTGAGACCGATCTCCTGACAGAAAGCAATCGATTGTGGATCGCCGCCGTGCTCGCCGCAAATCCCGACTTTCAAACCGGGCTTCGCCTCGCGGCCGCGCTCTGTGCCCATACGAACGAGTTGGCCCACACCGTCGCGATCGAGCACCTGAAACGGATCGTCGCGCATGATCTTGCGCTCGATGTAGTTTGGCAGGAAGCGGCTCGAATCGTCACGGCTCAAGCCAAACGTCGTTTGCGTCAGGTCGTTGGTGCCGAACGAGAAGAACTGCGCGTGCGCGGCGATGCGATCGGCCATCAACGCAGCGCGCGGCAGCTCGATCATCGTGCCGACAAGATACTCGATTGTCATGCCGTGCTCGCCCATCACCTGCCGCGCGACCTCGTCGATCAATTCCCGCTGCTGCCGCAACTCTTCACTCACAGACACGAGCGGCACCATGATCTCGAGCTCGACCTTTTGGCGTTCACCCTGCACTTTGCACGCGGCTTCGAAAATCGCGCGGCACTGCATGCGGGTGACTTCGGGAAACAAAAGCCCGAGCCGGCAACCGCGAAAACCAAGCATCGGGTTCGCTTCACGAATGCGATTCACTTGCCGCAGCAGCGCGCGCTTGTGATCGATCTCGTCGAGCACGTGGTCCATCTCGGTCAGCGAGCCTGCGCCTTTCAACTTCATCTTCAACTCGGCAAGCTCACTACTCAACTCTTCTGCATTCGGCAAAAACTCGTGCAGCGGCGGATCGAGCAGACGGATCGTTACCGGTAACCCGACCATCTCGCGAAAGATGCCGATGAAGTCACCGCGTTGCAGCGGCAACAGTTTGTCGAGTGCTTTTTCACGCGCGCCCACGCCGTCTGACAGGATCATCTCGCGCATCGCCGCGAGCCGCTTGTCGCCGAAAAACATGTGCTCGGTGCGGCAAAGTCCGATGCCTTCGGCGCCGAACTGCCGCGCGGTCTTCGCATCGAGCGGCGTATCAGCATTCGCCCGGACGCGCAGCTTGCGAAACTTATCGGCCCACGTCATCAGCTTGTAGAAATCGTTGTCGAGCGTCGGTTGAATCGTCGGCACCTGGCCCAAAAACACGCGGCCGGTCGAACCGTCAACCGTAATCCAATCGCCTTTCGTGACCACAGTTCCATCGACCGTAAACTGCTGCTGGCTGTAGTCGATATTGATCTCCTGCGCGCCGCTGACGCACGTCTTGCCCATGCCGCGCGCGACGACCGCGGCGTGACTCGTCATACCGCCACGCGCCGTCACGATCGCTTGCGCCGCGACCATGCCGTGAAAGTCGTCGGGGCTCGTTTCCAAACGAACGAGCACGACGTGCGCGCCTTCGCGTGCCATTTCTTCCGCTTCGTCGGGACTAAACACGACTTGTCCCTGCGCCGCGCCGGGACTCGCCGGCAAACCGGTCGCAAGCACCGTCGCATTCGTCTTCGGATCGACCGTCGGGTGCAGCAACTGATCGAGTTGCTGCGGCGTGACGCGTTGGACC
This sequence comes from uncultured Blastocatellia bacterium, assembly GCA_946480785.1. The sequence continues at coordinate 21,042 of CAMLLD010000089.1, read as the reverse complement.
GCAGTCGCCTTGTCGATCAATTTTTCGTAAACCATCTCAACCGCGATGCGCACCGCCGCCGCGCCGCTTCGTTTGCCGGTGCGCGTTTGCAGCATCCACAGCTTGCCGCGCTCGATCGTGAACTCGCAGTCCTGCATGTCTTTGTAATGCTTCTCGAGCAGGCCGGCGATCGAGGCAAACTGTTCGTAAACTTCCGGCAGTTCTTTCTTGAGCTGGCTGATCGGATTCGGCGTGCGAATGCCGGCGACGACGTCTTCGCCCTGCGCATTGAGCAGATACTCACCGTAGAGTTCTTTCTTGCCGTTCGAAGGATCGCGCGTGAAGGCGACGCCGGTGCCGCTGCCCGCGCCCATGTTGCCGAAGACCATCGCCTGCACGTTCACGGCGGTGCCGAGCGTGTCTGAAATGCGATTCACGCGGCGATAGTCGATCGCGCGGCGGCCCATCCACGAATTGAACACGGCCGCGATCGCGATGCGCAGTTGTTCGTAAGGGTCTTCGGGAATCGCGTGCTGTTCGGCGAGAATGATCTGTTTCTCCGCGGCGATGATCTCGCGCAAGTGATCGGGATCGAGATCGGTGTCGCGCCCGCCCTGCGTCTGCGCCTTGAAACGATCGAGCACGCGTTCAAACTTCTCGTGGGCCACGCCCATCACGATCTCGCCAAACAACGAAGCGAAGCGTCGATAAGCATCGAGTGCGAAACGAAGATCGCCGGTCTGTTCGGCGAGACCTTGCACGGTCTCTTCGTTCAAGCCGAGGTTGAGCACTGTGTCCATCATGCCCGGCATCGAGAAGGCTGCGCCCGAACGCACAGACACGAGCAACGGGTTCTTGGGATCGCCGAAGCGCTTGCCGACCTTCTCTTCGATCTTCTTGAGGCCTTCCTTCACTTGCTCCCAAAGGCCGTCGGGAAAATTCTTGTCGTTATCGAAGAAGGCGTTGCAGGCTTCGGTGGTGACCACGAGACCCGGCGGGACGGGCAGTCCGGCCTGCGTCATCTCGCAAAGACCCGCGCCTTTGCCGCCCAGCAGCGATTTGTCGTCGCCCGGGCCATCGTCGAAAAGGTAAACCCATTTGTTTGTCTGTGCTTCAGTTGTCTCAGGTGATTCTGGTTGAGTGACGGTGCTCATTGCCTCAGTGTCCTGTAAATTCTGAAATCCTGTCAACTCGGGTTAAAGCCGCGAACGCTTGCGCAATCACTGCCGTGACGCTGCCGGCTTCGACCGCGTAACGGCGAAAGTCGAAAGTGGTAACGCGCGCAACGCCCAAACCTGACGAGGTTAGAAAAATCTCGTCAGCATCGGTCAGGTCTCCCATTTCATAAACGCCTTCGAGCAGCGGAATAAAATGTTTGCTCGCGATGTCGATGACGCATTCGCGCGTGATGCCGGCGAGCGCGCCGGTGCTCAAGCTGGGCGTGTGGACCGTGCCGTCCTTCACCCAGAAAATATTCGACGTTGTTGCCGACGCGATCTCGCCGCGTTCGTTGAGCACGACGGCTTCGTCGAAGTCGCGGCTCTGCGCTTCCTCCCACGCGAGCACGTTGTTGAGATAGTTGAGACTCTTGATTCCGGTCAGTGGGGAGAAAGTGTTGGTGCGGAAAGGCGAGACGGCGAGCGAGTATCCGTTAGGCGGCGTTTTCGGCGGATCGCCGGTCATGATCAGGAGATCGGTTTTCTTGCCGCCCGGCATTTTTGTTTTCCACAGATCGCGGCCGCTGCGGGCGAGAAGAATCACGCGCGCGCGACCGTCTTTGACCTGGTTGACGGCGATCAGTTTTTGCAGCGCGTCGCCGACGCCTTTCTCGGTGCAGCCGGTGTGATCGACATCGAGTTTGTTGGCGTGCGTAGTGAGACGTTGCCAGTGTTTGGACCAGAGGAACGGTTTGGAGTTGTAGATGGCGAGCGTGGTGAAGACGCCGCGGCCGTAAAGCATGGCGGAGGAGACCGGCGCGACGCGCGCTTTGGTCGCCTCGACCATGGTTTTGTTGAGGTAGATTACCGGGTGCACATTTAACTGGCGACGAGTGCTTCAGCTTTGAGCGATCGTGAAAGTGCGTTGCGCCATATCGTTTCCAGATCCGCGACCGCGGCGTTTACCACTTGATCTCCGTGAACGGAGATGCGTAATTGAGTCCCACCAACTTCACCTAGAACTACAAGCGGAACGCGGCGAGCTTCTGCCATCTGTCGTATCGTGTTCTGAACGGTGCGTTCAAATGTGATCACTATGCGTGAGGGCGACTCGCTGAATAGCGCCACAGGGTACGACAGCCCAAACCCAGCGACGCCCGGCCGTAGCTGAACGACTAAACCGTCGCTAACGGTGTCAGCGATGTCGACGTGAGCGCCTATCGTTTCCCGACCCAGCGAGGAGAAGCAAGACTCAGCTAAGGCTACTGCCAAGCCGCCATCGGAACAGTCGTGCGCCGACAGTAACAATCCTGCTTCGGCGGCTTGCCTGCAAACCTCTTGCACGGCCTTCTCGGTGTTGAGATTAAGTTGTGGCACTTTTCCGCCGGCTATTACCTGTTCTGTTGTGACACCAGCCACACTCACGGCGTACTCACTATTTGTTAAGTCGTCACGTGTCTCACCGAGCAAGGCGATCACGTCGCCGGCTTTTTTGAAACCGGGCGTGATCACGCGGCGCACATCTTCCATCAAACCGACCATGCCGATCACGGGCGTCGGCAGAATGCCACGGCCTTCGGTCTCGTTGTAGAACGACACGTTGCCGGAAACGACTGGTGTTTCGAATGCACGACACGCTTCAGCCATGCCGTCGATCACTTCCGAGAAAGACCACATCACTTCCGGCCGCTCCGGCGAAGCGAAGTTCAGGCAGTTTGTGATCGCAATTGGCCGCGCGCCAACGCACACAACATTGCGTGCGGCTTCCGCAACAACGAGCTTCGCGCCTTCGCGCGGATTCGCCGCACAGTAGCGGCCGTTTCCGTCGAGCGTCATCGCGAGCGCACGGCGCGTCTCTTTAATGCGCACGACAGCAGCATCAGCGCCCGGCAGAATCGCCGTGTTCGTACGGACCATGTGATCGTACTGCCGAAACACCCAATTCTTCGACGCGATATTCCCGCACGCGAGCAATCTCCGCAGTGCATCCGTGTAATCCGTGTTCTCTGTTGGTAACGGCTTGGTCGTCATCGGCTCGACTTGCGCCGGCTTCATCGATCGCTCGTAACGCGGCGCTTCATCCGTCAACGAGTCAACCGGAATATCTGCAACCGTCTCGCCGTTATGAATCACGTGCATTCGCTGCGTGTCGCGCACACGCCCGATGACCACCGCGTCCAGATCCCACTTGCGAAAGATATCCACGACCTCGCGCTCGCGTCCCGCATGGGCCACCACCAGCATCCGCTCCTGTGACTCTGACAGCAGCATCTCGTACGCCGTCATGTTCTGTTCGCGTTGCGGCACGAGCGAGAGGTCCAACTCGATACCGGTGCCCGCGCGTGCGGCCATCTCACACGACGACGACGTCAGTCCTGCCGCGCCCATGTCCTGAATGCCCGCCACCGCGCCGCTGCGCATCGCCTCGAGACACGCTTCCAGCAAAAGCTTTTCGAGAAACGGATCGCCAACCTGGACCGTGGGACGTTTCTCCAGCGCCTCTTCGTCAAACTCCGCCGAAGCCATCGTCGCGCCGTGAATGCCGTCGCGTCCGGTCTTCGCGCCGACATACAAAACCGGATTGCCGATGCCCGTTGCTTTACCGAAGAAGATCTGATCGTGTCTGACGAGACCGAGCGCAAACGCGTTGACGAGCGGGTTCAGTGCGTAAGCATCATCGAACGCGACCTCACCGCCGACAGTCGCAACGCCGAACGCATTGCCGTAGTGCGCGATGCCCGCGACCACGCCCGCGAGCAGCGAACGATTACGCCGTCCGTGTTGCGGATTATCAAGCGAGCCGAAACGCAGACTGTTCATTGACGCGACCGGCCGCGCGCCCATCGTGAAGATGTCGCGCAGGATGCCGCCGACGCCCGTCGCCGCGCCCTGAAACGGTTCGATGAAAGACGGATGATTGTGTGACTCGATCTTGAAAGCAGCGCACCACCCGTCGCCGAGATCGATCACGCCCGCGTTCTCGCCGGGTGGAACGATCACGCGCTCGCCGGTTGTTGGCAGTCGTTTGAGATGAATGCGCGAAGATTTGTAGGAGCAGTGCTCCGACCACATGACGGAGAAGATACCGAGCTCCGTCAGGTTCGGTTCGCGGCCAAGCAACTCTTTGATTCGCTCGAATTCTTGCGGAGTGAGATTGTGGGCGGCGATAACTTCAGGAGTGATCATTGCGAGGCCAAAGACAGGCGCGCACGCCTGTCCCTACTGCCCATCACCTTTCTTGACCAACTTTTCGATCGCGGCGCGAAGTTCCGCCGGATCGACTCGTCCGTAGTGCTTGAAGACCTCTTCGCCTTTTTCGTTGTAGAGAAACGTCGCCGGCAAAGCGCCGCTCCAACGCGGATCCATCAGCTTGATGGCGGGCTCCGGATCGTTAACGTCGAGTAGATACGCGGGCATCGTCGCCTTCATCTCTTCGAGAAACTTCGGCACGCCGGTCTTGATGTCCGTTGCATCGTCGAGCGAAACGGTAATGAACTCGAGTGATTGCGGCCGGTAGTCCTTGTCGATCTTGACGAGATCCGGAAACTCCGCGCGACACGGATCGCAGAACGTGGCCCAGAAGTTCACGAGCAACGGGCCGCTCCGCTGTTTAGTAACGAGGTTCTTCAACCCGTCCGTATCGATCGCGGCTACGACCGGCGGCGTGACTGTCTTCGCCGTGCCGTATTTTCTTTTCTGCGCCGTTGTCGCGATACTGGCCAACATCAAACACGCAACGATTAGTACAAATGCTTTACAACTTCTCATTTCTTAGGCTCGCTTGATAGTGCAACCAAATGCCCTGGCTTCCGTCTTTTCGATCGGTTTGCCGCTAAGCGCCGCGTCGAGCGCGTTACGCAAGTCGCTGGTTTCGAGCTGCGCTGGATTGCGCGCGTTGTCGATGCGACCGTGATAAAGGAGCTTGTTGTTTGCGTCGAGGAAATACGCTTCGGGCGTGACGCTCGCGCCGAGTTTGTCGGCGATCTTGTTGCCCGCGTCTTTCAGGATCGGGAATGAGAGCTTGTGTTCCTGCGCGTGTGCTTTCACCGCGGCTGCGTCTTCGGCGACGTTTGCGTTGATGCCGATGACGTTAATGCCCTTGGCTTTGTAGTCTGCGGCGAGCTGTGCCATGCGCTCGTTGTAAGCGTTCGATACCGGACATTGCACGGCAATAAAGATCAGTACGGTACCGTTCTTGCCGGCGAGCGACTTCAACGAATGCTCCGCGCCATCGACGTCGGGAAGCGTGAATTCTTCAATCGTAGAGCCAATCGCCGGCGGCGCCGGAACCTCACCCGCGAGGGCCGCGCCCGCGATCACAAACACTAAAGCCACGAGGATCGATAGATTTCGGAACTTCATTTATTATGTCTCCTTTAACGACCAGAGATTATGCCAGAACTCATCGAAATCGAGCCAGCGTTGCCGGTTCCCGTGCGCATGGATGCGGATGAACGTTACACCGGCCGTGGGGTCACGATCGCGTTTCTCGATTCCGGTTTTTACGCGCACAAAGATCTGACCGAACCGGTCAATCGCATCGTCGCTTATCACAACATCTTTTCACCGCTCGATGATGTTTCGAGTTTGCAGGCGCACGACGTTGCGAGCTGGCACGGCATGATGACTTCGGTTGTGGCGGCGGGAAACGGTTACTTATCGGAAGGACTTTATCGCAGCATCGCGCCGGCCGCGAAAGTGGTGCTCGTGAAGATTGGCAAGACCGGACGCATTCCCGAGAGCAACATCGAAACCGGTTTGCGTTGGGTGCTCGCGAACAAAGACAAGTACGACATTCGCATCGTCAACATTTCCGCAGGCGGTGATTTCGAACAGCCGTATCTCGAAAACAAGTTGTGCCGGTTGGTTGAAGACGCGGTGAAAGCAGGGTTGACGGTTGTTTGCGCGGTGGGAAATGCGGGGCTGATGCCGGGCCACCCGGTTTTGCCGCCCGCGAGTTCACCCGCTGCGATCGCAGTCGGCGGGCTCGACGATCAAAACTCGCTCGACCGAGCGCGGCGTGGCATGTACCGATCGTCTTATGGTCCAACGATCGATGGTTTGCAAAAGCCGGAAGTGATCGCGCCAGGGATTTGGGTTGCTGGTCCAATCTTGCCGCAGACGCAGACTGCTGATGAAGCGAGTTTGTACGCGAAGCTCGATGCGGCCGCTGACGATGAGTTGAAAGAGATCATCCTGGCCCACGCCGGCGTCGACAAACAACTCGACGAAGCGCGCGAATTGTCCGTGCCGCTTTTGCGCCAGCTCATCACGATCAAGCTGCGTGAAGGCAACGTCATCAATCAGCATTACAAATTCGTCGATGGGACTTCTTTCGCCGCGCCGATCGTCGCCTCGATCGCGGCCTGCCTGTTGGAAGCAAACCCGAAATTGACCCCCGCACAGATCAAGCGCATCCTGATCGACACCGCGGAACGAGTGCCCGACGTTGAAGTGGACCGGCAAGGCTGGGGCGTAGTTGTCCCCCGCAAAGCGGTCGCACTGGCGTTGCGTTGCCGGGATTGATGTGCAACAATTCGCGGCACCCGCACAAACCCACAAGCATTGGAGAGTTGTTGAGTTCGTATGTCGGAAAACGAAACTGAAATAAGCAAGGGCGCGGCTGCCCCCGCAAATGAAGTCGCGCCTGAAGCAAACACGGAAGAGATCACTTATCACGCGGTCGAAAAAGATGGAGTAGTGACTGCAATCTGGGAAATGCAGGGACGGAAACATCTGCGCACCATCGATCCCCGTTCCCGCCAGGGCCAGGACATCCTGCGTCTCTACACCACCGAGCATCACGACGAAGTGGCTTCGTAAAGCGTTGTAACTCGGATTCGAGCAGCGGTAACGATCCGAGATTTTGAAGCACAACGAAATTCCTGACGAAATTTTTGACTAATGGGCGTCTGTGCGCCCGTTGCACCACCACTGGGTCTTTTAGCTAAGTTCCTCGCAACGCAATCATTAGGAGCAAACACTACTTCTCGGCCCTCGCCGGAATGGTCATTGCATAACCGCGAACCGAAATCCGTCCTTATTCGCGTTTGCTCCAAACCAGTTTAGACCTGTCGACCTTACAAAGGAGGATCTTTCATGAGAAGCGCACTACGCTTGTTAAGCGGAGCGATCTTGAGCCTTCTCTGTGTGACTAGTGCTTTCGCCCAAGCCAGTCAAACAGGAGGCATAACCGGGGTGGTGACAGATACCGGCGGCGCCCTCGTTCAAGGCGCGACCGTCGACGTTATCAACGAGAGCACCGGAAAGTCCGAGCGCACAGCAACAACTACCAGCGACGGCGGGTACTCGATCACCCTGTTGAAGCCAGGGAATTATCGCCTGGAGATCACGGCCCCCAACTTTAAGAAAGCCGTGGTGTCGCCGGTGCAAGTCAGAATCGGCGAGAGCTCCAGGCAGGACGTGACTCTCGAGGCGGGCCGTATTGAAGAGACAGTGAACGTTGAGGCCTCAGCCTCTTTGATCAATCCTTCAAGCGCAGTTACCGGCCAACCGCTGGGTTCCGAAACTCTGCGGCAGTTGCCCCTCGCTTCACCAAACTTTCTGTTCCTGTTGTCACTGTCTGCAGGAACCGCCAGCGAACCAACTGACGTTCGCAGCGCCGGCCGCGGCACTGCCGACGTGAACGTCAACGGCGGGCGAACTACTAACAACAGCATTTCGCTCGAAGGCATCAACGTCAACGATTTCAACCTGGCCCACTTCGACACCGTTCCCCTGCCGAACCCGAGCACCCTCGAAGAGATGAAAGTTTCGACTTCACTCTACGACGCTTCGCAAGGCAGCAAAGGCGGCGGCGCGTTGGGTCTCGTGATCAAGTCTGGTTCGAAAGACTTTCACTGGGAAGGCTACTGGCAGCATCGCAACGATGCCCTCAACGCCAACGAGTGGTTCCGCAACGCGAACGGCGTCGGCAAGCGCGCGCGTCTGTTGCAGAACGTATTTGGCGGTAGCGGCAGTGGTCCAGTGCCGGTCTTGAACGGCTTCTGGTTTTTCAATTACCAGGGTGTTCGCGCCCGCAACGGTTTGGATCCGCTCGGTTCTGCATTAACACCGACGATGCAGTCGTTCCCGGTCGGCCCCGACGGCAAAACGTCGGCTGCTTTGCTCGCCCCCGCGTTTGGACTCACGACGGCGCAGATCGATCCGGTCGCCGTCAACATTCTCAACGTGCAGAGCTCGATCTACAACGGCTTTCTCGTGCCGCGTCCGGGTAGTGCGGGTTGCCGCACGGCCGCCACAGTGACTGGAACTTTCACTTGCAGTTTCTCCGCAGTGGCGCCGATCACTGATAACCAATACACGATCAGCTACGACCGCATCATGCGCGACGGCAAGGACAAGATCTCCGGTCGCTGGTTCTGGGACAACGGCGCTGTCGACAAGCCGTATGGCACCGCCAGCACGCTGGCGTTTCCGCGCACCGACACGCAACAGAACCGCTTCCTTTCCATAACTGAAACTCACGTTTTCAGCCCGAGCAAGATCAATGAAATACGACTCGGTATGAGTCGCTTCATCTTCGCGAACATCCCGACCGACGTCATTAACCTGACTGACATCGGCGCGCAGCGCGGCAACAGCGATCAATTCCCGGGCATGTATCAAGTCACGATCGTAGGTCTGTTCTCCATCGGCACCGGCGTGAACGACGATCGCGGCACAGTGTCGAACCAATACAACATCGTCGACACGTTCTCGATGACTCACGGACGTCACAGCCTGCGCTTCGGTGGTGAAGCGATTCAATATCAACTGAATCGATTCAACAACTTCGCGGTGCGCGGCGCGCTACAGACCGGCAGCACGCCGGCAGGCGGCGGCAATCCGGCGTTCAGTTCGTTCCAGAATTTCCTCCAGGGTCGCGTCACCGCCATTCAATCGGCGTTTGGCGATCCGGCACGAAACTTCGTCGCGACTGACTACGCCGCGTTTGTGCAGGACGACTTCCGCTGGTCACCACGGCTCACGCTCAACCTCGGTCTGCGTTGGGAAGGCATGAGCTTTGGTCACGACAAGCTGTTTCGCGCGGGCATCTACGATCCGAGTCTCGCGGCACAAGGCAAGAATCCGTTCCTGATTCCGGAGAAGGTTAACCTCGCCGGTTTCACGGGAACGCCGGGCGTCTCTGATTGCGCGTTGAAGAACTGCTTCGACGGCAACAACTGGGGACCACGCGTGGGCTTTGCGTGGGACGTCAAGGGTGATCAGAAGACAGTGGTCCGTGGCGGCTACGGCATTTATTACCAACGACTGTCGAATCAGAACATTCTGCAGAATTCGTTGTCCGCGCCGTTTACGGTCCAACCATTGTCAAACACGACGACTCCCGCTTCGTTCCAGTTACAGAATCCGTTCGCAGGAATTCCGGCGCCGTCGATTATCGCGAGTGCGTTCATTCCGTCGGCGACGTTCTTCGCGGGTCTCCGCAACGTCGTCACCGGTCTGCCCGCAACCGATCCGAATGATCCGAACGTCGCTCCGATCTTTGTTAATGCAGCCGGACAGCGCTGTCTTAACTACGGTGGTACGGCAACGAACTGCTCCATCAATCTCGCGTCATTCACCAGTGCGCCGCTCGACGCCTACACGCCTTACACGCAGCAGTACAACTTCACGGTCCAACGCGAGATCGGCCATGGTTGGGCTGCGGAGGTCGGCTACGTGGGCACGCACTACACGGGCGGCATCGGTATCTGGGATCCGTTCCTCGCGAACGTAGCCAGTCCGTCGAGCCCGATCGTTGTTCGTGACATGAATGGCGTCAGCTACACCATCACGACCAACACAGTGAACAACGAAGAACTCCGTCACGAGATCCTCGGCTTGTCGCGCAAACGTGGTTCGCGTTATTCCGGCAACATCGGATTCGCCAACTACAATTCGTTCCAGGCGACGGTCTCGCGACGCATGTCTCGTGGCCTTTACTTCCAGGCTGCTTACACCTACTCGCGGACCATCGACAACGTCAGCGGTTCGTTGAGCACGGACGAGTTGAACATTACTCGTAACGGCCAGGGCGGAGCGAACATCCTCAACTCGATGAAGGATCCGTTCCAGAACAAGGCCCGCGGTGATTTCGATCGGCCGCATCGTTTTGTGGTCAGCTACTCTTACGATCTGCCCGTTCCGAATGGCGATTTCTGGAACAACCAGATCTTCAAGGGTTGGAGCATCAGCGGCATCGTCACTTATCAGAGCGGCTTGCCGTTCTCAATCACTGACAGCACGAGCGGCGGCGCGTTTGGTCAAACCAACGGTGGCACTGCTTCGTTCAGCGGCAAGTGCGGTGACATCGCAAGCACCTACACTCAGGGCTCGCTCGCCGATCGTCTGAATCACTATCTGGATCCGAACTGCTTCAGGACGGCGAGTCTTGTTCCGAACGGTGCGGCGGGAGCAACCGGTTTTGGTGATGTGCCACGCAATGCGTTCCGTGGTCCATTCCAGCAGAACTGGGACTTCTCGCTGCTCAAGAATTTCCACATCAGGGAAAGTCACGAGCTGCGCTTCCGCATGGATGTTTTCAATCTGTGGAACCATCCGGTCTTTGGTTTCCCGAGCACCGTCAATATCGGTACTCCGGGGACCTTCAGCCAGATCACAACGACTGTGGTGCCGGCGCGGTTGATTCAGTTTGGTTTGAATTACCGTCACTGAGACATTCGTTGTTAACTCTTTCGAGCTCGGGCGGGGTAAAATCCGCCCGAGCTTGAATTTTCGCCACGGATCTTCACAGATGAACACAGATAAGTCTTTCCGCGTAATCGGGCGTCTGTTGGTCGTGGCGGCTTTTGCTTTGTTTGTCCCACCTGTGTTGGCCCAGCGCGATCGCGATACTTACAATCCGAACTCGCAGACGTTTGAAGTGAGTGGCGAGGTGCGTCTGAGTGACGGCGGCTCGATCACGAATGTTCAGGTGCGGCTCGAGCGATTCAGTGGCGGGTTGATCGATCAGATCGTGACCGACAATCGTGGGCGTTTTCGTTTTCCCAATCTACAACGCGGCTATTACAAAGTGATCGTCAACGCGCCGGGCTACTTGCCAACGCAGCAGGATGCGGACCTGCAGGTGCTGGCGCGTGTTTACCTTGTTTTCGAACTCACGGCTGAGGGCGCGAAGAGCTCGACTGGTATGCCGCTGCTGATCGACGTGGTTGATGCGCGTGTGCCGGCAGTCGCGCGCGAGGCTTTTAATAACGGGCGCGCTGCGCTCGCGAAGAAGAGTTACAAAGATGCGATCGCGCATTTGCAGCAGGCGCTTGCGAGCTACACAAACTTTTTCGAAGCGCAGCTGTTGTTGGGAATTGCTTACATGGACCTGCGCGAGTGGGACAACGCCGAGAAAGCGATGCAGCGCGCGGTGGAGATCAAACCTGACAGCGGCGCGGCGATGATCTACCTTGGGGAGGTTTACTGGCGGCAGAAGCGTTACCCGGAAGCGGAGCAGACGTTGCACGACGGGCTGAAGCTGGATGAGAAGTCGTGGCACGGGCAGTTTACGTTGGGGCGGCTTTACTGGGACATGGGTGAGGTGGCGAAGGCTGGTGGTCCAATCGGCATGACGCTGCAGCTCAAGCCTGACCTGGCGGAGGCGCATCTGCTCGCGGGAAACATTTTGCTGCGTGTGAATCAGCGCGAGCGTGCGTTGGTTGAGTATCGTGAATACTTGCGGCTCGCGCCGAAAGGTGAGTTTGTCTCGCAAGCGCAGGAGTTGGTGCGTAAGTTGGAAAAGTCGCTGAATGAGAAGAACTAGACATGATTAGACCCGCATCAACTAACGAGGCCGACCTTCTTACCGGGATCGCGCTGGATGCGAAGCGTTACTGGGGTTATCCGGAGCACTGGATCAAGCACTGGGAAACGGACCTGACGATCTCGCCGGAGTTCATTCGCGATAACCATGTGTATGTGGCGGAAGCTGAGGGTGAGGTGCGCGGGTTCTACGCGTTGTGTGTGAGCGGTGCGAAGGCGGAGCTGGAGCACATGTGGGTGACGCCGGCGTGTATTGGCACGGGTGTTGGGAAAGAGTTGTTTCTCGATGCGATGGAGCGTGCTGCCGCACTCGATGTCCGCGACGTGGAGCTCACGGCGGATCCGAATGCGGCAGGTTTTTACGAGCGTATGGGCGCTTCGCGGATCGGGGAAACCGACTCATCAATTGACGGCCTCCCCCGCAAACTCCCCCGCCTCAAGATCACTCCCTAAAGTTCTCACCGGTTATCCGGCTTGTCCGGCTTCCTTGGACCATCCGATCGAGGCTCCGAGCGCGGCTCTGATCGTGGTTCCGATCGCGGCGCCGGTTCCGATCGCGGCGCAGGCTCAGAACGCGGCGGCGGATCATTCCGTGGCGGTGGATCGTTACGTGGCGCAGGCTCAGACCTCGGCGGCGGATCATTCCGCGGGGCAGGCTCAGAGCGCTGTGGCGGATCGTTCCGCGGAGTCTCTACTCGCGGTGGTGGATCATGCCGCGGCGGCGGTTCAGGCGTCTCGACACGCGGCGGCGGATCGTTGCGTGGGGGTGGATCATTCCGTGGAGTCTCGACGCGCGGCGCAGGTTCAGAGCGTGGTGACTCCGGACGGGGTTCGGGTCGTGACTCAGAAGGACGGGGATCGGAGCGTACAGGCGGATCTACGCGTTGAGGTGGATCGGAGCGTGGTGACTCCGATCGGGGCTCAATCCGTGTTCCACCGCCCTCACGGCTTGGGCCACTCTCGTTTCGCGGACTGTTCTCGATTCCTTGCTGACCTCTTACGCGTTTCTCGCCATCACCCATTGAAGGCCGCACAACACGCCCTCGCCCTTCATCACTTCGCGGCTCGGGTCGAGCAACTGCACCAGACGGCGGCGCCTGGACTGACGGTGGCGACTGTACTGACGGCGACGACTCAACTGTCGGCGCATTAGTGTTCGAAGGATTTGTAGTCTCAGTTCGCGGCGGCGCAGTTTGCCCTGGCGCAGCTTGCGTGGTCGTACTCTGCGCAGGATCGGTCGTACGCGGCTCGCGTCCACGAAAGACTCGCGAGCGCCTCAGATCGTCATCGAGCGGAGCTCCGGGCGTGCGTTCAGCAGCACCAGTCCTGGCCTCCGGAAACTGAATCGCACGTGGTACACCAACAACATCACGCCTCCGCTTTTCATCACCTCGACTTCCATCACCGGTAACCGTGCCAGCCGGTACTGCCCCAGCCGGCAATGCGCCAGCCGGTACACCGATGCGCCGCGGCAAATCATCGAGACTGGGCGGCGAGTCGATGACACGTCGCGCAGTGCGCTCATCAACCGAATGGCCCGGTTCGTTATCACCAAAGTCCCGTCGCGGCACACGCGTCACACCCCGCCACGTTTTGCCTTCGCCCGCTATTTGACCATTGCCAGTGCCGGGACGACCATCACCACCCGGATAACCGGGTCGACCACCCGTAGAACCTCCACCACCCGGTTGACCATTACCAGGATAACCAGGCTGACCACCACTCGGATAACCAGGCCGTCCATTGCCATTACCCGGCCGGCCGCCACCAGCATAACCACCCGAACCACCACGCCCCGGATAATTCCGTTCCCCATGTCGATACCGACGCGAATACGGATCGTGCGCATAGTAGGGCAGCGGATACCAGCAGATGTCGCTGCCAATCGAAAGATTCACAAACACAACCAGCGCCGGTCGCCACCAGCTACGCCTCCGGTTGTAATGACTACGCGGCACCCACGCCCACGCGTTGTTGTGATAAACCCAGCGCCCGTAGTGATACGGCGCCCAACCCCACGGCTCGTAACCAACCCACGTCCAACCATACGGCGGACACCAAACCCAGCGACCATACCGATACGGCGCCCAATCACCATACGCGCTGATCGTCTGCGGATGCGGCTGCCAAATCCAACCGAAGTCGTTCGTGTAAGTCCAGTCGCCATACGCCGCGAGATCCTCCGCGCCCCAAACATAATCGTCGTAATACTCGACGTCGTAGCGGAGCCGCTGCGCGAGGAAGCGTTCGCGATCGTCAACCCATTCATCGTTCGGATCACGTGAACTGGCGGCGAGAAAATCCCAATCGCCAGCGTTCTCGCCTTCGACCACCAGTTCCGCCGTGCGGCCGTCACGCAGCGAAAACCCCGATGTGTCTGAATAAATCCGCGCACTGCCGCCGTCACGCACGGTGAGACGCACGCGACCGTCACGCGGCACGTCGATGCGATAAAGCCCCGGCTTCTCGGCGGCCATCGTCGTTCGCGGCGCATCGACTTCGAAATACTCTTTACTGCGATCAAACTTCACCAGCCGCACAAACGCGGTGCCCTCGATTACGCCGAGCGCCACGCCTTCGTCGCGCAAAGTGACGATGCGCAACGCGGTCGCGGGCGCGAGCCGTACGAAGTTGCGCGCGTCGATCTGTATCTCCATGCGGCTGTCTTTGTCGGTGGCGATGGTGTCGCCCTCGACCAGCGGGTAATTCAGGCGCGCGGTTTCCCAATCCTGATTACCCTTGCGCTTGAGGCTCGCCTCCCCGGTGATCAAGCTGATGCGGACGACCCGATCCTTTACGTCGTAATCGTCGGGATCGTCGTCGTCATCGAAGGCGCGTGCTGTTACGGTGATTGAGAAGAAGGTGAGTAGAAAAACGAGAAGGCTGGTGTTTAGTCGGGAGACTTTCATGGTCCTTGCTCCTTGTTCGAGAGATCGCGTTTGGCGGTGCGGGATGCGGCAAAGTGTATGCCCGTTACGCGCGTAAACTAAGGACAAGATCAAAATTGAGATCGCTCAAGAGCGTGGCTGATGCTGTCGCGATTGGTTTTTTGTTTGTGATGTCTTAGACCGTATGGCCGCGACACGATATGGTGTGTGTGTATGAACCAGGAGTTTGATCTGGTGGTGGTTGGGGCAGGCATAAACGGCGCGGGCATCGCGCGCGATGCGGCGCTGCGCGGGCTGAAGGTGTTGCTGGTCGATAAGGGTGACATCGGAGGGGGAACGAGTGCTTCGTCGACGAGGTTGATTCATGGCGGGCTTAGGTATCTCGAGCACTTTGAGTTTGGGTTGGTGCGCGAGTCGTTGCGCGAACGTGAAACGTTGTTACGCATCGCGCCGCACCTCGTGCGGCCGCTGCCGATTCTTATACCGATTTATCGAGATGGTGGGCGTGGATGGACGACGATTCGCGCCGGGATGATTGCGTACGACCTGTTGTCGTGGGGGAAGTCGTTGCCGCGGCATCGGATGTTGTCGCGTCGGGAGACTTTGCAGCGGCTGCCGGGGTTGAGTGTGGAGGGGTTGGTTGGGTCGGCGGTTTATTACGACGCGCAGGTTGAGTATGCGGAGCGGTTGGTGGTTGAGAATGTGTTGGCGGCGATCCAGCACGGAGCGCTGGTTCTCACTCACAGGCGAGTGGAAAGCTTTGTTATCGAAGAGGGCTTGATAGCGGGAGTCCGGTTGGAAGAGGATAAGCCGGATCAATTTCGGGCGGCGGTCGTAATCAATGCGGCAGGCCCGTGGGTTGATGGGTTGTTGGATAAGACCAACACAAATCACGAGAGGTTGATTGGGGGAACGAAGGGGAGTCATGTGGTTGTGGCGGCGTTTGCGGGTGCGCCGGAGAGTGCGGTTTATCTTGAGGCCTTCAGCGATCGGAGGCCGTTTTTTATTATTCCGTGGGACGGTAATTATTTGATCGGCACGACCGACGTGCGGTTCGAAGGCGATCCGGATGAGGTGCGAACTGAGGAGTGGGAGATCGATTATCTGCTAAGCGAGACGAATCGCGTGTTTCCGGGTGCGGAACTGAGTCGCGAGCGCGTACTTTACACGTATGCGGGCGTGCGGCCGTTGCCGTTCACGACGAATCACAATGAGCGAAGCATTACGCGGAGGCATTTTCTGCGCGAGCATCCGCAGGTAAAGAATCTAGTTTCGGTAGTTGGCGGGAAGTTGACGACGTATCGGAGTCTCGCCGAAGAGTGCGTCGACCTCGTGCTGCGAAAACTCGGTAAGAGATTTACGCGGAGTGAAACGGCGCGCGTCCCGTTGCCGGGCGCAGTGGATTTTGATTCGTCAAATCCGTGTGAACGACTGTCACGAATTTATGGTTCACGAGCAAAGGCGGTGGCTGAACTCGCAAGGCATCTCAACTGTGACGCATTCGCTGCGGAGATTGTCTTTGCGTTTGAAAACGAGTTGGCTACAACGTTGGCTGACTGTTTTCTACGTCGCACGATGATCGGGTTGAACGCTGATCGCGGCGTAAGTGAGCTTGAAGCAGCGGCGGCGGTTGGGCGGCGGTTCCTCGGCTGGAGCGAGGACCGTGCGAGGCGTGAAGTGGAAGGCTATAAACAGGAGATAGCAAACCGAAACAAAAACAGATCTCAGGGCGAGTGAGTCGCGGATTTCATCGCGGTGAGTGAGTCGCGCGCGAAGCGCTTCTGCATCATGCGTGCGACGGGAAAGCCGAGCCGCACCAGCGGATGGCGCGGTTGCGAAAATGCGAGGATGTCGTACCAAACGCTGTCGTCCGTTCGGTTCCACTCGATCAGAAAACGCTCCTCACCACGCTCAATGTGATCCGGTAACGTCCCGTACGCGAAGCCAAACCGGGTGAGTGAACCGGTCTCTTCAACAACATAAACAACGCGACAAGCGTTCAACGACCACATACCGCACGCCCACGCTTTCACCGCCACAGTCACACCTTTTTTGATCTTCAACCCGCGCGGCACAACCGACACCCAACCAAGCTCAAACTGTCGCCACTGCTTCAACGCCGTGACTGCGCGTTCGTAAACGGCTGCACCACGTCCGAGCTGCACGCGATTGTGATCCACGTTGTAACCGTGCGGCGTTACCGTTTGATCAGACAGCGCGACCTGCGTTGCGCCTACTTCAGCGTAGCTAAGAGGAAGATGCGATTGCTCAGAAACAAACTTCGCGATGTCACTCTCGGTGGGTTCGGTAAGCGTGAACATAACGAGCAGTAACTAACGCGCGGGAGATCTTCAGCGCTCCGGAAGACGATCGTCGCTCTTCCGCGCGCGCGGATGATGACGATCGTACGCCGAGCGCAGGTGCACGTCAGTGATGTGCGTGTAGATCTGCGTGGTGGAAATATCACTGTGGCCCAACAACGCCTGCACCGAACGCGAGTCCGCGCCGTGTTGCAACAAGTGCGTCGCAAAGCTGTGTCGCAACGTGTGCGGCGAAACGTTCTTGATGCCCGCGCGCTCGGCGTATCCCTTGATCATGGACCACGCCAGATGCCGCGTGAACGGCTTACCGCGCTGCACAAAAACATGCGGCAACGTCTGCTTGCCGTATTCAGCTTTCGCCGCCGCGTACTGCTGCAACCAGTGAATCGCGCTTTTTCCGAGCGGCACGCGCCGTTCTTTGCTGCCCTTACCGTGACACACGAGCAAACCCGCCAGCAGATCCACGTCCGCCTGTTTCAAGTTCACCAGCTCCGACACGCGCAACCCCGACGCATACATCGTCTCCAATATCGCGCGGTCGCGAATGCCCTCGAGCGTTGAAATATCAGGCGCCGCGAACAGTCGATTGATCTCTTCTTCGGTGAGAAACTTCGGCAGGTAACTGAAGCGCTGCGGCGTGTCGAGATCCTCCGCTGGATGACGTTTGATGTGACCATCCAGCATCAGAAACTTATAAAACCCGCGCGTCGAACTCACCGCGCGCGCAATCGACGTCGGCGCGAGTCCCTCACGCGAAAGACTCGCGATCCACTTGCGCAGATCGGAACGCGTCAACTCCAGCAACTCTTTCTTGTTTTGCGTCGCCCAGGTTTGCAAACGCGTGAGGTCGCGCTCGTAGCTGGCGATGCTATGTTGCGCCAGTCCCTTTTCGACCTGGATGTAAGTCAGGAATTCCTTTAAGAAGTCACGCGTCATTCGTAGCGCAGACACTCGATGGGATCGAGTTTCGAGGCTTTGCGCGCCGGCCACACACCGAAGATTAACCCGACACCAATCGAAACCGTCAAGCCCGTGACGACGGCCCACGTCGGAATCGCTGCCGGCAAACTCGGAATCAGCAGCATCAAAATCTGACTCGCGCCGACCGCCAGCAACACGCCGAGCACGCCGCCCAGAAACGTCAACATCATCGCTTCAAACAGAAACTGCCGCACGATGTCTCGACGCCGCGCGCCGATCGCTTTGCGCACGCCGATCTCTTTCGTTCGTTCAGTGACGCTCACCAGCATGATGTTCATCACGCCGATGCCGCCGACGAGCAGGCCGAGACTCGAAATCGCGATCGCGATCAGCCCGACCATCGCCGTGATGCTATCAAACTGTTCGATAAATTTGTCGGCTGTTTTGATGTCGAAGTTATCTGGCTCGCCGAATTTAACCTGGCGACGCCGCCGCAGAATGTCTTCTGATTGCGTCAACGCTTCGTTGACTTGACCCGAACGCCCGCGAATCACCATTAGCAGATAACCTCGCGCCGGCGCGATTTTTTGCGCGGTGCGAAACGGCATGTAAACGGCATTGTCTTCTTCGTTCTCGCCGAAGAACCCGGCTTTGCGTTTCTCGAGCACGCCGACGATTTCGAAATTGTAACCGCCCATGCGCACGTTCGTGCCGGCGATCTGGTTCGCGCCCGGGAATAACGCTTCGGCAGCGTTGACGCCGATCACCAACACGTTGGCGCGCTGCTGATCGTCTGTCTCCGAAATGAAGCGGCCTTCACGCAAGGTGATATTCGTGATGTCACCGTAGTTCGGCGAGACGCCTTGCGTGTTGCCCCAACGATAATTGCGGCCCTGGTAAGTGATGTTGTCGTCGAAGGCGCCGCCGTTGTAACCGACGTTCGGCGCGACCCACGAAACGTCTTCAACCGCGCTCGCTTGCGCTTTGATCGCTTCAGCATCGGCGACAGTCAGCGGCTTGCGCAGACGTTCGGCACGATCTTCGCTCGTGCGTGGTCCAGTCGAGAGGTGAAAAGCGTAGATGTTGTTCGTGCCGTATTCCTCGATCATCGCCACGATGTTCTGGCGCAGTCCGGTGAGCAGCGAGGCGATGCAGATCGCCGTCATCACGCCAATGACGATGCCGAGTACGGTGAGAAAGCTGCGAAACTTGTGACCGCGCACGCTGTCGAGCGCCATCTTGAACGTTTCGCGGAGAATGCCTTTTGGTAAACGAAGCTTCATCACTCTTACGTCGCGTGCGTCAGCGCCAGAATCGGATCAAGTCGCGCTGCCTTGAAGGCCGGATAAATGCCGGCGAGCATGCCGGTGATCGTCGAGACCGCGAGCGCCAACACGATGTAGAAGATCGTGATCGTCATCGTGATCGACGCGAGCGTGGTGATTAACGTCGTGATACCCCACGACAGCAGCAGCCCGATGATGCCGCCGAGGCCGCAAAGAATACCCGACTCGATCAGGAACTGAACGAGTATCTGCCGCCTCGTCGCGCCCACTGCTTTGCGCAGGCCAACTTCAAAAGTCCTTTCCGTAACACTCACCAGCATGATGTTCATCACGACGATGCCGCCGACGATCAGCGTGATGGCCGTGATCGGAACGACCACGAGCGCGATGCTGTTCGTGAACTGATCGATCTGCTTGTTCAACTCTTCAACGTTAACGAGCCCGAAATCATCCTCTTCGTTGCCGTTCAGCCGGCGATGGATGCGCATCGCGACGCGGGCGTCTTCGATCGCGCCCTGAAAATTCTCACGCGAGCGTGCCTTGCCGTGGATCTGCAAACCGTTGCGACCGAAGATCTGCAAGTGCGTCGTGACGGGAATGTAAACGTGACGATCGAACGAGTCGCCGAAAAACGCGCCGCGCTTTTCTTCCACCCCGACGACGCGCATCGGCAAGCCGCGAATCTTCAACGTCTTTCCGATCGGATCCGTGTTGGGAAAGAACTTGTCTTTGATATCGCTGCCGAGCACGACCACCATCGCCGAGCGTTGCACTTCATCATTCGATATGAAGCGCCCGGTATCGATCGTTTTGTCTTCAATGTCGACCATGTTGGCGGTCGCGCCGAAGACGACGGCGCCGGGAAACTCGATCCCGTCCTGGTTCAAGTCGACGCCGCTGCCCGCTTCTGCGCCGACTTCAGAGCAGGAGAGACAATGATCGCGCACCCACTCGTAATCGTCCCACGTGATTCGCTTGTTGCGGCGATTGCGGCGCTCAAACTCCTCGTCGTCCATGTGACCGGAGAACGCCATGCGCGCGATCATGAAGTGGTTGTTGCCGAGCACCTTGGAGATCTTGTCGACGACGTAGGTGTTGAGACCGCTAATCGAAGCGCCGACAGTCACGACGGAAGAGACGCCGATGATGATGCCGATGAGCGTGAGAAACGCCCGCAGCTTGTGGGCGAAGATCGACTGCAAAGCGATCTTCAGGGCATCCGAATAAAAGGAGAAAAATGCTTTCATAAAACTGGGAGTGCCGCCCGGTGTCGGGGGGCTATACGCGACCCCGCGCGGCGAAGTTCAGGTGAAAAGGCGTCAATCGAAAAGCCTGGATCGATTTCTCCAATCAAGCTCCTGGCCCGTGATCTCTCGGTACGTTCGCTCGAGCATGGCTCGTTTAGTCGTATTTGACTCGTCGGCGTAAGCGGCAACGATGGCGTTGTAATGTTCGGGGGAGATGAAGCGGTAAGTTTTCAAACGCTGAGCGGCCGCTTCTGCTTCGGGTGCGCTACCGGAAATGATCGTGTCTACCAGCGAGGAGACGTCGCTCTCCACCTTTGCATGTACGGCCAACGGCGTTCCGAAAACGAGCGCTGCACCGAAGGCCGCAGCCGACAAACGCGAATGCCACGCTGAGCCGTTGATGTTGACGCGCGCGGCCCGCACGCCATTCCGCAGAAACACAAACGCGGTCACAAACGGCGTGAATC
>CAMLLD010000088.1 GCA_946480785.1 uncultured Blastocatellia bacterium | reverse complement strand
CGCCGGGTCGACGTTCCGCGGCACCGCGATGTCGACGAAGAAGAGCGTGCGCCCCTTCCGGAGCTTCATCGCGCGCTTCACCATGTCGCGCGTGATCAGCGGCACGTCCTCTTCAACGCCGAGCAGATGCAGCGAGAGCTTCGCGCTTTGAAAGCGGCCACTCGTCGCGATGGCCCACGGCACTCCCGCCTTCGTCAGATACGCCAACAACTCCGCCGCGCCCGGCAGCGGCCGCACCTGCGACGCGTAACGCTTGAACGCCTCACCGTGTGTTTGGTGAATCCGTTCCGCCTCTTCCGGTGTAACGCTTTTTCCAATCTCGCGCGCCAACGCGTTAACGAAGAGACCGCCACTCATCCCTATCTGACGATGAATGCGCCAGACGGCAAGATGAATCCCACCCTCCTCCAACGCTTCACGCCACGCGAGTACGTGCTGATACACGCTGTCGATGAGCGTGCCGTCGAGATCGAACAAGTACGCTTGTCGGTTCCCAGCCCTGTTTTCGTTAGCCATCTTCAATCCTAATAAACGTAAACTAAACTACTCGTGTCGCAACGCCACCAGCGGATCAACCTTCGTCGCTCTGCGCGCCGGCACCACACACGCCACCAGCGCCACCAAAAACAACACCACCGGCACCGCAACGAACACCGTGAAATCCGTCGGCGTGACTTCAAACAAGAAACTTCGCAAAACATTTCGCGCCGCATACGCGCCGATCAATCCGATAACGCCACCAATCCCAACCAGCAACAGCGCATGCTTCAACACGAGCCTGAGCACGTCGCGCATTTGCGCGCCAAGCGCCATGCGGATGCCAATCTCCTGCGTGCGTTGCGCCACCGCATACGCAGTGATCCCGTAAATTCCCATCGCCGCCAACAACAACGCCGTGGCCGCAAACACACCGAAGATCACGAGACTAAACCGCCGCTGACTGATTGACGACGAGAACACCTGGTCCAACGTGCGAAACTTCAACGGCAGTTGCGGATCGAGCGAACGCACCACGCCGCGCATCACCGGAACCAAAGCCGCAGGCTCACTCTGCGCGCGCGCGACCACGGTCCAATTCGACGACGGCAACCGCTGCAACGCATTCGCATAAACCGTCGGCAGCATCGCCGCATCCACACCATTATCGTGTATATCGCCAACGACTCCGACGATGTGCAGCAATCGCAAGTCGCCGTCCATGTTACCGAACTGAATCGTCTGCCCGATCGGATCTTCGTTGGGCCAATACTTCTGCGCCAGCGACTGACTCACCACCGCCGCGTTCGGCCCTTCAAACTTGTCGCTCGCATCGAACATCCGCCCGCGCAACACCGGAATCCGCAGCGCCGCAAAATAGCCGGCAGTCGCGAGACGATAATCAGCCTGTCCAGTGCGCGACGGATCGTTGTTGATGAGAAACCTTCCATCCGGTCCACCGCCGGACAAAGGCAGCGCGCTGATCGTTCCCACCGAAACGACTCCCGGCGTCGCACTCAAACGCTCGAGCAGTTGCGCTTGAAACAGTCGCTGCCTTTCTTCGGCCGGACTAAGCTGCGCGCGCTCTTCAGGCGCCACGCCCTGCTCGATCAGTCGCTTGTACGCCTGCATCAAAGCCTTGTAGCGATTCTCGTCCGCAGGCGCGTCGGGCAACGACAACTCCATCGCGACCGCGCTGTCGGTACTAAACCCGGGATCGATCTGCATCAGCCGATAAAAACTCTTTCCCAACAAACCCGCAGCCGCGAGCAGCACCACCGTGAGCGCCATCTGCGCCACCACCAAAAGACTGCGCAAACGTTGGCCCGCATAACCACGTGCGCCGGCGCTCGTTTCTCGCAAACTCGTTTCCAAATGTCGCGGTGAAAACCGCAGCACCGGCACGATGCCGAGCACCGCGCCAATCAACAACGACAAGCCAACCGTGAAACCAACCGCCCGCGTATCGACACCGATCTCTGCCATGCGCGGCAAGCCCTGTTGATTCAGGCTCAGCAAAAGATTGACGCCCCAAAACGACAACAGCACGCCGCAAGCTCCGGCAATCAAAACCAGCAACACGTTTTCCGTAACGAACTGTCGCGCGAGCCGCAAGCGGGTCGCGCCCAGCGCCGAGCGCACGGCGAAGTCTCGTTGACGCGCTGTGACCTGGGCCAACAACAGGTTCGCGACGTTCGCACACGCAACGACCAACAGAAACCCGACCGCGGCGAAGATCACCAGCAGCGCACCCCGAACATTCCCGACCATCCATTCCTGCTGCGGCACGGCCGTGAAATCCACCGCGTCCACGTCTTTGCCATATTCCTGTTTGAGCTGTTTCCCGATCGCACTCACATCACTCTTTGCCTGATCGATCGACACACCGGGACGCGTTCGCGCGACGACGCTCCAGTTATGCGCCGAGCGCGACACCTGCGCCGGAAACAGTTCGCGCGGAATCCAGACTTCAGCATTCGCGGGAAACGCAAACTCCGGCGGCATCACTCCAACCACAGCAACGTTCTGGTCCATCACGTGCAACGTGATTCCCGTCAGATCCGATTTCGCGCCGAGGAGACGTTGCCAGAAACCGTAACTGACAACAGCGACCGGCGCGCCGCCCGGCTTTTGCTCGTCCGGTAAAAACGTGCGGCCCACGAGCGCGGGCGTTCCGAGCACACGGAAAAAATCACTCGACACGGAATACGTCAACGCACGCACCGGCTCACTGCCGCCGGTCACGGTCGTTAACCGTCCGCCGTACTGCGCGACGCCATCGAGCGTGTGATTGCGCGTGCGAACGTCAACAAAGTTCGGCTCCGCAAACGCGATCTTCGTTCCCTTCTCGTTGACTTCGCGCAGTTGAACGATCTGTTCGGCGTGCGGATAAGGCAGCGGCCGTAACAGCACTGCATCGACAACGCTGAAGATCGACGTGGATGCGCCGATACCAAGCGCGAGCGTGATGATGGCAATCGCAGTGAAACCGGGTCGTTTCAACAGACTGCGAAGTCCGTAGCGAATGTCTTTGATTAGTGTTTCCATGGCCGGGAGGTTTTCTTGTCAGTTTTGATTTGCGGCACGCTCGCGCGCGACGGCGTGTTCGATCGCGCGCGCTGCGAGCCTCGTAGCAACGTCCGTCAGCCGCTGCTCTTGCGGTTTTGGACCACGCGCTTCGCGGTAGTACATCGCAAACGAACCAAGCACCTTCCCTTTGCTCGACAGGATCGGCGTGGACCAGCACGCCGCCATCTCGATCATGCGCGCGTATTCACGGTAGTCGTCCCAGAGCGGGTCGGTAGCGATGTTCGTAACGATCACCGGTTTGCCGCGAAACATCGCGGTGCCGCACGAGCCGTGCTTTGGTCCAATCGGGCTGCCATCGATGGCCTTCACGTAATCCGGCGCGAGGCTCGGCGCGACTGCGTGTCGCACGTGATTGCCGTCGTTGCTGAGCAGCAGTATCGAGCAGAGCATTTCCGGCGACTGCGCTTCGATCATCAAGACGAGCTCGGAAAGAATCTCGTACAACGGCGCGTCGGCGTCGATCAACTCTTCGATGCGTTGCTGCTCGGCGGCAAATTTCGGATCGTCGTTCTGGGCGAGCGTTTCGAGCGCGGGCAGTTGCTGAGTAGGCGCTGAAGCAAGTGGGGTCTCTTTCTCGTCAGCCATTTCGGTATACTCTCCTGGGCTGCAATTCTACGCCCGCAGGAGAAACTATGAAAAGTTTTGCAGTCGCCCCAGTCGCTTTGGTCATCGCCCTACTGCTTTCGCTCAACGCAGCTCCGCAGACTCAGCCACAACTGCTCTTCGACGACTTCAGCTACACCAGCAACCAACAACTGAAACAGAACGGCTGGATCATTCGCACCGAAGCGGGCTGGCCCGGCGTGCCCGGCGCGACGTGGAAAGAAGAAGGCGTCACGATCCTCAAAGACGCAGACGCGGCAAACAATCGCTTCCTGCGCATGTCCTCGTCGACCGATGGCACACCGGCCAACACGACGCAAACGCAGATCTGCCAGGCGCGCAAGTTTCTCGACGGCACTTACGCTGCGCGCGTGCGGTTCAGCGATGCGCCCGCTTCTGGTCCCGACGGCGATCAGGTCGTGCAAAGCTTCTACACGATCAGCCCGTTGAAAGCGCCGATGGATCCGGACTACAGCGAGTTGGATTGGGAGTACTTGCCGAACGGCGGCTGGGGCATCGATGGTCCAACGCTCTATTCCACGACGTGGGAGACGTTCAGCCCGGAACCAAACTGGAAAAAAGACAACGTGTTCCAGACCAGCAACGGGAGTCAGGCCGGCTGGCACACGCTCGTGACTCAGGTGATGGATGGGAAGGTCCGTTACTTCATCGACGGTAAGTTATTCGCGGAACATGGCGGCGAGTATTATCCCGAAGACACGATGTCGATCAATTTCAATCTCTGGTTTGTGCGCGATGGGATGGTGAAGTCGAGCGAGCGGCGCCAGTACCAGGAAGACATCGATTGGGTCTTCTTCCAAAAAGATACGGCCCTGGCGCCTGAGCAGGTCGAAGCCGCAGTCGCGTCGATGCGACGACGAGCGGTTAAGTTTCGTGATACCGTGCCGGCGAAAGTGCCGGCGTTGAAGAGTCCGTGTAACTTCTGAACTACACGGTTCCGCTTTTGCCGCTCTCGGTTGAACCTTGCTCGCCGTGAGTTTCCTTCTTGCGCTTGAGCCACTCGTCGATGCTCTCGCGAATAAACTCGCCGAGGTCCTCAAACTCGCGCGCCGACTTGTCCCAAAACTCGCGAAACATCCGCGGGTCGACCGCAAAACCATAACCGCGTCCGCCGCCGCCGAAACCTTTGGCTGGTCCAAGCTCGTCTTCGTAATACGCCGCGAGCTGGCGCGAAGCCATCGCGACCACTGTCAACGAACTCCCGGCCGGCAACGGCTCGAACACCACGCTCACGCCCGGATCGAGTTCCTTGAGCCGCGCGAGCACGCGATTGTATTGATCGACGCAATACGCAGCCGCATCATCCTTGCCGCCGGTCCATTCCGACTGCAACGCCATGCGTGACGTACGACGCAGCACATTGATCAACTTCAGTAATTCTTTTTCTCTTTCCATAGCTACTCCCGTTCGAATTAGTCGCAAGTCAGCGAGAATGGCGCCCAGCGGATGCGCGCTTTGCGCCGTCCACAGCCGCGTTTGAAATTCAGCGGATCGAAGGGC
The DNA here is from genome assembly GCA_946480785.1 of uncultured Blastocatellia bacterium. The sequence continues at coordinate 17,999 of CAMLLD010000088.1, read as the reverse complement.
ACAAACTCGGGGTCCTCCGCCTCGAAGTAAGCGAGTAGCTCGCGCGCGGCGATGCGGTTCACTTCCGGCGACGCCGAATCATTCAAAGGCGCGAACAACGGCTTAATCGCCGGTTCGAGTTCTGAAAGTCGAGCGAGAACGCGGTTGTATTGCGCTACGCAGAATTGCGTCGCGTCCGCTCCCGCTCTGGTCCAGGCGGCGTAACCGGCCGCCCGTGCGATTCGTCGCAAGACGTTGAGCAGTTTCACTGTTTCTCTTTCCATTTTGGTACTCCTGTTATTAGTTCGTTGACTCGATCTTGGCCCGCAACAGTTTTTTGCCGTGATGAATGCGCCACTTCACCGTAGACAACGGCACACCCATGAATGCGGCGATGCGGTCGAGCGGCATCTCGTCGAGAAAGCGCAACTTCAAAGGCAGCGCGTAATCAGCCGGCAAACTCTCCATCGCTTCAATCATCGCTTCATCGCGTTCCTTTTCCGCGAGCGGTTTCGCGAGGGCTTCGATCTTCTCGAGCAGTGCCTCGTCCAGCGGCACGCGTTTACTTGAACGAGTCGTTTCACTTTTGCTAAAACGCAACGCTCGATTGCGAGTTATCGCCGACAACCATGCGGGAAACTTGCGCGGCTCTTCGATTGCCGGCAGCGCTTTGAACGCGAGCAGCAGCGAGTCCTGCGCGACGTCTTCCGCATCGTCGGGGCCGACGATCGTACGCGCGAGCCGCACGACCGCTGGACGATAACGCACCACCAACTGTTCGAAAGCGTCGAGGTTGCCGAGAATTGCCCCGAGTACGAGCAGTTCGTCAGGCGATTCAGGCGGCGTCATCGATACTCCGGTGCAATTCGCAGTCGTTCAGTGATATAGATACCTCGTACGAGCAAAAAGTTAGATCAGTTTTGCGGTAGATTATTTTCAGGGATTGCAGGTGCGCTCCTCGCTAAAACCATACGCGATCGGACTCGCAGCGGTCGTCCTGGCCGTGCTGGTGCGGTGGGCACTCGACCCGCTGATGGGCGACACGCTGCCGCTCGTCACGCTCTTCGGCGCGGTGGCGGCCGCGGTGTGGGTCGGTGGTTATCGGGTGGCTATTCCGGTCGCTGTAATCGGATACATAGCGTGTCACTATCTTTTTATTCCGCCGCGCTTCGGTTTTGATTTCGCCGACGCCGCGAACATCGCGGGATTAGTCGCTTACGTTTTCACGTGCGGACTGATCATCGTTTTCGGCGAAGCGGCGCGCGTGGCGCAGTCACGAGTGAATGAGCGCCGCGAAGTTTTCCGAGTCACGCTGCGCAGCATCGGCGACGCCGTCATTACCACTGACACGAGAGGCTGCGTCACTTATTTCAACGAAGTCGCTGAGTCGTTGACCGGTTGGTCACACACCGAAGCGTTGGGCCAGCCGCTCGATCGCGTGTTCAAGATCGTCAACGAAGTCACGCGTGCGCCGGTTGAGAACCCGGCGACACGAGCGTTGCGCGAAGGCGTTGTCGTCGGACTCGCAAACCACACCGTGCTGATCAGGAAAGACGGCGGCGAGTGTCCCATCGACGACAGTGCGGCGCCCATTCGCAACGAAGCCGGATTCGTTTCCGGTTGCGTGTTGATCTTTCGCGACGTTACGGCGCAGCGTCTCATCGAGCAGCGCAAAGCCGAACAACTGCTGACCGCGCGGTTGCTGGCGGCGATCGTTGAGTCGTCAAACGACGCGATCATCAGCAAGTCGCTCGACGGGATTATTCAAAGCTGGAACGCGGCGGCTGAACGGCTCTTCGGTTACACCGCCGAAGAGGCTGTCGGCAAGCACATCTCGCTCGTGATTCCGCCTGAGCGAATGGCTGAAGAGGATCAGATCATCGCGCGGTTGCGCGCCGGACAAAGGCTCGAGCATTTCGAGACCGAGCGCGTGCGGCGTGACGGACAGCGCCTCACCGTTTCTCTTACCATCTCACCGATCAAAGACGACTCGGGAACCGTGGTTGGCGCTTCGAAGATCGCGCGTGATGTGACCGAACGCCGGCGCATCGAACGCGAGCGCCAGAACTTCGTCACCGTCATTGAGAACAGTACCGACTTCATCGGCATGTGTGACCTGAACGGTATTCCCTTCTTCATCAACCGCGCGGGTTTGCAACTGGTTGGGTTGGAGAGCGTCGAAGAGGCGCGCACGACGGCGGTTGAGGATTTCTTCTTTCCTGAAGATCGGCCGCGGATGATGAACGAGTTCTTTCCGCGCGTGCTTGAAACCGGGCACGGCGAGGTTGAGGTTCGTTTTCGCCACTTCAAGACGGGCGCGGCTCGTTGGATGGCTTACAAGGTGCTGCTGCTGAAAGACGAAGCCGGGCACGCGCTTGGTTTTGCCACCGTCAGCCAGGACGTCACGGAACGAAAGCGGCTCGAAGATAATTTGCGCCGGTTGGCGACGGACCTGTCGGCGGCCGATCAGCGTAAGAATGAGTTTTTGGCGACGCTGGCGCACGAGCTGCGGAATCCCCTCGCGCCGATGAGCAACATGCTGGAAGTTTTGAAGCGGTCGAAAGGCGACGGTGAAGTTTTGCAGCGCGCGCACGAGACGATCGAGCGCCAGTTGGACCAGATGGTCCGGCTGGTTGACGACCTGCTTGACTTGAATCGCATCACGCACGATCGGCTTGAATTGCGGCGGAGTGAAGTCGAGCTTTCGTCGGTGATCGAGCAGGCGGTGGAAGTGGCGCGTCCGCTGCTCGATGCGGCGGGACATGAGCTGGTGATTGAGTTGCCGCAGGAGCCGATTTACTTGTATGCGGACCGCGCGCGCCTGGCGCAGGTGTTTGGCAACCTGCTGAATAATAGTGCGAAGTACACGGGGCCGGAGGGAGCCATCGCGCTGCGTGCTTCGCTCTTTGATAGTGAGGTCATTGTGACTGTGAAAGACAACGGCGCCGGCATACCCGCGGACAAGCTCGACAGTATTTTTGACATGTTCATGCAGGTTGATAAGACGTCGGATCAGTCGCAGGGCGGGTTGGGGATTGGTTTGACGTTGGTGAAGCGTCTGGTGGAGATGCACGGTGGCTCGATCGAGCCGCGGAGTGCGGGTGAAGGATTGGGTAGTGAGTTTGTGGTGCGCTTGCCGGTGCTCGTGCGCTCTGGCCACGCTGGATCAGACGGATCGCAGTCTAATGGCGAGTCGCAACCTGGTGAGGAATCGCAGCTCCCACGCCGGGTCTTGATCGTCGACGATAACCGCGACTCCGCTGACTCACTGTCGATGCTGTTGGAACTCACCGGCAACCAGACCTACGTCGCTCACGACGGCGTGGAAGCGGTCGAAGCCGCTGAGAAACATCGTCCGGACGTGATGTTATTGGACATCGGCCTCCCGAAACTTGACGGCCACGAAGTCTGTCGCCGCATCCGCGAACAGCCCTGGGGTAAAGCCATCCTCATGATCGCCCTAACCGGCTGGGGCCAGGAATCCGACCGCCGCAAATCGCAGGAGGCCGGATTCAACGGGCATCTAGTGAAGCCGGTTGATTATGACAAGCTGCTGGAGTTATTGGGCGAGCTGACGAATGGAGGATGAAATCAAAAACAAGGATTCCTGAACGATGAGATCTCTACAACTCGGACAGAGGGTCGCTATTACTAGAACCACCCGCATACTTAAGCTAGTATTCGTTTGTTCTTCCAACCTACTCCCACGGTCTCTTTAGAAGTCCATGCATCGAGCCTACCACTCCTCCTCAATAGCTAATTTCTTGACTGCTAGTCCTAATGAGATCATAGGCAATTTGACGCAGGCACATGCGCGCAACCTTGATCAAACCCAGCTAGATGCGTGGGTTGAGCAGATCAGTATTCTCAAACGTGTTCTGATCAACCGAAAGGGACGCATTTATTTCGAATACGCCATCCCACGGATGGGTAAGCGAATTGACGTGGTTCTATTGATCGGCCCGGTAATCTTTGTCATCGAATTCAAAGTGCATGAAACTCATTTTACGAGAGCAGCTTTAGATCAGGTCACCGACTATTGCCTCGATTTGAAGAATTTCCATGACGCTAGCTCCAATTGCGTGATTGCTCCTGTCTTAGTTGCTACATCATCACGCCTTGTCACTCCGATTGTTTTCACAAGCTCTCCAAATGACCAACTGCTTACCGCAATCCGCAGCACAGTTCCGCAGCTGCCTCTCGTGATCGAGGAAGTGTTACGCTTCGCTGCCGGGCAACCTAATGTAGATGAATATGCATGGGAGCACGGCCGCTATCACCCGACTCCTACAATCATTGAAGCTGCATTGGCACTCTATAGCGGCCATACCGTTGATGACATCACGCGCCATGAAGCAGACAAACCTGACATTACTCGAACAACAGACACAATTGACGAGATCATTGACGGGTCCCGTGTCGGAGGTTTCAAATCTATCTGCTTTGTCACGGGAGTTCCTGGCGCTGGCAAGACATTAGTCGGCCTCAACACCGCAAACAAGCATCGCAACCCAGAAGATGGCCTTCATAGTGTGTTTCTTTCCGGAAATGGACCACTGGTGGCGATCCTTCGCGAAGCGTTGGCGCGAGATCACGTCGCAACTGCAAAAGAACGAGGCGAAACTATCTCGAAAGGTGAAGCCCGACGGAGAGTCAGTTCATTCATTCAAAACGTCCATCACTTTCGTGACGAATGTCTTAGAGATCCACATCGGCCGCCGATTGAACACGTCGCGCTGTTTGATGAAGCTCAACGGGCGTGGACACTACAACAGACCTCGAGTTTCATGCTTCGCAAGAAGAATGTCGCTGACTTTAACCTATCCGAGCCGGAGTTTTTGATTTCCTGTATGGATCGTCATCCGGACTGGGCAGTGATCGTCTGTCTAGTCGGTGGCGGTCAAGAAATCAACACCGGAGAAGCTGGCATAAGTGAGTGGATTCAGGCGTTAAATCGCTCTTTTCCGGATTGGCGAGTTTTCATTTCATCACAACTTACGGACGCGGAGTACGGAGCGGGAAAGGTCCTACAGGATCTTAGCGCCCGGTCTCACGTAAGAATCAATGACAACCTGCACCTTGCCGTTTCAATGCGCTCCTTCCGAGCGGAGAATGTTTCTCAACTCGTAAAGCAACTTCTCGATCTCGACACAGAAGGTGCACGTCAGACGTTAGCTCAACTCAGCCGGAACTATCCGATACTTATCACACGAGACATAAATGCGGCAAAGCAGTGGCTACGAACGCAAGCACGAGGATCCGAACGTTATGGGATCGTTGTGTCCTCTCAGGCCGAACGTCTAAAGCCGCATGCGATTGACGTAAGAAGCCCTGTAAATCCAATTGATTGGTTCTTAAGTGATAAAGATGACGTGCGCTCGTCTTACTATCTGGAAGATGTCGCAACAGAATTTTCTATTCAAGGCCTCGAGTTAGATTGGGTGTGCATAACCTGGGATGCTGACTTTCGTTATTCAAATGATGGCTGGCAACATTGGAAATTCCATGGCTCACGTTGGATGCATATAAATGTCCCTCAGCGCCAGCTGTATTTGAAGAACGCCTACCGTGTCCTTCTTACGCGTGCCCGACAGGGTATGGTCATCGTCGTGCCGGAGGGTGACGTTACGGATGCCACTAGATCAGCTCGATTTTATGATTCGACATACGAGTACCTTCGGAACATTGGTTTCCAAATACTGTAATCTGACGAGAACAACGGCACACGTAGATAGCACGAATCGCTTTAGAGAAAACTCGTGAAGATTATTGACGCAGATCGAAGTGATGCTATTTTACCGCCGCCTGTGCACGACCGGTCGGTGTGGTATGGACCGGAGTTGGTGGAATGCAAGGAGTGGGTGAAGCGGTTGGCGGAGGATGAAATTGAAGAGTTGAGGGCGAGCGCGGCGAAGGGTCTCGTCACAACAAGTGATGTTTTCACGAAGAGTGATGTTTCGCTGCCGACGCTCGGGGCGAGGTTGAGGGGGGTGAGGGAGGAGGTGCTGTGGGGGCGTGGGTTTGTGGTGATCAAAGGATTGCCGGTTGAAGGTTGGACCAAGAGGGAGGCGGCGATTGCGTTTCTGGTGATTGGGGGTCAGCTTGGGGCGCTGAGGATGCAGAATGCGATGGGGCATCTGCTCGGGCATGTTAGAGATTTAGGCAAGTCGAGTGACGATCCGAATACACGCATTTACCAGACGCGCGAACGGCAAACGTTTCATACGGACTCTTGTGATGTCGTGGGGCTGATGTGTTTGCGCACTGCGAAATCCGGTGGACTGTCGAGTCTGGTTTCGTCGACGACTATCTTCAATGAAATGCGTAGGAGAAGGCCCGATCTGCTCAAGGTTCTAATGCAGCCGATCGAAACGGACCGCCGCGGCGAAACCCCAGCCGGCAGCAAACCGTATTTCAACATTCCTGTTTTCAACTATCACGAAGGACTGGTCTCCGCGATCTATCAACGACAGTACATCGAGTCGGCCCGGCGGTTTCCCGACGTGCCGCCGCTTACGCCACAACAAGTCGAGGCGCTCGACCTCTTCGACGAACTGGCAAACGATCCGAAGCTGCACTTGCTTATGGAACTCGAACCCGGCGATATTCAACTCGTACACAATCACACGATTCTGCACGACCGCACAGCGTTCGAAGATTTTCCCGAGCCCGAGCGCAAACGGCATCTCTTGCGGCTGTGGCTGGCGCCGCCAAACGCGCGCCCTTTGCCGGAAGTCTTCGCTGAACGATTCGGCTCGGTGACACCAGGGGATCGGGGCGGCGTGAACGTACCGGGAGCGCAGCCAACCATTCCGTTCGACGCATGAACCCGTTTGACGCGACGTTCGACGAATGAACACGTTCCACACATAACACGTTCGACGAATGAACACGTCTGACGCATGAACACGACACTAGCTGCTATTCGCACACGAGACCTGCGCAAGGTCTACTCGTCGCCGCCGCCACGCGCGGCCGGTCGCGGACTTGCGGCGTGGCGAAATAAGAAGAAGCAAAACGGCGCAACCGCCAAGGCCCAACCCGCGCGCGAAGTCGTCGCGCTCGACGGTCTGTCGCTCGATGTCCGTCCGGGAGAGATCTTCGGACTGCTTGGTCCAAACGGCGCAGGCAAGTCGACCACAGTCGGCATTCTCACGACACGCGTGCGACCAACAAGCGGCCAGGCATGGATCGGCAACCACGACGTGTGGGCGCAACAGGTCGAAGTGAAGCGACTGATCGGCGTCGTGGGCCAACGGCCCAATCTCGACTTCACGCTCACTGCGCGCGAGATACTGCTCTTTCACGGCGCGTACTTCGGTATCGATTCGCAAACGCGTTCCACTCGCGCCGCCGAATTGCTCGAGCGTTTCAAGTTAACCGACCGCGCAGATCAATTAGCACGTGGCTTCTCGGGCGGCATGATGCAACGCCTCTCGATCGCGCGCGCGATGATGCACGATCCGCAAGTGCTCTTCCTCGACGAACCGAGCGCGGGACTCGATCCGCAAACGCGCCTGCTGCTGTGGGAGATCATTCGCGAATACAACCAGAGCGGCAAGACGATTCTCCTGACGACGCACAACATGGAAGAGGCCGACGCGCTCTGCCAGCGTCTCGCCATCATCGATCACGGGCGCAACATCGCGCTCGGCACGCCGTCGGAGTTGAAGGCTTCCGTGCCCGGCGGTTATCTGCTGCGCGTTCGCTTCGGACGCCATTCGCCCGAGTTGTTTGAACGGCTGAATCTATTGGCGGGAGTCAGAGAGGTGCGCGTCAACGCTGACAGGGACGCCGATAACAAGGCGGATGTTTACGCCGACCGCGGTGGTTCACTCGTTTCCGAGATCGCGAACCTCGCCGTGGGCTGCTCGGTCGAACTGTCAGACGTACACATCTCGGAGCCGAGCCTCGAAAACCTGTTCCTGCACCACACCGGACGGAGTCTGCGTGAATGAACTGGAAAACTTTCTTCGCGCTGCTCGCGCGTGATGCTCACGTCGCGCGGCGCAACTTCATCACGATCCTGCTACAAACCTTTCTGCAGCCGATGATGTTTGTCTTTATCTTCGGGCGCGTGATGGTGTCGAGCGGCTACATGCCCGCGATTTACAAAAGCCTGTTGCTACCGGGCATCATGGCCATCAGCATGATCTTCACGGGCGTGTGGGCCGTGGCGATGCCTCTGGTGTCCGAGTTTCAGTTCACGCACGAGATCGAAGATCGACTGCTCGCACCGATTGAAAACTCCTGGCTTGCAATCGAAAAAGTTTTCTTCGGCGCAGCGCAAGCGACGGTGGCGGGACTGATGGTGATACCAGCGGCGTGGCTGTTGTTGCGGCCCGTGGAATTGAACCTACCCTCACCCGCGGTGTTCATCGGGATCACGATACTCGTCGCGTTGTTGTCCGCGTGCGGCGGACTCGCGCTCGGTTGCAGCATCGACCAGACGAAGATCGGTTTGATGTTCAGCCTCGTGCTGACGCCGATGATCTTCTTCGGCTGCACTTATTATCCGTGGAGCGCACTCGCAACCTTTCCCATCCTGCAGAAGATCGTGCTGGTGAATCCTTTGGTCTATGCCAGTGAAGGATTGCGCGGCGCGCTCGTGCCGCAGTTTCCGCACCTGCCGATCATCGTGGTGATGGTGGGATTGCTCGTTTTCGACGTACTGTTTCTGTTGCTTGGTCTGAGGCAGTTTCGCAAGAAGGCAATCGCGTAAGCACCAATCACACCGACTGACACGACGGACAGAAATAGACAATTCTCGTCCGTTCCTCTTCAGCATCTTCTCGCCGAATCGTCTGCTGGCGCAGTTGCCGAACCTTTTCTCCACAACGTAGACAAGGCAAGTTTGTGCGACGGAATACCATGTGACGCGTGCCATACTCGCGGCCGGGCACATAGACCAGCGAGGGATCAGCGGACATGCGCTCGCGATCCGCTTCAGGCGCTGTGGCGCTGCGCACGTATGCGTCGCGCGCCAGTTGCGGAACGGTTCGACTCAAACAAGTCAGACTACGCTTCGTGAGTTCGCCGACAGTCAGCCACGGGTTCAGTTTGCACGCGAACAGGATTTCCGCGCGCAAGTAGTTGCCGAGGCCGGCGACGATCTGCTGGTTCAATAACGCCGCGCCGATCGTCTCGTGTTGGTGCAGGAGCAGCCGGCGTTGAAATTCGCGCGAGTCGAAGCGGCCGCGATAAGGCAGCGCGTCAGGACCAAGTGTCGCAAGGATTTCGATCTGCTCGTAAGGATCGCCTTCCCCGGCGTTGAAGATTGGCGCGGAGAGTAGGATCGCAGCGCCGCCGTCAACAACGATGCGCGCGCGTTCACGTCGATCTCTATCCGGCAGATCGAGCTGCGCCGACTTCCGGCCGCGACGCTTCCCCGACGCGAACGTTTGCCAACGGCCCCACATCATCAGATGTGAATGAAAGTAGAAACCACCGGCGATGTAGCCGATGAGATGTTTGCCGTGCGAGACAACTCTTTCAACATTGCGGCCGACGATGCGTGGCTGATTTTCTTCGAGCCACTGGCGCGCGTCTTTCGTGCGCGCTGTGAGCGAAAGAATGACGCGCCCGCTGAGAACCTCATCGAGCGCGTCTGCATACTTGCGAACCTCTGGACCCTCGGGCATCGTCAGCTCACTGCAATTCCACCTTCTTGTTCTCTCCGAGGTCCGGTTGTTTGCCCGTGATCAGCGACGACACAAAACTCAACGCATAACCGATCGTGCTTCCCGGGCTGTCCCAGTATTCACCTTTTTCCAGACGCACGCACAACAGCGCGACCTCCGGATCGTCTTTGCCTTTGGGAAACCAGATCTTGAACTGCGGCCGCCATAGTTCGTCGATCTTTTCCCGATCGCGAACGAGTTGGGCCACACCGGTTACTGAGACATACCGCTGCTTGTCGGGGTCGGCAAAGCTGACATTGACCTTCGGCGATTGGGCCACTTCATTGACTTTGAGTGACGAAGCGTTAGTGAAAAACCACAGGTCACCGTTCGGATCGATATCGCCGTTTGACGACATCGGGCGACTGTGTGGATCGCCTTCCTCGTCGATCGTGGTCAACATGCAGAAGTCGATATCTTTGATCAGGTCGCGCAGCTTCTCGAGACTGCCGGAACGTGTTTGTGCGTCTGTCATGCGACCTACTTTGAAGCGATCGCATGACAGATTCTTGTCGTCAGTGCTGCAAACTTTTGTTTTCTACGGCGTCAGTTCCGACGTCAGCACCGCGCCGCCGAGGCTCGGCAGCACGGCCGCGATCTTCACGACCTTGCGCGTGTCCTTCGCGATCCAAACCGTTTGTTTGTCAGCATCGTTGTCCGCCGAAACAATCTCGACTTTGTAAGCGTCGAACGTGCCGGCCGGAACCGTAACGCTCTCCGTACCGACAACCTTCAACTGCTTCATCTGCGGCTTCTGTTTGATGACGTCGAAATTGCGGAACGAAAGACTGTAGCCATCCGCCAGCGGCAGCGCGGCAATCACGTCATAACTGCCGGCGCCGTCGGCGAACAGAGTGCCGCCGGTCGCAGCGTCGATCGGCTTGGTGTCACCGTTCATCATCATCGACCCGCTAACTTTGTCGGGCTGCACGGCGAGATCGATCGTCATCGGGCCTTGCTTGATGAGACGTCGCTTGAGGAGCAGCGTTCCCTTTTCGATCGTGCTGGTGTCGGCAATCTCGCCCTGCGGCGTCAACGCGGTCTCGTTCACGATCCAGGCGCCATTCTCATCCTTGATCTCTTTCTTGATCGTCAACGGAATCGTTTGACTGCCGGCCGCGATCGATGCTTTGTAATTCGCTGTGCCGCTTTGCAGATCGGTCGCCGGTTTCGGTAACGCCGAAGTGGTCTCGACTTTCTTCGGCATCGTGACCGTCTTCGGATCGACCGTGATGTCTTTCAGTCGTTGCGTCACTTCGGGCGTCATCGTCTCCTGATAACGACCGCCGAGATACTTCGCCAGGAATTTCTCACTGGCGGCAAACATAGCCATGTTGTTCACCGGCCGCTGAAAACCGTGTCCCTCGTCGGGCGCGACGAGATACTCGACCGGAAAACCGCGATCGCGCAACGCGATCACGATCTGATCAGATTCACGCTTGTTGACGCGCGGATCGTTTGCGCCCTGAACAACCAGCAGTGGAGTCTTGATCTTCGCGGCCGAGTTCAGCGGCGACTGTCGCTCCAACTGCGCTTTGCCTTCGGGTGTGTTCGGATCGCCCATGCGCTCGTAGAACACTTTTCGGATCTGTTCCCAGTAAGGCGGAATCGACTCGAGCAGCGTGACGAGATTTGATGGTCCAACGATCGAGACTGCCGCGGCGTACGTGTCGGGAGTGAAGGTTACTCCGGCGAGTGTCGCATAACCGCCGTAAGATCCACCCATGATGCCCACGCGCTTGGGATCGGCGATGCCCTGAGCGATGAGATACTTCGCGCCCCAGGTCACGTCGTCCTGCATTTTCTGGCCCCACTCTTTGTTGCCAGCATCGAGAAACTTCTTGCCGTAACCGGTCGAGCCGCGGAAATTCGGTTCCAACACGGCATAGCCGCGGTTCGCGAGAAACTGAGCGAACGAGTTGTAGCCCCAACTGTCACGCGCCCATGGTCCACCGTGCGGAAACAGAATCACCGGCAGGTTTTTAGCGGGCACGCCTTTCGGCAACGTCAGATACGCGGGAATCTCAAGGCCATCCGACGACGGATATCTGACAGCCTTCATCGGCGCGAGGTAATCGCGATTCAGCTTCTCGCGAATGCGATATTGCAACGTCAATTTCTTCGTGCCGCGATCGAAAAGATAAGTTGAGCCCGGATCGGTGTCGCTGTAGGCAGAAACCATCACGAGCTTTTCATCTTTGGTCGTCGAGTTAAAACTGATCTCTTTCCCGGGAAGCTGTTTCTGGACCAGTTTGTAATCGGCCTCGTAGTTTTTGTCTTTCCAGTAAATTCGCTGGCGTTCGTCGTCGTAGCTGGTGGCGATCAGTTCGTCCGACACATCCGAGAAAGAAGCGTTGCCGAAATCCACGCGCTTCAGCGGGTCTGACTCGACCAGCTCTTCCTTGCCCGTCGTCGGATTGAACAACTCGAGCCGCACGAGATCGACGCCCGCGCCTTTGTTCGTGACGAAATAGGTGCGCTCGCCGTCCTTGTGATAACGAACCGGTCCACACGATTCGAACACGTTGCAGGAGTAGATCTTCGTGAGTCCGTTTGCGTCGACACGCAGGATTTCGGTGTCGCCGTTTTCAGCGGAGCGCGTGGCGAGCTTCAGTTGATCTTTCAGATCGAAGACCCAGCCGGTAACGCGGTCAGTGTTTTTGCGGACGAGCGAACGCTCGCCGGTAGAGATCTTCACTTTGTAGAGATCGTGCCACGCGGGATCGCGATCGTTCAGTCCGACGTAGATTGTGTCGGGCTCGCTGCGCGGAACGGAGTAGATGAACGCGCGCACGCCTTTCGCGTCGGTCAGGTTTCGCGCGGTTGGCACTTCCTGTCCGGCGGCAGGATTGTCGGCCGGGTTAACAGCGTAGACGTTGAAATTCTCGTCGCCGGCTTTGTCCTGCACGTAAAGAATGTACTTGCCGTCGCGCGACCAGAAGTAAGCGGGGATTGGCCGCGCGGTGTCGGCGGTGAGCGGTTTGGCGCTCGTGAACGGGTCAGCCGTGCGCTTCACCCAGACGTTGCGCGTGCCCTTGAACGGCTTGATGAACGCGATGTAAGCGCCGTCGGGCGAGATCTGCGCGCCGGAGATCTCCGGATCGCCGAAGAAGAGCTCGCGGTCGATGAGCGGCGGCGTCTGGGCGTGAACGAGTGGCGCGACCGCCAGCAGTGTCAGGGCGATAAATAGAAGAAAAACGGAGCGACTGCGCATTAGCTGAACCTCTTTTCGTGGATTTCTTGTCGGATTTCGTCAGGAACAGAAGTGGGGTGTACGCAACAGCAGCACGTGAGGTTTCAGTTAAGCCGGCCGCTCACGCAAGAAAGTCATCGACATCCGGGCCGGTGACTAAGGTATTATGAATTGCCGAGTTCCCCGCCGCCCTCTGGAATCGGGCCCTCGCTATACCTGCGGATTTTCAGCAAAGGGAAAACAGCCAGATGGCATCGAACGGATACGTCGATTACTACGAGGTGCTTCAGGTAAGCGAAAGCGCCGAACCTGAAACGATCAACCGCGTCTACCGCATCTTCGCGCAGCGTTATCACCCCGATAACCAGGAAACGGGAAATGAGGTCCGGTTCCGCGAGATAACCGAAGCCTACCACGTGCTCTCCAACCCGGAGCGGCGCGCGCAATTCGACGCCACTCACCAAAGGCAGAGAAAGGAACGCTGGCGGCTCGTGTCTGCCGGCGTCGAGTCGGAAAACAACTTCGAGTTGGAGCAGATCGTGAGGCTGACAGTGCTCGAAGCCTTATACACCAAGCGCCGGCTCGAGCCGCAGAATCCGGGAATCTTTTTGTTGGAGTTGGAAAAACTGATCGGCCGTCCGCGTGAGCACCTGGAGTTCACTATCTGGTTTCTGGCTCAGAAGAAACTGATCAATACCGACGATGCACGCATGTATCTCACAGCGGACGGCGTAGAGTATCTGGAACAGAGTTACACCACTAACCTGCAGCGCAAGCGACTACAGTCGTCCAACGGCTAATTTTCGGGCATCGGCATGTGGTGGTCCATCATTGCATGCAGTTGCTCCTGCTGTTCGGGAGTCAACCGGTTCTTCAACCGCACAGCCAAGCCGATGTGCAAACGTTTGATCTCGCGTTCGATGTCCAGCACTTTGTCGAGTTGAGCAAGCGCTTGCTGTTCGTTCACGGAAGCTGACTTCATCGTCTCGTGGAGTAGCTGCATCTGGTCCTGAAGTTTCCACTGCAAATCCTGAAAGCTCGCGGTCGCTTTCTGCACTTCACTACGCATGAAGGTTTTTTGTTCGTCAGTGAGATTGAGCTGACTGGCGTGGTTCAGGATCATGTCGGGCGGAAACATGAGATGCGCGAGCGGATCGGGATCGGGTGGATGCGGCGCTTGCGGTGGATGAGCCGGTTGCTGGGCCATGACTACGGTCGCGATTACAAACGCGGCGGCAAAAAGAACGGCGATGATGTTTTTCATGGGTTTGACTCCTTCGTCAGTTCGGTATTGCGGGGTAAAAATTGTTTGAGTTTCTCGACGGACTGGTTCAGTTGCGGCAAAGAGTTGAGATCGACCGCCGCGGGAGACTTCATTAAGAGCTGAGTTGGCGATTGCCAGTTCGAAAGCAAAGCAGCTTCGGCGAGCGCCGGACGTTCGGGTTGATGTAGCCGTCGCTTGTTCGGCCGGCTCGGACGAGGTTTGAAGGCGACGGTTAACTGCTTCGGTTGCGGCGCGGCTTGTTGCAGCGGTGTTGGGGAAACTGTTTGTGGCGAGACGTTGATTACCTGTTCGTGTTCGTGCGAAGACCGGGTGGTGGTCGTATACCACGACCATGCGATCCACGACGCAGCAACAATCAGCAATGCTGCGGTGACTGCGAGTAGCGGTCTGCTGAAGCTGTGAACGGGCGCGGGCTTTTTGCTTGCCGCGTTCTGCCAAAGCTCTGCGAACGTTGGCGCAGCGCTTTGATCCTGAAGTGCCAGTTCAGAGAACAGCGCCCGAATTTTCTTTTCGTCTCCAGCCAAAGCCATAATCAATCCCTTCTCGATCCAGTGCTTCACGCAACCGCTTCTTGCCGCGTTCGTAATGTTGGCGCGCAGTGCCGACCGACACGTTCATCACCTCCGCGGCTTCGCTCAGACTCAGGTCCTGATAAAACACGAGGTGCAGTGTCTCGCGCTGCCTGACGGGCAATTGCAGCAACACTCGGTGAAATCGCTGCTGCATTTCCGATCGCTCGAGCTCGGCATCAGGTGGAGCGTGCTCGCGCATTTCGGAGTGAATGCCGGCGATTGACTTCAGTGCGTCCAACAGATGCCGACGACGCTCTGAACTCGCTGTTTTCCTGATGACCGCGAACAGCCACGTTTTCACACTCGACTCGCTGCGATAACACGCCTTGCCTTGCAGAATCTTCAGGTAAACCGTTTGCAGAACTTCTTCGGCTTGCGCGTGGTTGCGACGGCAACAGTGCAACGCCCAGCCGAAGCTGGCTTCATGTAGTCGTTCGAGTTCCGCTTTCAGGTCTGAATTCAGCAAGTTGTTTCAGTCTATTAGTCGCGGGTGGAGGGTGGATTGTATGACAAAGACGAAAAAGCCCGCTCGAGTTACTTCGAGCGGGCTTTTGAATTAATCCCGGCGACTTCCTACTCTCCCACGCAGTTTCCCGCGCAGTACCATCGGCTCCAGCAGGCTTAACTTCCGTGTTCGGGATGGGAACGGGTGTGACCCTGCCGACAAAATCACCGGAAAACTTTTAGGAGACCTCGGTCGAGCGAGATCTCCGAAATCGAATAGCGACTGACGTCTACTTATGTTTGCGGCAAGCTTCACGCGCAAGCGCGAAGTGCTTGTTGCTTGAGTAAATTTTATGGTCAAGCCATGGGACTGATTAGTAGTGGTCAACTGAACGCATTACTGCGCTTACATATCCACCCTATTACCTCGTGGTCTACAAGGAGTCTCACTGGCAGGTCTAATCTTGGGTCTGGCTTCACGCTTAGATGCATTCAGCGTTTATCCATGCTCCACTTAGCTACCGAGCGCTACGGCTGGCGCCATAACTCGTACACTAGAGGTGGATCCATCCCGGTCCTCTCGTACTAAGGACAGATTCCCTCAAACCTGCTCCGCCCACACCAGATAGGGACCGAACTGTCTCGCGACGTTCTAAACCCAGCTCACGTACCGCTTTAATCGGCGAACAGCCGAACCCTTGGGACCTTCTTCAGCCCCAGGATGCGATGAGCCGACATCGAGGTGCCAAACCCTGCCGTCGATGTGAACTCTTGGGCAGGATCAGCCTGTTATCCCCGGCGTACCTTTTATCCGTTGAGCGACGGCCCTTCCATACAGAACCGCCGGATCACTAACTCCTACTTTCGTACCTGTTCGACTTGTTTGTCTCACAGTCAAGCTGGCTTATGCGTTTACACTCTACGGCTGATTTCCAAACAGCCTGAGCCAACCTTCGAGCGCCTCCGTTACAATTTGGGAGGCGACCGCCCCAGTCAAACTACCCGCCTGATAGTGTCCCTGAACCGGATTACGGCTCTAGGTTAGAGTCCAGACAAACGAAGGGTGGTATCTCACCGTTGGCTCCCCGAAGCCCAAAAGCCTCGGTTCAAAGCCTCCCACCTATCCTGCGCATCGTTTGCCCGAACCCACTATCAAGTTGTAGTAAAGGTGCACGGGGTCTTTCCGTCTAGATGCGGGAAACCGGCATCTTCACCGGTACTACAAGTTCGCTGTGCCTCTCGTTAAGACAGCTCCCAGATCGTTACGCCATTCGTGCAGGTCGGAACTTACCCGACAAGGAATTTCGCTCTGACGTTGTTACATCAACTCGCGTTGACGGGTTGGTCATTTCTGCCAACCTCTGCATGTCGCCATGCAGCACGGACTATATCTTCACCTCTTGCGAAGGTGCCTGGCGTGTAGTCTCTGAGGATTCTAAAAACCTGGATGGCTTTTTGCGATTCATCGTTTGCGCGATGTTCGCAATCTCCATGATGCCTTCAGCGTTCAGATGTTTTCTTTCGCCGATTAACTCCAGCACGCGCGCGAACTTTTCAAAGTCCTCACGCTTGGCTGTTCGGAGTTGGTTCTTGCGAAAGAACGGAATGATCTTTTCTCTCAGATCGACCAGCGAACGAACACAGAAGCGATAAAGCGGCTCCTTGTGATTATCGTTGCGGCGATTGATAAAGACCTTTCCACATTCGAAGAACTCTTTGAGATCATGCAATGCTTGCAAACTTCTTCCACTTTGAGTTACGACGAACTCAGGGAAGACTTGCCAGCCCGTAGCTGTTGTTGCTTTCTGAATGGTTACTGAGAAGCAACCTTCTCCATCAACAAAGCCTACGATCCATCCGACTGCTCTTAGCCTTTCCTGCTGATTATCTGCACCCAACATATTGTCACTGCCTTTCTGGGGCGAGTAATGTGGGATACTCAGACTTTCCAGCATATAGCCAAGTTTCTCTAAGGCTGCATTAGATCAACCTTAGGACCGTTATAGTTACGGCCGCCATTCACTGGGGCTTCGATTCGCAGCTTCGCCTTGCGGCTGACCACTCCTCTTAACCTTCCAGCATTGGGCAGGCGTCAGCCCCCATACGTCGTCTTCACGACTTTGCGGAGACCTGTGTTTTTAGTAAACAGTCGCCTGGGACATTTCTCTGCGACCATCCCGGAGGATGGCACCCCTTTTCCCGAAGTTACGGGGCTAGTTTGCCGAGTTCCTGAACGAGAGTTCTCACAAGCGCCTTAGGATTCTCACCCCACCTACCTGTGTCGGTTTGCGGTACGGTCACATCGCGTGTATAGCTGAACGAGAATTTTCTTGGCAGCTGGGGTCAGCGACTTTTTTCGGGTTTTACCCCTACTTTCGTCCCTACCTTTACCCTGATGTCGCCCGGATTTGCCAAAGCGACGGGATATGGTGAGTTCAACGGCACATCCATCGGCCGTCTCGCCTACCCTACTGCGTCCTCCCACAGCACACGTTAGTGGTTCCGGAATATTAACCGGATTTCCATCGACTACGCCTTTCGGCCTCGCCTTAGGTACCGACTAACCCTGAGCAGATTAACTTTACTCAGGAAACCTTAGGTTTACGGCGCGCGGGGTTCTCACCCGCGTTATCGCTACTTATGCCGACAGAGTCTTTTCCGATCGCTCCAACGGCCCTTTCGGTACCGCTTCACAGCTACGGAATGCTCGCCTACCATCCACCTCATTGCTGAAGTGAATCCGAAACTTCGGTACGTGGTTTAAGCCCCGTTATATTGTCGGCGCAGGGCTGCTTGACCAGTGAGCTATTACGCTTTCTTTAAAGGATGGCTGCTTCTAAGCCAAC
>CAMLLD010000087.1 GCA_946480785.1 uncultured Blastocatellia bacterium | reverse complement strand
GCGTCTCCACGACCGTGCCCGGATCCCATGCCCGGATCAGCGCCTCGGTGCAGCGTCGCAGCACGAAAGAGCGGGATTCGGCGCGTTCATCGCGGGCCTGCTTAGTTTCGGAACGCAGCGCACGTTGGGTTATGCGAGCCTCGTGATGGTGCTGGCGTTTGCCGCGATCTTCGGCCTCGTGAAGTACCGCATGACGACGCCCTCGCAGCAGCAACCGGAACCGTCGTTGAAATCCGGAGGTCAGGTCGCCGTAGTCCCACCATCCCTTCCTGCAGTTACGCCGGACAACAAGACGGTTGAGGTCAACGGCCTTGAACAAGGAATCAAAGCAAGAAACACGGATCGAGTTTATCGTCCGGTAAGAGTCGTTCCTGTCAAAGCTACACTCGCGAGTTACACTCCCGCGCCCACTCCCACTCCCGAACCGGTCAAGCTTCTCCCTGGCGAACGCGCTTACCTCCAGACGATCGCGAAGCTCGACTCCACTATTAAGGCAAACAAGAAACAGATGAGACCGTCGTTGCAGGTTGAGTACGAACGCAACCTCGCAGTCGTCGATCGCGCCATCGCTGCCACCCGCAGCGCAGCCAAGAAGAACCCGAACGATCCGGACACGGCCGATTTTATGTTTGCTGCTTACCAGAGCAAGGTTGATTTGCTCAACACCATCGCAGACGCGCGTCTCGGTGGTCGCTCACATTGAAAGGCCGGACTCAAGTTGATCAATAAGTTGCTTGCAGTAGCCGCGGCTTCCGCCCTCATACTCTCCCTGGCAGGTTCAACCTCCGCCCACGAAGAAAAAACTTCTCAACCCGGCGAGAAGGTCGAACGCACGATGCCGGTCGATCCCCAGGCTACGATCACTCTCTGCGTCGCTTCGGGTGCCTTGAACGTGCGCGGGTGGGATAAAAGCGAAGTTCGCGTTCGCTCCAACGACGCCGTAAAACTCGAGTTTAGTCGTATCGACAAACCACAAAATCCAAACGCGCCGGCCACACGCGTCGATGTGATGGTGCTCGATAAAACTGCGCGCGCTAATCCGAAACCCGATTGCCAGGCGATTGCCGACGTGGACATGGACGTGCCCGCGGGTTCTACCGTGCAGGCGCAAACGCGCGACGGCGACATCAATATCATCGGTGTTGCCGGTGCGTACGCCGGTTCGCAAAACGGCGACATCATGATCGAGCACGTGACCAAACTGGTCGAAGCAGGAAGCGTCGGCGGCAGTATTTCCTTGAAAGACTCGACCGGCCGCGTGAACCTGAATTCTGCCGGTGGCGGCGTCGAAGCGTTCAACGTTCGCGGCGCGAGTCCCGACGACACGTTTGAAGTCGGCACCGTCAGCGGTGACATTCAACTCGAAGGCATCGGCACTCCGAAAGTTTTGGCGAAGACTGTAAGTGGCACGCTCATGATGAGCGGCGCGCTCGTGAAGTCAGGCTACTACTCTTTCACGAACGTGACCGGAGACACGGTTCTCGCGCTTCCAGCGGACGCGTCTTTTCGTTTGAGCGCAAAAGTCTCGGACAAGCAGGATCTCGTTTCCGAGTTTCCCCTGAAGTACACCATTGAGACTCCTGCGCCTGCGCCGCGCCAACCGAGAGTTTTGCGTACCGCTCCTAAACCAGTGGAGCCCCAGGAGCCACAGCTTCCGGCAGACCAGGAAAAGCTGAAAGAGAAGGAAAAAGAGAAACCGGCCGCGAAACCCGCGCCCCCCGCCAAAACTCCGGCGCCGCCAAAGAGCGGGGTGATGGTGACGCCAGCTCCGGTCGAGAGACCATTGATCATTGTCCCCATCGTGCGTCGTATCGAAGCGATCTGCGGCTCGGGCGATGCGACGATCTCGGTGGCGTCGTTCGGCGGCGCAGTGCATTTGAAGAAGCTTTAACTCCCTCCGATTTTTTCCCCAAAGATCTCGGATTTTAGTTCAAACTTTATTGTCACATCCTTGTAAGGTTCGGTGTTCTGACTATAGAGCAACGCAGAAGGGCCGAGGATGGTGGGAACCAGTTAATTCGGAACTTACTATTCTCGGCCTTAAAATTGGGGTCAACGCAATGCAAAACACGGGTCAGGCTAGCGAAAAGAAATCGTATCGAGTAATTCTGCTTCTGGTGGTGGCACTGGCGGCGTTCTCGAGTGCGATGAAGGAATTGAACCAGGTGCGGGACATGACAGTTGAAGCCAGCAACCTGGTGGCGCAGTGGAAAGAGGCGATTGCTCCAGCCGACCCGATGGTTACTCTCAGCGTCGAGACTTGCCAGAACACGAGGACGTTAGTGCCGCCGGCGCTGCCGCTACAGGCATTGCCACCGTTGCCGCCGGCCGCGCCCGTTCAAGCCGATGCTGTCGACCTAGTTGTTCCCGAAGCACCCGCTGTTCCGGAAGTGGCCCAACCTGCTCCGGCTGCTCCACCCGCAGTTCGCGAAGCCCCGAAGCCACCGAGGAGAGTTGCGCGGCCGGTGCATGATGCGGCAGCAGAGGTCAGGGTGCTGCTTTCGAAGGATGATTTCGTCGAGAAAACTATCAAAGACGCGTTCGAGTCGGACCAGTCGGTGAAGACATTCAAGACCAGGAATCGACGTTTTATCTTCGTCACGCCCGAGGGCCACGACATTATCTTGAAGACACTCAACCGCAGCGTTAATCTACGCAGCGCCAGCTAATTTCATTCAGAAGCGAGATAGGAAAAGCAATGGTTAAGAAGCTCCTCATTACAGCAGTTTTACTGACCGTCGCACTGGTCACCAACGGGACCACGGCGGCAGTAGTTTCTGGCCAGTCGACAGGCACGCCGCAGGAAGTACGTCCGGTTCCGAACGTGCCTGCGGGCGCGGAGGCGCTGGGTGGCGAGCCCGACCAAATAACCGAGGAGTTTCATCAGACGTATCCGCTGTCGACGACCGGCCGCGTCACTCTCGCGAACATCAACGGCGGCGTGAAGATCAAGGTTTGGGATCGTGCGGCCGTGCAGGTCGACGCGATCAAGAAAGCGTATCGTCGCGAGCGTCTCGAAGAGGCCAAGATCGACGTCACCGCAACCGAAGAGAACATCAGAATCAAGACCGAGTATCCCGATGAGCCGATGAAATTCCGCAGCGGCGACCGTCGCTACGACAACCCTGCGACAGTGGAGTATTCACTGACCGTTCCGCGCAAAGCGATACTCGAATCGATCGAGCTCATCAACGGCCCGGTAGACATCGAAGGCGTCGAGGGAAGCGTGAAGGCCTCGTCTATCAATGGGCCAGTCTCGGTGCGCGGTCTGATGGGTGAAGCAAAACTCTCAACCATCAACGGTCCATTGCAGGCCGTTTTCACACAGCTCGACGAATCGAAAACGATCTCGCTCGGCTCGGTCAACGGTAACGTCACGCTCATCATTCCGTCCGATGCGAACGCGATGGTCCGTGCCAGCACGGTCCACGGCATGATTAGCAACGACTTCGGGATTCAGGTGAAGCACGGCGAGTACGTCGGCCACAATCTCGACGGCCAGATCGGTTCCGGCGGCCCGAAGGTCAAGCTTCAGAATGTGAACGGCGCCATTCGCATCACGCACGCGCAGGACGGACGCAACGTCAGTCCGGGCGTCACTGTCGTGACCATCGACAAGATCAGCGGCGACGCGATTGTCGACGAAGTCGCCCGCTCAATGGAACGCACCAACGACGATCTCGTGCGCATGCAAGTGGACGTGGCGCGTAACGAGCGCGGGACGCGCGAGGCGCAACGCGAAGCACAGCGAAAAGTCGACGTGACGCTGCGCGAAACACAGAAAGAGATCGAGCAGGCCCAAAGAGAGTTGCAACGCGAAGCGCGCGTGCAGGCCCGAGTCGTGAGCCGCGTGAGAGTGAATCCTGACATGGGCGCGAAGTTCACGAGTCAGGAAACGAAGAGTTTTCCGGTCGGCGCGAGCCCGCGAATCAACCTCGCTACGTTCGATGGCCCAATCAGCGTGCATGGCTGGGACCAGGCGGAAGTGCGCTACACCGCCACCAAGCGCGCGGCCGACGAGGAGACTCTGAAACAGATCTCGATTCAGACCGAACAGCAGGGATCGACACTCTCGATCAACGCCACGGGCGAGAATCAAACCAACGCCAGCGTCCTGCTCGATGTTTACGTCCCCCGGCAAGCCAGTCTGCACGTCTCGTCAGGCGATGGCCCATTAGTCCTCGACGGCGTTTCCGGTGACATCACGCTGCGTTCCAACGACGGACCAATCACCGTCAGCAACAGCGGCGGCCAACTCCACGTCACCACTGACGACGGCCCGATCCAAATCAACAAATTTGACGGCCAGGTCGACGCGCGCACCGGCGACGGCCCGATCGTCCTCGATGGAAACTTCAACGCTATTTCCGCGCGAACCGGCGACGGTGAAATTTCGTTAACGGTTCCGGCCGGCTCAAGCTTCACCATCGAAACCAACGCGAGCGAAGGAATCACGCAGGAAGGTTTCAATGTTGCTGAAGACATCACGCCTTCGCCGCGCGTGAAGCGCTGGAAGGTTGGTAACGGCGGCCAGGTATTTGTGCTGAAGACCGGCGAAGGAAGAATCCTGTTAAAGCCGCGTAATTGATCTGCTGAACTCGGGAAGATTTTTAGGACCGTCTGCGTCCAAGTGAGCGGAAGATTTTCGCCGAGCTTTCGACCAACTGACTAAACCTTTCTGGCGCGCATTCCCAAGCCGCAGCGCGTCCACCGTTCCTGTTCGCGGAGTCTGATGAGATTTAGCCACCTTCTGGGGAGCATCGCGATTGCGCTGACTGCGTTCGCGGTTTGCGCCCGGGCTCAAACAACCACCTCAACCAAACCCGCAACCATCGCCAAAGGCGCTTTCACTGTCCCGCCGGAGAAAGCAAACCCAGTCACGGTGCCGAAGTTTGATAAACCACCCGTTATCGACGGCAAGCTCGACGATGAAGTCTGGCAAAAAGCAGTAGTGCTGAAAGACTTCTATCAGATTCAACCCGGCGACAATATCGCGCCGTCGAAGCCCACTGAAGTCCTGCTCGGTTACGATCCGAAGTTTCTCTACATCGCTTTCAAAGCGACCGACGAGCCTGACAAAGTGCGCGCGACCGTGGCCAAGCGCGACAACATTTTTCAGGACGATTACGTCGGGTTCATGCTCGACACGTTCAACGACAAGCGCAAAGCCTTCGAAGTCTTCTTCAATCCGCTCGGCATTCAGGGCGACGGCATGATCACTGAAGGACGCGGCGAAGACATGAGTATCGATCTCCTGATGGAGTCGAAAGGCATCGTTCACGAGACGGGCTTCAACGTCGAGATCGCGATTCCGTTCAAGTCGCTGCGTTTCGAAGCGGGCAAGGGAAAACTCTGGGGCGCGCACTTCTTCCGGCGCATCAAGCGCTTTGAAAACGAGCTCGATTCGTGGATGCCGTTCTCGCGCAGCATCGACAGCAATCTCAGCCAGGAGGGACATCTCACCGGACTCGAAGGCATCTCGGTGGAACGCACGATCGAGTTGATTCCGAGTTTGACTGTCTCGCAAAACAGCCGCTTCGTTCCCGCGCTGCCGTCGACGCAACGGTCACTCGATCCCGGCCGTATCGTGAACGAACCGGTCGGTATCGATCCCGGTTTGACTGCGAAGTTCATTCCGAGTTCCGCGATGACCGTGGACCTCGCCATCAATCCCGACTTCGCTCAGGTCGAAGCCGATCAGCTCGTCGTCACTGCGAACCAGCGTTTCCCGATCTTCTTTCCCGAGAAGCGGCCGTTCTTTCTCGAAGGTATCGAGATCTTTCAAACGCCTATCACGGCGGTGCACACGCGCGCGATCGTCGATCCGGACCTCGCCGTGAAAACAACCGGCAAGAAAGGACGAAACACTTTCGGGTTGATGGTCGCGAGCGACAATGGTCCAGGGAACTTCAACGCTGATGATCGCGGCGCCTTGAACGCGTGCCGGGATTTACGCTCCGTGAAGCCGGACACGGTCTGCAACGCCGAACGATTTGTCGACAAGAATGCTTACATCGGCGTGTTGCGTCTCAAACGCGACATCGGCAAGGAAAACTCGATCGGCATGCTGGCGACGAGTTACAACTTCATCGAGAAGCACAACCAGGTGCTGGCCATCGACGGCCGCTTCCGTCTCGACAAGCAAACCACCGTCAGCTTCCAGACACTCGGCACTACCTCGCGCAACTTCTTCTTCGATTCAAACGACGGCATCAATCGTTATCGCACCGGCAATGGCTTTGGTTACTCGACCGATTTCAATCGCGCCGGCCGCAACTGGGGTTACGAGGTCTATAGCGAAGGATTCACGCAGGACTACCGCACCGACGTCGGCTTCGTACAGCGCACGAATTCAAACTTCACCTTCGGTAACATCCGCTACAACTCCGATCCGAAGCCCAAGAACACGCTCATCTCCTACCACGTTCATAACTTCTCCCACGTCGATTACGACTGGCAGGGCCGGATGTACATTTGGGAAGCCGAGAACCTGATCGAGTTACAGTTGCGGCACAACACTTATGTCGGAACGTGGTGGGAACCGGGTTACGAGCGTCTGTTCGATCATGAGTTTGGACCAACGCGCGAGGTCAAGCCGTGCGATGCGTTCGGTTTCGATCTCAATCTCACCGTGAAGCAAGCGCGCCCGTTGTGTACTTTCTACGGTCCGAGCAACGAGCGACCTTCAAGCAAGCAGCACCTTTCGTTTTACGGTGGTTCGAATTTCAGCAAGAAGATTCAGTTGAACGCGCAGTTCACGCAGCGCTGGGGACACCTCGATCTCGATTTCGGCAACGGCGACAAGTATCCGCGTGTCAGCCCGGCAGCGTTGCACTTTGCCGACGCGAAGGCGGCGGCCGTTGCGGCGGGTGACTGCAACCTGCCGGAAGACGAACGGCCTTCGGCTTGCAGCGCGACTGCGCCACTCGATCCCGGCCGCGGCAAGCTGTTGCAGTTCACCGGCAGTCTCAGCTATCAACCAACCAGCACATTGCAGGCGCAATTCAGTCTCAACTCACAACGCCTGCGTCGCTACGATACCGATCGCGTCGCTTACGCCATCAACATCATGACGCTGCGCGGCACATATCAATTCTCCAAAGCGACGTTTGCGCGTCTCATCCTCGACTACAACACGCTCAATTCTCGTCTGCGAGCGCAAGGGTTGTTTGGCTGGACGCCGAGTCCGGGCACGGCTTTCTACGCCGGCTACAACGACGATCTCAACTACGACAGCCGCCATCCCTTCACGGAACAGATCGTTCCCGGCTTCCGTCGCAACACGCGCACCGTCTTCATCAAGATGTCTTACCTCATTCGCCGCGGCTTCTAACCGCCCATTATTTAGTTGGCCCGCTCGCATGTTAAACTCGCTCGGATGTCCAACGCCGCAAAAGTATTACTGTGTGTAGTGGCTGCGCTCGCGCTCGCTTCATGTAAGAGCGACTATCAGGCTTCGCAACGACAAGGCGCGCGACCGGGCGACGCCAAAGCTCCCCGCCAGGTCAAAACTACCGCCGTCGCGGAAACACCGTTTGGCGAAACCGTCACCGCAAACGGCACACTCGCCGCTTTCGATCAAACCACTGTCAGTGTAAAAGTCCCGGGCAGACTCAGCACGATTTCAGTCGATCTCGGCTCGGTTGTGCGGCAAGGACAGGTGATCGCGCAAATCGATCCGCAAGACTATCGTCTGCGCGTGCAGCAAGCGGATGCCGCCCTCGCGCAGGCGCGCGTACGGCTTGGTTTGTCACCACAAGGTGCGGATGAAAAGATCGATCCGGAGAAAACTTCGACCGTGCGCCAGGCGCGGGCCGTGTACGACGAAGCGAAGGTTGCTCGCGATCGTGCGGCCAAACTCGTCGAGCAGGGTGTGATCGCGAAAGCGGAATTCGATGCGGCTGACTCCGCGTTCAAGGTCGCCGAAGGACGTTATCAGGATGCTTACGAAGAGGTCCGCAACCGGCAGGGAATACTGGCCCAGCGTAAATCAGAACTCGCGCTCGCGCAGCAACAGTTGAAGGACACTTCGGTAGTCGCGCCGCTGGACGGCGTCGTGCAGGAGAAACGCGCGAGTGTCGGCGAGTATCTCGCCGCGGGCGCGCCGGTCGTGAACATCGTGAAAATGGATCCGCTGCGTTTGCGCGCCGAGATCCCCGAGCGTGAATCGCGCCAGGTGCACACCGGTCAGGATGTTCGTGTAACCGTTGAGGGGGATCAGAACGTCTATACCGGTAAGATCACGCGTTTGAGCCCGGTGATCGCAGAACAAAACCGCATACTCGTGGTTGAAGCCGACGTGCGAAATAACGGAAGCCTGCGGCCCGGCTCATTTGCGCACGCGGAGATCGTGACTAACGACGCGAAGATGGCGGTCACCGTGCCGAACAACGCGATCGTAACGTTTGCGGGTATCGAAAAGGTGATCGTGGTGCAGAATGGAAAAGCCCTCGAGCGCCCGATCACGACCGGCAGACGCAGTCCTGAATTTACGGAGATCGTCGCCGGGGTAAACGTCGGTGAAAAAGTGGTGGTCGATCCGGGCAACCTGCAATCGGGGCAGGCTGTCGAAGTGGTTGACTAAACTCCCGTCATTATAAGTAATGCAAAAGTTAGCCGAGATCTGTATACGCCGCCCTGTTTTCGCGTCGATGATCGTCTTGTCGCTGGTCGTGATCGGGACGGCGGGGTTTTTCAAGCTCGGCGTGGATCGTTTTCCTTCAGTTGACCTGCCGACCGTTTCAGTGCGCGTGAGTTTGCCGGGCGCCTCACCGGAAGAAGTCGAATCACTCATCGCCCAGCCAATCGAGGAAGTAGTCAACACCGTCGACGGCATCAGCGAGTTGCGCTCGGTTTCCGGTCAGGGAACGGCCATCATCATCGCGACTTTCAAACTCGATCGCAATCTCGAATCCGCCGCGCAGGACGTGCGCGATCGTGTCAACACCCTCGGCCGCCAGCTGCCCGAAGATGCCACGCCGCCCGTAATCCAGAAGTTTGATAACGACAGTACGCCGGTATTGACGATCGCGCTCTCTGCCGATCGTTCGTTGCGCGAGCTCACCGAACTCGCTGACAAGACCGTTCGCGTTCAGCTCGAACGCGTCAGCGGCGTCGGTGAAGTGCAAGTTGTTGGTGGTCTCGATCGCGCGATCAACGTCTGGGTCGACGCGGAAAGACTCGCGGCTTACCAGTTATCGATCTCGCAGGTTGAAGATGCGCTGCGACTTCAGAACGCCGACGTTCCCGGCGGTAATGTAACCACCAACAAGGAAGAGCTGACGCTGCGTACGCTCGGCCGCTTCACCGATCCGCGCCAGTTCAACGATCTGGTGATCGCGAACGTGAACGGTGCGCCGGTGAGAATACGCGACATCGGCCGCGTCGAGGACGGCACGAAGGAACAGCGCTCGTTTTCGCGGCTCAACGGCGTTCCCACCGTGACGCTCGACATCCGCCGCCAGTCGGGCGCGAACACGGTGGAAGTAATCAAAGGCCTGAAAGAGGCGTTGCCGCGCGTCAATGCGCAACTGCCGTCGGACGTCAAAGTCGAAATCATTCGCGATCAGTCGCGCTACATCGAAGCCGCACTTCACGAAATCGAAACGCACCTGATCCTCGGCAGTATTCTCGCGAGTCTCGTCGTGCTGATCTTCATGCGCTCGTGGCGCTCGACGCTGATCGCGGCAGTCGCCATTCCGTGCTCGGTTATCTCGACTTTCGGCATGATGCGCGCGCTCAACTTCACGCTCAACAGCGTCACGATGCTGGCGCTGGTGTTGATGGTCGGCGTGGTGATCGACGACGCGATTGTCGTCTTGGAGAACATCTTTCGCTTCATCGAAGAGAAACGAATCGAACCGAAGGAAGCCGCGCGTGAAGCCACGAAAGACATCGGCCTCGCCGTGCTCGCGACTACGTTGTCGCTCGTCGTGATCTTCCTGCCCGTGTCGTTCATGTCGTCGATCTCGGGCCGGTTCCTTTATCAATTCGGTATCACGGCGGCGGTCGCGATCATGGTCAGCCTGCTAGTGTCGTTCACGCTGACGCCGATGATGAGCTCGCGGCTGATTCGTGTCAGCGACGCCCAGGGTGGACACGGCGAGGCCGGTTCGCGTGGTGGTTTCTATCGCTGGATCGATGCGGCCTACACACACATGCTCGCGTTTGCGATGCGCCATCGTTACGCCGTGGCGCTCATTTCGCTAGCGACCGTGTTGACGAGCATTCCGTTGTATCGCGCGGTGAAGCAGGAGTTCATCCCGACGAACGTCGATGAGGCGGAGTTCGAAGTCAGCGTGAACGGTCCCGAAGGCACGAACCTCGCGGTGATGAACGAAGTGATCACCGCGATGGAGAAAGACATTCTCGAGACGCCGGGCGTGAGACTCGTCTTGTCCTCGGCGGGCGGCAGTTTTCTCGGTGGCGTGAATCAGGGCAGCGCGTACGTGCGCATCGCGCCGCACGAAGAACGCACGTTGTCGATCAGCAAGATCTGGAACGAAACGAAGAAGGGAAATCCGTTCAACGCCTTTCGCGGCAACTACTCGCAGCAGGACGTCATGGTGGAAGTGCGCCGGCGGCTGCAGAAATACGCGCCGATGCGGATTGGTGTGCGCAACGCGCAGTCGTTCAACTTCGGCACCGGCGGTCGCCAGGACATCGACTTCGTGATTCGTGGTCCAGACATCGTCGCGCTCGCCGGCTATGCCGACGAGTTGATGGATCGATCAGTGAAACTCGGCGGCATCGTCGACGCTGATACAACGCTGAAACTCAACAAACCCGAACTGCGCGTCATGATCGATCGCGACCGCGCGGCGGATCTCGGCGTCAGTACGTCTGACATCGCGACCAGTTTGCGTCTGATGGTCGGCGGCGAAGACCAGGCATCGCGCTTCCGCGATGAATCGACGAACGAAGACTACGACGTTGAGTTGCGTCTCAGCGAGAAGGATCGCAACGACGCTTCGACGATCAGCCGGTTGTACGTTCCGTCGTCGCACGGCGGAGCATCAGGTAATGGTGGGAGCCTGATCCGGCTCGACAACCTGGTGAACATCAAGCGCGACACGAGCCCGTCACGTATCGATCGTCTCGATCGTGAGCGACAGGTTTCGATCCGTGCTTCAGTGGCCCCGGGTTACGCGCTCGCCGATCGGATCGACGCGATGCGCCAGGCGGTGAGCGAGATGAATATGCCGGTGGCTTACACGACCACAGTCTCCGGTAAGGCGCGCGAGCTGGAAAAAACGTTTACGGAGTTTATCTGGGCGTTTCTGCTCTCGATCATCTTCATGTACATGATTCTCGCGTCGCAGTTTGAGAGCGTCGTGCACCCGCTGACAATTCTCTTGAGCCTGCCGTTGTCGGTGCCGTTTGCGCTGCTGTCGTTGTGGGGCACGGGCGACACGTTGAATCTGTACTCGGCTCTCGGCGTGCTCGTCTTGTTTGGCGTGGTGAAGAAGAACGCGATCTTGCAGATCGATCACATGAACAGTTTGCGTGCGAAGGGAATGGAACGCGCGGAAGCGATCATGCAGGGCAATCGCGATCGTTTGCGGCCGATTCTGATGACGACGCTCGCGTTGGTGGCAGGCATGTTGCCGCTCGCGTTGGGCACCGGACCGGGCGCTGAAGAACGGCGTTCGATCGCGATCGTCGTGATCGGCGGGCAGTCGCTTTCGTTGTTGTTGACGTTGATCGCGACGCCGGTGGTCTATTCGCTGCTCGATGACATGCGCGCGACTGCACGTTGGCGCCGGTTGGCGGCATCGACGGCGGGATTTTCACAAGCGATCGTCGAGCGTTTCAAACGGCCGCGACGACGACCAGCACCCGAACCCGAAACCACCGATGCGGCGGGCGACTAATCCGTATAATTCGCGTTCATCCTGTCTAACTTTCTCAACAACCCGGGCCAGACCAATCTTCCTGGCCCGCCCTTAACCACGACCTGTTCCTGCGCCGGGATCTGAGCGAGGATTTCATCCGCAACCGTGATCAGCTTCGCGCCGCCCGACTGCGCGAGGATCTGAATCCGGCACGCGCGCTCCAGCAGGAACATCGACAGGAACGCATCCGCAACGCTCACGCCGACCGTCAGCAAACCGTGATTGCGCAGGATCAGAAACGTCTTGTTCCCGAGATCGGTGACGAGGCGCGGCTTCTCTTCGTCGTTCAGCGCGAGCCCTTCGTAATCGTGATAACCAAGCGACGCGAGCACAAACGTCGATTGCTGCGAGATCGGCAACAGCCCCTGCTCCTGCGCGGAGACGGCGATGCCGTAATCGGTATGCAGGTGCATCACGCACAGCGCGTCCTCACGCGCGGCGTGCACTGCGCTGTGAATCGTGAAGCCCGCCGGGTTGATGTGATAGTCAGACTCCATCACGATGCGCCCGTTGAGATCGACCTTCACGAGACTCGACGCAGTGATCTCGTCAAACATCATCCCGTAAGGATTGATCAGGAAGTGGTGCTCAGGCCCGGGCACGCGCGCTGAAATGTGCGTGAACACGAGATCGTCCCAACCGTAATGCGCGACCAGGCGATACGCGGCCGCGAGATCCACGCGCGCTTGCCACTCTTCCGGCGAAACAAGCTCGCGCACGTTTGACTTGGTTGCTTTCTCAGGGGCGCTCATTGTTTGATCCTTTCACGGCTTTGTCTTTTCAGGCAGCTTCAGAATCGATTGCCAACCGGATTCGTCGGCGCGCATGCGTGCGACGAGGTCGTCGCGCAGCGCGCGCAGCTTGTCGCTCAGCGTGTGCGGATAGTTGTTGAGATCGCGAAAACGTTTGCGCTGTTCTTCGACAAAAACCTTCTGCTTCCAGATCGACGGTATCGCCGAGTGTTGCCCGTTCTCCCAAAACGGAACGAGCAAGCGCTCAACTTTTACCGCGCCTGGGATCTCGATCTCTTCACTCTCGAGTCCGATCACATCGGCGACGTATTTTCCTTCCGCGTCGCTGCCGCGAAACAACTGTAATCGTCCCGGCAGCGTGATCTTTTCTTCGGAGTTAGACGCCTTCAACGTCGGCTGATCTTTGATCAGGCACTGCTTGAAAATCACGCCCGCCACCGCGCGCACTTCGCTCGACAACTTCGTGCCGATACCAAAACCCGCGGCCTCGGGAAACTTCGCGACGATCTCTTTCACTCGCTCCACGTCGAGATCGCCCGTGAGGTTCGCACGCAGTCCGGTCAGACCGTTCGCCGCGAAAAACTTCATGCACCACTCGCCCAACTCCGCAAGATTGCCCGAGTCGACGCGAAAGCCTTTGAACGCGCGCCGCCGTGCTTCATTTGACGTCGCCGCCATCGCGGCGTGAATCGCGCCCATGTAAACGTCGATCGTGTCGAGCAGTAACGTCGTGCCGTTCGGGTTCGCGTCGAGCCAGCGTTCGAACGCGACCTGCTCGAAGTGTTTCGGCTTGCCGGTGCGCGGCTCGATCTCCGGCCGGCACATGTACTCGATGTAAGCCTGTTGCCAGTAGTGCGCTTCAGTGCCGACGGCGGGCAGGTCGAGTCGAAACGCGGCTTCGAGATTCGAAGTGTCATTGAAGCCGCCGATGAACGCATAGACCGCGATGTCGACGGCGCGTTCGATGTCGCCGTTGCGACGCAGCGAGAAGTCTGACAACCAGCGATCATCGCCGGCGGCCATGCGAAACTGCATCGCGACGCTCGCCGTTGTCATCGGCAGATCAAACGCGTGCTCAAACTTGATCTCCTGCGCCTGCGTCATGCCGAACGCGCCGCTGATGTCGGCAAACGGTTCCTGCGCGAAAACGATCGTTCCCGGACGCACCGTGCGAATCTTGCCGACGAACTGAATGTCTTCGATCGCTTTCGCGAACAGTTGCAAACCGCCGCGATCCTGTTCGAGAAAACGAAGCCGCGGGCGATCGATCTGGCTGTCGACGAGCAGGCGAATCAGTCGTTCGTGGCCCAGGCAGGGCGCGAAAGCGAGTTTGCGTTGCGTGACGTAGAAGGTGGCTTCGGCGTCGCTGAGTCGTTCTTCGTGCAGGCGAGCGACGTCTTTGAAGGACGCGTCGCCCATGGCCGCGTGATAACGGTCGATGTTTAGGGTTCCCATGCGAGAACTAGCGACTACGACACAGCCGGGTCTGTGTGATCCGTGGAAACGATTTCCGCGCCCGCGGCGCGCATCTCTTCGATAGCTCGTTCACCATCACCCGGCTGCAACTCGACCGGGCGCATCGCATCTTTCACCGCTTTGACTCTGAAGCCGCGGTCTACCGCATCGAGCACCGTGTTCTTCACGCAGTAGTCGGTGGCGAGTCCGCCGACCACCAGTTCCTGAATGCCGGCGTTGCGTAGTTGCGAGCCGAGATCGGTGTCGTCAAATGCGGAGTAGCCGTCGGCGTCACCCTCGCCTTTGGAGATGACTTTGATTCGCGGGTCGTCACGCAACGCAGGGTGAAACTGCGCGCCCCGAGTGTTCTGGACGCAGTGAACGGGCCAGGTGCCGCCGTACGCGGCGAAGTGTTTGGTCGTGCGCGGATGCCAGTCGCGGCTCTTGTAAACCGGATCGCCGCGATCGAGAAATTCGTCAATCAGTTTGTTCAGGGGCGCAACCACTTCGTCGCCGTGGGGCACTGCCAACGTTCCGCCGGGGCAGAAATCGTTTTGCACGTCGACGACGATCAGCGCTTGCTTGGTATTGCTCGTCATGCGTCGATGTTACACTGAACGCGCACACTCTAAAAGTCGAGGATTAGAAACGGACCATGAACTCCGCCGAATTATCTCCAGAGACGCTTGCCAACCGCATCGACAAAGCACTCGCGCAAGCTCAGGCCGAAAACATCGCCGAACGCATTCAGGCCAAAGACACTTCCGTTTGGACCACAGACGACACGGTGGCGAAGCAGATCGCCAACTCGCTCGGCTGGTTGAATGTGGCCGGCGAGATGATGGGCGTCGCCGATGAGTTGCGCGAGTTTGCGGAAGAGGTGCGACATAAGTTTCAGCACGTGATAGTCTGCGGTATGGGCGGTTCGTCACTGTGTCCGGAGATGTTGGCGCGGACGTTCGGGCACCAGGCCGGGTTTCCCGAGTTGCTGGTGCTGGATTCGACTGACCCGGACGTGATCGCTTCGTTCGCCGAGCGGATCGACGCTGATAAGTGTCTGTTTGTGATCGCTTCGAAGTCGGGGACGACGACCGAGCCGAACGTGTTCTTTAAGTTTTGGTACGACCGGGTTAAGTCGGGTGAAAACTTCGTCGCGATCACTGACCCGGGAACACCGCTCGTTGAGACCGCAAGAGAACACGGATTCAAGTGGACCTTTTTGAACCAGGCCGATATCGGCGGCCGTTATTCGGCGCTTTCTTACTTTGGCATGGTCCCGGCCGCGTTGATGGGCCTCGACATTCACCGCCTGCTGGACTTTCAGCCGAACTATGTAGCCGCCCTGAAGCTCGGCGCGACGATCGGCGAGTGTGCGAACGCCGGCCGCGACAAGCTCACGTTCATTATCGATCCCCAACTCGAGACGCTTGGCCTTTGGATCGAACAACTCATCGCCGAAAGCACCGGCAAACAAGGCAAGGGAATCGTTCCCATCGTCGGCGAGACGCTCGGCGATCCGTCGGTGTACGGAGACGATCGTGTGTTCGTCTCAATCTCTTTACCTTACTCGGACCGCAGCCTTACCGGCTTGGCTGACGCCGGTCACCCGCTGATCCAACGCGAGCTCACGAGTCTTTACGAGCTCGGCGCGGAGTTTTTCGCGTGGGAGTTTGCGACTGCGTGCGCCGGTTGGCGGCTCGGCATCAATCCGTTCGATCAACCCAACGTGCAGGAAGCAAAAGACGCGACCAAGGAACTGCTCGCGGAGTTTACAAAGAACGGACGGCTGCCGGACACGACGCCGGAAACGTCGCTCGAGACGGCCGTCAGATCACAACTCGCTGCCGTCAAACCCGGCGACTACATCGCCTTTCTGAATTACCTCGAAGAATCACCGGACCTCGATCGCAAGCTGCAAGACATCAGGACTTACTTGCGCGACACGACCAGCTGCGCGACGACCACCGGCTATGGCCCGCGCTTCTTACACTCCACCGGACAGCTTCACAAAGGTGGACCAAACAGCGGCGTCTTCTTCCAACTCGGCTCAAAAGACGGTGTCGACTTTCCCGTTCCCGGCGAGGCCTACTCGTTCAGCGTTCTCAAAGAGGCCCAGGCTCTCGGCGACTACCGCGCTCTGAAAGCACGCGGCCGGCGGGTGGTCAGAATTGACCTCGGTGACGCTATTTTGGCAGGGCTCAACCGTCTCGAACAGGCAATCAAGTCATCCTGAATGCGTTGAACTCGTACGAACCCCTCTTCATCACGCACAGATGTCATACGGGACTGGAAGATCAGCCCCAATAGTTCTTTCCTACTTACAAGACATCCCCCACAACTTAACCATTCTTTCGTCGGGGCATACGAGTTGCCGCTGCGAAAGTCGATTCGCCCGCGTCCTGGTTACCCTGCCAATTTGTGAGGAGGACATCGTGAAGTTCATCGAGAAGTTTTTCAAAGACGAGCTCGCTATAGATCTGGGCACGGTCAACACGCTCATCTATCAACCCGATCGGGGAGTGGTATTGAATCAGCCTTCGGTGGTGGCGGTGGATCGTTACACCGACGAGGTCGTCTCAGTGGGGCACAAAGCGCTGCGACTTCTGGGACGCGAGCCGCGCGGCATTGAAGTACATCGACCAATTCGCTCGGGCACGATCTTCAATTACGAAGTGACGAAGAAAATGCTGCGCTCGTTCATCGGCAATGTCACCGATGGTTTTCGGCGCGGACATTTCGTGGTCGGCATTCCTGGTTCGGCAACCGCGGTCGAGCAACGTTCGGTTCGCGATGCGGTGCATGAAGCAGGTGGCAGTCGCATCGATCTCGTTGATGAGGGATTAGCTGCCGGATTCGGCGCCGGTCTTTCGTTTGACGACGAGCGCGCGCATCTCGTGGTTGACATCGGCGGCGGCACGACGAACGTCGCGATCGTTGCGTCGGGTGGAGTCGTAAGTTCGATGAGCCTGAACGCGGCGGGCAACGCGATGGACGAAAGCATTCGCGACTACGTGCGGTCCAACTACTGTTTGCAGATCGGCGAGAACACCGCGGAGACACTCAAGAAAGAGATGGGCGTGCTGGGCGACGCGATTGCAGTTGACGACCGAAAGATGAAGATCGTCGGCAAGCAGTTGAGCGACGGCTCAGCGTGCGCGGTGCATATCGCGGCGGAGGAAGTGCGCGAGGCATTGGAACCAGTGTTGGGTGAAATCGTCGCGGGCGTGCGCAAAGTGGTTGAAGATGCGCAGCCGGAAGCTTGCGCCGACATCTATTACTCGGGCCTGATTCTCACCGGCGGCGGTGCGTTGCTGAAAGGAATCAAAGACCGATTACAAAACGAGCTCAAACTGCGGGCGATGATTCCTGAAGATCCGATCACTACCGTCGCGATCGGCGCCGGTAGTCTGCTCGCGTCACCGCAACAACTTCATCGCTGCGCAATTCGGCCGAACCTTCCTGTCTGGCAGGAAGCGGAAGAGCTGGTTGTCAGTTGGTAGTCACGTTTTGAACTAGCAACGAACGTAACCGAGTAACCAAAACACGATAATAAAAATCAGAATCGTCGAAATACACCCACCGCCGAATTTCCACGCCGCGGCGCCTGCCAATAAACCTCTGAGTGGACCTTGCATTCACGTTTCTCCTGCTTGATCGGTATTCGAACAAAAACTAACGTGCGCGGGTGCTTCGGCAAGCTAAGTGCCAAGCGTCACTTTGGAGTGCGGCGACTCGACGCCGCTTTAGTCCGAGCATGCACGATCAAGGGAAAAGCGGCGTCGAGTCGCCGCACTCCAAAGTGATGCTCAGAGTGCAACAGTACGCCGCGCCGGCTTGCCGTTGCGTGAGAGGAACCGCAGCAGCGCGCGCTCGGCGTCGTGAAGTTTCAGACCGCGAAACGAAACCAGGTCTTCGAGATTGCTGAAACAGTTGTCGATCACTTTGCCTTTCTCGAACTCATTAATAACTTCCGGACAGACGTAGGAACTGCGACACACCGCCGGCGTGTTGCCCAAAACTTCCGCCGTCTCTTTGATCGCCGCGACGATTCTTCGCTTGCGGACTCGCGCCTGCGTTCGCAGCGTCGACTCCTCCGGCATCTCGACTCCGGCGCGCGCGAGTGCACACGCGCAAACAAGTGTGCCCGCCCACGTGCGAAAGTCTTTCGCGCTGAAGTTCTCGCCCATGATCTCTTTGATATAGGTGTTGATGTGCTGCCGCGTGACGTTGATGACTTTGCCTTCATCGTTTTCAAACTTGAATACGTTGAAGCCCGGCAGCTTCATCGATTCGCGAATCACGCGCGCTACCTGTCGATCGTGCAACTGCCGTTTCTGCCGCACGCCCCACTTGCCCGGAAAGTCAAACTCGATCAGATCGCCTTTCACTGTGACGTGCTTACGGCGCAGCGTCGCAATACCGTAACTGCCGTGCTCACTCGCGTACGACTGACTCCCGGGACGCATATAACAGGTCGATAAAACCCGCAGGATTGCAGCCAGCACACGCTCGCGTTTCAAACCCGGTTGCCGCAAGTGACGCGAGATCGTCGCGCGCAACTTCGGCAGCGCCTTCGCGAATTTTCCGAGTCGTTTGAACTTACGAATCTCCTGAAGCTTCGTGTGATCCGCGTGATAGAGGTATTGCCAGCGGCCCGCCGAGTCTTTACCGATCGCTTGCAACCGGCCCTTCGCGGCGGGGTTGACGAAGACGTCAGTCCACGCCGGCGGAATTCTGAGAGCGCGAATGCGATCGAGATCTGCTTTGGTCAAGCGCCCGCTTGCAGGCTCATAACGAAAGCCGGTCTTCGGACCACCGAGTCGTTTGATTCCGATCTGCTGGAGCCGTTCAGTCTTGGTCATTGATGTCTGTACGCGTGCAAAAGCTGGAACGAGATTTGTCTAGTCTGTCGGTGTGAGCCGAAACATAGATCCTCAAGCCAATAAACCTAAGAATTCGAAGCCCGCGTATGACATCGTCTGCTCGTGGTGTGGCGCTCTGATCAGATCGAGCAACATCGAGACTCCCGAAC
Organism: uncultured Blastocatellia bacterium; assembly: GCA_946480785.1. The sequence continues at coordinate 4,292 of CAMLLD010000087.1, read as the reverse complement.
AGATGTGTTTGATCTGCCATGCGCGAATGCTCAACGACTACTTCCAACGACTGCGACAAGTCAGCAACGAGAAACGTCGCGGCCGTGTGTAGGTTTCCTGTACAGCGTGTCCTCCTCGTTGTTTAGTTCTCAAGCACGACTGCCATAAATCCAGTCACTTCACCGAGTGGTCCGCAAGCTAGGTGCCAAGGATCGCGATTTGCTAAACCGCAACCCGAGCGTTTTTAGAGAAAGCAAGTAGGTGGCGAGATGGCGAGTAGTACGAGCAAAACGGCGCGCAAGGGTTCGGCGAAGAAGGGCCGCAAAGCGGAACCGAAGTCGCCGATGCCGGCGCAACATCAGCGGAAGCCCGGCAAGGAACACGAGCTGATGCCTAAGCCGCGTTACGAAGCGCCCGAGTATGTCGGCGCGGGAAAACTGAAAGACAAAGTGGCACTCATCACCGGCGCTGACTCAGGCATCGGCCGAGCGGTCGCAGTGCTGTTCGCGCGCGAAGGCGCGGACGTCGCGTTCACGTTCCTGAAACCAGAAGAGCAGGACGCGAACGAAACGAAGCGTGCGGTCGAAGCGGAAGGACGCCGTGCGTATCCGATGATGGGCGACGTTCGTGACGCTGATATCTGCCGCGAGTTTGTTGAAGAGACGATCGAACAATTCGGCAAGCTCGACATTCTCGTCAACAACGCGGCGTTTCAACAGCATCAGGAAAGCCTCGAAGATGTGACTGAAGAACAGTGGGACCAGACGTTCAAGACAAACATCTACGGCTACTTCCACATGACGAAGGCAGCGTTGCCGCATCTCGAAGAAGGCAGCGCGATCGTGAACACGGGTTCCATCACGGGTCTCGAAGGCAGCAAAGAACTGCTCGACTACGCCTCGACTAAAGGCGCGATTCACGCGTTTACGAAATCACTCGCACAAAATCTGGTTGAGCGCGGTATTCGCGTGAACTGCGTTGCGCCTGGTCCAGTCTGGACGCCGCTCAACCCGGCGGACAAAGACGCTAAAGATGTGACCAAGTTTGGCGCCGACACGCCGATGAAGCGTCCGGCGCAGCCCGAAGAGATTGCCCCAGCGTACGTTTATTTCGCTTCAGAGATCGATTCCAGCTATGTAACCGGAGAGATTTTGACTTTGTTAGGCGGCGAAACGACAGCCGGATAATTTCAAACTATTGAGGAGGAACTTAAGAGATGGCAGACAATGGTAGTGGCAGCACTGGCGTAGTGGCCGTGCTCGTGATCTTCGTGATTATCGTAGTCGCGGCGCTGTTCGTGTTTGGCGGACGCTTTTTCGGCGGCAATAAGAAAGTGGACGTAAACATTTCCGCTCCATCCAAATAACAGGTACGGCCATGAAGGACGATGCTCAAGCTACGACGTCGGTCTGGATGGCGACAGCAAGCACGCCGATACAGCCGAGACTGCGTGAAAACATCCGCACCGACGTGTGTATTGTAGGCGCCGGCATTGCCGGCATGACGACGGCTTATCTGCTCGCGAAAGAAGGCCGGTCGGTGGTGGTGTTGGACGATGGTGCGATCGGCGGCGGTATGACCGGCCGCACCACGGCCCATCTGACGAACGCTTTCGACGATCGCTACGTCGAGATGGAGAAGCTGCACGGCGCGGAAGGCGCGCGTCTGATCGCCGCGAGCCACACCGCGGCAATAAACAAGATCGAACAGATCTGTCGTGAGGAACAGTTCGATTGCTGCTTCGAACGGCTCGACGGTTATCTATTCGTACCGCCGGGCGAGTCTACCGACGTACTAAAAGATGAATTGGAAGCTGCGCATCGCGCCGGCCTCGTCGACGTAGAACTGGTCGCGCGTGCGCCGATCGAAACATTCGACACTGGTCCGGCGTTGCGCTTCCCGCAACAAGGACAGTTTCATCCGCTCGAGTATCTTACGTGTTTGGCGCGCTCGTTCACGCGTAACGGCGGACGCATTTTCAGCGAGACCCACGCAACCAAGTTCACTGGGGGAGACGATGCGCTCGTCGAAACAGATCTGGGCGGGGCAGTCAGGTGCGACGTGATCGTGGTCGCGACGAACTCGCCGGTTAACGATCGCGTCACGATTCATACGAAACAAGCGCCGTATGTGACTTATGTGATCGGCATGCGCGTGCCGAAAGGATCTGTCACTCGTGCGCTCTATTGGGACACGCCGGATCCGTATCACTACGTGCGTCTTCAATCCATCAAAGACGACGCTCGTGAAGAAATCCTGATCGTGGGCGGCGAAGATCACAAGACCGGCCAGGAACATGATGGTAGGGAGCGGTTCGGCCGACTCGAGCAGTGGACACGCGAGCGCTGGCCGCAAGTTGGCGAAGTGGATTTCCGCTGGTCGGGCCAGGTGATGGAACCCGTTGATGGCATCGCATTCATCGGCCGCAATCCGCTCGACGATGACAACGTCTTCATCGCGACCGGCGATTCCGGTCAGGGCATGACGCACGGCACGATTGCCGGCATGTTGCTCACGGATCTACTGCAAGGGCGAAAGAACCCGTGGGAAGATCTCTACAGCCCGTCGCGGATCACGTTGCGCGCGTTTGCGGAGTATGCGGGCGAAAACATCAACGTCGCAGAGCAGTTTGCAGACTACGTCACTGCGGGCGAGATCAAGTCAGTCGATGAATTGAAGCCCGGCGCCGGTGCGATTATGCGCGAAGGTTTATCGAAGGTTGCCGTCTATCGCGACGAAGGCGGCATGGTCCACAAGCGTTCGGCGGTTTGTCCACACCTCGGCTGCGTCGTTGCGTGGAACTCGACGGAGAAAACCTGGGATTGTCCGTGCCACGGATCGAAGTACCGCGCTGATGGCCGAGTCTACCAAGGCCCGGCCAACAGCGACCTCACGTCCGCGTAGTGAATGGCTAGACCGCGCGGCGGCCGGTTACAAGGTTGATGATCAAAACTATCACCGCGATAACCAGGAGCAGGTGAATCAAGCTGCCGCCAACGTGCCCAATCAGTCCCAGCAGCCACAGCACCAACAAAATCACTATTATTGTCCAAAGCATGACCGCGTCTCTCCTTTGTCGAATCTGGAATCGAGTCGTATCGGTAGGGGAGCAACGTCCATGCCAGCGCCGTCTGCGTTATCGGCGTGTTTTCCGCGTTGAAAATCCGGCCTGCTGCATCACAATCATCCGGTTTTCCTCGCACCGGCAAAGTTATGTTTTGAATTAATTCAACAAAGCTTGCCGCGAAGCCCGTATCTGATTATCATCTGCCTCGTAATACCATCTCGGGTCCTTGCGGGCCGTAACGCAGCCCACCAACCGGCTGCGAATACCCGAAAAAGTAAATGAGTAAAGAAGAACAATCCCCCAGTGTCGAAACAGTGCCTGAAGGCAAGTACGTCTACTGCATTATTGAAACGGGCGAACCGCGTTCGTTCGGACCGATGGGCATCGGTGCGCGTGGTGACGACGTTTACACAGTGCATCACAAAGGTCTCGCGGCGGTGGTTTCCAACACGCCGCTCGTGGTTTACGACCCGACCCGCGAGAATGTGTTTGCGCACGAGCAGGTAAACGAGACGGTGATGCGCGAATTCACCGTGTTGCCGATGGCGTTCGGCGCGCTGTTTCGCACCGAAGAAGACATCGTCGAGCTGATTCGCGGCACGTACGACGCGTTGCGCGACGTGCTGGCGAAGATGGAAGGCAAGGTGGAGTTTGGACTCAAGGTGAACTGGGACCGCGACAAAGTCACCGCCGAGCTCGAAGACAAAGACGATGAGATCCGGCATTTGAAAGAACAGATCACCTCGCGGACGACGGGTTCGACGTATTTCGCGCGCATGCAGTTGGGACGCTTGATCGAGACGGCGATGACGGATCAGGCCGATGCGTACATTCGGGAAGTCTATTCGCATTTGCGCGACACGGCAGTTGCATCGCGTGCGAACAAACCGATCGGCGATCGCATGATCATGAACGCGGCGTTTTTAATCGAACGCGATCGGGAAGCGGAGTTCGATCAGAAAGTGAAGGAGATCGCGGCGAAGTACGAAGGGAAGTTGTCGTTTAAGTACACAGGGCCGTGGCCGCCGTATAACTTCGTTCACATTCGTTTGAAACTGGAGCGCGGCGAAGGCGCGACCGAGGCAGTGGCGAGTTGATCGGTTCTGCACGCGTGAGTTGAGCAAATGTTTTTGATTGATGACCTGTTGATGGCGCCGGTTAATGGCTTCAAGTTTATTCTCGGCCAGGTGCAGAAGATGGCCGATCAGGAGCTCAATGACGACTCTGTGATCAAGGACCAGTTGC
>CAMLLD010000086.1 GCA_946480785.1 uncultured Blastocatellia bacterium | reverse complement strand
AAGCCGGCGGAGAAAGAAGAAGTGATGCGCGCGTTCGTCGCGGGCGAGATCAATATTCTCGTTTCGACGACCGTGATCGAGGTCGGCGTCGACGTGCCGAACGCGTCGGTGATGATTGTCGAACATGCGGAACGGTTCGGACTGTCGCAATTGCATCAGTTGCGCGGACGTGTCGGCCGCGGCGCGGAGAAGAGTTACTGCGTGTTGTTGACGAGCGACAAGAAAACAGCGGTGGCGGAAGAACGTCTCGGCATCATGGCGAAGACGAGCGACGGTTTCGTCATCGCGGAAAAGGATCTGGAGATTCGTGGCCCAGGCGAACTGCTCGGCACGAGGCAGTCGGGTTTGCCGGAGTTTCGGATCGGAAATTTGGTGCGCGATCGCGAGTTGCTGGAGAACGCAAAGCGCGAAGCCGAATTTTATTTGAGTAAGGAGAAGTCGCCGGTGACGGCGAAGCTCGTCGCGCGCGTCAAACAGGACACGCGATTCGAACTCGCAGCGGTAGGTTGAAGATAATCTCAAGCACTGAGCTATGCGTGTTATCGCGGGAAAGTTTAAGGGGCGAAATTTGAAGAGCCCGCCGTCGATGCAGGTGCGGCCGACGTCGGATCGTTTGCGCGAGACGCTCTTCAACGTGATCGCCGCGCGCGTGCCGGACTCGCGGTTTCTCGATCTGTGCGCCGGCTCGGGCGCGGTCGGCATTGAGGCGCTCTCGCGCGGTGCGACGCACGCGACGTTTGTCGATCGTTCGCGAAAGAGTTGTCAGCTCATCGAGTCGAACCTGAACTTGTGCCAGGTATCAGAAGCGGAACGAGACATCTACTGTTCAGAGGCGACGGAGTTTCTTAAACAGACCTCGTCGCACACCGCCGATCGCTGGGACCTCGTCTACTTCGACCCGCCTTACAAACAAGACTACCTGCCCACGCTCGAGATCCTCGGCTCGTCACAACTACTCAACGACGACGGTCTGCTCGTGGTCGAACACCATCACAAAACTGATCTGCCGGACACGGTCGGCGCGTTGCGCCGCACGCGCGTGCTAAAACAAGGCGATTCGTCACTGAGCTTTTACTCTTGCTAGAATTCAATCTGTGTTTTTCGTGTTCATCTGTGGCCTATGCTAGTTCTCGGTATCGAAACCTCCTGCGACGAAACAGCCGCCGCGCTCGTGCGCGACGGCCGCGAGATCCTCTCATCCGTGATCTCTTCGCAAGTTCCCATTCACAAACGCTTCGGTGGCGTCGTCCCCGAGCTCGCTTCGCGCGAACATCTCGACAAGATCGTGCCTGTTGTCAACGAAGCGTTTGAGCGCGCGAACCTGACCGCGCGCGATGTCGACGGCCTTGCAGTCACTGTCGGCCCGGGTCTCGTCGGCTCGTTGCTCGTCGGCGTGTCGTACGCTAAAGCGATGGCGTACGCGCTCGACAAACCCTTTGTCGGCGTGAATCACATCGAAGGACACATCTACTCGGTCGCGTTTGAGAATCCGCCGATCGAATATCCCGCGGAGGCGCTGATCGTTTCGGGCGGGCACACAAACATCTTTTTCATTCCCGAGCCCGGCAAGTACAAGGTGCTTTCGCGCACGCGCGACGACGCGGCTGGCGAAGCGTTTGACAAGGTGGCGAAGCTGCTCGGGCTTGGTTATCCGGGTGGGCCAATCATCGAACGTCTCGCGCGCGAAGGCGATCCGCAGGCGGTGCCATTCTCGTTGCCGCGCATGGGCGACGGCTTGCCGGATTTCAGTTTCAGCGGTTTGAAGACAGCGGTGACGAAGCACGTGCGCGAGAGTGGCTTGCGACCGGTGGAGAATGGTGGCGAGCCGTCGCAGGAGATCAAGGACCTCGCGGCGAGTTTTCAGCACACGGTGGTGCAGTCGTTAGTGAAGACGATGGAGCGCGTCGCGGAAGAGAATTATCCGAAGACTTTGATCGTCGCGGGTGGCGTGGCTTGTAATGGGAAGTTGCGCGAGGTCGCACGCGAGATGGCGTCGGGATTGGAACTGCCCGTCTATTTCCCCTCACCGCATCTCTCAACCGACAACGCCGCGATGATCGCCGCCGCCGGCACTGTGAAACTACAAGCCGGTCAACACGACGCGCTTGATTTAAACGCCGACGTCACCCTTCGTCTCCAAAACATCGACCTCGCGGAAGAAGCCGCTAAACGCGCGGGTGCCCGCTATCGTCTCTAACTTTCAACAGGGATTTCTTGGATGGCCTCGTCACGCGAGGCCTGAGTGGGCCTTATCAACCCTCTATCGTGCTCATCGCGGTGACGGCACGCTTCTCGTACGCGGCAATGGTGGCGATGTTTTTCTTCTCCACCTCCGTTAACGCCGCGTCGGTAAAGTTCGGGTCGGCTTTGTACCAGTCGAAACTCGAAAAGTATTTTTGCAGCCACGGCTCCTTGAATACCTTGCCGTGTCGCGCGTAAATCTCGTCGCGCATCTGCTTCGCGTCTTCGAGAAACAAGCCTTCCAAGAGCGTCCGCGCGATCGGTTTCGTGCTCAACTCCTGGTGAATCCGGTTCTCGTAAGCAACGATAGTTTCGACGTTCGTTTTGTCGTTGCCCGAAAGCTCTTCGTCTTTGAAGTTCTCATCCGGCGCGTACCACGGCTGCGAGTAGAAATACTGCTGCAACCACTCGGCGCGAAACTGCCGGCCATGCCGCGCGTAGATTTCGTTGCGCAACAGACGCAGCTCGTGCAGGCTCAACCCCTGCAGCATCTGCTCGGAGATAGCGCGGTTTTCGAAATACTCCATGTCGCCCGGCAACAACGCCACGTTGCGCTGTTTCTTCTGCGCGCCACTGAGAATCTCGATGTTCTTCACTTCAATCGGCGTCAGCTTCTTCGCGTCGTACTTGTCACTCGGAACGTACCAGTAACGCTCGTCGAAATACTTTTGCAGCCACGGGTCGTCGTCGAAGCGCTTGCCGTGAATCGCCTCGACTTCAGCGATTAACACTTTCCACTCAGCGCCGCTGTGCTTGCCGAGTTTCTTCAGCGGGATAGCGCGGTCGCGCCATAAACGCATGTCGCCGGGTTGAATCGTCTCGTGCTTTGCGGCCTCGGCGATGCGAATCACATCGAGACTACGACGCTCAGTGTCGTTGAGCATCGCATTAGTGAAATCCGGGTCCGGCTTGTACCAGGACTGGTCCTTCAAGAAGGCGCTGATTTCGCTGTCCTTGAAGACGCGACCGTGGCGTCCGAAGACCAGACCACGCAACAGTTTTAATTCGTAGAGTTCGAGGTTCTGAACCTGGGCTTGCTTGATGGGATTGCTGCGGAAGTTGTACTCCTTCCACGCGTCCATCGGATCCTGTGCGAATGCAGTGAGGGACAACAACAGCACCAACCCGCACAGGGAGATAAGAAAACGTATGTGTCGGGTAACTGAAATCATAAAGACCTCCAAACCGAATCAACCAAAGATATCGCGTACCTTATCGACCAGTCCTTTGTCTTCCAGATCTTTGCTTTCCACGTCGGCCAACTGCTCGAGCAGACGGCGTTGCTCCCGCGTCAGCGACGTCGGCGTCATCACGGTCACGGAAACGAAGAGATCGCCTTTGCCGCGTCCGCCGAGCGCGGGCATGCCCTTGCCGCGGAGACGAAACACCGTGCCGGTTTGCGTGCCCATCGGAACCTTGAGTTTCTCCTCGCCATCGAGCGTCTTCACCATGAGATCGGCGCCGAGCGCGGCTTGCGCGAACGAGATCGGCACGGCCTCATAAAGATTGCTACCTTGTCGCTCAAACTTGTCGTGCTCGGCAACGTGGATAACCACGTAAAGGTCGCCCGGCGCGCCCCCCTGGCTTCCGGACTCTCCTTCACCAGAAACGCGTAATCGCGAGCCGGTTTCGACCCCGGCCGGAATCTTTACTTCCATCTGCTTCTCGCGCTCGACGCGGCCCGCGCCGTTGCAGCTCGCACACGGATCTTTGACGACGCGTCCCGCGCCACGGCAAACGTGACACGTTCGCGCGACGGAAAAGAACCCTTGCTGATAACGAACCTGACCGCTGCCCACGCACGTCGAACACGTTTCCGGTTGCGTGCCTTCTTTCGCGCCCGAGCCTTTGCACGTCTCGCATGTTTCGAGACGCGGAATGCGCAGTTGCGCAGTCATGCCGGTGGCGGCTTCTTCGAGTGTGATCTCGAGGTCGTAACGAAGGTCCGCGCCGCGTTGCGCTGACGAACGTCGCGCGCCACCGCGGCCGCCGCCGAACACGTCACCAAAGCCAAACAGATCGCCGAGGATGTCTTCGATGCCGCCGAAACCGGGCGCGCCCCAGTTTCCGGCGCCGCCCGCCGCGCTGCTCGAAACGCCTGCGTGACCGAAGCGATCGTAACGCTGCCGTTGTTGCGTATCCGACAACACGCTGTAAGCTTCGGCTGCTTCCTTGAACTTCTCTTCCGCTGTCGCGTCGTTAGGATTCTTGTCAGGGTGATACTTCACCGCGAGGCGCCGGTAGGCACTCTTGATCTCCTGGTCCGTCGCCGTGCGGCTGACACTTAAAACTTCGTAATAATCTCGTTTGCTCATTCTCTAAACTTCACTTGTGGTTGCATCCGTGGCGCCAAGCATCGCGGACGTTAATAGCATGCCTATCGACTCCAGGGTCGCCATGGCCTTCTTCATTTCATCGATTCGATCCGACTTCGCTGTCTCCTGCGCTTCGGCGAAAACATCTTCGGCCTGATTCTGCTGTTCCTCAGTCAGCATCCCGCCGAATTTCATAAACGACTTCTTCGTGTTTCGCAGCAGCGACTCCAGCTTGTTGCGCATCAACACGGTTTCCTTCGCGCTGCGATCGCTGTCGGCGAAGTCTTCCGCCTCGCGGATGAAACGATCGATCTCTTCCGGAGCGAGGCCGGAAGTCGGCGTGATGCGCATCGCCTGTTCGCGGCCGGTGGCTTTGTCGCGCGCCGACACGGACACGATTCCGTTTGCGTCGACTTCGAACGAAACCTCGATCTGCGGCACGCCGCGCGGACTCGGTGGAATCCCGACGAGCTCAAACCTGCCCAAACTACGATTGCCCTGCGCGACCTCGCGCTCACCCTGCAAAACGTGAATGTCAACGGATGATTGATTGTCGACAACGGTTGTAAACGTGCGGCTCTCGCGCAAAGGAATCGTCGAATTGCGCGGGATGATCTTCGTAAACAGACCGCCGCGCGTTTCCAGGCCGAGACTCAGCGGCAGCACGTCCAGCAGCACGATGTCTTTCACGTCGCCACTCAAGACGCCGCCCTGAATCGCCGCGCCCATCGCGACCACTTCGTCCGGATTGATTTCCGACGACGGCTTACGGCTGAAGATCTTCTCGACCGTGCGCTCGACGATCGGCGAGCGCGTCTGGCCGCCGACGAGAATCACCTTGTGAATGTCCGCCGGTTGCAGGTTCGCGTCTTTCAGCGCCGTCAAACACGGTTCGATCGTTTGGTCGACGAGATCGCTGACGAGCGTTTCGAATTGTTCGCGTGTCAACGTCTTGTTGAAATGCTTCGGACCGGAAGCGTCCGCGGCGATGAACGGGAGATTGATGCCCGTTTCCGTTGCCGACGACAGATCGCACTTGGCGCGCTCCGCGACTTCCTTCAGGCGCTGCAACGCGAGCCGGTCCTGGCGCAGGTCGATGCCGGTGTCGTCGAGAAACTGTCCCGCCATCCAGTTCATGATGCGTTCGTCGAAATCCTCGCCGCCGAGAAACGTGTTTCCCGAAGTGGACAAAACTTCGAACACGCCGTCGTTCATTTCCAGAATCGAAATATCAAACGTGCCGCCGCCGAGATCGTAAACCGCGATCCGTTCCGAGTTTGATTTGCCGAGACCGTAAGCGAGCGCCGCGGCTGTCGGCTCGTTGATGATGCGTTCGACTTGCAGTCCCGCGATCTTGCCGGCGTCTTTAGTCGCCTGGCGTTGCGTGTCGTCGAAGTAAGCGGGGACGGTGATGATCGCGTCCGTCACGGCCTCGCCGAGGAAATCTTCGGCCGCCGCTTTCAAACGTTGCAGCACGATGCCCGACAGTTCCGGCGGACTGTAACTGCGACCCTGCACGCTCACGCGCGCGTCGCCATTCGACGAATCGACGATCTCAAACGCGGACGTCTCGCGCATGCGCTCGACTTCCGGCGAGTTGAACTTGCGGCCGATGAGACGTTTGACCGCGTAAACCGTGTTCGCCGCGTTCGTCACGGCCTGGCGTTTCGCGATCTGCCCGACGAGACGTTCGCCCTTCTCGGTGAAGCCGACGACGGTCGGCGTCGTCCGGCCGCCTTCTTTATTCGGCACGATCTGTACTGCGCCGCCTTCCAGCACGGCGACGCAGCAATTGGTCGTGCCCAAATCAATGCCGATAGCTTTTCCCATTATCTTCGGTCCGCGCGTTCAGTGCGGCAGCTACTTTCGTGTCGCAACTTTCACCAGGGCGGGGCGAATCAGTTTATCGCCGAGGCGGTAGCCAGCAACAATCTCCTGTATCACCGTGTCGGGCTCGTATTCGTCGGTGGCTTCGGTGACCACCGCTTCATGAACGTGAGGATCAAATGGTTCGCCAACGGCCGGGATCGGCTTGACGCCGAGCGCCTCGAGGACGCCGTTGAGTTGCTTCCAGATTAGATCCACGCCACTCAGGAAGTGGCGAAACTCGTCAGACTCCGCTGCTTCGACAGACGACTCAGCTTCGAGCGCGCGTTTCAGGTTGTCGGAAACGGGCAACAACTTCGCCGCGACGTCCGCGACGACACGATTGTAAGTCTCGCTGCGTTCACGCTCGACGCGTTTGCGATAGTTTTCAAAGTCAGCCTGGCGGCGCGCGAGTTGATCTTTCAGTTGCGCGTTCTCGGCCTCGATGCGCTTCAGCTCCGAGCGCGTCGCGACCAGCTCCGCCGTAGCCGGGCCGCCGGTGGTTTCGCTGCCTTCCGGCTGCGCTTCATCGTCAGTAAACGAGGGAAGATTGTCTTCTTCGCCAGACGTAAAGAGGTCGTTTTCGGTATCGGGATCCACGTCCATGATCGGAATGCGATGCGGCTTTACGAGGCGGCCTGTTCTCCGAGGCGATGCTCTATCAAACGCGCCATGTAGTTTACCATAGCCATTATCCGCGCATACTCGATTCTCATCGGGCCGACGACGCCCAATGTGCCGAGGCTGCCATTCTGCCCCACCTGATATGGCGCGGTGATCAGGGCGCAACTCCGCATCGAGTCGGTCGGATGTTCGCGGCCGATGACGACGTGCACGTCGCCGGAGTAAGGATGCTCGTGCACACACTCGTTGAGAATCTTGATCAGGCGAGATTTCTCTTCGAACATGCGAAACAGGTCGCGCATGCGTTCGACGTCGTCGAAGTCGGGCTTGATCAGAATGTTTGAAGCGCCATCGACGTAAACGTCGCCGCCGCTCGATTCCTCGCCTTCGAGACTGCGCTCGCACAATAGCACCGCGTTTTGCAGCAGCCGATCGTAGAGCGCCTTCTCTTCCTTCATGCGCTCGACGATCTCCGCGCGAATCGTCAACAAACTCTTGCCGCTGAATTCCGTGTTCAGGTAGCGCGCGGTGCGGTCGAGCTCGTCTTGACTGAACTCGTCCGAAACGCGGATGACCTTGTTGTGAATCATGCTCGCACTCGACACGAGCACGACGAGAATGCGTTTGTCCGGAAGCTGCACGAACTCGATGTGCTTGAGGCGGTTCTCGGCAAGCGAAGGTGAAATGACGATGCCGACGTTCTGCGAAAGCGCCGAGAGCACGTGCGACGCCGTTTCCATGAGCCGGTCCGGCGACGAAGCCGCATCGATGTCGCTGATTGAGAACAGTTGATCGATCGCCTTTAGATCGCTGCGCGACAGGCGCGCCTCGCCGAGCATGTTGTCGACGTAGTAGCGATAGCCTTTGTCAGTCGGTACGCGGCCGGCGGACGTGTGCGGCTGGTCGACGAAGCCCGCCTCTTCGAGCTCGCCCATCACGTTTCGAATCGTCGCCGGACTCCAGCCGTAGCCGTGCGCGAACCTGTCAGACAACACACGCGACCCGACGGCCTCGCCGGTCACGAGGTGTTCTTTGATCAGCGCCGCCAGCAGGATTTCCGCGCGGGAGTCCAGAGCGCCTTTTTCAGTGGCTTGCAGATTAGAGGCTCGACGGGGCATAAATTCCACCGCCTCGCAGTATAAAGATTTACTCAAACACCTGCAAACAATGGCTTTCGGCTTCCGCTCGGCCGATTAACTGGCTGATTTTACAGGGTTTGTTGTTCCCTCCCCGCCACAGGTTGACGGTTCTACTTGCCCGTCCTTAAGATTGAGCCTCCTATCCGGGCAGTTCTCAGGGCGCAGTACTCACATGAACGAAGTAACACAATTTTTCGCCGACGCGTTTCGTCATACTGGCGGCAATCGAGGTGTGCCCGCGATTGAAGTCCGGTTTTATCCCTACGCCGGCCTGCGACACACGATTCGGCTGCGCTCGGGCCGCGTTTACGTGAGACTGTCAGACATCTGCAAGGACGCGCCGCCGGAAGTGCTGCGCGCCCTCGCTTGGATCCTCGTCGCGCGGCTGCTCGGGAAGAAAGTGCCGACGATTCACGACCGCGTCTATCGCGAGTATTCGTTGACGCCGTCGGTGATGCGTTCGTCGGACCTCGCGCGCCGCGGGCGCGGGCGCAAGATGATCTCCACTGCGCAGGGCGAGGTTTACGATCTCGACCGGATGTTCGCGAAGTTGAACCGCCGCTACTTCGACGGCGAGATTCCCAAGCCGACGATCACCTGGTCGCAACGACGCACGCGCAGCATTCTCGGCCATCACGATCACATCTACGACAGCATCACGATCAGCAAGACGCTCGATTCGAAAGACGTGCCCGAGTGGTTCGTCGAGTACATCCTTTATCACGAGATGCTGCACATCAAGCATCCGGCGCGATTGATCAAGGGCCGTCGTTACTATCACACGAGCGCGTTTCGCCTCGACGAGCGGCGCTTTCCGTATTACGAGCAGGCGCAGAAGTGGCTCGATCGCCTGGCCCGTCTGCGTCGCGTGCCGCGCGCTCGTGCCGCGTAAATTTGCGCCGCGTAGATTGTGGAACTATCTCGGGGGGTTCGAGTGAATACAACCGAGGTAGGTGGGCTCCTCAAAAAAGGGCGGTCGCTCTGAACGCGGATTCAGAGGATCGCCCTTAAACTTTGTTCCATGCTAGACTACGCCTTTTGTCAAACCACCTAATTTTCAAACGGAGAATTCAGTTATATGGCTATTCCTGCAACCCAGATACGACGCGGCATGGTGATCGTTTTCGAGGGCCAACCCTGCAAGGTCGTCGAGTTTCGTCACCACACGCCCGGCAACCTGCGCGCGATGGTGCAGACCAAGCTGCGCAACATTCGTACTGGCGCTTCTTTTGAACATCGCTTTCGTTCCGCCGATACCGTGGACCGCGCATCGCTCGAACAGCACGAGATGGAGTATCTCTATTCCGATGGCTCGCACCATCACTTCATGAACACCGAGAACTACGAGCAGATCGCGTTGAGCGAAGATGATCTGGGCGACGCTACGCAGTGGCTGACACCGGGTCTGAAACTTCAGGCTGAGTTTTACGAAGGCGCGCCGATCGGTATCGACCTGCCGCCGTCGATGGAGTTGACTGTGGTGCAAACCGAACCGACGCTGAAGAGCGCGACTGTTTCCAATGTCAACAAACCCGCTACACTCGAGAACGGCGTGACGATTACAGTGCCTCCATTCATCAACGAAGGCGACCGGATCAGGGTCGATCCGACGGAAGGGCGTTACATCGAACGGGCGAAATAAATGTATCTGGCCTACAGCTTACTTCTATCGCTGGGCCTGCTGCTGTTCTCACCTTACTTCCTGTTTCAGGCGCTCGCGCACCGCAAGTACGTCGACGGTCTGCGCGAGCGTCTTGGTTTTGTTCCTCCGCTCGACAAGCAACCAGTGATTTGGCTGCACTGTGTTTCCGTTGGGGAGACGCAGGCAGCGCGGCCGCTGGTTGAACGACTGCGGCGCGAGTGGCCGCATCATGCGCTGGTTGTTTCGACCGTGACGTTGACGGGACAGAAACTCGCACGCGATCTGTTCAGGACCGAAGCGGCGCGCGTGATCTATTTTCCTTTTGACTGGCGTTGGACCGTGCGGCGTGTGTTACGGGCAGTGAGTCCGGCGGTGGTGCTGGTGATGGAGACGGAGTTGTGGCCGAACTTTTTGCGGGAGTGTAAGGAGCGGGAGATTCCGGTCGCGGTTGTTAATGGGAGGATTTCGCGAAAGTCGTTTGCGCGTTATCGGCGGATCAGGTTCTTTTGGCGGCGTGTGTTGGAAGGTGTGACGATGGCCGTGATGCAGTCGGAGAAGGACGCGGAAAGGATTCGGGTCTTAGGTATGTCGGTTGAGTCCGTGTTTACTGCTGGAAACCTGAAGTTTGAGTCCGGAAGTTACACGGATCAAAACACCGATATAAAAACCCGATTTGGTTTGCGAGGGAAGCCGCTGGTAGTCGCGGCGAGTACGCACGCGCCGGAAGAGAAGATCGTACTGGAGAGTTTTAAAAAACTGCGCGAGTCGTCGGGCGCACGGTTGATGATCGCGCCGCGAAAGCCCGAACGGTTCGCTGAAGTGGCGACGTTGCTTGAAGCGAGCGGTTTGAGTTGGGCCAGACGAACAAACGCGCCGCAGCCGAGTGACGCCGAGGCCGTCGTGATTCTGCTGGACACGATTGGCGAGTTGCCGTCCATTTATTCGCTGGCGACGGTGGTGTTCGTCGGCGGCAGCATCGTCGATCGCGGCGGACACAACGTTCTCGAGCCGGCGGCGCACGGCGTTGCAGTCGTCACCGGCGCGCACACACACAACTTTCACGCGATCGTCGATCTGCTCAACGAAGCAAACGCGATCGTACAACTGCCGCCGGTCGACGGCGCTGAAGCAGTAGCGAAGTTGACTGAGGTCTTTCAGCGTCTACTTGCCGACGTTGAATGGAGACGGGCATTAGGGGCGCGGGCGAGAAACATCATCGACGCAAATCAGGGCGCAGCCGAGCGTACGATGCGTTTGATCGCGCCGCTCCTTTCCGGCAAACAACCCGACTGTTCGCGATCAGACTCGCTCCTGCCCGTTAACGCGCACACTTCATGAAATCGTTGCTGCTTCCGCCACTCAGTGCACTCTATGGCGCGGTCACACGCTCGCGGATCTCGCTCTATCAACGCGGCACGTTCCATACGACGAAACTCGCTCGTCCCGTGATCAGCGTCGGCAACATGACTGTCGGTGGCACTGGGAAAACACCGCTCGTCGAATGGATCTCAAAGACCATTGCGGCCGAAGACAAGCGCGTCTGCATACTGACGCGCGGCTACGGCCGCGAGAACCCGCAGCGCCAGGTCGTCGTCTCCGACGGCCACACGATACTCGCGACACCGGCCGAAGCCGGCGACGAACCTTACCTGCTCGCAACGAAGCTGATCGGGTCCGCTGCCGTGATCAGCAACATCGATCGCATCAGCGCCGGCCGTTATGCGATCGAAAACCTCGGCGCCGACTGCTTTGTTCTCGACGACGGCTTTCAACACCTGCGTCTCGCGCGCGACTTGAACATCGTCACGATCGACGCGACCAATCCGTGGGGCGCCGCTGAAGGTAATGGCGAGCTCTTACCTTACGGTCGTTTGCGCGAACCGCTTTCCGGCTTGAGCCGCGCCGACTGCGTCGTGCTCACGCGCTGTGAGCAGGTCAACAACCTCGCTGCCCTCACGACGCAGATCCGCGATCTTGTCCACGACCGCCCCGTCTTTGAATCAAGCATGCGTCCGCTGAAAACTCTGCTCCCCATCGCTGCGCCGGTGGCAGCCATTTGTGCTGTGGGTAATCCCCAATCGTTCTTCACTCAGCTACGCGCAGCGGGCTACAACGTCGTGCTCGAAAAAACCTTCGCGGATCATCACGCCTACACGCAACACGACGTCGATCGTCTGCTCAACGAAGCGACTCGCGCCGGCGCTACCAACTTAATCACCACCGCGAAAGACGCCGTAAAGCTGCGCTCACTCTCACTCACACTTCCGTGGTACGTCTTCGAGATCGAGATCGCGATACAAAATGAAGTTGAGTTCCGGCAGTTGCTATTGAGCGTGCTATAGCGGGGGCAACGTTGGCGTTGGGACGGGCGGGGCTTTCTCAACGGTCGGCTTCGGCGTCACTGGTGAAGGCACTGCTTCGGGCACGATACTGCGCGTGGGCTCAGGCAAAGCGGGCGCTTTGCGATTCGTGTTGGAGTTCGTGTTTGCGTTGCTGTTGTCGTTCGCGTTCACGTTCGCCGTTGGACTCACGTCCTCAATGGGCGCGGGTGAAACCTCTGCGTTCGCATTCGCATTGGTATTCGCGTTGGCACTCACTCTGCCACCCGACGGAATTCCCTCTTCACCTTTTCCGGTCGGCGACGGGCCAACTTGCACTGGTTGACTGTTCGGATCGGCGGCGAGGTTTTGCTGCGGCTGGTTCGTGTTCGTTGTCTCCGTAGCCGACGTTCGCTTGAGCGCGTAAATAACCGCGAACACCACGAGCAACGCGACCACTGACGGAATGATCACCTTCAACGGATTGAAACTCGCGGGCGCGGCAACAGCCGCTGCGGGCGCGACCGGAGTCGCTCCCTGGATCGGCACTGTCACCGGCGCACGCCGCGGCGTCACGGGCGCTGGGGGCGGCGGTTCTTGCCTGGCTCTTACGACGGTCAGCTCGTCTTGATCGTCACTCGCGGCTGCGGACGTCGCACCGGTATTGACCGTTGGTTGCACCGGCACGGGAGCAAACTGCGCCGTGCCCGACGCAATCGTCAGATCCTCAACCATCTCCGCGAGGTTTTGATAACGATTCGCCGGCAGCTTCGCCATCGCGCGCGCGATCACACGGCCCACAGACGCGGGCAGGTCCTTCCGCTCGTCGAGCACCGACGGCACGGGTTCCTGCAGGTGCTTCATCATCACCATCGTCGGCGACTCCGCCGTGAACGGGACGTGGCCCACCAGCATCTCGTACAAGATTACGCCGAGCGAATAGATGTCGGAGCGCGCGTCGATCTCTGAGTCCTGCGAGCATTGTTCCGGCGACATGTATTGCGGCGTGCCGATCACGAGGTTTGGCGCGGTCAAGCCGCCGGTGTCGCGATTGCCGTCGGGTTCCTTGATCTTCGCGATACCGAAGTCGAGCACTTTGGCGTGATCGCCCGTCATGGTGTCGAGCAACATGATGTTGTCGCTTTTGAGATCGCGATGAATGACGCCTTGTTGATGCGCGGCGTTGAGCGCGTCCGCAACCTGGCGCGTGATGTCGACAACGCGCGGCAAGGGCAGCGGGCCTTCCTCGCGGATCAATTGCTTCAACGTGCGGCCGCTCAGGTATTCCATCACGAGAAAGACGATGCCGTTTTCGTCTTCGCCGAAGTCGGTGACCATGAGCGCGTTTGGGTGTGAGATGCGAGAGGCGGCGCGTGCTTCGCGTGAAAAGCGCGCGACGATTTTTTCGTCGGCAGCGAGCGAAGGACGTAGGACTTTGATCGCCACGGTCTTGTCCATCAGGATGTGAGTGCCGCGGTAGACAGTGCCCATACCGCCGGCGTTGAGGCGTTCGTCGATGCGATATTTTCCGGCGAGAGTGGAACCGATTAGTGAGTCACCGGTGGTTTCGAGCGCAACGCCATCAGCGGGGCAGAGTGTATTGGCGTCAGGATATTCAACTCCGCAATGCGGACATTTTTTCATCTCTCGGTTGCGCCTCTTCTCGGTTCATCGGGAGAACGCCAGCCTATCACACGCTGTAAAACTCCGAAACCCGACAGGATGTACAAGACTAACAGGAGGGTGTAAGGGAACTGGAGGGACACACTTGGGTTAGAACATCTTGTAACTTCTGTAATCCTGTCTAGTGTTAGGGGCGGCCATAAAGCGCCGCCCCAATTACGTGTTCGATGTTAGTCTGACTAGCTCGGCTTGACGACCGCAAACACGACCAACAGCGCAAACAACACCAGCGACTCGATCAGCGCCAGACCGAGAATCATCATCGTCTGGATACGACCGGCCGCGCCCGGATTGCGCGCCGCGCCTTCGCATGCCGCCGCGCCCACGCGCGACTGCCCGATGGCGCCACCAATCACGGCGATACCGAAGCCGATGCCCGCCGCGAGTGCGCGGTACTTGCTCACCGAACTCGCGTTGTCAGCGGCCCCACCAACCTCCTGCGCAAATACCGTCAGGCCGCTCATCAGAATCCCGACGACGGCGAAGAGCAACATTCTTAGTTTGCTCATGTTTCCTCCCAAAAGTTGATCAACGTTGCACCTTGCGAGCAATTCCGGCGTTATTATTTCGCCTGTTTCCGGTATCCACCGCCCCTCTTACAACGGCGCTCCTGCGAGACAGACATTCCCTTGCTATGAATTGCCGAAACTTCTCCCGGTGCAATCTCAGGGTACGCGACAACGTGTACAACCGCAGTGATTGCATCGCTCGCCGCGCGCTGCGGATAAAGCCGAATTAAGTCAGGACTGGAGCAATATATTCATCGCCGTCGTACGCTTCCTCGCCGTGCGCGCCATGCGTCTCGTGCGGCGGATGCGACACTTCGCTGATGTACAACTGCGACAGCAGTATGAAAACAAAAGTCTGAATCAAAGCCACGAACACGCTCAACGGCATCAGCAGAATCGGCGCGGGCCACGTCCACGGCGGCGCAAGTCCGGAGAGCGTTTCCAGCACCTTCTCGTCGGCAAACAAGTTGCCGAACAAACGGATGCCGAGTGAAAAGGGACGAATCAAATTACTGATCAACTCGATCGGAAAGATCAGCGGCGCGATCCACCAGATGGGACCAGCGAGGTGGGCCAGGTGTCCACCGATTCCATTCTCCTTGATGCCGATGTAGTTGTAGTAGAGAAACGAGGCAAGACCGAGAGCGAACGTGACGCTGGTCGCTGACGTCGGACTCATGAAGAGGGGAAAGAGTCCCATCAGGTTTGAGACGAGAATCAGCACCGCGAACGTCATCACGACCGGGAAGTATTTCAAGCCGTGTGGTCCGATGATGTCCGACACCATGTTGCGCACCGCGAGCACGCTGACTTCGAGCGTCTGCTGGCCGTGGCCGGGTTCTGATTCCGATAGCTTGCCCTTAAAGATCCAGATGATCACCACGCTCAGGATGCACGCGATGAAGAACATCACCGTGTACCACGGGATCGCGTTGTCAGCCGTGTATGGACCAAACGCGGCTTCGGGTGTAGACCCGAACCAGCCCAGCACTTTGTCCCAAACCGGCTTCGTGTACTTGAGCTCGAAGTTGAGTGCGGCTGGACCAAAGTAGTGGTTCACAAGCTGCACGATTATCGGCGCCTGGTGTTCGACTTCTTCGGCATGTTCTGCCGCTTCCCCCGCGTGCTCTGCCGCCTGCGCGGCGGCGTGCTGAAACCAGAACATCAACTGATTTTTTCCTCTCGCTCGATAATTGCGAAATAGAACTCTCTCAAAGCTTCAACCATCAGGGCGACGACAAAACTGCACAACCCGGCAAGCACCGCCGGCAGCGACACGAGGTCCAGCGTGTACGTCGCAAACACGACCCCCGCGATCACAACGTAACGAAGCAGAAACTGCGCGAGCCCGAGTCGCTTCACGCCGCGATCAGTCGAGAGTTGAATCGCGGCCGCCGCGGAGTTTTTCAACCAGCGATGATTAAACAAGGCCAGGACGCCGCCGAGGAGCAGGCCGGTCGTGAAGCGCCATGGGCCGGCGAGCGCAGACACAGCTACACTCAGCCCGGTGGCAATCGCCATCGTCCGGAAAATCCTCTGATTGATGGCATTGTCTAAAGAATCCGCCATGCGCGAAGCGGGAGATTTTAATTTAATACGTCTTTGAACTCAAACGGACAAACTCGAAAAGCCCGGCCGCGGAGCCGATCACGATGCCTACGATGAGCAG
This sequence comes from uncultured Blastocatellia bacterium, assembly GCA_946480785.1. The sequence continues at coordinate 7,582 of CAMLLD010000086.1, read as the reverse complement.
CCACGGCTCCGTCTTTAGCCACTTGTCGAGGAAGTAGCCGACCGCGCAAAAGGCCGCGACCGAGGCAAACAACGTGATCCCCGCCGCATAAGCGAAGCCGGTCTTGCGGTTTTCGTCCTGATTTGGGGATTCGGCCATGCTACCAACTCTCGCGAGTAAGAAAGTTTTTCGGCACTTCGTAGAGCAGCGCGCGGCGCGAGTGGCGCATTGAGTCGTGAATAAAGCAGACGTGCGTGCACCAGCACGACTTGCCGCCGTCGATCTCGGCGAGCTCGGTCGTGCGTGCCGCCGCGTTCCACAACGCGCCGAAGTCGTAATCAAAGTCTGCGAGCGTTGCGAATTTCTCTCGCAGCTCACACGCACGCACGTCGCCGTTGTAATCGATCACCGCCGTCGTCTCGCCTGCCGTGCACGGAAACGCCCACGGGGTCGCGCGGTCGAAGTTCGCGTGCTGCGTGCGATAGTGCGTGGTGATCGTGCCGACGTAAGCGACGTTTTTCACGAAGCGTTTGCTGGCGTCGTCATCGGCAAACATGCGATCCCCATAACGCTTGGTGAGCTTCGCGACTTTCGCGTACATCGCGGGCAGGACCTGTGGCGGCACTTGCTTGATGCCGTCGCCGACGAGCGTCTCGCCGCGAATGATATTGAAGTATTGGCCGTCGAGGTTGTAGTTGGCCCACATGAACTCGGCGAGCATCTCGATCTCGGTGTAGTTTTCGGCGCAAACGACGGTGTTGACGTTGAGGCGGAAGCGATCAGTGTATTTGGTCTTGAGTGGGTAAAGAGATTCGATGCAATCGAGCGTCTTGGTCCAGTTGCCGGGCACGCCGCGAATGCGATCGTGTGTTTGGCCGTAGCCGTCGAGCGCGATGTTCAGGTAGAGATCGATCCGCGGGTTGTTACCAAGAGCGCGATCGACGATCTCGAACACGCGCGACTTGATGAGGCCGTTCGTGGGGATGATGATGCGCTTGACGCCGTTATTTTTGACGAACAGATCGATCACGTCAGAGACGTCGCGGCGCAGCGTGGGCTCGCCGCCGGAGAGCCACAGGTCGGTGATCTGCGGCATCGTTTGCGAAATCTTTTCGAGCTGCGCGAACGTGAGATCGCCGGGCTGGTTCAGCTCTTCATGATAAAAGCACGTTTGGCAAAACGCATTGCAGCGCGAGGTCACGAAGAGGATCACAGTGCCGAGGCGCTTCTCGCGTTTCGACGAGCGCAACAGTTGCACGAGTTGGACCGCTTTATTCGTCATCAGGAATCGCGAGAAATAATGACAGCTTCATTAGGTGAGCGCAAATTATAGGTTATGCCGCGCCACGTGATGCGCCGCGAAAAGCCCGCGACGATCGCGTTGTAAAGATAGAGCAGCGACGCAAACGGCCAGAGAAAGACGTGCGCTGCGAGATCGCGTCGCAGTTCGCGGCGATAACGCGCGAGCGGAATGTTGACTGCGCGCCAGCGGATGAATCCTTTCGCAGCGCCGAGCGCGAAGATCACGACCAGCAAGGCCAGCACCAACCAAACAGGACTCCCTAACCACGCGCGCACCAGCAGCAAAACAATCCCACCAAAGAACGCTATCGCAAACAGCGACGAACCGAGCAACAGCGGCAGCCAAAGATGCGGCGCGTAAACCCGCGTGATCTTGATCTGTCGTGTAGTGAACTCGACCAACTCGCGCCAGTCACAATCTCCGACTGACGCCACGAGACAGTTAGGCGTGAAGTGAATCGGCAGCTTCGCTTCCTTCAACACGCGCGTGATCGTGAAGTCGTCCGACACAGTGCCGCGCCAGTGGTCCACCACATTCAGCCGTTCAAACGTCGCACGCCGAATCGCAGTCGAACCGCCCCAACAAAAATTCTTCATCGTATTTGCGCCGAGCGCAGAAGCGACTGACGCGTTCCACACGCCGCGCAAACGTGACGCAAGGCCGCCGCGTTCGGGAACGAACCAGCGATAACCTGTCGCAGCGCCGACATTTTCATCCGCGAGCGGCGCGACAAGCTGCCGCAGCCAGTTTTCACTCGGCCGCGCGTCCGTATCGACGAAGACGATTACTTCGGTTCGCGGATCGATCTCACGCACGGCGACGATCAAGTTGTGAACTTTCTGGCCGGTGCTATCTGCCGGCCCGCTAATAACCACTCGGCCGCCCAACTCGCGAATAAGCGGGAGCGAGGGATCTTGCGGATCGTCGAACACAAATCGGATTTCATATTCGGGGTAGTTCTGGGAAAGCAAAGGACCAACGTTGTCGACAAATCCCTTCTCGAGGCCGCGCGTCGGCGCTATTACCGACACAAAGGGACAATAATCACCAAGCGCGCGCCCCGTCTCCTGACGCACGTAGCGCGCATAACGCACACCACCAATGAACGTCTTGATCCCGATCCAACAGGAAACTACGGCGAGGAAGTAGTAGGCGATCACTTCAAGGCAACGGCGACAGTCGACGCGAGTGGTCCAATCAGCTCCTGCGCAATGCGGATCAACGGCTGCGGATAGACACCGACGATTAGCACGCCAATCACCGACACCACGAGGGCCGTTTGCAGCGCCGGTGAAAGCGCGAGCGGCTTGTTGTCGGCGACGCGATCGCCGAGATACATCACCTTGATGAAGCGGAAGTAGTAATAGAAGGAGACGACCGTGTTGACGATGGCCCAAACAGCGAGCCAAACGAACCAATGCTTTCCGCCCGCCCCGGTGCCGCGTTGAATGAGGCCGCCAAACAGAAAATACTTACCGATGAACCCGCCCGTAATCGGCAGCCCGCCGAGCGACAACATGAAGATCGTCATCATCGCGGCCATGCCCGGCGCTTTCTGCCCAAGCCCGCTCAGGTCGTCGACGTTGTCGCCGATAATGCCGCGACGCCGCAGGCTGATGATGATGCCAAACGCGCCCATGTTCATCAGCGTGTAGACGAACAGATAAACGATGAGACCGATGTAGCCGTAGAGATTATTCGCGACGAGACCGAGCAGCAGGTAACCCGCGTTGGAGATCGACGAGTACGCGAGCAGCCGTTTGGAATTTTCCTGCGTAACGGCAGCCCAGTTGCCGACCATGATGGTGATCGCCGCGACGAGTCCGAGCAGCGGCGCCCAATCCGCATACATCCCGCCGAGCGCAACGTTGAAGACGCGCGCGTACAAAGCGAAGCTCGCGGCTTTCGACGCGGTAGATAAGAATGCCGTAACCGAAGTCGGCGCGCCTTCGTAAACGTCCGGCGCCCACATGTGAAACGGCACCGCCGCGACTTTAAAGAACAATCCCGCGCCGAGCGCGATCATCGCGAGCAGCAGCAACGGCCGCAGCTTGACGATATCGTCGGCGCCCGCGCCCGACGTCTTTGCGGCATCGATTGCCTGTTGAATCTGCGGCACGACCTGGCTGATCCGGCTCCCAATCTCGCCGATGTTCGTCGAACCCGCCACGCCGTAAAGCAACGACATGCCATACAACAACACGCCGGACGAAAACGCGCCGAGCAGAAAGTATTTCATCGCTGCTTCGTTCGAACGCTTCTCGCGCTTCGTGAACGCAACGAGCACGTAGAACGTCAGCGCCATCAACTCAAGACTGATATAAAGCGAAATGAGATCGTAACCGCAGGCGATGAACATCATGCCGACGGTCGCAAAGAGCACGAGCGCGTAGTACTCACCGTGCTGCTCGCCTTCGATATCGAGGTAGCGCGTCGAGATACCGATGGCGAGCCCCGCGGCAACAAGAAAGATCGCTTTAAAGAGGAGTGCGAAACCGTCGATACGGACCATGCCGTAGAAGCCTTCGAACGGCAGAGCGCTGCCGACCGTCCGCCACTGCACGACGAGCGAGATAAACGCGAGCGCAATACCGGCGAGCGAGAAGTAAGCGGTGAGTTTGCTCTTGCGATACGGCAGGATCACTTCCATGACGAGCGCGATGCACGCGCAGACCGTCAGGATCAACTCGGGCACTATGAGCTGCAGATCCGAAACGCTGACGAGCGACGTAGTGTTGGCCTGAAGAAGAAACATTTATTTTTGCGCCCGCTCCGCCTGGGCCGGCGCCGCCGTTCCCGGAATCACGTAGTCGGGCCTGACTTGCTTCACCACCGTGTTCACCGGTTGCTGAATGTACTCGAGAAACGGTTTCGGATAGACGCCGATCCACAACGCCAGAATCATCAGCGGGACCATGTAAGCCCACTCGCGACCTTTGAGATCCGGCAGCGCTTCGTTCTTCGGGTTCGTGATGTTGCCGAAGAACATGCGCTGATAGAGCCACAGGAAATAGCCGGCATTGAGAATGATTCCGAGCGCCGCCCAACCCGCCCAGTAAGGATTCGCCTCGAACGAGCCGCGCAGTGCGAGAAATTCCGAGATGAACACCGCCAGCAGCGGCAATCCGATCGCCGTCATCACCATGCCGAGAAAGATCGCCGCGTACCCGGGCATTACGTGCGAGAGTCCGCCAAACTCCGCGACGTTGCGCGTGTGGCGTCGTTCGTAAATGATGCCGACGAGCAGGAAGAGGGCGCCGGAGTAGATGCCGTGGTTGATCATCTGCATCACGCCGCCGTTGACGCCGTTAGGATTCAACGCGAAGAGTCCGAGCATGCCCATCGACGACACTGACGAATACGCGACGAGCTTCTTCACGTCGCCGTCTTTCTTGACGACGAAGTACATGGCCGCGAGCGCGCCGTAGATGATGCTGATGATCGCGAGAAACACCATCACGCTGCGCACGCCAAACGTGCCGAACGCGGTCTCGTCTTTCGAAGCCCACGGAAACATCGGCAGGTTGAACCGATAGAAACCGTAGGTTCCGAGTTTCAGCAAAATGCCGGCAAGAATAACTGAACCTGCCGTCGGCGCTTCGACGTGCGCGTCAGGCAGCCAGGTGTGAAACGGAAACATTGGCACTTTGATCGCGAAGCCCAGCGCGAACGCGACGAACAACAGGATCTGTAGCGGGCCGGTCGGGATCAACGGTCCCATCGCGTGCATGAAGAAGATATTGAACGTGCCGGTTCCGTTTGCGAGCGCTGTCTGATAAGTGTTCCAGACAAGCTGCGCCGCGCCGTCGTTGCCGGCGACGAACCTGATGCTCTCCTGCGTGACCTTGCCGGCGACTGACAAGTCCTGCGTCAGGAAATACATCTTCAGCACACCGAGCAGCATCACCACCGAACCAACGAGCGTGTAAAGAAAGAACTTGATCGCGGCGTAGAGACGATTCTCACCACCCCAGATACCGATCAAAAAGTACATCGGCACGAGCGACACTTCGAAGAATAGGTAGAACAGGAACAGGTCCACCGACGCGAACACGCCGATCACCGCCGTCTGCAACAACAGCAACAGAACGTAATACTCTTTCTCGCGCTTCTGAATGTATTCCCACGACGACAAAGCGGCGATCGCGCCGAGCAGCGTCGTCAAAACGATCAGCAACACCGCCACACCGTCGACGCCCATCTGGTAACGCGCGCCGATGACCGGGATCCACTCGTGGTCCTCGAGAAACTGCATGCCGCCCATGCCGCGGTTGTATTTCAGCAGCCACAGCGAAAGGAGGAAGTCGAGGCCGAACCACGCGGTCGCGAATCGTTTGATCAGGCTCGACTGGTCTTTCTTCATGAGCGCGAGGATGAGAATCGCGCCGACCGCCGGCAGCCAGGTGATGAAAGTAAGAATGTAGTTGTTCATGTTGTTTGTTAGTTACATGATCGACGCGAACATGCCGCGCAGCGCGGCCGCGATGTCGCTCGCGAAGAACGCAGCCACGAAGAGCATTAGACCGACGACCATCACGAGCGCGTAGTTTTGCGTGAAACCTGTTTGCGCCGCGCGCAGGAGCGGCGACATCAGCCGCGCGATGAAAGCGGCGATCGTGTTGACGAGGCCGTCGACGAAATACTTATCGATGCCGCCGACGATGCGGCTAATGCCGCGGCTCAATGCAGCGAGTCCGTTGACGATGCCGTCGACAATCTTCGAGTCGAAGGCGAAAACCGCGCGCGCGGCGTCCATCGTGCGGCGCGTAACGGCCCAACCGTAAAACTCGTCGACCCAGTACTTGTTGTAGCTCGCCTGATAGAGCGGGCGCAGTCGTTGCGCCCAGATGTCCGGCAGCGCAGGCCGCCAGATGTAGAACAGGCCACCGAGTAACATGCCGATCGCCGCGGCGACGAGCGAGATGACGATGAAGATCCACTCAGTGGCCGACTCGCTATGCGTCGACCCTTCCACCGCATGAGCGAGATTGAACCCAGTCGCGCCTGCGTGCTCAACGCCAGCCGCGCCTTCATGTGTTGTTTCTGCCGGCGGAGCACCTTCCGCGAGCGGCTCCGATCCGTGTTCCCCGGCCGTCTCGCCAGCGGGACTCCAAATCACGGGACTCAACCAGTTCACAATGTTCAAACGCCCACCCGGATGCTCTGATCCGGTGACCGCGCGAAACGCCGGACCCACACCGACAAAACCACCGAGCGTCGCGAGCACTGCCAGCACAACCAGCGGCGCCCACATCGACACCGGCGACTCGTGCGGAACGTGCGCGCCATGATGATGACTGCCGTCGTGACCGTGCGACGCAACGTGTTGCGCCACCGTCTCGTGCACTGGTCCGACATGCTCGCCTGGTTCGTGACGCGGCCGATCGCCCGCTGACGGCAGCCGCGCATCGTGCGGCGCGTGGCCTTTGTCGTACGCAGACGCATGCGCCTCGTCAGCTTCACCGCCCGCCGGCGCTTCGAGAAAACGCTCGCGTCCCCAAAACGTCATCGCCATCAGCCGCGTCATGTAAAACGCCGTGCAGATCGCGGCGATCGTGCCGACCAGCCAGATGAGCCAACCGAGCGGAATGTGCGTCGTCGAAGCCGCGTTCCAAAGAATCTCGTCCTTTGACCAGAAACCGCTGAACGGAATCACGCCGCAGATCGCGAGCCAGCCCGCGAAGAAGGTCCAGTACGTGTAAGGCATGTACTTCTTCAGCCCGCCCATGCGGCGCATGTCCTGCTCGTGATGCATGCCGTGAATCACGCTGCCCGCGCCGAGAAACATGAGGGCTTTGAAAAACGCGTGCGTCATCACGTGAAAAATGCCGATGACAAACGCGCCCACACCGCAGGCCATGAACATGAAACCGAGTTGCGAGACGGTTGAGTAAGCGAGGACTTTCTTGATGTCGTTTTGCGTGATGCCGATCGTGGCGGCGAAGATCGCGGTCGCAGCGCCGACGAGCGCGACGACCAACAGCATCGTTTGCGAATGCTGGAAGATGACGTTGGTGCGCGTGACCATGTAAAGGCCGGCGGTCACCATTGTTGCAGCGTGGATCAGCGCCGAGACCGGCGTTGGACCAGCCATCGCGTCGGGCAGCCAAACGTGCAGCGGCAGTTGCGCCGACTTACCGCAGGCACCGATGAAGAGTCCCAGAGCAATCCACGAAAGAACGCCCCAGTGACCGAGCAATTCCATCGGAAACGATCGCGCTTGATCGAAGACTTGCGTGTACTGCGCGGTGCCGAAGGTGGCGATGACGCCGAAGATCGCGAGCGCGAAACCGAAGTCGC
>CAMLLD010000085.1 GCA_946480785.1 uncultured Blastocatellia bacterium | reverse complement strand
GCCTTGCGTTGTCGCCGGCACACCGGCGCCGGTCGGGCTCGTCGCATCCTGGCCGCGGGCCGCGACGGGACTGGCGACGAGAACGATCGCGGTGGTGATACCCAACTCCGGAACGATCGGCACTGACTGGCGTGCGTATCGCGTGAGCGTGGACCAGGTGGAAGCGATCACGGGCTACGATTTCTTCTCGAATGTGCCTTCGAGCATACAGGCCGTGATCGAGGGACGCGTCGATAACCAGTAAGAAGCGGCTGCAAATGCCCCGGCTCACGAGAGGTGCGGCCGGGGCTTGCCTTCAACTCGCGTTTCCCAGCCATCATACTTCCCGCCAAATTGCCGGGCCGCGCCAAATACTTTCAAAACGTAATTATTTATCTCGTCAGGTGTGGCGCTGTGTGACCGTACAACACACACCATTCCCGGCTCAAGTCTATTCTGACCGCCGGCGCGACCGCGCTGCACTTGTTCGAAGCCATTCTCTTTGGACCACTCGAGGAATCGTTCGCGTCCGGCAGCAGATTCGAACCAGACATAGTGCCAAACGGGTCGAACAACCTCAGGATCATCTCCGGCCTTGCTCAGGTTCTCTAACACGGCCGCGTTCTTGAGGAGTTCGAGATTCTCTTCAGAGGGATACAGCACGTCCAGATACTGTCGCCACGCGGGATCGGGCTGAGTATCGCAATCAAAGCGATAACCCGGAAAATTCGCCAGCTCTTCTTCGACGATTCGCTCGAGCTGCAAGGGTCGGCGGCCGTAATAGTAAAACTCTCGACGGCCGTCTCCCGTAATCCTGCCGGCGAGACACGCGCCACAATCCTTTTCGAGGCGCACGGTCAGCGCATCCTCGATCGTGTTCAAGGTCTCGAATTCTTCGTTACTGGAAAGCCCGTCCGTACGGGGCGCGTTCATGTAAATCCAGATCCAAATAAGATCCGGGCGTTTATCGTCCGGCAGCAGATCTTTGAGATCGACGTCAACAAGAATGGACGAGAACTTGTGGTTAACGTTGCAGAAGTATTGGAGCCAGTTTGACACTCAGATTCCTCACTTACCACTGATACGATTCATAAGAGATAATCACGAACGCTGTCAGATGTTCAAGACGAAAGGAAACAAGCGATGAGTCAGCAAGGCCGCATACTCGGCATTGGTGGGATCTTTTTCAAGTCCGCGAATCAGAAGCAAATGAAAGAGTGGTATGCACAACACCTCGGCCTCGAGGACAGCGGCCATGGTGTGATGCTGCCGTGGCGTGAAGCAGACAATCCCGAAAGCGAGCAGATGACAATCTGGAGCATCTTCCCCGGCGACACCAAGTACCTCGAACCCAGCACCGCTTCGTTCATGATCAACTACATCGTCGACGACCTCGACGCACTACTCGCGCGCCTGGAGCAAGCGGGCGTCCGGATTGATCCCAAGCGCCAGGATGAAAGCTACGGCCGCTTCGCGTGGATATTCGATCCCGACGGCAACAAGATCGAGCTGTGGCAACCCGTCAATTCAGGTGAATAATCAATAATCAGCGAGCGTGGACCAGATCTTCACTTCACCGTGACGCCGAATCGTTGCGAAAACACTGAGATAGGCTTCAGCGTAGAGCATGCGCATCTCCGCTTGCGTCCGCGGGTGCTGTATGCGCTGCGCAAGTTCGTCGTCTGAAAGTTGGTCGCGCGGAGCGTAGCGCGAAATTGTTGGGCCTTCACCGGCGAGGTAAAGCGCGAAGCCTTCTTCGAGCCAGCGTGGGGCGCGCTTGTTGCTCACAGAATCGATTATGACGTGCGCCAGTTCGTGACGAAGCGTAGTAAAGAGAACGCCACGCTGTTTAAGAATGCCGATTGGTTGCAACTCGATCCGATTTCCTTCAGTCGCGGCGGCGGCCCACCACGGCTGGCCCGTGCGGGAGGTGAAGTCGCCGGTGCTTTCGTTCAAGCGAATTTCGAGTCGTGGAGTGTTCACTGCGGTGGCTGCGGACGAAGCACGACGCAGATAATCGTTGCGTGTCGATTCGAGCGTATTCAGAACCTGATTCACGAGGCGTCGATCGACGTCGGCGGGATAAGCGAGAGTAAAGTGCTCGGAGGAGATGGTTACGAGTCGAAAGGTAGGGGCGGGTCGCGCGGTAAGAAAGTTTATATGGCTTAATGTGCCCGGTAAAACGTCAGCCTTCGATTCGCTGCTGACGTTAACGATTGTTCCGGGAAAGTATTTCTCGAGAATCTTCTGATAACTCGCGCCACGCGCGGCCATCACGTGCGCGCCTTCCTGACAGAGGCCGAGCCCGTGACCGAAACCGCTGCCGCGGAAGATGAAGTTCGGTCCTACGCGACCAACCTCAAATCGAGAACTCTTCAAAACGTTCCAGCCGAGAACGCGCCCGACGATGAGCTTGAAGTCCCAGCCGCGAATGATCTTTCGTTGCTCTCCTTCGAGCGTTACGAACTCCGCCCGACCGGTTTCATCGCGCTTACTAACTAAAACCTGATCCAGTCGCTTGCCGACATCGCTGCGCGAATCGCTTTGCAAAGCCCGCAGCAGGTCGGCGCGGCTGATGGTATCAGTCCACTTTGCGTGCGGGCCGGCGACGCAGTATTCATCGTGCACGCCGCGAAGATAGGACGCGGGAGTCGTTCCCCAAAGGCTGCGGATGTTGGCAGTTTCGCCACCGCAAGACGCGCCGAAGTAGGCGTCGATCGGTTGGCCACGGTCGTCGGTCAGCACCTGACCTTCAGTCGCGCGCACTGCGGCAGCGAGTCGAGCGTCAAGCGGAACGGTTGCATCCGTCGTCACCGTTGGACCAATAAACCTCTGGCAGTGCGTAGTCGAACAAAAGTCATAACCATCGCGTGCATGACGCCCACTGTTCTTCAGCGCGTAGGTGCGAATCGCAATGGCGAGCGCCTTCAATGCTTCCGGCTCAGGCTCGACTGTGCCTTCAGCACGCATTACTCCCATGACGTAATCTTCAAGCGAAAGCGCCTGCGTTACGTTTTCGGTTACAAGATGGACCTTGATAGCTGACGCCGCGCCTGGTGAACGTGTAGACACGTCAGGTTTTTGATCGCTCGGGCTGTTGCTTGAGACGCTCTGGTTTTCCGAGCCGCGATGGTTTGCATACGTCTCGAAGATCGGACGCGCGAGCTCGGCCGCCTCCGATCCATGTGCCCGCGGCAAAAGAACCAACACCGCGAGATCGATGCGCGCCGGATCTAACTCGCCGTTGCTGTCGAACGCGCTCGCGAAACCAACAAACCAGCCGTTGCTGCGAAAACCTTCTGCCGGCAACGCCGTCCCGGTCTTGCCGATGATCGTTAACGGCAACGAATCGAGTCTGGCCGTGCGCGCGGTTCCGTAACGGATCGCGCCCCGCATGCCATCGACAATGACGGCCCGATGTTGCGCTGCGATATTGATGTTGGACCGTTCGACCGCGCGGAAGCGATCGCTTGTAGCCACCTGCGGTTTGAACAAATGCCCGCCATTCACCAGCGCCGTGTAAGCAGTCAACAACTGAATCGGCGTGACCTGTATGTGATCGCTTTCGCCGACGGCGGCGCGCGCACGGCAATCCGCCTGATCGGTCGCGCTGCCGGTATCCGACGTGCGCACGCGCGCGCTGTTTCCGATCTCACACGGACGCAAGACGCCGTTCACTTCTTCAGCCGCGATCCCCGTCGGCTGACCAAAATCGAACTCGCGCAGAGTCGCGACGAGCTGATCTCTGCCGAGTCGCTCTCCCGTAGTCGCGAAATAGTAATTGCACGAGTAGGCGATCGCCTGCGCGGGCGAAAATGGCGGCAGATGATCGGCGTGCACGCAGGGCAGCGAAAAATTCAGTCCCGTGAAGCGACCGGGACAGACGGTGCGCGAGTTGTCATCGATCAATTCAGCGCGCAGGGCAGCGAGCGCCGTGAAAGGTTTAATCGACGAGCCGGGCATCAACGCCTGCGCATAAGCGAGGTGCGGATTGACGATCGCGCGCACGCGGCCGGTTTGCGCATCCATGACGATAATCGTGCCGTCGCGATTCGCGAGCGCCGCAGTCGCTGCGTCCTGCAGGGCGGCATCGATTTCCGCGTCGTTCGTAGCAGCGCCGGTCCAATTACCGATTGCAATCGGTTTATTGTGTGAGCAACAGAGAATGAGCAACAAGACCGCTGCGCCCGCAAACAAAAGCAACAGCTTCACGCCGCAGCCTCCGTCGGCTGCGCAACGGGTGCGGGTGAAACCTCGGGAGGCAATCCAGGGACGGTCCGCGCGATTGCGGTCAACGTCCATACCCAACCGATGAGGCTGAACAGGAACGACAGCACCAACCGCAAAACAAAAACCGCGAACTCCCGCTTGTTGCCGTTAACCGTGAATGTCGGTACGAGGATGACGTACGGCAACACAAAGAAAACGATCAGCCCGAGCGTGTAAATCAAAACCGAGTCCGGCGAAAAGGCGCGCGCAAGCGCCGAGCCTACTCGTTTGAAAAACGACTTCACGCCATCTCCGAACAGCGCGCGCAATTCACCGCCCGCGATCGCGATCCACAAATGAATTGTTGCGAGCGGGAAAGCCACGCCCCACAGAACGAAACGCAGTGTCGAAAAAATCAGACTGGGCCAATGCAGCGGCGGCGTCGGTGGCGGCAGCTCAATCTGGTTGGGCGGGAGCACTTCCACGATCGGGGCCGGCGCAGGATAACGAACCGCGATCTTGTTCAGCAGGAAATAGAGGAGCCACACAACCAGCAACACCGGAATACACACAACGAAAAACTTCAAAGCATCAATGAGGATCACGCGCCAGCGTAATCTTTGATCGATCGCGCGATTGACGATCGCCGCTTGCAGTACGAAGAAGCCGAGCGGAATCAGAACCATCAGCGCGTACGTGACGAGCACTTGCCACACCGTCGCTTCGCGTATCGAAATAAAGATGTACGACGCAACGAGCAGAAACGCATAGAGCGTCGCAAACACCAGCAGCGAGCCAGGATGCGCAAACGTCGTTGCGATCGCGCCGAACCAACGCTTCAGAATAGTCGTCATAGTGGCCTCACCGATTCACATCCAAAATCCGCAACCGATCGTTTGCGGTATTCGCCTGCACCGTTGGCTGATACATCAGCTCCGCGCGTGCGGGCGCGATCTTGAATTCACCCGGAACCTCGACACGCATCGCGTATTGCAGTGTCGCGTCACCGTCGAAGTAGTCCATGAAGATCGCGGTGCGGTTGTCGCGGAACTCACGATTGCTGTACCAATCGGACCATTGGCCCAGCGAGTAGTTGAGATAAATTCCGCTCACGCGCGCGACTTGTTCCGCCCCGGCAGGAATCGGATCCTCGATCATCACGTACTGCGCGCGTGGTCCAGTAAGCCGTAGTCGCGCGACGATCAGGTCGCCCGAATGCAGCTCACCACTTAGCGGTTCGATGTTCCAACTCGCTTTGCCGTTTTCGTCTTCGGAGACGCGCAGCCGCAGATACTCACGCGTGATCTTCAACCCGCCCGCCGATTGCGCGGCAATGTTTTCATCGGCCGTGAAGTATTCAAGGGCGCTGGAAACATACAAAGCGCCTTTACCGTGCTTCACGATGCGGATTTGATTTGATGGTCCAATCTCGCCGCCCTTCTTCCACACCGTCACCGTCTGTGCATTCGTCGCCTCATCGGCGCCGACGTGTTGTTCCGCAACCTTCACGCCGTTCAAATAAACTTCGAACGTGTAGTCGGGCGACAGTTCCTTGCTGACTTTCAGATAATCAGTCAGCCCGTAGATTGCAAACGCCGTTTCTTTGGTCGATAACCAGTAGTAACCGTTGCGCCGGTTGTCTACTAACCAGCGCGCGGCTTTCGGCAACAGATACGAGCCCGGATCGATCTGCGCGAGCGCCTTCAACGACAGCGCCGTCGCTTCAGCGTCAAGATAAACATCGCGGCCGTAATCGTTCACGCGCGCCGTTTGCCAATGCGCTTCAAACTCGTTCTGTTGCGCCGCGCCCTCGATGAGCTTCGCGACTTCCGGCGCGCGCCCGTCTTTGCGCTCCTGCAGAGCCAGCGCCAGCAACGCACGCCCGTATGATCCGAGGTTGTTGCGCTTGCCATACAGCTCGTCGAGGAAGTGACCATCGCTATCACCGCTTTCGGTGAACGCGTAAATCATGTAAGCGCGCGTCTCTTCATCGATCGGATTGCCGTTGTCGTTCTTGCCCGCGTTGAGCAGCGACAATAATCTCTGCCGGCCCTGTTCGTGTCGCCAGTTATCGACCGAATAGCCCGCCCGACTCGCCATCGTCAGACCATCCACGACGTAAGCCGTCATGAACGGATCGCTCTTGTCGTCTTTCCACCAACCCCAGCCGCCATCGCCATGCTGGTACGCATACAGCCGATCCAAACCGCTGCGAACTTTATTATCGAGATCGTTCGACGCGCGAATCTTTGCTGTCGGGACGTCCTTCAGTGTCTGGGCCACGACGAGGTTCGGCACGAAGCTGGACATCGTTTGCTCAGTGCAGCCGTAGGGATAACTCGTCAGGTAATCAAGCGCGCCAAACAACGCGCCGGCAATCGACGGCGACGCTTCGATCCGCAGCGCGCGCGCTTGCGTATCCGCGCGTCCCGGCACATCGAGATTGATAGTTTGCTCCGCGTCGTTTTGCGTAAGAGTAGTCGTGTTGCCGGTCACTCGTTTCAGACCATGCGGCACGATCTCCATCGACATCTCGACGGCGTCGGATTCCGTGTCCGTCAACGCTTTCGCGAGCAGCGTTAATTTACCGGTCGTATTCGCCTGAACGCGCCAATCAACGCGATGCTCGCCGTTCGGGCGAATCGTTACCGTTGAGTCAGGCGCATCGAGTAATTGCGCGCCGTTAAGTTCCAAAGAAATCTTTGTAGACTTGTCGCTCTTGAGGAAGTTGTGCACGACGCCGGAGATCGTGACCGTGTCGCCTTCTGTCAGGAAGCGCGGCATCTCCAAACGCATGATCACGTCTTTGCGCGCGATCGTTTTCTGCACGGTTGAGCCGACACGCGTGTCCGCCGTAACTCCGCGCGCGGTGGCGCGCCACGTCGTGAGATTGTCAGGCAGTTTGAAGCTCACCGTGGCTTTACCGTCACCGCCGGTCACCACGTCGGGTTGCCAAAACGCGGTGTCTTTAAATTCTTTACGAATGGTGGGCTCGGCGTAGGAGCTCTCGTTCTTGAAGTCGGCAAGCTGATAAGCAGACTTGTTCTTCGCTAGAGCCGCGGGCTTTTCGCCGCCGTAACCCGTAAACGTGTAATGGATCGCGAGACTCGTCTGCACTTCGTCGTAGCGCCGGCCGTAGAACTCGCGCTTGATGTTGCCGGCGGTTTCCGGTGTGATGCTGTAAATCGCTTCGTCGACGATTCCGAGACTGACTTCCGTGTTCGCGGCTGGTGAGCCGTCGTCATTGCGAGCGACGATTGTGTAAGACGCGACGTCGCGGGGCTTAAACTCGCTCTTGTTCGGCACGATGTCGAGCTTCAACATCTTGTCGCGCGCCGGTACGCCAAGCACCTGGCTCTGGTTGTACATGTCGTTGTTCTTCACAAACGACACGTCGAGGTAAACATTCGGCGCGTACTTCTTTTCGATCGGAACGTCGATCACGATGCTGCGGCCGGTGGCATCGATCTGGCGCGCGCTGAGCACTTCCGACAGTTCAGTCGTCACCAGCAAATGAACTCCGTCCGTCGGCAACATCGCGAGCACGTGCGCGGTTTGGCCCGGCTCGTACGACTTCTTGTCTGGCACCAGCTTGATCGATTTCGCGTCGTAATTCTCGTAGGAAAAATCCGCCCACTGGCCCATCTTGTCGGGCGCCCAGAAGTAACCGCCGCGGTTCACGATCTCTTTGCCCTTTTCCGTAACGATCGTCTTGACGTATATGCTGCCGGGCGAGGGAACTGTGTAGTCATACGTGGCATTGCCCTCACTGTCGGTGTTGACTTCGCCCGTCGCTAACTCGCGTTCGTGAAGAATGTAATCGGCGACTTCATACTTGTAGCCGTTATACTCTTCCCACCTGCTCTTCCTTTCCCACGTTTCTTCGATGAACTTTAACGTCACTTTCTCGGAGACCGGCTTACCCGCGTAATCCGCTGTCTTCACGCGAATCCTCGCGGCGTCACCCTGGTAATAGAGATAGCGTTCCGGATAGGCGTCGGCGATCGACTGGCCGCGCGTGCCGATGAACGACGCGGCGCTCTGCATCGACCGGCGTGACGCGTCGGTGACCTCCGCTTCCAGGCGATACGAATAATCCCATTCTTCTTTCTCGTCGGGCGCCGGCACTTCGAATTCAACATTCGCGACGCCATTCGCATTCAGCACATCGTCGCCTTCGGTCACCAGATCTGTGCCGTAGTAGCCGGAGTCTTCATCGTCGTCGCCTTCATTGCTTGGTCCGGCCGCGTCGTCGAACTCGTCGGAATCGTCGTTGTTCCACCACCAGTGGTAGTAGCGTTGCCGGTAAATGTAGTAGTGCACGCCGGCGTTCGTGACCGGCGCGCCGAAGAAGTAGTTTGCATTGATCGTAAAACGGACCTTCTCGCCGACGCCGACAAATTGTTTCGGCACTTTGACGCTGACTTTGAACTCCGGCTTTTTGTATTCCTGGACCTCGAAATAACCGCTCGCGCTGACTTCGCCGATCGTCGCGGTGATGGTGTAACTGCCGAGCGCCGCTTCGTCGCCTACGTCCAGTTGGCCGCTGAAAGTGCCGCGGTCCGAAAGCGGCAGCTCCTTTTCGAAAACCTTGCCGTTGTTTGGATCTTCGATCGTTACCTTAACGGTTTTGCTGTCGATCAGTTTGTAGCCGTTCGTGGTCCATTGACGCAGGATGCCTTTGAAGAAGACGGACTGCGCCGGGCGATAGATCGGACGATCGGTGTAGATATAGCTGGTCACGTCTTCGCCGGTGAGCACGTCGTCCGCGCCGCTGTAGCCGCCGAAGTAAAACGAATCGACGTCGGAGATGACGAAGTTATCGCGTTCGCGAGCCATGATCAGAAACGGATTGCGCTGCGGTTGTTCCACGTTGACGTCTTCCGGCGGTGTCGGTGGTTTGTCGGGAAGCTTTACGTCCGTTTTGAAGATGCCGGATTTGTCCGTCTGACCGGTCGCGAGTGTGTTTTTCGCGTTCGTGACTTCGACCGCGACGCCTTCGTGCGGCGCGCCTGTCTTGCGGTCCACGATATAGACCATGACCTGACCGTGACGGTTCGTCTTTTCGATCATTGTGAGGTTAGTCACGATCGCGAGCGAGTAAGCGCGCATACCGCCGTTGACGCCTTCGATCAGGTACACGCCCGGTTCCAGCTTGCCCAGCGGAATCATGCGGCTGTCGTATTCGTGTTCCAGCGCGGGCAACGTTTCGCGCCAGTCTTTCACCTTCTGATCCGGATTCAGCAAAGGCACGCGCGCATAGTCGGCCACGTTCAGCGGCGTGCGTTCAGCTGGCGGCTCCTGACGAAACTTCTGATTGAAAGTTTCGCGATGCTGCTTCAGCAGGTGAGTGCGGACGTAATCCTTGACCGTTGCGAAAAGCGAAACCTTCAAGCGGTGTGTACGATCGAGGAGAGACGGACGCGCGCCGTAACCCTGCGAGATTTGCTCCTTCTCTTTCTCGCCCATCTCGTGCGGATCTTCGAGCTGCTTGAAAAACGTGTTCGGGTCTTTGATCCGGTAGACGCGGAAGTCGAGGTAGTCGACGTTTTGGTAACTGGCCCACAACCGCGCCGATTCGTTCGGTGAGTAAGAACGATTGGTCGTCAGCGAAAAGTACGGCTTGCTGTCGGTGACGATCGCGGGCTTCTCCGCTTCCGGCTTCGTTGGCGCGGGCGCAGTGCGCGCGCGAATGATGTTGAAGCCAAAGACCGAAGCGACGACCGCGAGATAGATGATGACCGTCGCAAGGTAACGACGAATTCTGATGTTAGACACGTTGAGCAGTCCTCCCGCCCTTCAAGTCACTGCAAAAGCTTCAGGCGATAAAACCCGAGAAAATTCTTGTTACGCTCGACCGGCCGCCAGCGCGGATCGGGATGACCATCGAGCACGGAAAGCTCGACCTTCTTCACCGTTCCTTTGTCGGTCGGCGACGAGCCGGTGTGATAGACCACCCAGTCCTGCGCGCCGTTGGACGAGATGTGCGCCGGACCGAGAAATATCATCACGTGATAGGGAAACTTCTGGACCCAGGGTTGGTAATAGAAGAGCAGATCGCCCGGCTGCGCTTCGCGCCGATCGCGACTGACGAACACGACGTTGAAATTCTTCAGCGTGCGCGCATCCGCGAATTCTGAAAAGCGGCCGTTGCGAATGTCGGTGGCGGCAAACGATCCGAAATCCGTGCGAAAGATCTTTTCGCCGAATGGGTTTTGGTCCAGGTCAAAACTCTTAACGTCCGGCGCGACGGTTTGGTAGGCCGGTCCCATCTTCTGAAACCAGGGACGATCGTGATGGCGCAACGCCTCGCGTATGGCGAAACGCGCGAGTCCGGCGCAGTCGCGCTGTTCGGCGTTCCATTGATCGCTCAGTTCATAGAACTGCGTTTCGGCGATCGCGGTGAACCAGCGGCGAAAGTTGTCACGATCCTGAAAGCTGCGCAACTCGATCACGTCCGGTATGCCGTCGTTGTCGGAATCGATTAATTCAGTTCGACTCGTCGAGTTGGCTGGCTGGGCCACGTCGCCTGCGCGCGGCTTGGAGGTCGCAGAAGGTCGTTCGCTTGTTTCGTTGTGATGAGTGCGTGAAAGACGCCAGGCGAGTGCGGTGGTGGATGCGATAACGACGCCTGCCAATGCTAACCAGCGTTTCAAAGGGGCGCGCATTTTAAGGGGGGTCAGCATGGCCGCCTAGACTACTTTTGGTTTAGCTAGAGCGATACGCGGATGCTATCACGGATGTAGTAGGGCAACCACTGTTTCCTGCTGGCAGGTACAGCGGTGAGGATGTGGGTTACCTCAGTGAGGAAGCGATGTTCAACTCATTTCGTGAGCTCGAAGGAATTGAAAAAGGCCAGCGCCAACTCCTGGTACCCGTTCTCGCTCTTCAGCGCGCCTTGATGCTTTGGAGCGGCGACGAATTGGTAGTAAACGCGGTCCTTCACGACGATCCATCGGACCCGAACGACGTCGCGCGACGTCTCTACCTCCAGAAATCTTGCCGGCAATCCCGCGACTGTGATCTCCTCATTCTTGATGACGTGAAGATTACGCGCGGAGTTAGCCTCGAGCCATGATTGCGAAATACCGTTAAGGAAGGCTTTGGCGTCAGGGATTGACGCGCCGGCATCGGCGTAGGTGGCAACGTACAGGAGCAGTCCCTTGTGTTCAGCGATGTAAACGGTGGCCGGGCCCGCGCTGCCTTCCTGAGTTTCAGACGACTCGCGCGGTGTCTGGGGAAACTTGATCTTGTATTTACCGGCTTGGGATTTGTACTCCACCCACGTCTTGGGAAAGTATTCAGGAGCAGGCGGCGGCGGTTCATCCGGGTTGTTAGTCTGCGCGACAGCGGCCAAACCGCTCGCAAACAGTAGTAAGAAGATTGCCACCCAACGGGATACTTTCATTTGCCTCAGTCTCCTTCGATCGATTGAATCAAACCATCAACTGTCCACACACAATATAACTCAGCGCAGCGGGAAATGGGGTCGCACTCGCAGATGCTCGACGTGTCATCGCTGCGCTCGTATTGACATTCTATACGAAAACGGTAAGCTGCCATGTACAGAACGTCTATAGGAGAGAACATGGCAAAGAGGCAGGTTGATCTGTTGCAGGGTACGCTGGACCTTCTGGTGCTGAAATCGCTCGCTCTGGGTCCGCTGCATGGCCTCGGCGTTTCGAATCGCATCGCACAGATCACGAAGGGAACTTTCAACGTTAAACCCGGCTCACTGTTTCCGAGTTTACACCGCATGGAAGAGGCCGGCTGGCTCCAGTCGTCCTGGGGTGAGTCAGAGAACAATCGGCGCGCGAAGTTTTATCGCCTGACCGCGGCCGGCCGGCGTCAGCTCGATGCCGAGGTGCAGGACTGGCAACGCATTTCCGTCGCGATCACCACCGCCCTGAAGGCGACATGAGAAGCAGTCGTGCCGTTAATTCCTCTCCTGAACAGCCTCTGGCGCAACCTGTTCCACAAGGACCGAGTGGACCAGGAATTTAGTGAAGAGATCCAGGCTTACCTGGATATGTTGACGGAAGCGAAACTCAAGCAAGGCCTCTCGCCGCGAGAGGCGCGGCGTAACGCGCTCCTCGAGCTCGGCGGAGTTGAGCAAGTTGAAGAAAGAGTGAGGGAGATTAGAATGGGTCGATTCATAGAAACCGCCTGGCGAGATGTCCGGTTAGGCGTGCGGACGCTGGTCCATAGTCCTATCTTCACCGCTGTAACCGTGCTCTCACTCGCACTCGGGATCGGCGCCAACACTGCGATATTCAGTGTCGTCAATGGTCTGCTGCTGCGGCCTTTATCCTATCCGGAGTCGGAGCGACTCGTGGACGTGTGGCATACGCCGCCGCAGCAAAGCTTCCCGGGCCTCGACAGGTTTTCAGTGTCACCCGCGAACTATCTCGACTGGAAGGCGCAGAGCAACTCATTCGAACGGATGGCGGTTTACGGATACGCGGGCTTGAGTCTGAGTACCAGCGGCGACCCGTTGCCATTGACCGGCGCGACCGTTTCTTCAGACTTCTTTACGGTGTTGCGCACCAATGCAATGCAGGGGCGCACCTTTACACCGGATGAGGAACAACCAGGACGCGATCAGGTGGTTGTGATTAGTCACGCATTGTGGCAACGAGCTTTCGGCGCAAACCCTAACATTGTCGGTCAGCCGATTACCCTCAACAGTCGCAGTTTCAACGTCGTCGGCATCATGCCCGCGGGATTCGAGTTTCCGCGCGAGGCCGAGTTGTGGATACCGCTGGCGTGGGATGATAAGGAACGTCAAGTCCGATCGATTCATGACTACGTCGTGATTGCGCGCCTGAAGCCGAACGTCTCTGTGGCGCAGGCCCAGGCGGAGATGAGCACGATCTCGAGCCGGCTCGAACAGCAATACCCGGAGGAGGACAGAGGCTGGGGCGCGGTGGTTATCCCGCTTCGTGACGATCTCGTCGGCGACGTCCGCACGGCGCTGCTGGTCCTTTTTTGTGCTGTGACCTTTGTGTTGTTGATCGCGTGTGCGAACGTCGCGAATTTGATGCTCGCGAGAGGCGCGAATCGCCAGAAAGAAATGGCCGTGCGAATCGCGCTCGGCGCCGGGCGGGCGCGTTTGATCAGACAACTACTTACCGAAAGCGTTCTGCTCGCTGTTACCGGCGGGTTGCTCGGCCTGCTGCTCGCCGTGTGGGGCAGCAAGATGCTCGTACGATTGGGCAGTCTTCCTGCTGCCGGCGATATGGGCATCGACATGTGGGCTCTCGGCTTTACGCTTTTAGTGTCGTTCGCCGCCGGCATCATTATCGGGATCATGCCCGCTTTGCAGTTTACGAGAACAAGCATCAGTGAAACTCTGAAACAAGGCTCGGGTCGCATGGGCGGCAGCTCGCTCAAGCAGTACACACGCAAGGCACTCGTGATTTCCGAGGTGGCGCTGTCGCTGGTCCTGCTGATTGGAGCCGGGCTGATGATCCGCAGTTTCTGGAAACTGCAAAACGTCGATCCCGGGTTCGATACTCGCAATGCGTTGACGATGAGCGTCGTCTTAACGCCTACGAGGTATCCAGAACCTCACCAGCGACTCGCGTTTGTGGACCAGGCGATCGAAAAGATCCGCGCGGTGCCTGGTGTTGTTTCCGTGGGAACTACGACGAAGATTCCGCTCACGGGAGGTGGATCGACGCAACCGTTCACTGTCGAAGGCCGGCCCGCAGGCGCAATCGCGGAGCAGCCGATGGCCCAGACGCGTTACATCAGCCCTGATTACTTCCAGGCGATCGGCATTCCGTTGAAACAGGGGCGTTTTTTCAGCGAACAGGATCGCGATAACAGCGTGCCCGTCGTAATCATCAGCGAGGCAATGGCGCGCCGCTTTTGGCCGGGAGAAAACCCGATCGGCAGGCGGCTCACGCCTTCGTTTCACAGCGAGCAGGGACCGCGTCAGATTGTCGGCGTAGTAGGAGATGTTAAGGCGAGTGGGTTGGACGCCGATGCGTCCGCGATGATGTATCTGCCATACAAACAAGCGCCGCTGCCTTTTATAACTTTCGTAGCGCGCTCTGCCTCAAACCCGGAAAGCTTGATCCAGCCTGTGTCGAAGGCGATCTATTCAATCGACAAAGACCAGGCGCTGACTGACGTACAGACTATGGACCAGGTGCTCGTGGCATCGCTGTCCGGCCGTCGCTTTAACATGACGCTGCTGCTGACTTTTGCTGGCGTGGCGTTGATGCTGGCGGCGGTCGGAGTCTATGGCGTGATGAATTACACAGTCACGCTGCGCCGGCGCGAACTGGGAATTCGGATGGCGCTCGGCGCCGCGAAAACGGACGTGTTGCGGTTGGTGCTGGGCCAGGGATTGGCGTTGACCTTGATCGGCGTCGCCGCAGGATTGATATCGGCGTATGCACTGACTCGTTTGATGGCCAGCCTTCTCTATGGAGTGACCGCGACTGACTATCTGACGTTCGGCAGCGTTTCGGCCATGCTCATCGCCGTGGGACTTGCAGCTTCTTACGTGCCGGCGCGACGTGCGACAAAGGTGAACCCGACGATCGCCCTCCGCGCTGAGTGACGTTTTCGAATGTGAACTATTGGTCACGACACGTCGAGTTGAGTAGCAGCCGCTGCAACTCGGGTTTTTCAATTAACTCACCGTCGAGAATGACCGCTGCGACCTTTCGAGTGTTGTTGATGTCGTCAAGCGGATTAGCTTCGAGCAGGACGCAATCGGCCAGCTTACCCGGTTCTACAGTGCCGAAAGCGTCGGTCATGCCCAGGTATGTGGCGGCATTCAGAGAGGCGCTTTGCAACGCTTCCATCAGTGTGAGTCCAGCCGCAACTAACTCCGCCAGTTCGTCATGCAAACTAAAACCGGGCAGGGAGTATTCGTTCGCGCCCGCGTCTGAACCGGCGAGGATGTTAACTCCTGCAAGGCGCATGTCTTTGAGGAGGGCAAAAAGTTTCAGGTAGTAGGCCTGGAGTTTCGCTTCGCGTTCGGGACGCTGTTCGTCGTCGAGGCTTCGCTTCTTCCAATACTCTCTAAATGACCGCGGATAATAGCAAGCGCGCGGATCGTTTGTGAGTGTCTTGTCAAATGAGTGTGCGTGCCGCCAGTTGTTATATAGCGTCGGACACTGCCACGTTCCATTACGCGCGAAACGCGCAACAGCGCATCGCATTTCTCTTTGCTGAATGACGCGAGCACTGCCGGGTCGCCACGATCGAGTGGCGTGAGCGGGGCTTTCGGATCGTCGTAAGTTTCGGCAATCTCTTTTCGAAAAACATCTTCCTTCGCGGAACAGGCAAGCAGTAAGCCCTGCATGTGCTCCATGCTTTTCTGCCCTGCGTCTGAAGCTTCCGCGGCGCTCATACGAAAACCACGCCCAACTTTTTCGCTTCGTTCGCCAGGCCAAAATAAGCAGCGCGTGGGATCGTGTTATAGACCTTGATGAAGTCGCCTCCGCGACGGTGCAGGCTCCGCACTGCCTCGCGACCCTCCGCCTCGGTGGTAACGCGGAGAGAGCCCAACCAATCAAACTCGGGATAATTTCCATCCACAAATGGACCAGCGATGCGTGGTCCCAACATCTGGCCCAGTGTGATCTTCTGTCGGCACTCTTGCAGTTGCTCCAAGCTTCCACCCATGTCCCGGATACCCGTAATCCCGTTCGCGATCAGCAGTGGAAAGAGTTTTTCCTTTTCCTCGCGAGTTGTGTGGGTGGGCCACAGTTCCGGATCGTCAAGTGGATGTGCATGTCCCACAGGCCGGGTATCAGGAACTTGCCGGTTGCGTCCACGACGCGAGCGCCGGCTGGCACCGGTAATGTGCGTAAAGGGCCGAGTCCGGTGATCCGTCCGCCGGAGATGATGACGGTCATGTCAGCCTGGGAGGCGCGCCAGTCGCGTCGATGATCGTAGCGTGCATTAAGACGAGTGCGCTGGAGTTTTGGCTGGGAGCGAGTTCGATTGTTATTAGCAATGGAGAAATGAGAGCGACGAGCAATAGGAGTGTGTTTCTCATAAGAGAAGTCTTAAAAATTCCACTTAGTGCAAGTCAGTGTTTTTAAGCGACTGGCGAGAGACAGGACTCGAACCTGCATAGCCTTTCGGCCGGCGGTTTTCAAGACCGCAACATGCGTTTGAACCTGATCGCACATCCACGGATTTACCAATACAACCGAGTGGGCAGCCATTAAACCGATCTAGGTAATGGCAGGTTCATTTCCATCAGCGCACCATCTAGCGCCAAGTTCCTCCGCAGTTCGGACGTGGTTAATGGCATTGACCAAACGTATTCTTAGAAAGCGCGGACCAACAGATGAAGTTGGCGGTATTTACCAATCGTCACCTTCAAACTAAGTTATTCTGGTATGTGCGACGTTATCGCACAACACCGCCGTTAGGCTACGATCAGCGCCAGCGCCATTCTTCCAGCGAACTTAAGCTTCGTCATCAATGTTTGCTTGTAGAGTTCGAATATGGGAAGCTGAGTGCTCATGGCCAAAGCCGTACACAGTAAACCTCATAAGGCACAGGACTGCTTTTTTTGTCGAAACTTCCACGAGTTTGAGTTACCAGATCATCTGCTGCAAGAGTTACGGGCGAATCGTGTCGTATTGTTCGCTGGGGCAGGCGTAGGCACCGAAGGTAAGGAACTTCTCCCCTCAACTCTGTACAGTGACATCTTGGATGAATTGAACTGTTCAGACACGCCCTCATTTGCGGAATTGATGTCGCAGTTTTGCGCTAGACCTAACGGAAGATCTGAACTGCTGCGCAGTATAAGAGCGCGATTTGAATCTATTAGAGCCTTTCCACAACTTTATAATCTCGCAACTCTTTTTCACCAAGAGTTATCGACGTTATTCATGATCGACTCCATTGTTACAACAAATTGGGATGACTATTTTGAACAAGAGGCTGGAGCGATTCCATTTGTAACCGCGGATGACTTTGTATTTTGGTCAACACCAGGTCGAAAAGTGTTTAAGATCCACGGTTCGATCAACAATTTGGGTTCTATTATCGCCACAAAAGAAGACTATGATGCATGTTACGAACGTCTTCAGAGCGGAGTTTTGGGCAGCAGCCTTAAGATGATGTTAGCCACAAAAACAATTCTCTATGTCGGCTATTCATTTAAGGACGAAGACTTCGTCAGAATACATTCTCTGCTGAAAGCTGAAATGGGAAATCTCTTTCCGACTTCTTATATCGTGACGCTTGATCGCGAGGGAGTTGAGCGGTATCGAGAGTTAGGTCTGATCCCCATCTTCACAGACGCAACTTACTTTATATCGGTACTTAAGCAGCACGTTATCAAGGATGATGACATGTTGGGCGACCGCCAATTCGCCAAAAGTGTGAAGGGCCTTGGAAGAGTGCAACGCGCCCACCTTGATCTGACGCATAATACAGATTTCTCAAAGCGTCCCGACGTCCTCTACTGCGCTTTTTATCAAGACGGATTAATTCAATCGTTTCAACGCATGCTGGTCCTACAAAATACGGGCTACTACTCACACAAATGCAATGTCATTCAAGCAATTGAGTATTACGAGGACCTGCGAAAAGACATGGTTAGAAATAAACGGTACGGAGACGTAGCTTACATTGATGGCTACACAAACGCACTCTATTTTCTGCTAGCTGACGATGAACTTAGAAAGGCACTGCCGGTCTATTACGTATACGGAGCCAAGGATCAACCCGTTACTCTTCGAGAATTCGAAAGGCTTAGACGACAAGCAAAAACACTGCATAAGTCGGCTTGTCAGTGGGTGTTAAAGGGCCCAAAGCGCATGACTGGATTAGTTCCTCAGCACATGCCCTATTTTCAATAAAAGTACTTGCAAATCCTTATTACGTTGGCACGATAAAATGAGAACCAAATCTAAAACCCCACCCTATTACAGCGGTGTGTCTCTCGAGAATTTTCGCGGGTTTAAGAAAGCGAAGAGTATACCCTTGGCGCCATTAACCTTTCTCGTAGGACCTAATAGCTCTGGTAAGTCATCGATCTTTGATGCGGTTCTCCTGTTAACGCAGAGCGAGGTTTTATTAAGTGATGAGCCGCCGATTATTCCAACTTGGATCGGGCCTTTGGTGGATTTGGGCAGTTTTAAGGACGCAGTATTTGATCACCGATCCTCATTGACTATTAGATTAGCGCTGGAATTATCTCTGGCATCGACTGGTGATGACCGCGGCAGTTTAACATCGAGTCAAAAACAAATGACATTTGAATTTGCCGTGCGTTCTATTAAGAATGATCCCGTTGGAAATTTTAGATCTATAAGTGTCCTCGATAATTCGTCAGAAGAACGTATGCAAATGTTCTTTGACCCCGATCCAGTACCGAAGATAACACAAGAGTTCTTAGGCAAGAGCCGAGAAGTGAATCTTGATCCTCAACTGTACGGAATTGGCTATCCGTTTGCTGACGTTGCCGGAGAGATCGAACGAACGCTCGATGTACGTCGTAGAACACAGAAAAGCAAACCCGCGCGATTTAGAACAAATGCTTGGCGACGCATTGCCAGTTATATGCGTTCCAGCGAATCCTTCGCGTCATTTATTGAAGGCACACAACGAGTCAGCTCTGGGCGGGCCGCACCGCGCCGTTGGTTTTCGACGACTACGCCGGATGAATTGATTCCCAACTCACTCCGCAGAATCTTTAACGGCGTATATCCAGCTATGGTCGACACGGATCGCAAAGTAATAGGGACCTTCATAGACGAAAAACCGGCAAACCAACGCGCCGAACTTAACAAGGTACTTAAGAACTTAAATATCGCGAGCGCTGTAATGGCTTCTCACCTTTCGCCCTATCATTCATCCATTAATATAAAAGATAGCGTCACTAAGATCACGTCTAACATAATTGATGTAGGCTATGGCGCTTCCCAGGTAATTCCTGTAATAACCGCATGTCTCAGTGACAGATCTGGTCCTCTGATTGTTGAACAACCTGAAATACATCTCCACCCAAAAGCACAGGCAACGCTGGCAGAACTGCTTTGTGATACGAGCCGACGTCGCCAGGTCCTAATAGAAACTCACTCCGAACATCTGATAAATCGAGCGCGCTTACAGATTGCCAGAGGCGATCTAGATCATCGAAATGTTGTGATCGTTTACGTAGATCGTGATCATAGAGGATCTCGAGTGTCGAAAATTCCGCTCAAAGAAAATGGGGATTTTGCTGCGGACTGGCCTGGAGGCTTCTTCGACGAACGTTATGAAGACACAATGGCTCTCCTTCAGCTCAAGGCGAGGGGAGACCACGAGTGATCGAGGCTGTCGTTGACTCGGTAACGATGAATGTCGCGGTACGTCCGATAAAAAGCTCACATCGATCTGCACCTAAGCAGACGAACAACCCATTAGAGAGCCCCGTGCGACTGCGAAAACTGCGGTTAGCTCTCGATTCGTCAAGAGGATTGATAAGTGAATGGGAGCGCACTTGTGGCCCTGCGGTGAAAGCATTCGTTATCTACTGCGAGCAATACGGTGGAATTCGGCTCATTGAGAATCTGGGCCATCCCGGCTCAGCTGCTTCAAGGCAGCTAAGACGGCTTGGATTCGGTGATGATGCTATTGATAAGCTCATTGTTAAGATTGCACTCGCCACAGAAGATCGGATTATAGTCTCTGGTGAAAGCGATTTCTGGGATCCCAAGAAACCCAACAATCGGCAAATACCTGGTCATACCAACGCACCCGTAGCACGCTTTTTTCGCGAACAGTTAGAGATCACGGTGTTAACGCTTAAGATGCTACTCGCCAAGATGCGTTAGTTTTCAAAGCGGCTGGAATATTTTAATTACTAAGGAGTTTATCCACCAAAAAAGATCCCGTAACGGTTAAGTCTGTACACTTTTGAAAACCTTGGATAGTGTCGAGTTGACTGGTAATCTCGGCGCGCCTTAGCGCGAGATAGCTAAGAGTATTGTCTGAAAGATCTTGTGTCGACGATAACTCGCGAAGAAACTTATTAATTACAGTGAAAACATAGAGCCCGTGAAGAACGCCCTGTGCAGTTCGATATTCTTTTCTCCAAGGGGAAAAGAATTTTTTCTGTGACGGAACACAAAGAACGACACTTTTCTCAATCAATGAGAGCTGGAGATGCATTGCTTCGTGCACAATAGCTTCCGCGAGCCTTAAGATCTCATTACCGTAGCGGCCCGGGGTAACCGAAACAAAAATTGTGAACGGGATCTGTGGTTCGCTAAAGCTCACATCATGCTCTGCATCGGGTGGCTTTATCACATGTAAGGATCTGACCAAAACTCCGATCGTATTCATTAGATTCGGTATTTCGCTGATGACACGTAACGCATCGCCGATAGATTGCAAAATCTGTCCGTTCCTAATTTCGCGGCTAGAATAGAAATCCACACCAGCCTCGCGGTAGCATTTCGTCCATTTGGGAGAAAGCATTTCCACAACCATCGGCTGTGCTCTGCTAAACGAGGACACGTCTATCTCTCTGACTTTGAGCCGGGGAGCTGAGGCACTACACGATAAAATCCTTAACGTGCCATAGTTCGTCGGGGATAGACCTATCGTACGCCATAGTCTGGACCATTCGTGAATTGTTAAAACTTCAGTCAGTTCTGAGAACCAAGGATCAACGCTTACATTCTCAAACGAATGGACAATTTTTCCCTCGACATCAAGCATCGTTATTCTGCCGGAAAAATGAGAATACTAGTGTAAATCTATCCCCGTGTTGAACCGTGGAAACGGCATGATTGGAGTTCGGCGAGATTGCAAAAGCTATTGCCGTGTTGTGGACGGGTCGGAAGATCTTATGAATGTCAGCTGGATCTGAGCTATTGAATAACATTAGTAAGCCACCATTGTCAGTCCTCCAGCCCCGATTCAACTGAACAAGTACTCGATGACTCTCGTTGCCGGCGATATAATCATTATGCAAGCGGATTCGTTGACCGACAGTAAGTCTGTGAGCCGCAATGTCCACGCGAGACGAAAGCTTGGCATCAAAAATGGCGCCAATTCGTTGCCTCAAATGCTTGATGAGGTTTGCATCTATCAGGATTTCTAATTCTGTTGGGAGCTGAACATTCCAGAAACTAAATTCATACTGCTCATAAAAATCCGTCTGGACCAATTTCCAAGGTGCATGTGTCTCTAGCCAATCCAAAATCAAACGACTGAATTCTGCAGTAAATGCTTGGTATGAAGTAAAGTAGTCGAATGGATTCGTAAACCTTTCGATTGGTACCAATCTTAAGGGGCCGTAAGTTAAGCACATCTGGACTGAATAGCGGCTATCTTATTACGAGCATGTTCAATTAATAGAAGTTGGTCGGAGCAATAAATCGATGGGTTATTGTAGCCATTTGTGTCGCTCCAACGGTTCAACGTCATTCCGCCACCACATACTTCCAATTCGGGACATGCAAGACATATGTTTGAGGTAGGGCGCTGTAAGGCATGCGCTTCCGCAAAGTCACTAGAGTTTAAGATAGCACTAAGGCTACCATGATGAACTGTCCACTTTCGTGAAAACCGATCTGCGCCATTAAAAGAACTTTTCAGAGTATCATTTTTCGTGATCGATCCGTCCGTATCAATGACAAGGATTCCAAAGTCATTTAACCCGATACCATCCTTACTGGCTTTGCCACCAAGAAGTATTTTCATTAGGTCATCGAGAAATCGAATGCGAAGCGGCTCAGGATCAAGAAGGTAGATGTCGAGAAGGCGAGCCAGCCACTCACCATATTCAGTCGATTGCAGCGACTGCTTTCCTTCGGGCAATTTCATGTAATTACCATCGCGATACAGGAAATCGACGCCCGGCGGATCCAATGTCTTAAAAAGCTCGTATGTTGCTTTTGGATCTGATTCAGGATCAATTACCGCCAGTAGACCTGAATAGAGAAACTTCGATTCTGGGTGCTTTCTTAGCTTGTTAATGCCCACCAGAACTTGCTCATAAGTTCCCTGTCCAGTGTGTGTCACTCTTCTGCGATCGTGAATATGCTTTGGCCCATCGATACTAATTGAGATAGTAGTCTTATGCTTGAAACAGACATCGAGTATGTCATCTGTTATGAGCATCCCGTTTGTTTGAAGACCGAAAGAGCAATCGCTTGGGACCGCAGCTCTGAGTATTGATAAGATCTGATCAAGTTTTCGAGGGCCCAGCAGGAATGGTTCGCCACCATGTAGGACAATAGCGAAGTGTCTGGACTGAATTAGCGCCAACTCATTAAGGAATTCACTAACTGCTCGAATTGTTTCGTCAGAGATGTGGTTCGGCATCTTGGCCCAACCCTTATCTCCCATGTTGTAGACGTAACAATAGCTACAGTTGATATTGCAACGGCTGGCAACTTTGATGAGAACGGTATCTATTTCGATCACGTTCTTAATTCCTAGGCAGGGTGATTAACGGGACCGATTATGTCTATTATGGAATCGGTTGTACGGATTAATTGTTGAAGACTCCTCGTTGCGAACTTCTTCGATCAGTCGGGCAAGCACGGGGCTTGATATCTCATTGACTTCTATCTCAGACCGATCGGCAGTAGCCTGTTGCGGCGACTCAGCTCCTTCGAGCTTTTTCAGATCGTCCACTCTGGCTCATCACCTCCGATTAATCATAGAGCGGCCTTACTTTAACATAATTTCGGAATGAAAAGAGATGGTGCGAAGATGGTATACGCTTGTCGGATTAACAGACCTCCCGCAGATTGAGGAAAACTTTCTACGATTCCAGAAGCGTCACTTGAGCCTCGAGTAGCTATCATCTCATTTCTAAGACAACACGGTCCATTCTGTCGATGTATGTGAAAGTTCCAGGCTTAATTTCAGTGATGTAGCACCCGCCCTCTGCATTACCCGGAAATTTTAGCTCTAGACAGCCAACCATACGATCATTGTTGTGTACGGGTACGGATGGATTATCGCTTGGTTCCACGTACGTAAACTGGGCAGTGCGCAGGGGAACAGTTAACAGACCGGTTCCCCATGCTTGGCGACCAAATATTAGCGTTACACTGTCTTCGGTGACGTTATCTACTTCTCCAAGCGCGGTAGCATATGCAACCCAAGGTATGGCTAGCTCTACAATAAGAGTTGGCGACTCTTTAGCTTCTCTCCACGATCGTAATAACTCTATGGCCTGATCGTAAGTCCATCTCATATAAAATCACCCTCTTAGTTCGGCAACTCCAATCTTAGCGTCATTAGCACGTTTGTTAAGGCTCCAGCAAGCTGGCATTGCCATAAATATAGCTAAAGGAGCGAAATGAAACCAAAGACCTGATATCGGACCGTTAACGCTTTTGCATTGGGCATCATATACGTCAACCACGCGAGCAAAACTGTGTTATAGTGCGTGGGCCAACTCCCAAAAAGAAGCGGGCCGGCCTTGTGTATCCAGCACAAAACCAGCCCTAGACCTCAACCTTCTGAAGAAAGGATGAAGATCATGTCTAAGAATAGTAGCGCAACCCTGCGCGAAATACCTCACGCTCCAACACTCGAAAACAATCACGACAATTCGTCGGCGCAGCATCTGTCAACGCGACAGAAGAGCGAAGCACTGGCAGAGATGATCTGTGCTGCCGGCGATCAATCGGCGGCGGCCCTGTTTGTGTTGATGGCCACGATCCAGCAGTCAAGCGAACCCGCAGCGCTTGCGCACAGTCTGAAACACTTCAGTTTCACTCGCTGCGGCGAGTTGAACCTGTATGGAATGGTCGATGCTCAGATTGCGCTGATCGAGA
>CAMLLD010000084.1 GCA_946480785.1 uncultured Blastocatellia bacterium | reverse complement strand
GCTGCGGGTTCGCTTGAATGCTGGATCGTGGCCATCAACACAAACAGCGCCACCGCGGATTGATCCCCGGCAGCAGAGATCATCTCTGCCAGGGCTTCGCTCTTCTGTCGCGTTGACAGATGCCGCGTTGACGGATTGTCGTGATTGTTCTCGAGTGTTGGAGCGTGAGGTATTTCGCGCAGGGTTGCGCTACTATTCTTAGACATGATCTTCATCCTTTCTTCAGAAGGTTGAGGTCTAGGGCTGGTTTTGTGCTGGATACACAAGGCCGGCCCGCTTCTTTTTGGGAGTTGGCCCACGCACTATAACACAGTTTCGCGGAGGGCGTGGTGAGGAGACGCCCCACGCCTCTACGGCTGGCCGAAGCGTTGCCGGTACTCGGTCGAGGAGATGAAGGCCTTGACCATTTCTGCGTCAATGAAATTGCCGTTGAACTGGTTCAGCTTGTTGAGCCAGAAGTTGAAACCGGCAAGGTTGTTGTCCGGGGCGTCGTCGGGGTTGCGCCGCAGGTAACCGAAATACTGCATCAGCACGAAAGCGGAGTTGAATTCCTTTTGCTGGAACGCCGGGTTGTCTATTAACTGACGCAGGATCGAAGCCCTGGAACTGGTCTGGAGTTGGACCATCATCGAGTCATGCAAGGTTACATCCGCGATGCCGGCATTGCTGAAAAGCGTGTCGACGAACTGCGCATCCGACATGCTGTCGTACTTGCTCTTGAACGCGGCCGTGTTCACCCACGCCTCAACAAAGGCATCCTTGTTCGCTGCGAGTTGAGCTTCCCAGCCCGGAGCGCCGACAATCACGCCCTTACCGATCTCCTGTGTGTCGCGCACGAACGCTCGATAACGCGGCATGTCTCCAAACGAACCCTTTTGCAAGAGATAGATCATGTAGCCTGTCTGCTGGAATTCGATCGACAGGAAGTACGCTGCCGAAACGTTTATGCGCTTTACGGACACGCAATTCACGTTGGAGCCGCAGGTCGTGATCTCATTCGTCCAGAAGTTGAAGCCCGAAGGATCCGGCTCACGGTTCAGGAAGTCGACGTAATGCGTTCGGACGTAGAACGGAGCGTCGTCAATCGGATTCAACGGCGTGGGCGCGAAGTCGTTGTCTGTTATCGTCACGCTTGCGGACGACTGGCTGCCGACATTAACGCCTTGCGGGTTGTTAAGAACTACCGAGAACTGTTCGTTGCCCTCAACGTGAGCGTCGTTGGTGATGAAAACGATGAAGCTCTTTGACGTCTCACCGGGAGCAAAGCTCAGTTTGCCAACTGACGTCGTGTAGTCATTTCTTTCGGTCGCACTCGAGTCGAAAGTGCCGTACTCAACTGTGGCCGCATTCGCGGTATTACCTGAACGGGTTACGTTGATGGTGATACTCCCCGCGCCTTCATTCACGTTGTAGTTCGATGAATCAAACTGCACCGTGTCACCCGGCGGCGCCGGCGTTGGCGTGGGCGTCGGCGACGGAGTTGGCGTCGGAGTTGGAGTGGGTGTGGGCGTCGGCGTTGGTGTAGCGGAATCATCGTCGACGATCGTGCTTACACCCTGCGCGTCTGCAATCGTCGCCAACGTCGGGTTCGAAAGATTTGCGAAGAACGTTTCATTCGCTTCGACGTTCGTGTCGCCATTTACTGTCGTATCAACTTCATCATCTGTTTCACCCGGAGCGAACGTGATCGTGCCCGAGTCCCCGTTGTAATCGTTTCCGGGATGTTCAGTCGCTGTGCCGTCGGCCGTCGCGTAGTTCACAGTCACTGTCTGGCCGGATGCGGCTGACAGGGTAACTGGAAACACTGCATCGGTGAGTCCGCTATCACCTTCCGTGACGCTCACGTCTCCGACTGAAAGCGACGGCAGCGGATCATCATTGGTGATCGTGCCGTGAGCGTCGGGATCGACAAGACTCGCATTGACGGATCTCCTGAGCGTCACCAGGAACGTTTCATCGACTTCGTTCAACGTGTCGCCATTCACCGAAACGATAATGTTTTTTGTGGTCTCGCCAGGATTGAAAGTTATCGTGCCCGATCCGGAGGCGTAGTCATCCGGGGAAGTCGCGGTTTCGTCACCGGTTGCGTAGTCAACCGTCACTGTTTGGCTGCTTGCCGCGGAAAGGTTCAGCGTGAACACAGCTTGCACGGTGCCACTGTCACCTTCGGCTACGGTTACGTCACTGAACGAAATAGACGGTGGTGTTGGTCCAACAGCCGGAATGCGGACCAGCACGACGTCATTGCCTGTACCGCCCACGTAGCTGATCGTGAAGGGCAGCCCGCCAAGTACTACGGTCGCTCCCTCGGCCAGGCCGGCAAACGTACCAACGACCGCATCATTACCGTCGTTGTTGATAATCGTAAAAGTGTCACCGGGGTTTGATAGGAAGTTCGCGGATGCATCAAGTGAACTGCCGCCGAGATTGATGGTTCCGTTTACGTTGAGCTGTCTGTAACCGCTGCCGGCTGAGGTCCCGTTCAAATCGACAACGAAGGATGTCGCCGGGTTGAGTGAAACATTGCCGGTGTTCAAGATTCCCGGCAACGACGATCCAGGTCTGATCGAACCACCGCTCGCGGTGATCGCGCCAACGCGTCCGCTACCGCCGAGAACGCCACCAACGAGGTTCACACCACTACCGGATTGCGAACCATTGACGAGCAAAGTTCCGGCGCTCAAGGTGGTCGTGCCGGTGTAGGTATTGTTTGCTGAAAGCGTCAATCTTCCCGGGCCACTCTTGGTGATTGCGCCTGAGCTACTAATCACACCGTTACTGACAACGTTACCAGCACCTGTCACGGTCAGCAGGTTGCTGTTCAAGTTGAGCTGGCCGTTAAGTGCTAACGTCGTTCCGCTGTTGCCGGAGGTAAAGGTCTGGGGTGCGTCGAGGCGAAGGGGCAGAGAGATCGTGTTTGTGCCGGTCGTGTTGGAAGTATTGATGCCGCCCGTAAGAGCCAAAGAATTCTTTCTGAGGTTGTAGTTGCTGCCGGAGAAGTTGAGCGAACTGAAGCTCGTTAAACTCGGGTAGTTATTTCTGATCGATTTGCGTTTGATACCGGCGGGGAAAAACAGGTCGTCTCCTGCGACAGGGGCGACATTGCCGGCCCAGTTTGTGGGGCTACTCAATGTAGTCGGGGGATGACCACCGGTCCACGTGCGCTGTGTTGCCGCAAAAGCTATCGTTGGCAATTTGAGGCCGGTTAAGAACAACGCGGCGAGTAAGAGAAGCGAGACGAATCGTGCTGACGCGCCTGCAGAATTTGGCTTGGACACTCCGAATAACCTCCGACAAAATTTCTCAACTCCGAAACCGATCAGCCCGGGCAAAGGGCTTATGGGTTCCAGCGATAGGTAAAGGTCTAACTCGACGAATTTCCACAGTGAGGAAAAAGACCTCACTCTTTTGGACCACTCGGCAACGTGCGTGCCACCAGCGTAACGAGGCTGGTCCAACCCGAGAAGAACCTCGGTTCAGGCATGCTTTCGGTTGTTGAGGGAAGTTGTTGAGAGTGCGGTTCGACCGTATCTATTGGTCCAACTCACTTAAGTAGTGATTGCGATCGAAGCTTTCTGACTGAACGCTGACCGAAACCGGTCTTAAAGACCTGATGAAGAGAAAGGCGTCACTCCTTTAAATACCGAAGCGCGACGCATCCTGATTCGAGAATCTTCGACTCGACCAGTCTCAACTGTAATTTCTCCGGCAGACTGACGTCGTCCAACAAACGCCTCCCTTCTCCCACAACTATCGGGTGGACGACGAAACGAAACTCATCAACCAGCCCAAGCTCGATCAGTTGTGAAGGAAGCGACACACCACCCGTTACGATGTCCTTCCCTGGTTCCTGTTTGAGTCGCAGCACTTCATCTCGCAGGTTCGAATTAACAATTCTCGTCTTTGTGCTGTCCGGCTTGGCTAACGTTCGCGAGAAAACGACGATGCTCTTGACCGAGTCAAACGCTTGCGCAAAATCGTTCGTGGCTTTCGTCTCGCCCGATTGGTTCTTCGCAATGTCGGGCCAGAAAGGAACCATCAATTCATACGTCTTGCGCCCATAGAGGAGCATGTCAACAGGTCGCAGCAGCTCCCTGTGATATTCAAGTATGTCGTCACTCCCGCTCGACTTCGTGTGGTCGACGCACCCATCCAGCGTAAGGTTAATTGCGAAAATTACTTTTCTCATTTGAGCAGTCTCTCCCATTCCGTGTGCGGCAAAATGCTGCTATTATGCAGTAACAAATTCTCAGCCCGACTCGTCCCAGCGAGGGAATTCGTTTAACCCGTCCCAGAAGCTTTACCTCCCGTTGTTGGCGTCCGAACGCCGAAACCTCGACACATCCGAAGCACGAAGTTTGGCCACAGACTAGTCGTGTCTCGCTGATGGGTCGCTATCTATATGGAATAACATTATGGTGCAAATCAATAATATCGATTACGTGGAATTTTACGTCGGTAACGCTTCACAGGCGGCGCATTTTTACCGCATGGCTTTCGGCTTCACGCCGATTGCTTTCTCTTCGCTGGAGACAGGCGAACGCGATCGTACCTCGGTCGTGTTGCAACAAAACAACGTCACTTTGATTTTTACCAGTGCTCTCTCGCCCGATAGCCTCGTGGCCGAGCACGTTCGCGTTCACGGCGACAGTGTGAAAGACATCGCCTTCAACGTTGCTGATGTCAATTACACTTTTCAAGAGACCGTGCGACGCGGCGCGCGTCCCGTGCTGGAGCCGACGGTTTTCGAACATGATGAGGGTCGCTTCATCAAGGCCACTGTCGCGGCTTTTGGCGATACCGTCCACTCCTTTATTCAGCGCGAGGGTGTGGACACGCGGTTCTTCCCCGGCTATCAGCAGACCAAAAATCCGGCGCCCACAATCCCGACCGGCCTCGCCGCTTTCGATCATATCGCCGTCTGTGTCGAACCCCATTCGCTGAGCGAGTGGTTCAAGTTCTACATCGATATCTTCGACTTTCACCACTCACACCAGGAAGACATCGTGACGGAAAACACGGCGATGAATTCAGGCGTGGTGGAAAACAAGAATGGCCGCGTGAAGTTTCCGATCATGGAACCCGCGCCGAGCAAACGCTCTTCACAGATTGAAGAGTATCTGAAGTTTCATCACGGCCCGGGTGCACAGCACATCGCGCTGCTCACGGGAGACATCGTGCACACGATTCGCGCGCTGCGCGGCAACGGTATCGATTTTCTCTACACTCCTGACACCTACTACGAGGCGCTGGAAGATCGCGTCGGCAAACTCGACGTTGACAAGCAGTCGCTGCGGGAGTTGGGAATTCTGGTGGACCAGGACAAGTGGGGCAGGATGTTTCAGATCTTCTCCAAGCCGCTGCATGGCCGGCCGACAGCGTTCATGGAAATCATCGAACGCAAAGGCGCGCGCGGCTTTGGCGGTGGAAACATCAAGGCGCTCTTTGAAGCGATCGAACGCGAGCAGGCGTTACGCGGTAACTTGTAAATCGCGGTGAGAAGAACAGGGAGGATTAGTTGATGGTCTCGTCGCGTCTGCACGCAGAACAACGAGCGGAATTGGCAGGTTGGGCGCGAGGGTTGAAGCGTTCGGCAATGCAGGAGATGCTGGTCGCCACTGCACGGCCAGGCATCCTCTCATTCGCGTTGGGCCTGCCCGCGGTCGAGTTGTTTCCCATCACCGCGATCGCGGTAGCAGCCGAGCGCGTGCTGTCGACAAACCCGGTTGCGTTGCAGTACCACCCGCCGCTCAAATCCTTGAAGCAGCACGTACGCGAACTGATGAAGCAGCGCGGCGTCGAGTGTCGTGAAGAACAGATCTTTCTCACGGCGGGCGCGCAACAGGGCATGAGCCTGCTGGCCCACTTGCTGCTTGAACGCGGCCGTAGCGTGATTACCGAAGAGTTAATCTATCCGGGTTTTCAGCAAGTGCTGGCGCCTTTCCAACCTCAGATCCTCACAGTTTCGACCGACGCGGAGACAGGGATGGACGTTGACGCTGTCGAAGATTACTTGCGCGGCGGAGAGCGGCCGGCTTTTATTTACTCAATTACCGACGGACACAATCCCTTGAGCGTGCGGCTGCAGCAGTCGAAGCGCACGCGCCTCGTCGAACTGGCGGAACGATACCGCGTGCCCATCATCGAAGACGACGCTTACGGTTTTCTGTGCTACGAAAATCCGCTGGCGCCGTTACGCACCTTGAGCGAAACTTCAGTCTTCTACGTCGGCTCGTTTTCAAAAATCCTCGCGCCCGCGTTACGCGCCGGCTGGCTCGTCGTACCCGAAGAATTAATCCTGCCGCTGTCGGTCATCAAGGAATCAACCGACATCGATGCCGCGCCCTTGTCGCAACACATCGTCACCGCTTATCTCGACACGGGCCAACTCCCCGCGCAAATCGACACGCTCCGCACGCAGTACCGCCTCAGACGCGATGTGATGCTGCGCGCGCTCGCGGAGAATTTTCCTGCGGAAGCACGTTGGACCAAACCAGACTGCGGGTTTTTCGTTTGGGTTGAGTTGCCTCAGACGGTGGCCGTCGACAAGCTTTTCCGCAGGGCCATAGAAGACGAACACGTCGCTTTCATTCCCGGCTATGCTTTCGGTGTGAACGACAAGCTACCGCCCTCTTCAGGTATGCGCCTGAACTTCAGCCATCCGCCGGCCGCCCGCATTGAGGAAGGCATTCCGCGTCTGGCGCGCGCTTTGAAATCGCTGAGCGGCTGACCGCTGCTACGATTCGTTTTTCAACAACTGCTCGGCGGCTTCGTCGCTCAGGTCTTCCATCTGTTCGATGATTGCCTCTTCGATTAACGCCGCCAACTCGGCGAGGGTGGGATGGCGGAATAGCTCCACGAGCGGAAATTCAACTGCAAACATACTGCGTACCTGCGAGACGAGTTGCGTCGCCAGCAACGAGTCGCCGCCCAGCTCGAAGTAGTTGTCGTTGACCCCGATGCGCTTGAGGTTGAGGAGTTTGGTCCAGATGGAGGCGAGAGTTTTTTCCGCCGGCGTTCGCGGCGCGATGAAGGCTTCGGCAAGTGCGGGACGTTCAGTATCCGGCGCGGGCAACGCGCGACGGTCTATCTTGCCGTGGGTCGTCAGCGGCAACGCATCGAGATAGACGAACGAGGAAGGGACCATGTAGTCCGGCAGTCTCTCCTTTAAATAGCTGCGCAAATCGCTGACATTGCTTGTTGCGTCCGGCGCTGTAACCACATAAGCGACGAGACGTTTCTCGTTGCCTTGATCTGCCAGCGCGATGACGACCGCCTCGGCTACCGACTCGTGCTCCGCGAGCACGGATTCGATCTCTCCCAACTCTATTCGAAAGCCTCGTACCTTAACCTGCTCGTCCATCCGGCCGGTGAACTCGATGTTCCCGTCGGGAAGATAGCGGCCCCGATCGCCTGTGCGATAGATCCTCGCTCCCGCTGTTGCGCCATACGGCTCGCTCACAAACTTCTCCGCGGTTAAATCGGGATTCTTCCAGTATCCGCGAGCTACTCCCGCGCCACCGATGCAGATCTCGCCGTCGACTCCGACCGGCACTAACTTCCCGCTACGGTCCAGAATGCGCAACACGCTGTTGGGCAGCGGCCGGCCGATCATCTGATGATCGATCGCGCCTTCCCTGCTCACTTCGTAGCTGCCGCAGATGATGGTGGCTTCGGTCGGACCATACAGCACTCTCAGGTCCGCATAATCCCAGACCTCGCGCATCTCCGCGAGCAGTTCCGGCGCAACCGCGTCGCCGCCGACCAGCACGAGTCGCAACTGCTGCCACGTCTCGCTTGGCGCTTGTTCTCGTGCGACGCTCACGAAGCGGCGCATCAATCCCGGGACTGCGTGCACCACCGTGGCCTTCTGCAACATTCCTGCGACGACGGCCGGCTCCAACGCTCCTTGTGTCGAGACGAGCAAACAGCGTCCTCCCGCGAGTGGCGCGCAGAGTAATTCCAGCACGGAGATGTCGAACGAGAACGAGGCTATCGACGGCAGACAGTCTGCTTCGGTGAGCTGAAAAACTTCCTGCGCGGATTTCATCGTGTGCAGCAGTTGACGATGTTCTACAGCGACGCCTTTCGGACGTCCGGTTGAGCCTGAAGTGTAGATGATGTAGGCCAGTTGCTCCGGATATACTCGGCTCTCAACGTTCTCGCTGGACTGTTTCGTTATTTGTTCGTCAGCAAGCGTGATGACTCGCGCGTTTTGCTCAGGCAAGTGAACGCGCAACGACTCTTCAGTTATGAGCAAAGAAGCACCCGCATCGTCGAGCATGAATGCGAGACGATCTGCCGGATATTCAGGGTCCAGTGGCACATAACAACCGCCCGCTTTAAGGATCGCCAGCAGCGCGACCAACGCATCAGGCGAACGCGGCAGCATGACGCCGACGCGCGCCTCTGGTCCAAGTCCGCAACTGAGAAGATAGCGCGCGAGTTGATTAGCGCGACTATTGAATTGAGCAAACGTCAGCGTCTGATCTTCAAAGATGAGACAGGGCGCCTCGGGCCGTCGCGCGGCCTGTTGCTCGAACAGTTGATGGACCAACGTCATCGAAGAGAACTGTTGTGCAGTATCGTTCCACAGTTGCAGTTGCTGCTGCTCTTCACTCGTCAGCACCGGCAGATCGGAAAGACGTGCATCCGGATTCGCGATGATGCCTGCCAGCAAAACTTGCAGATGCTGGGCCATGCGCTCCATCCGCTCGTGCGCAAAGATGTCTCTGATGTACTCGATGGAAATCGTGAAACCCTCCGGCGTTTCCGTCATCGCGAGCGTGATGTCGAACCGCGACGCGCCGTTATCAATGTCGATGTGGCTGGCCGTCAAACCCAAAAACTGCATCGCGGTCGCTTCCGGAAAATCGAGATAAAGAAACGCGACCTGCGCGATCGGATTGCGGCTCGGATCCTGTATCGGCTTCAACTCCTGCACGAGTTTGCCGAACGGAACTTCCTGATGCGCAAACGCGCCCACACACGCGTCCTGCTCGCGTTTGAGCAATTCGCGAAACGTCGGATTGCCCGAAAGATCCGTGCGTACGATCAGCAGGTTGAGCAGATAACCAACGAGATTTTCCGTCTCGGGACGCAGACGCGTGCCGATCGGCGTGCTGATGAGCAGATCGTGCTGATTTGTGTAGCGATAGATCAGAGTCTTGTAGGCCGCCATCAACGTCATGAACATCGTGACGCCCTCGCGCCGGCTCAACTCCTTCAAACCATCAAGCAAGCTCTTCGGATAAGTGACATAGACACGCGCGCCGTGAAAATTCTGAATCGGCGGACGCGGAAAGTCTGTCGGGAAATCAAGGACGAAAGGCGCGCCGGCGAGTTGCTTACGCCAGTAGTCCAGGTCTTTTTGATACTCGTCGCCGTTCATGCGCTCGCGTTGCCAAACGGCGTAATCGGCAAACTGAATCGGCAGCTCGGGCAAGGGCGACGGCTGTCCGGTGGCAAAGGCCTGGTAAAGCACCGCGAGTTCTTTCTCGAAGACGGCGAAGGACCAGCGATCGGTAATTGCGTGATGCATGTTGACTTGCAGCACGAAGTCGTCTTCGGCCAAACGCAGCAAACCGACGCGCACTAGTGGTCCCGCTTCCAGATCGAACGGACGCGCAAACTCTTCCGTCGTCAAACGCACTGCTTCGTCGTAGCGTCGCTCTGCAGGAAGATGCTCCAGGCTGACGGGCTCGAGAGTGATCTCGAGCTCGGGCGCGATGACCTGCACGGGCAGGCCGTCGACTGATTTGAGAGTGGTGCGCAACACTTCATGCCGGCGAATCAACTCATTGATGACGCGCTCCATGATGGGCACGTTGAGCGAGCCACGAATGCGGCTGGCGTTGAAGATGTTGTAGGCCGTGTTGCCGGGCTGCAACTGGTCTATGAACCAGAGCCGCTCCTGATCGATCGACGCCGCGCAAGTGGCGGAGTCGCGGTCCGGTCTGCGCGGGATGCTCTGCACTGCCGTGGCCTGGGCGCGCAGCCCCTTCTGTTTCAGACGAGCGTCAAACAACGCGCGCTGTTCAGGTGTCAAAGCCGAAATTCGTTCGGAGATGTCTTTGTATGCGGCGGTCATTGGTTTGCGTAGTGCTCTCTTAGTTCATTCAAGTGTTGCAGGTTCTCCAGCACTGCATCGGCTGCGACGCCGAAATCAACGAGACACGCGACCTCATCGACATCAACTGCAAGCAGTTGATCGACGACGCGCGAGCATTTAGCCGGAGTGCCCATCAACGTATTGTTTTCAAAATAGAGTTCGAAGGCGGCATTCATGATGGCGTCGCGGTCGGCCTCGGTGACTTCTTCGGCGGCGACGCGCACGTTGTCATACTGTTTGAAGTAAGAGCGCAGGTAATGCGTGAAAGGCGCGCGCACCTGCTCTTTCACTGCATTGTTATTCTGTCCCACAAACGTGTGCATCATGATCGAGACGGTGCCTGTCTGCGGATCGTGCCCGCCACGCGCGCGCGCTTCACGATAGCTGCGAATACGGTCCGCGAGATCTTCAAACGAATAACCGATTAGTGCGGCGAGAACGTTGGCGCCGATTTCTCCGGCGCGAATCCACGTCTCGGGGCTACCCGCGCTGGTGATCCAGATCGGCAGACGTCTTTGCAAAGGCTTCGGCAGCAGCCTGACCGGCACTTCCTGATCGCCGACGCCCGGCATCATGAAGCTCTCGCCCGCCCACAATCGTTGAATCAGCTCGATGTTACGAAACATCACTTCCTTGCGATCTTCATAGACCGCGGGAGCGAAGATGAAGTCGTCAGGATGCCAGCCGGAAGCGAAAGAGACAGCGGCGCGACCGTGGGAAAGATTGTCAACCACGGACCACTCTTCCGCGACGCGCACCGGATGATGCAACGGCAAGGCGACGCTGCCCGCACGAATCTGCACCCGTTCGGTGATCATCGCGAGTGCGGCGCCGAGCACGGAAGGATTCGGGTAAAGGCCGCCGAAATCTTTGAAGTGTCGTTCGGGCGTCCAGACAGCGCTGAAGCCGTGCCTGTCAGCAAACTTCGCGCTCTCGAGGACGAGGCGATATTTGTCAGGAGAATCTTTCGAGCCGTCGTCCGAGAAGAAGTAGAGACTAAAGCTCAAATTCTTGTCGACGGGTTTACTCTTCCAATCACGATCCTCGTCGCTCTGCTCTACGTGTGGTGTGGAGGGCTCCGCAACAGCAGTCGTAGACGTTTGCTCAAGCGGTGAGCGCAAGCCCTGCTTCTTGAGGCGCAACTCCAGCAACGCCTGTTGTTCCGGCGTCAGTGAAGAAAAACGTTTGGCAATATCATCCATCTTGTTTTGTGTTACTCGTTGTTCAATTCCTGCGCGAGGGTGGCGTGGAGTTCGTCGGGTGATAATGAT
This sequence comes from uncultured Blastocatellia bacterium, assembly GCA_946480785.1. Next base: position 12,957 of record CAMLLD010000084.1, on the reverse strand, counting down.
TCGATCTCGCGCAGGAGGCGTTCGATCTCTTCGGCTTCTTTCTCACGCAGCCGCGTTTCCGCGATTGCTGCTGCGAGACCCGCCGCGGTGGGAGTTTCGAACAGCGTGCTCAGCGGCAGTTCGATTTGGAAATCTTTTCGCACGCGCGAGATGAGTTGGATTCCCAACAGAGAGTTACCGCCCAGCTCGAAGAAGTTATCGTTCACGCTCAAGCGTTGCAGGCCAAACAACTCTTCCCACAACGCCGTCATCGCCGCTTCGACTTCATCCTTCGGCTGCTCGTAATCGCCGTTCGTTTCCGTGCGCGTCCGCGCGAAGCCCGCCGCGACGTTCGTTTCCAACTGGTCCAACAGACTCGCGCCCCCGCCGTTTTGCTGTTGGTCCATGAACACCTGGAAATCCTGCGTCGACACGATGACCTGCGGTTGCGAGCCGGAAAGCAGCAGGCGAAACACTTCCACACCTTCAGCCAGTTTGACGCCGTACGCTTCGCGCGCCTCCGCAAACTGCGCCTGAAATTCCGGCACTGACGCGAGCGATGCTTCCTGCCACGTCTCCCACTGCGGCACGTGCCAGTCGATACTCACGGTGAAGTTACCGCCACCCACCGCGTTCGCATGTGCGAACGCATCAACAAACGCATTCGCGGCACAGTAGTCCACCTGGCCAAACACGCCTGTCAGCGCCAGCGATGTCGAGAACAGGACCAAGAAATCGAGCCCCACGTCTGCCAGCGCCGCCTGCAACGCGCGTGTGCCCAAAATTTTCGGCGCAAAAACAGGGCCGACCATCTCTTTCGTTTTTAGTTGAACGAGCCCACCCGACGTGACCGACGCAGAGTGAATCACGCCATTGATATCGCCGAACCGCGCGCGCGCGTGAGCAATGATCGCGGCGACAGCTTCCTCGCTGGTGAAGTTAGCCTCGAGCACCAACACTTCAGCGCCTGCGTCTCGCAGCGCCTGCACTTCGCTCGCGCGCGCCTCTTCATCGCCGAGCATAATCAGACGCGCGTGCGCGGCTTCCGCGAGATACCGAGCAAGGGCGAGATCTATATCGCTCATGCCGGTCAGTAGATAAACTCCACGTTCACGCAGACGCGGCGGCAGTTGTTCATCAACAACAGCGTCGCTCACGCGCAACGGCTCGAACGTTTGCGCCCAGCGATGCCGTCCCCGATACGCCACGACAGTTTCCCCCGCCAAAGCGGCAAACTCCGAGATGAGATTTTCCGCGAGCAGTGCTTCAGCCTCACTTCCCGGCGTCGGCAACGCGACGTCGACGACACGACACTTGATCGACGGATATTCCTGCGGAATGACCTTGCATGGACCAAGCACCGTCGTCTTCTCCGGCAGCAACGACTCATCGCCAATCACTTCCTGCATGTGATTGGTCACCACTTCGATTTGCACTTCGTCCGTCAAACTATGCTCGCCCAGTACCTGGGCCAGATAAATCAAACTGTAAAAGCCTCGGCCTTGCGTCTCCGTGTACCAGTCGAAGTTTGACGCCACGGCAGCGTCAGGCGTCACGCCCCACAGGTGAACGATTCGCGTCGGCACTCTGTCGAGCGCACGAATCTCCTTCAACAACGATTCGTAGTTGCCGCGATGATGAGGATTGAGCGCGAAGACGCGCTCGCCGAGCTTGTCGAACTGCTCGCTCGCCATCACGTGGATGACGAACTTCCCTTCACTTTCCAGCCGGCGAACGACCTGTGCGCCCACTCCGCACGGGTCCGCAAAAACAACCCAGCACGATTTCTCAGTCTCATCATGTTGCGTCGATACGGGAGCGGCCGTGCGTTTCCACGAAGGAACGTAGAGATAATCAGCGGGCTTATGCCGTCGCGTCAGTGCGTCTGTTTGTTTGCTATCGGATCGAGGAGGATCGATCCAGTATCGCCGTCGCTCGAACGGATACGTCGGCAGCGGGATGCGCCGGTGCTTCGATTCGTCCGCATGAAACGCCGTCCAATCGATCTCGACGCCCGCGGTCCAGAGACGTCCCAGAGTTCGCAGCATGTATGCGACATCAGACTGATTGTCGTGCGGATGACGCAGCGAAGAGAGCACAACGCGAGTTTCTGCCTGTTGTTTTGCCAGGGCGCTTAAAGTCTGGCCTGGTCCAATCTCGAGGAGCACAGTCTCCGGTTGTTTCAGGATCTCACTGAGGGCATCGGCGAAACGCACCGTCTGCCGCATGTGTTTCGACCAATAACCCGGATCGGCCGCCTCTTCCGCGGTCAGCCATGTGCCGGTCAAAGTCGAAACGATCGGAATTTGCGCCGCACCGATCTTCACCTTCTTGAGCTTCGCGGCGAACATCGGCAGCAACGGCTCCATCATTGCGGAGTGCAGCGCGTGCGACGTGTGCAACCGGCGACAAACCAAACCTTCCCCACTAAGCTTTCGCTCGAATCGTTCCACCGCTTCGACCTTCCCCGACACAACGCAAAGCGACGGCGCGTTGACAGCCGCGAGCGAGAGTTCGCCATTGAGACGCGACGACAACTCTTTTTCACAAAGCGGAACGGCGAGCATCGCGCCGTGTGGCGCCTGCTGCATCAGCCGCCCTCGCTCGACGACAATCTGCAAAGCATCTTCGAGCGTGAAAACGCCCGCGATACACGCCGCGACATATTCGCCAATGCTATGTCCGATCAACGCCGCGGGACGCACGCCCCAACGCATCCACAACCGCGCCAACGCATACTCGATGACAAAGAGCGCAGGCTGCGTCAGTTGAGTCTGCGTCAACTGTTCGCTTGCTTCGTCGCTGCGCTCGGCAGACGGATAGAGCACCGTGCGCAGATCGAGTTGCAGATGCGGCTCGAGGATCTCGCAGCAGTGGTCCACGTCTGCACGGAACGACGCCTCGGTTTCATAAAGCTCGCGCGCCATTTGCACGTACTGCGCTCCCTGGCCGGTGAACATGAAGACGACCGGACGATTCTGCGCCGACTCGTGTACGTCGAATTGAAGTTGTCTTGCATCATTTGCTGCGAGCGCAGCGGCAGCCTCCGCTGCATCACGAGAAATAAGCGCGAGACGATGCGAAAAACTCGCCCGCCCCGTTTGCAGCGTGAAGGCGACATCAGCGAGGTTGATCTCCGCATGTTGCTTTAAATGTCCGGCGAGATTCATTCGCGCTGCTTCGAGCGCTGTTGCAGTTTTCGCTGAGAGAACCAGAAGCTCGAACGGACGTGACGAACCGGAGCGTGTTTCCACACGCGGAGCTTCCTCAACAACGACGTGCGCGTTCGTGCCACCGATGCCGAACGAACTCACGCCCGCGCGTCGTGGCGTCCCGTTCGTCTGCCATTCGGCCAGCTTCGTGTTGACGAAGAAAGGCGACTCGGCAAAGTCGATATTCGGATTCGGCCGCGTGAAATTAAGACTCGGAGGCAGTTGCCGATGCTCGAGTGCGAGTACGGCTTTGATCAGGCCGGCCACACCAGCGGCTGAATCGGTGTGTCCTATGTTCGTCTTTACCGAACCGATCGCACAGTAGTTCTTCGCCGCGGTCTGCGCGCGGAAAGCCTGCGTCAGCGCCGCAACTTCGATCGGATCACCGAGCGCCGTACCGGTTCCATGAGTCTCGACATAAGTGATCGTCGACGGATCGACTTCAGCCAACGACAACGCCTCTTCGATCACGCTCGCCTGTCCCTCGATGCCGGGCGCCGTGAAGCCGACTTTCAAAGATCCGTCGTTATTGATCGCCGTTCCCTTGATGATCGCGTGAATGGTGTCGCGGTCGCGCAGCGCATCTGCGAGTCGCTTCAGGACGACGACGCCGACGCCGTTACCTTTGACAGTCCCTTGCGCGTCGGCGTCGAAAGCGCGGCAATGACCGTCGCCGGAGATGATGCCGCCCTGCTGATGAAACGCACCCTCACCATGCGGCACACCCACGGACACGCCTCCCGCCAGGGCCATGTCGCACTCGCGATTCAACAAACCCTGACAGGCGAGATGCACAGCAACGAGCGAAGTCGAGCACGCGGTCTGAATACTCAACGCCGGCCCCGTGAGATTCAGCTTGTAAGCTACCTGCGTGGCGAGGTAGTCGCGATCGTTGGTGATGGCGACCTGAAAACTGCCGGCTGATTCGATCAACTCGCGATTCGGCAAAAGATTGCTGAGCAGATACGAATTGATGCTCTCACCGGCATAGACGCCCATGCGAGTGTTGCGCTCGCCGGCAGCGTAACCCGCATTCTCCAAAGCCTGCCACGCGTGTTCGAGGAACAGGCGATGTTGCGGATCTATCAACGATGCTTCTCGTGGGGTGAAGCCGAAGAAGGAGGCGTCGAACATTTCGATGTCGTCGAGCACGGCTTCCGCTTTCACATAATTCGGGTCGGCAAGGATTTCCGCAGCAACGCCTTTGGCGTGCAGCTCTTCGTCAGTGAAGAACTTTATCGACTCGACTCCGTCGCGCAGATTTCGCCAGAACTGTTCGAGGTCCTTCGCGCCGGGGAAACGTCCGGCCATGCCGATGACGGCAATCTCAATTCCGTTGTTCATCTTCGATTTCTCACTTTGTAAGCCGCAAAGAAGCACAGAAGGCACAAGAACACCCGTAAAGCCTTTGTGCTTCTTGTGCTTTTTTTGGCTGAAGGTTTAGTTCAGAATCTCGCTGCGGATGTTTCTGAAGAAATCAATCCAGAGCGTCCACATCTGCTCCGCTTGTTTGATAATTTCGCGCTGCTCTTCCGCGGTAAAAGCGGGTTCCAAAGTCTTGTTTGCGCTGGCGACGTGTCCGGGTTCCTGCGAAACGTGAATGTTGACCCACGGCAGATTTTGTTTCCCCGTGCAACGACGCATCAACTCACCGACAGTAGCGACCATCGGTAAATCGACGACCTCGGTGCCGTAGAGAAAGCCGAGTCCTGGTAAGCAACTCGACGAGGCTTCTTCATAACCTTCGACAAGCCTGCGGGTGGCATTGAAAGGTGGCGCGCCGGCGACCGCTTCTTCTGTGAAGCCGCCGTCGCTGATCGTTTTGATGTATACCTTCTCATGGGCGCGGCGGGGGTCGCCTTCGCCGAGTTCTTCCCACAGAATGCGCGAGACGTAAGTCTGCGTTTCAAGCTCGGGCGTGACAGAAATCAGACGCGAAAGGAAGGTCGGGAAATAATGTAGCGGATGAAACCACTGTCCCAGAATGATTACTACCTGTTCCGGCGAGAGCGTTCCACACTCGTTTTTTAGTTGTTTGAGAAAATTAACAAGCTCGTTTTTACGTCCGTTGGTAGACAGGGTATCGGTGATGTTCGTAGCAAACGCAGTCGTGCTCATTTGAGAATACCTCGTCTGGCTGGGTTGATTGATAACGCACCGCGACTGTTCACCAGTAAAACAGCCGGCGTGATCTGTGGATGAAAAGTTAGCGGGGAGTTACCGCGATTGAGCTCTTTCTTTTAATGCTTCTCGTCGCTCCGCGGCGCGACGATGATTGGAGGTAGTGACAGGTTTCTGGTCCTGGCCCAGGTGCGCGACTAGCGAGGCGATCGTCGGGTACCTGAACAGTTCGATGATCGACACCTGCTGTTCGAGTGTCTCGTTTAACCTTCCGTGCAACTGCACGAGCAGCAACGAGTGGCCGCCTAGCTCAAAGAAGTTGTCGCGCATCCCGATCCGTTCCACGCGCAAGACGTCCTGCCAGATCTCCGCGATGCGCCGTTCAAGTTCAGTCGACGGCGCGAGATAAGACGTAGCCAGAGCAGGGCGCGACGTTTCCGGAACGGGAAGCGCGCGGCGATCGAGCTTGCCGTTCGGCGTAAGCGGCAAGGCATCGAGCACGACAAACGCTGACGGCAGCATGTATGCGGGCAGCTTCTCTTTCAGGTAGCTGTGCAGTTCGCTCGTCGTTGGACCAGGCTGCTGTTCCGGTACGACGTAGCCAACCAGACGTTTCTCGCTCCCGCCATCCTCGCGCACCAGCACAACCACATCGCGCACCGCGTTGTTTGCAGCGAGCGCAGCTTCGATCTCTCCCAGCTCGATACGATAGCCACGAACCTTGACCTGCTGATCGCGGCGTCCGAGAAACTCCATCTCACCATCCGCGCGGTAGCGTCCCTTGTCGCCGAACGAATAAAGGCGCGCGCCGGGTTCCGTACTGAACGGGTCGGGAATAAATTTCGCAGCGGTCAACATCACGTCTGTATAGCCGAGCGAAAGACATGCGCCGCCGACGTAGATGTCGCCGACAACGCCGATCGGGACCGGATTGAGACGGGCATCGAGAATGTGGTAACGCGCATTCTGAATGGGTTTGCCGTAAGGGATGCTGGCCCAGTGCGGCTCGACGTTTTGGACCACGTAAAAGTTTGAGTAGACGCTTGCTTCCGTCGCGCCGCCCATATTGACGATCCGTGAGTTGGGGAACGCGGCGTGTATCTCATCCGGCAGATGCAAAGCAATCCAGTCGCCGGCGAGAAAGACGGTTCGCAAGTGTTCGCCGTTGTTCTGTGCCGGTTCAGCTGCGAAGTATGGTGCGACTGTTTGTAGCGCCACTGGGGCAGAATCCCAGAAGGTGATTGGTTGCTGTTTGAGTATGCGCGCGAGTCTTTGCGGCTCACGCAAATCCGCGCGCGAAGCGACGTGTAGTGTCGCGCCCGCGGCGAGGGTACCGAAGATGTCATAAACGGAGAGATCGAAGGTCAACGAGGTCACGAAAAGCAGACGATCGCTCGCGCCGATGTTGAAGGTCGTGTGTACCCAGTCGATGAGATTGATGATGGGCCGATGCTGGACCATCACGCCTTTCGGCAGACCAGTCGAACCGGAAGTGAAGATGATGTAAGCGACGTTCTCGGCATTGACCGTGGTGATCGGATTGCTTTCCGGCAGGTTTTGCAGATGCCAGCTCGTCCAGAGTCGCTTGCGCGGCTGCATCGTACCGGCGCGTTCGTTGCCTTTTTGCAGAATCACGTCGAAGCGATAGCCCAGTTCGTTGTTGAAGTCTGGGCCGCGATGCCGGATCTGCACCGCACCGAGATTCGCCAACGTTGTTTCGAGATCGAAGAAGTACGCTTCGTCAAAATAGAGTTCGCCTTCCAACTGCGTGCGGGTTTTGGCTTGCGGATTGTGTCGCTGAAACTCCTGTAGCGACTCTTCAAATTCCTGCTTGCGTCGCGCATCCATGATGTCGCAGAGAAGGATCGTGCCGCCCGGCGCCAGCAGTTTGAGCGACTTCTCCAACACAGCTTCAAAGTAATTTGGTCCGGGGAAAAATTGGGCCGTACTCGCCATCACGATGAGGTCAAACGATTCCGGCTCGAAGAGCGTGTCGATTTCGTCGGCGAAGCCGGTTGCGAGGCGAATGTTGTCGCTGCCCTTCTCCGTGATCCGTTTCAGATTTTGTGTTTGCGTAACATCGGACGGATCGAGTCCGACGTAATGGCCGGCGTGCGGCGCCAGCTCGAACATGATCAGTCCCGAACCGCAGCCGATCTCCAGCACGCGCGTGCCCGCGCCGAGAAAGGGTTGGGCCAACTCCGCCACGCGTGCGACGTATTGTCTGACCTCGCTTGGCGCGAAAGGCTCGCCCGTGTAACTACTGATGAAACCACCGGCCGTGACTTCATCAACCGCCTGCTCGGCGATGTGGTTCCAGAACGATGTGACTACGCTTTCGTTGTGTGTTTCCGCGGGCGGTCTTTGCGTCGTCACGTTAAGACAAATGACGTCGGTCAACTCGGGCAGTTTCCATTGCAGCTCGTGAATGAGACGAAGCTGCGCATACTCTGTGAGTAGACATTTGATGCCCAGCGACGAAGCAATCCAGCGGAGTCGTTCCATGGGCCACGAGGGATCGAGCGGCACGTAAGTACCGCCTGCCTTGAGCACGCTCAGCACCGCCAGAACCATCTCGAACGAACGCTCCATTAGAACGCCGACGCGTTTCTCGGGCCCGACTCCGAGTGCTATCAACTGATGCGCGAGTCGATTGGCGCGCTGATTTAACTCTTCGTACGTTACCTGCTGGTCCTCGAAGACAACTGCCGTCGCGTGCGGATTTTTCGCCGCCTGCGTCTCGAATAATTCATGAATGCAGAGGTCTCGTCGGACAGTCTTTCGCGTGTCGTTGAAGTCAACGAGCAACTGTTGTCTTTCCACGGCGGGTAACAGCGTCAGGTCAGCAATCCGCGCTTCGGGATCGGCAACGATACTCTCGAGCAACGTCTGAAAGTGGCCGAGCAGTCGTTGCATCGTCGCCGCTTCATAGAGGTCCGTGTTGTATTCCAGCGAACCCTCCAGGCCGTCCGTCGCCTCCCACATCGCGAGCGTGATGTCGAACTTCGCTATCTCCCTTTCCGTTTCGAGCATGGTCAACTGCAAATCTTTCAACTCGATCTCCGGTAGAGGAGTGTTCTGCATCGCAAACACGACCTGAAAGAGCGGCGTGAAACTCAGGTTACGCTCCGGCGCTAACTCCTCCACCAGCTTCTCAAAAGGCAGATCCTGGTGCGCGTACGCGCCGAGAGCCGTCTCTCTTACACGTTGGACCAGCTCGCGGAAAGTCGGGTTCCCGCTCACGTCTGTGCGCAGCACGAGCGTGTTGACGAAGAACCCGATCAACTCTTCGGTCTCTGCGCGCGTTCGATGGGCCACCGGGGATCCGACCGGGATGTCTTCCTGTCCGCTGTAGCGCGCGAGCAGCAGTTGAAACGCGGCCAGCAGACTCATGAACAGCGTCACGCCTTCCGCTCGACTCAACGCTTTCAGCGCTTCGCTTAATGCGCGCGACAACTTCAGCGAGAGCGCCGCGCCGTTGAAAGTCATCAACGCCGGGCGTGGATAATCCGTCGGCAACTCCAGCACGGGCGGCAGACCCGCGAGTTGTTTGCGCCAGTACGCGAGCTGCTGGTCCAGCACTTCGCCCTGCAGCCACTCCCGTTGCCACACGGCAAAATCTCCGTACTGAAGACTCAGCTCCTGCAACGGCGATTGCGCGCCGGCAGCGTAAGCTTCGTAGAGCGCCATCACTTCACGCACCAGCACGCCCATGGACCAACCGTCACTGACGATGTGATGCATCGACACGAGGAGCACGTGCTCGTCGAGCGAGAGGCGCAGCAGTCGTGCGCGCATGAGCGGACCGGTCGAGAGATCGAAGGGTCGCTGCGCTTCTTCCTGCGCCAGACGTTGCGCCTCCGCGTTGCGCTGTGCCGGTGAAAAATGGCCCAGGTCAGTGAGCCGCAAAGTGAACTGCGATTCCGGCGCGATGACTTGCACCGGTTGTCCGGCGACAACAGTGAAGGTTGTGCGCAGGACTTCGTGACGCCGCGTCACCTCGCGCAAACTTCTTTCGAGCGCGCTTACGTCAAGCCCCGCGCCGCAAATGCGCACGGTCGAAGAAAGATTGTAGAACGAGCTGTCCTGTTCGAACTTATCGAGAAACCATAAGCGCTGTTGCGCAAAAGAGAGCGGCATCGTGTTCCCTTCCCGTTGCGCTCGCTCAACTCGCGGCAGCGGCATTCCTGCTCCCGCTCGCAATCGCTCTTCAATCGTTTCGGCCAACTCTCCTACCGTCGGTCGCTCAAACAAACTCCGTAATGCAATTTCGATCCCGAACGCTTCCCGCACCCGCGACATCACTTGCGTCGCCAGCAGGGAGTGACCGCCCAACTCGAAGAAGTTATCGTTCACGCCGACTCTCGTTCCGCCCAGCACGTCGGACCAGATCGCGACCAGCATCTCTTCCACGCCATTGCGTGGCGCGAGGAACGCTTCGGCGAGTGCCGGGCGTTCCCAATCCGGCGCCGGCAACGCGCGCCGATCGACCTTGCCGCTGTTCGTCAAAGGAAACGCGTCGAGCAGCAGGAAGAGAGAAGGAATCATGTAGTCGGGCAGTTTGTTTTTGAGAAACTTGCGCAGTTCCGCGCTGGTCGGCGGCGCAGAGACTTGCGCCGCGATGATGTAAGCCACCAGCCGTTTTCGGCCTGCGTTGTCTTCTGTCACCGTCACTGCCGCCTGCTTCACCGCAGCGTGCTGTTTCAAGACCGACTCGATCTCGCCCACCTCGACACGAAAACCGCGCAGCTTCACTTGCAGGTCGCGCCGTCCCGCATACTCGAGCACTCCCTCTACGGAGTAGCGTGCGAGATCCCCGGTGCGGTAGAGTCGTTCGCCGTCATCGCTGAACGGATGAGGAACAAATCTCTCCGCGGTCTGCGCCGGGCGCTGCAAGTAACCGCGCGCGACCTGCGCGCCGCCGATGTACAACTCACCAGTTACTCCGATGGGGACGAGCTGGAGCGCATCATCGAGCACATAGACGCGGGTGTTCGCAATGGGCTTACCGATTGGCGGCAGCCTGGTCCATGAGTCTGGATTGCCTTCGAGTCGCAACATCGTCGCGAGGTGCGTTTCGGTCGGACCGTAGTGGTTGTCGAGAATGCAACCGTCGAGTCTCTGAAACAGCCGCGCGATCTGCGGCGTGATTTTCAACTGCTCGCCCGCGGTGATGATCTGACGCAGACTCCCCGTCACGCGCTCCTCGCGATCAGCCTCTTCGGCCAGGAATTGCAAAGCGACAACCGGAATGAATAGTCGCTCCACGCGCTGCTCCGTGATCACGCGCAGCAACTCTCTCGCATCGCGTCGTGCATCATCGCGCAGCAGCACGAGCGCGCCGCCGCCGCAGAGTGTCGAGAAGATTTCCTGAAATGAAACGTCAAAACTCGGCGAAGCGAATTGCAGCGTGCGCAGACGTTCTTTAGAGCTCCGGACTTGAAAGTTGATTAGATTGACCGCGCCGCGGTGAGGCATCACGACTGCCTTCGGTGTGCCCGTCGAGCCGGAAGTGTAAATCACGTAGGCGGCGTTGTCGGGAGTTGTAACGTTCGACAGATCTGCCGCGCTCTCTTGTTCGATGGTTTCCCAATCCGCATCGAGACGGACGGCGAACGCGCTCTGTTCCGGCAGACGTTGGACCAGGCTCTGCTGCGTCAGGACGAGGCGCGCACCCGCATCTTCAAGCATGAAGGCGAGACGTTCCTGCGGGAGTTCGGGATCGAGCGGCATGTATGCGCCGCCCGCTTTCAAAACCGCGAGCAGCGCGACAATCATTTCTGGAGAGCGTTCGAGCATCACTCCGACGACGTGGTCCGGTCGTGTTCCGAGCGCGCGCAGACGGTGCGCGAGTTTGTTGGCGCGTCCGTTCAACTCGCGATAGTTCAATTGCTGCTCTTCGAAGAGAACCGCGAGAGCGTCGGGCGTGTGGGTCACCTGCTGCGCGAAGAGGTCGTGCACGCACAAGTCCCTCGCAAAGCGTTCTATCGTCGCATTCCATTCAGCAAGCAGTTGACGGCGTTCCGCCGGCGGGAGCAAAGGCAACTGCGCGACGTGTTCGTCGGGGTTCCTGACGATGCCTTGAAGCAGCGTCTCGAAGTGTCCGAGCAGGCGCAGGATGGTTGCTTCGTCAAATAGATCGGTACTGTATTCGCAGACGCCTTCGAGACCTGCTGCTGTCTCTTCCACCGAGAGCATCAGATCGAGCTTCGCCGTGCCGGCGTCGATGTCGAGCAGGTCGAGCGTGAGTCCTGTTAATTCCAGGTTTTCCCGCGGAGCGTTTTGCAAAACGAACAACACCTGGAACAGCGGCGTGTAGCTCAGGCTGCGCTCCGGTTGCAGCACTTCGACGAGCATTTCAAACGGCACATCCTGATGCGCGTATGCGCCCAGGGCAGTCTCGCGAACGCGTTGGACCAACTCGCGGAAGCTCGGATTGCCTCTCACGTCCGTCCGCAGCACGAGCGTATTGACGAAGAATCCGATCAGGTTCTCGATCTCGGCGTGGCCACGGTTCGCGATCGGTGTTCCGACGGCGATGTCTTCCTGTCCGGTGTAGCGCGCGAGCAATGTTTGCAAGGCGGCCAGCAAAGTCATGTAGAGCGTGACGCCCTCGCGCCTGCTCAAGGCTCTTAACTCTTCAGTTAATTCTTGTGACAGCTTGAACGGCAGCGCCGCGCCGCGAAACGTCTGTACGTTGGGCCGTGGTCGATCCGTTGGCAACTCCAGCACCGCCGGCGCACCCGCCAGTTGTTTGCGCCAATAGGCGAGCTGCTGGTCCAACACTTCGCCTTGCAGCCACTCCCGCTGCCACATCGCATAATCCGCGTACTGGAGACTCAGATCCTTCAATGGCGATTCCGTCCCAGACGCATAAGCTTCGTAGAGCGCCGCCATTTCACGAACCAGCACACCCATGGACCAGCCGTCGCTGATGATGTGGTGCAGCGACAGGAGCAGGATGTTCTCGTCCGGTGACAAACGCAGCAGGCGTGCGCGGATAAGTGGACCGGTTGACAGATCGAAGGGCCGCAGTGCTTCTTCACGAGTCAAACGGCGAGCTTCTTCTTCTCGTGTTGCTTCCGGCAAACCGGAGAGGTCTTCGACGATCACTGCGAAAGGTTCAGCGTTCCCGATAACCTGAACTGGTTCGCCGTGCAGATCGCGGAAAGTGGTGCGCAATGCTTCATGCCGCCGTACCAGTTCCGTAAGCGCACGCTCGAGCGCAGCGACGTCAAGTGTGCCGCGTAAGCGCACACCGCGCGGCGTGTTGTAGACGGGATTGCCCGGCTCGAGTTGGTCGATGAACCATAGACGTTGTTGCGCAAAAGAGAGCGGCATCGTGTTCCCTTCCCGTTGCGCTCTCTCAATTCTCTCCACTCGCGGCGAGATTCCGCCTCCCGCCATTCTTGCTCCAATCTCCTCGGCCAACTCTCCCACTGTTGGTCGCTCGAACAAACTTCGTAACGCAATCTCAATCCCGAACGCTTCCCGCACGCGCGACATCACCTGCGTAGCCAACAGCGAGTGGCCACCCAACTCGAAGAAGTTGTCGTTTACTCCGACTCTCGCTCCACCCAGCACGTCGGACCAGATCGAGACCAGCATCTCTTCCACGCCATTGCGTGGTGCGAGAAACGCTTCG
>CAMLLD010000083.1 GCA_946480785.1 uncultured Blastocatellia bacterium | reverse complement strand
ACGTCCGCCCGCGCCTCGTCCGCTCCGCCCCGGTAAGCCCGCGCCTGGTCCGCCCCGGCGACGTCCGCCCGCGCCTCGTCCGCTCCGCCCCGGTAAGCCCGCGCCTGGTCCGCCGGCCCCTTGTCCGCCCGCGCGTCACCCGCCCGCGCCCGCTCCACGCGAGCCGCGCCGCGCCGAGCAAACCCGCGTTGTCACCGCACTGCGCCGCGGCGATCTTTACTTGTTGCGCCGTCGCGCGCACGGCACGCTCGTTCACTTCGTGCTGCATGTGTGACGCAAAAAGCGACCAGCCGTTTACGACACCGCCGGCGATGACGATGATTTCGGGGTCGATGATGTTGATGAGGTTCGCGAGCCCGATGCCGAGATACGTCCCAAACTTTTTGAAGACACTCAACGCGAGCTCGTCGCCGTCTCTGCCCGCATCGTAAACACGCTCCGCCGTCAGCCCCTCACGATTCAACGCCGACGATGGAAACTGCGACAACTGCTCGCGCGTCATCCGCACGATCGCCGTCGCCGACGCAAACAACTCGAGACAGCCGATATTCCCGCACTTACATTTCAACCCGGAAAACGGATCGACCGTCGTGTGTCCAATCTCACCCGCCGAACCGTGCGCGCCGCGCCACAACTCACCATCGAGAATCACACCACTGCCGACACCCGTTCCCAACGTGACACTAACCACATCCTGACAACCACGCGCTGCGCCCAGCCACATCTCCCCGACCGCCGCCGCGTTCGCATCGTTCTCCAGTAACACGGGCCAGCCGAGTCGATCTTCGAGCACTGTCTTTAACGAGTAGTTCGTGAGTGAGGGAAGGTTCGGCGCCTGGACCACCGTGGCGTTCTTGTTATCGACCGTGCCCGGCACCATGATCGACGCCGCGACGATCGGTGGACCACCGTTGCGACTCCCGTTACGCGCCGCAGTGACCAAAGCATTGACGACGCAATCGGGACTCTCGCCTTTCGGCGTCGGTTGCTTCGATTGCTGGTGGATGGTCCCCGAACCGTCGATCAGCGCGCTGCGCAGATACGTTCCGCCTAAGTCGACTGCAAATACCAACCCCTGACTGACTGATTCAACCATCCGACTCAACCGTTTCAAACGGTCTCTTCAACAGGCTCCAAACGCGGCGACTCGGCTGTCATTTCGCCGCGCGACAAGTTTCGTGTGATGAGGGTTCCGGCAATGATGGCGACCAGCAAAAACAGCGCGCCCGCCAGCCATTCTTTGAAGATCAGTTTACCGATACCGAAGAGAGTTCCATAAATCAAAGCGACGCCGAGAATCCAGTTCGCGAATTGCAACGACAAGCGGCCCTGCGCGTGCGCAGCAGCGTGGCCGGCCTGTGCCGCGACTCTGGTCCAGCCTGGTCCTTCCGGTCTCACGCGCTCGTAAAACGCGATCAGTTTTTCCTTCGGCTCGGGTGCGGTCAGGTACGTGGTCACGAGCCAAACGACGGTGGTGATGCCCACCGTCACCAGCATGAGATAGGCAAACTGTCGGGGACTACCGCTATCCCATTTCAAAACAACTTGCAGAAAGATCGAAACCACGGCCGCGGCGATCATCGCGGATACTTCGGACCACGCGTTAATGCGCCACCAGAACCAACGCAGCAACAGCACGGTGCCGGTGCCGGCGCCCGTGACAAGCAACACCTTCCACGCGTCCTGAATCGACGTCATGTAAAAGGTCACGATCACCGACGCAATCATCAGCAACACGGTAACGACCTGTGAGGCGATCACGTAGTGTCGCTCGCGGCCGTCACGCTTCACGAAGCGGCGATAGAAGTCGTTGATGACGTACGACGCGCCCCAGTTGAGTTGTGTGCCGATCGTCGACATGTACGCCGCCGCAAAAGCAGCGAGCATGAAGCCGCGCAAGTAAGTAGGAAAGACAGCCGGATCGAGCAGCGTCTTGATGTAACCGGATTCCTTGTCGGCGAGCGTGGGATAGAGAATCAGTGAAGCGAGCGCGGTCAGAATCCAGGGCCACGGCCGCAAAGCGTAGTGAGCGACGTTGAACCAGAGTGTTGCCAGCAGTCCCTCGCGTTCGTTCTTGGCGGAAAAGATTCGTTGGGCCACGTAACCGCCGCCGCCGGGCTCAGCGCCGGGATACCAGGTGGACCACCAGACCACCCCGAGGTAAACAAAGAACGTGATCGCGGGCATCCACGCGGAGTTCAAGTCCGGAAAGAAAGCGAGGCGCGATCCCGAACCAGTCGCTGCATCCATCGCGCCCATCTTAGCTTTCAACTGATCGATGCCGCCGACAGCGTTGACGGCGAAGATCGCGAGCAGGATCACCATGCCCATCTTGAGCGCAAACTGAAACATGTCGGTAACGAGCACGCCCCACAAGCCTGAGATCGTCGTGTAGAACGCGGTGAAGACCAGCATACCGATCACGATCTTGAGAGCCGCCGTCTTGTCGAGGCCGAAAGTGATCTCGAGAATCTTCACCATCGCGAGGTTCACCCAACCAAGGATGATGCAGTTGATGGGCAGGCCCAGATAGAGAGCGCGAAAGCCGCGGAGGAACGCGGCGGGTTTGCCGGAGTAACGCAGCTCCGCAAACTCGATGTCGGTCATGACACCGGCGCGTCGCCACAATCGGGCGTAGAGAAATACGGTGAGCATGCCGCTCATGACGAGGTTCCACCAGAGCCAGTTGCCGGCGATGCCGTTACTGGCTACGAGGCCGGTGACGACGAGTGGCGTGTCGGCGGCGAAAGTCGTGGCGACCATCGACGTGCCCGCGAGCCACCACGGCACGTTGCGACCGGAGAGAAAAAATTCGCTGGTGCTGCCGGTGGCCTTGCGGGCGTAGTAGAGGCCGATGCCGAGATTGAAGAGGAAATAGGCGGCTATTACAGACCAGTCCAATATTGAAAGTTTCATAGTTTCGGCCCCGGGCGTCGCATTGTAGGGTTAAAAGGCGTTGCTGTGGGGCTGATCTCACGTTATGCGGACGGTTCTGTCAAGCAAAAAAGATTAATAGGGTTGTGTGGTTGGGCTGATGGGTCGGGCTTGCAGTAGTTTTTAGCTCAGGGTGGGTTCGCGCAGAAGTTGGAAGTGATCGAGGTGTGCGGGGTTGGCGAAGAGCGCGAAGACGGACCAGTCGCCGCCTTTCGAGGCGAGTTTGCGACGGGCGATGTAGAGGGCAGATTCGAGGGTGTTGCCCTGGAGGAACGCGCGGTAAAACTCGGTCGTGAAGGTCGTGGCTGAGGCGTCGTCGATCGCGCGCATGGGCGCGATCACCGCCGGCACGCCTTGTTTGCTTAGTTGGAACGCTGCTCGCGCGCCGAGGTTGTCGTATATCTGGGCCACTGGATTTCTGCCCATGACCAGAAGTTGAACACCGTTGTCTTTGAGATCTTGCGCAAACGCATTTATCGACACCACCGGATTATTCTTTCCAAAGTAAAACTCGATGGATTCCGGGTTGGTGGTCGAAGGGTTCAGAAAGCCTTCCCAGTGCACGACCTTGGGCTGGAACGATCGGAGTCCCTCCGCGACCGTGTTGGGAGTTGCGTCCGATCGGATCATCGGTTTGTACTCCACTGGCTCACCGGAAACGACGCCTTGCAGCGCCCTGATCGTGATGTCTGAAGCAAACCGTTGGCCCACGGCCGCAGGCGGAATGATGCTCATCAAGTGGAGTGGCGTGACGAGCAGACTCGGCATTTCCTCGCTCGATGCTTCTCCCGGCTCTTTCGGCGGCGACGTGATGTGACGGACCACCGAATGGTCCGGTGTGCTAAGAAACAACTGTGCAGGAGAAAGACCAGGCAGCCACTCCCAAGGCAGATACTGCGGTTCTCTTT
The DNA here is from genome assembly GCA_946480785.1 of uncultured Blastocatellia bacterium. Next base: position 20,918 of record CAMLLD010000083.1, on the reverse strand, counting down.
CATCGGACTTAACCACTAGACGAAGCGGTCGATTATCGGAGATGAAAGGAGCAAGCTGCGACCGCATTGTAGGCGAAAGAACCTGATTCGATAACACAGTTCCAGCTCGGGTCAGGCGCGCTTCGGCCTGAGTCGGCGAGGAAGCAAAGAGATCCCTCAACACGCTTTGTAGCTCGTTATCCGAGCTAACCCCGATAGCCACCCGCAACTGTTCGATGAGTTTGGCAAGAGCCAACGCAATCTTATGACCTGTGTAGTTGTTGCCCACACCAGAAAGAGAAACTGCGTAACGCTGTTCGGTATCTGTAGCCGCAGTTGGCCCGTAGTCGGGTGCAAGCTCGATGTAAATGTTCTCAAGAGGTTTCGCTGGCGCTGGTAGTGGTGCTGTGTCGGGCGAAGGAGGAGAGTTGAAGTCGTCTCCACCTTTTCCGGGAAAATCAATCTCTGGAGCTGACGTTCCCCTAATCACCACCGGCGCGAGCGGTCGATAACGCCGCAACTCGTCATCATCGATCTCCGCAAAACGTGGGCGCAGACGCAGAAAGCGGATCAAGCGGTCGTTCTTTGCGCACAGCTCATATAAATCACGAGCCTCGCGCGTGTCGAGATCCGTGTCCGCGGGACGCGGCTTACGGTTGACTAACAGATCTTCGACATATTCAAGCGCCGGATAGTTTGACATCGCGAGTCGCGCGATCTCGGGCCACGTGTAAACAAAGCCATCGAGCTTCGCAAACTTCCGCACATTGATGTAATGCCGCGCGACATTCGAGAGCGCTATCAAGTCACCCTCGATCTCCAGGTAGTCATCAGTCGACTTATCCTTGAACAACTTCAGTGACTCATTCACGACCTGTTTGCGTTCTTCCGCAGCCGTAGCAGCCCGTTTGTCGGCTGGGATGGAGTTGCGCGCGTCCGTAAAGAGTTGCTGGTTGTTCCACGCCATGCGGATCAACTTAGCCGGCGCGCGTGAGAGATGTTCCGGCTTGAACAACAGCGCGCGAAAGTCGTTCGTGAGTTTGGCCTGCCAGTCACGCAGCGTCTGCGCCACGATCGGCTCTTCGTCGCCCGTGTAATCGCGGCCGTCTCGCAGCGACGCCAATACTATTAACCAGTACGACTGTTCGGCCAGGTTGTAGAGCATCTCCGCGATCGATGCCTCTGTTTCGAGCAGCTCGAAAAACTTGTTCAGCCAATCGACGATAAGTGCTTCGGGCTCGAAGTCCTGCGACTGTCGCAGCGCTTCGACAACAGCGACGAACGTGCCGTTTCGCGACCAGACCATGCGCTGCGGATCGGTAGTGATGTCTGATACGTCGGCCAACAATTGCAGGTGGTCCACCGGCGCGCCGGCAAACGGATCTTCAGTAGCGGCGAAGAGTTCTTTCAGCGCCGGCCATTTGCCAACCGCTTCCAACAACTTCTCGCGCGCAGTCTTAACATTCTGATCCGTGTCATCCGTGTTATCCGTGGCTCCTGTTCTCACTTGCAGCAGAAACTTCTGATACTCCTGCGGCGCGCTGTAAAGCTTCACCAGATAAAACGGCAGCTTGCCCGGCCACTGCGCCATCATGACGAGCTTGTTCAGCCACTCAATCGTGAGCTTCGGATCAATCGGCTGGTTCATACATCACGAGTCGTTGCGAGCGTTGACGTCAATAGAATGCGGGCGTTGCGCCGGCAGTTCCGGTTCTGCTACTGCGGGCTGTGGCGTCTCCACTTCAGGCGCGGAGCCGAGCGAAAACGGTGTCGATCCGATCATGTTTTGAAAACTGAGACGCTGACAGTACTGCTTCACGCGCCGCGGATTGTTTCCCACGATGCTTTGAATAATGTCGCCCGCCGCGGTCCAGTGCGGAAACTCCGCCGCGATCAATCGCTGCGTCTGCTCGGGCGTGCGCGGCGGCACGCGCGTGCGAAACTGAATGATCTTCTCAAGATACTCCTGACCTTTCGCCGCAATCGCCAAATCTTCCTCCTTCGCAAACAACTCGCGATAACGCAATCTCAACCCCTGCGCGATCAAACGCTCGTCGACCGCGATGATGTAAACGCAATCGCCCTCCGACAGCGCGATGCGAATCGACTCCATGATGTCGAGCGCGACGTCCGGCTGCGCGCGATCGAGATCGTCGATGAACACATAAACCGGATCCGTGCCGGCTTTCACATCGAGTATCTCGCGAAAGAGTTTCTGAAAGCGCGGCAAGGCTTCCACATCCTCGCTCGTTGCTTCTTCTTCCGCCGCTTCGTTCGCGGCCGCCGTCGAGTTGAGCTTCGGCTCCCAGCCGATGAAACTGCGAATGCCGGCGGCGAGTGGCGACACAGTTCCCAGCACCGACAACGCGCCGCTCACTACAGCAGACATCATCGCCTCCTGGTCCGCGGTCGTGCTCGGCGTTCGTTTGCTGATCTTTCCGTAGCCGATGCGATCGAGTTTTTTGACGAGCTCTTCAAACTGGCTGAGTGGCGGCGGCGGTTCCTTCTTGCGAAAAAGATCGCCGTGGAGAAAGTCGGTGAACCGGCCGACGAGATCCGCGCGTCCGTTGTTCGTCTCGGCTGCGACTGGCTTCGTCACCGGTGGGGTTGGCCCAGGCTCCGGCGTCTCAACCTGATAAAGCACCTTCGCAATCTGCAGGATCAAAGCGCGCCAGAGTTTTTCCGAAGTCGTGTAGGGCCACGCGGAGAACGAGACGAAATTGAAAGGAGCGGCGCTTCCGTCCGGCAGTGGCGGCGGCGTGAGATGGCGCTTGAGGAAGTTAACCATTGTCGTCTTCCCTTCGCCCCACTCGCCGAAGATGCCCACCGTAAACGGCAGCTTGCGATCCTGCTTGATGTAATTCGCCAGCGCTTTCGCGTGCTGGTCCATCTCGAGCAGATCGCCCTCGGGCTCCGTTAACGGTTCGTCAATCGCACGCGTGGAAGTTGTGTTGTTCGAGTTCATTTCGCTGACACGCCCAACTTGTTGGGCCAGTTGATCCGTCGCAGCCACAGCAACAAAAGCAGAATGCCGATGAACGCCGCGCCGGCGTAACTGAACTGATCGTAAGCGAACAGCACGACGAGCGCCGCCAACGCAAACACGAACGGGCGAAAGCCTTCCGCGGTCGACATTCTTCTGTTCTTTGCCAGTAACCAAAGCACCCAACGCACGAGCGCCATCAATGCGATGACGATGACGAGCGTAGCGACGAACGTTCCAAGCCGCTTGAGTACGACGTAGCGGCCGTTGGCCCAACGGTACTGCGACTGCGCCGCTTCCTGGTGGTTCTCCAACTGCGAGCCGATCGCATTTGCTCGTGTTTTCGACGTTTCAAGTCGCTGTTCGAGAGACGCAACTAAACTGTTTGCCGCTTGCGATTGCCGTTTCGTCTCCACATAGGCGCGCACACTATCGGCGGGAACGTTGTTGGACAGCGTTGAGTTTGCAAGTTCCGGGTATGTGCCGACGAAAGACTGCACCGCGGCGCTCTGTTTCATAACTTCAAGCCGAGCGCTGTTCAGATACTTTTGTACCTCAGCGATCTCGTTTTGCACCTCCGCCAAGTCCATCTTCTCTTTCGTGACACCGTGCGCGTCCATGATCTTCTGCTCGTTCGGCTGCTGATTGCGCAACGCCTCGGTGAGCCCGCGTTCGACCACGGCCCAGATGCCGAAGCCGACGAGAATGAGTAACAGAAGCAGCACGAGATCCGCACCCGACGGAGACCGGCGCGTGCTTTCATTTGCAGTTGGCGGTGTTGGCTGAGGAGCGGCCATGAATCGGCCAATGACTATATTCAGCCGCAAGAGTTTGTCAATGAATTCAGCCGCGACGGTGCTGGTGCATTTACGCCGAAACTGCATCACTACCAGCCGCGCAGGGTCGTGACTTGAACGCCGAAGGCGTTCGCTAGTTCGAGCCCAGGGTTGCCACAACCCTGGGTTACGCGACGTGGAAGCGCTTCAAACGCTGAAAGCGTTGGCTAACTCTTTCAGAGTTGCGACCATTGCTGGTGTTGACCCCAGGGTTGCCACAACCCTGGGTTACGCGACGTGGAAGCACTTCAAACGCTGAAAGCGTTGGCTAACTCTTTCAGAGTTGCGACCGTTGCTGGTGTTGACCCCAGGGTTGAAGCAACCCTGGGCTTCCATTGGTTAACGCCTTCGGCGTTCAATGCGGACCAACCTCTACCGAATCCGGCCGCGGTGGGCGGACGGTCGCGGTGGGCAGACGGTCGCGGTGGGCAGACGGCCGCGGTGGGCAGACGGTCGCGCTGGCGAAAAGCGGGCGTCAACGATTACCATCTGCCGCAGGCTACAAGCATCGGGCTACAAACATCGGGTCACAAACATGTCGGGTGAATTCATAGTCGCAGGTCTGGCGCTGATCGGCATTGTTATTGTCGTGTCGGCGTTGCTGTCGGGCGTGATCGATCGCAGCGGCTTTCCGCAGGTCGCGGTGTTCATCGCGATAGGCGCGGCCCTCGGACCAGCCGGCCTCAACGTCTTCAACATCACGCTCGACTCGCCAATCGTGCGAGTCGTCGCGACGTTGAGCCTGACACTGGTCCTGTTCACTGACGCAGTGGCGCTCAATATCAACGAGGTCCGCCGCCGCAGCGGTCTCGCGTTTCGCATGCTCGGCCCGGGCACGGTCCTGTGCGCCGCGGTCACCGCGCTCGCCGCGTGGTGGTTGCTGAAAGTGCCGCCCGCTTATGCCGCGATTCTCGGCGCGGCCCTCGCTTCCACGGATCCCGTGCTGTTGCGCGGACTGCTACGCCGCCGCGATATTCCGGATGCAGCACGGCAGGCGCTCCAACTCGAAAGCGGACTCAACGACGTCGTGCTGTTGCCGATCGTCTTCATCGCGCTCGCCGTCAGCGGTCATCCCGAGGTCGGCGGCAGTCTCGCAAAGCTCGGCTTAGATCTCTTCATTCTCGGTCCCGGCGCGGGCATCGCCATCGGGCTCGTCGCGGTCGCCGCCCTTGATCTCGTTCGCAAACGCACGGGTGTGCGGCGCGACTACGAATCGCTCTACTCGCTTGGCGTCGCCTTCACCGCTTACGCGGCCGCCGAAGCAGTTCACGGCAGCGGTTTTCTCGCCGCGTTCGCCGCCGGAATGACAATCGCCGCGCTCGACGTCGAACTCTGCGACTGCTTCATCGAGTATGGCGGCGTGACCGCGGAGATGCTGCTGTTGTTTACATTCGTGATCTTCGGCAGCTCGTTGATCTGGACGGGCTTCTCCGGTCTCAACTGGCCCACCGTGATCTTCGCGGTCGTGGCGATGCTGATTCGGATCCCGATTTATCTGCTCTCGCTGATCGGTTCGCACGTCGATCGTCGCGGGCGTTTGCTGATCGCGTGGTTTGGACCAAGCGGACTCAGTTCCCTGCTGCTGGTGCTGATTCCGGTGTTTGCCGGTTTGCCGGGCAGCGACAGACTCTTCGCCGTATGTTCGTTGATCGTGCTGTTGTCGGTGGTGATTCACGGCGGGTCGCCGATGTTGCTCGCGCGTTTCTGCAAGGAAGACAAGTCGAAGCAAACGCCGCCGGAGCTTGAAACCGCCGCCGCGACGCGTGTGACTGAACTCCAACGCGGGGAACCAACCGTGGTCCAGCCAGTCGCTGCCGCCGCGCCGTCACGAGTCACCGAAGCCGCTTCCGAACCCGGCGCGCAAACAATCACGCTCGACGAACTCGAACGCCTGCGCCGGCTCGGCGAGCCGCTGATCCTGCTCGACGTGCGCACCGAACGCAGTCTCGAAACAAGCGAGTCGATGGCCCAAGGCGCGGTCCGCATGCCGCCCGACCACGTCGTCGAACAAGCACGCGAACTACGACTGCCAAAGGAGGCGTGGCTGATCGCCTACTGTGCTTGACCAAACGAAGCGACCAGCGCCCGGGTGGCGCAGGAACTTCGACAAGCAGGTTGGACCAAAGCGCGGGCGCTCCTCGGCGGCTGGAACGCGTGGCTCGATGCGAAGCTGCCGGTCGAACCGCTGCGTCGCTCCGCGGCCTCCGTCTCTGCCCGATGAAACAACTGCTGACCATCCTGCTGATCATGCTTGCCGGACTCCCCGCTCAAAGTCAGAACAGACCGCGCGCTCGCGACCTCGGAATCAAAGTCGGCATTCTTCCGCCTGGTCCACTCAACGCGATCACCGACGTCAACGGCGTGCTCGTAGGCCACACGACTTTGATTCGCGGCGACAACGTGCGCACGGGCGTCACGGCGATTCTGCCGCACGGCGGTAATCTCTTTCGCGAGAAGGTTCCGGGCGCGGTGTTCGTCGGCAACGGCTTCGGCAAACTCGCCGGTTCGACCCAAGTCAACGAACTCGGCGAGATCGAAACGCCGATTCTTCTGACCTCGACTCTCAGCGTGCCGCGCGTCGCCGATTACCTGCTCGACTACATGCTCGCGCTGCCCGGCAACGAAGACGTGCAGTCGATCAATCCCCTCGTCGGCGAAACCAATGACGGCTATTTAAATGACATTCGCGGCCGTCACATCACCCGCGACGACGTGCTCGCGGCGATCAAAAGCGCAAAAACGGGCGCGGTTTTGGAAGGCTCGGTCGGCGCGGGCACCGGCACCGTCGCTTTCGGATTCAAGGGCGGCATCGGCACGGCGTCGAGGAAACTGCCGGCCAAACTCGGTGGTTACACCGTCGGCGTGCTCGTGCAAACGAACTTCGGCGGCGTGCTGACGATCAACGGCGCGCCGGTCGGCCAGGAGTTGGACCGTTACTACCTCCGCGAAGAACTCAACCAGGCGGCACACAAAAGCGACCGCAAAGAAACAGACGCCGATGGCTCGATCATCATCGTTATCGCCACTGACGCGCCGGTCGACGCGCGCAACCTCGAGCGCATGGCCGCGCGCGCGATGATGGGACTGGCCCGCACGGGCGCGGCCGGCAGCAACGGCAGCGGCGACTACGCCATCGCCTTCTCGACTGCCGAAGACGTTCGCATCCGTACCCCAAGCCAAAGCGAACGCAACACGCCGCGCAGTGTCAAAACCGTCGCAAACGACGCGATGTCGCCGTTGTTCCTCGCGGTGATCGAGTCGACCGAAGAAGCCATCTACAACTCGCTGTTCAAGGCCACGACCATCAGCGGCAAGGGCCATACCGTCGAGGCGCTGCCGTTGGACCGCACGGTCGAGATTCTACGCAAGCACGGCCTGGTCCGTTGATAAAGCGTGTTGGCCCAATTCGTCTATCACGACAAGTTCACGGTGGTCTAACCTTTTCTTACTCGCCGGAAAAGTGTTTGACACTCGTGATGGCCCTGCTTAGAATCCACTTGAACCCCCACAACTAAATCTCTTGAAGGGAGCAACACGGTGGCGACGAAACTGAACGTTCGTGTCAATCGGAAACGACCGGAGTCGATGACACGCCAGATTCGCGAACAACTCGACGAGCTTATTGATGCGGGAACGTTAGCAGCGGGAACTCTGCTTCCCAGCGAACGTGACCTGGCCAACACACTCAATGTAGCGCGCAACGTTGTTCGTGGGGCTTATGAACAATTGATGGAAATGGGTAAGTTGCGGAGCGAAGGTCGCAGAGGCAGAAGCGTGAACCGCAGCGGTAGCGGAGGCGGCACGAAGAAACGCTCGACCAAATCATCGACGAAGACCTCCAAATCGTCGAAGACCAAAGCGCGCAAGAAATAATTCTCATACTCGCGTTCGACCGAATCCCCCTTCACAGCGGTCGCTGATCAGTTAACCCTTATTCACTCGCAATCGGACTTTCTTTGCCCAGGGAGACGATCTCGTTTCTAATAGCCTTACGTTCAGCCAGCAGTCGAACAAAGAATCGTCTCCTCACCAGAAAGAACGTCAACACCCGCAGGCCCGCGATCGATCGCTCCAGGTCTTCAAAGAAGATGATCGCCAGATAGCCGGAGACCGGAATCACGAGCAGGGCGAGCGCCGCGGCCCACCAGCCGAGCAACAAGTAACCCGTTACCGCCAGCACCAGCCACGTCAGCGGAAACAGCAGCATCGCCGAGATGATCTTGATCGTCGAGACGACGTCTTCCGAGTCGCGCGAGAACTTCGTCGCGAGATAACCACCGAGCCGGTAAGCGGGATAGTGCGCGATTGTGCCGGCGAGCGCGGGTCCGAGCAGCAACAGAAACAACAGCGATCGTTTGATGATGCTCTTGAACACGTTCCAGGTTGACGAAGGCGGCGCGAGCTCCTCGGCGTCGACTCCCGCCTGATTCAACTCTTCTTCAAAACGAATCATGCGCTGCTCGAGTCGCCGCAGGCGTTCGGGTTGGTGTCCCTCAAGAATCGCGTACGCCTTCACAAAGCGTTGTTGCAGCCGCAGCTCGTCTTTCAAACTGTCGCCGTCCTGCGCTTCGGCCGAGAAGATTCGCTCGGCGCGCGCGATCGTTTGCAGTGCTTCTTCGTGACGCGCGTCGAGAATCACTTCGCGCAACGCCTGTTCGATCTGTTTCGAGAGTTGGCGCACGGCTTCACGTGGCGGGCTGCCGTCGGGTTCGAGATCGACCGGCGTGACCGCCAACGGAGCGCCGAAGTAGAGCAAGGCGGAACTGCGGAAGCGTGTTTTGGAAGTGTAATAAAGGCCGGCGGGAACGATCTTCAGATCCTTGACCTCGCCGGTCGAGGCGGCGGCGAGCGCGATGCGCGCGGCACCCGTCTTGATGGGCCGCAAACCCGGTTCGTCGTGCGAAACGCCTTCGGGACAGATGCCAATCGTGCCGCCCTTCGCGAGCAGTTTGCGCGCGGCGACAAACGTCTCCTCGTTCTTCGTCACGTCCTGGCCTTCATCCTGCCGCCGGTAAACTGGCAAGGAGTCGAGCGCTTTCACGAGATAGCCGATGAAGGGCATGCGAAACAGCGGCGCTTTCGCCAGAAACGAAACGCGGCGCGGCGCTAAGCAAAGGAGAAAAACGGGATCGACGAGAGCGTTGGGATGGTTGAGAACGAAGATCACAGGCGTGTCGAGCGGCACGTGCTCGAGACCCGTGACCTCGATGCGTTGGAAATAGATCCGGAGCGCGAGCCGAACCAGCGAAACTATGAGGCGACGGATCATTGTGCAATAATACCCACGCTTTCCCAACTGGTTCAAAATCCATTTTTACGAGGCAGAACATGAAGCGCATCGTTGTTTTTGTTCCCGTCCTGTTGCTCGTGCTGGCTTCGCTGGCGAGCGCCCAAACGCGCACCTACACGATCGAAGATCTGATGAAAGTGCGCCGCGTCGACAATCCGCGCGTGTCGCCTGACGGCCGCCACGTGGTCTTCACGATCGGCGACGTCAACTACGACGCGAACCGAACGGTGACGCAGATCTACGTCATACCGATCGAGGGCGGCGAGATGAAGCGTCTGACGAGCGCCGACAGCTCGTCGAGCGCGCCGCGCTGGTCGCCTGATGGCAAGAAGATCGCCTACACCAACGGCGGCCAGATCTGGGTGATGGACCACGACGGCGATCACAAGGAACAAGTGACGAAGATCTCGACCGGCGCCGCGGGCCCGGTGTGGTCGCCCGACGGAAAATGGATCGCGTTCACGTCCGACGTTTACCCCGACTGCAAGGGCAACGACGAGTGTAACAAGAAGCGCGACGAGCAGGCGGACCAGAGCAAAGTGAAAGCGCACATCATCGACCGGCTGCTTTACAAGCACTGGGACGAGTGGCGCGACGTGAAGCGAACGCACGTGTTCGTCGTCGCGAGTAAAGGCGGCGCGGCGCGTGAGATCACCACCGGCGATTTCGATTCGCCGCCGTACGCTGCTTCGAGCGCGGTTGATTACGCCTTCTCGCCTGACTCGACCGAGATCGCTTATCTGCGGAACCCGGACAAGGTCGAAGCGACTTCGACCAACAGCGACATCTACGTGATGAACCTCGCGAGTGGCGCGGTCAAAAACATCACGCAGCGCAATCACGGTTACGACGTTGGTCCAATCTACACGCGCGACGGCAAGCTGATCATTTATCGTTCGCAAGCCACCGCGGGTTTTGAGGCCGATCGCTGGCGCTTGATGGCCTACGACCGTGCGACCGGCGCGAGCACCGAGTTGACGCGCGGATTCGATCAGCAAGTCGAAGGCGTGACTCTGTCGCCTGACGGAAACACGATCTACATCACCGCGAACGAGCGGGGTAAAGAACCGATCTTCAAGCTGCCGATCACCGGCGGCGTGCCGCAGAAAATCGTGCCCAACGTTTACGCCACGAACGTGCAGGTCACACCGGACGGCGGCAGGTTTGTGTTCGTCGCCAGCACGGTCGCCAAGCCTTCTGAAATCTACACCGCGAATATCAACGGGAGCGGTGTCAACGCGCTGACGTCAGTAAACGCGCAGCTCATGAGCAGCGCGAATCTCAAACCCGCGGAAGACGTGGAATGGACCGGCGCGATGGGCCACAAGGTTCACGGCTACATCGTGAAGCCGAACAACTTCGATCCGAACAAGAAGTGGCCGCTGCTGGTGTTGATTCACGGTGGTCCACAAGGCGCGTGGAACGATAGCTGGGGCTATCGCTGGAACCCGGAAGTCTTCGCGAACGCGGGCTACGTCGTGTTTACGCCGAACCCGCGCGGCTCGACCGGTTATGGTCAACAGTTCGTCAACGAGATCAGCGGCGATTGGGGCGGCAAGGCTTACGTCGACATCATGAACGGCGTCGCCGACGTGTTGCACCGCAATCCGTATCTCGATCGCAATCGCATCGGCGCGGCGGGCGCGAGCTACGGCGGCTACATGATCAACTGGATCCTCGGACACAACAACGATCCGCGTTTCCGTTTCAAAGTGCTCGTCTCGCACGACGGCGTTTACAACCTCGAGAGCATGTACGGCGCGACTGAAGAACTCTGGTTCCCCGAGTGGGAGTTCAAAGGCACGCCGTGGACCAACCCCGCGATGTACAGCCGCTGGTCGCCGAACAAGTTTGTGCAGAACTTCAACACGCCGATCCTGATCATTCATAGCGAGCTTGACTACCGGGTGCCGCTCGGCGAAGGCATGCAGTTGTTCACCGCGGTGCAGCGGAAAGGAATCGACTCGAAGTTCCTGACCTTCCCGGACGAGGGCCACTGGGTGTTGAAGCCGCAGAACTCGAACCTGTGGTATCACACGGTGCTCGATTGGCTCGACAAGTATCTGGAGCCGTCGGGTTCGCAAACTACGCGCGCCGAAGGGCAGTAGAGTTTAGCGGGCGCGCACGAACTTCGCGCGCCCGTTAAGATTTTTTGGAACTCACGGACAGTTGCAGTGTGAATATTGCGCTGTAACTTTCTCTCCCGGCGCTCGACCCAACCTCTACGAAGGAGAGATTTCCCATGCATCCCACGCGTGTCGTTCTTTTCTTAGCTCTTAGTCTGTTCGCCTGCACTTCGGCATTAGCACAACGGCCCGGACCGGAATTTTGGCGCAAGGTCGGTTGCGAGCCGTACGAACCGCGCACAAAACTCGAAGCGCTGGAGGAGCGACACGGCATTGTCATCATCAAAGCGTTCACGCGTATTACCACGATCGAAGTGCGCGGTGTGCGCATCGATGCGGTCGACATGCGCGAGATGAACGGGACAGGGCGGGCGCGCGGCATCGTCGTCTCACTGGACAAAGAAGGCGGGCGAGTGGATGACAACCGCGCCTTTGTCGATTACGAAGAGATTGAGCCGCTGCTGAATGCGATCGACGCGATGGTGCGCGTTGACGAAACGACGACGCGCATGCCGGGCTTCGAAGCGCGCTACACGACGTTAGGCGACCTGGAGATCGCCGTGTTTCGGCAAACGCGCAGCGGCACTGCGGTGCTCCTTGCGACCGGCATCTGTGATCGCGCGACGCAGACCATGACGCTCGACGACCTCGCGAAAGTCAAAGCGATGATCCAGGAAGCGAAAACGCGTCTCGACGAAAACCGGTAACACGGACTACACGGACAAACACGGATCTCCACTGACTAAGAATCGTCCGTGTTCGTCCGTGAAAATCCGTGGCCTAATCGACCACGCGTACGCGCGTCTCGGCGCCGTTGGTGCGGATCTCGGGCACGTACATCGCATGGCCCAACACCGGCAGCGCATGAAATGCGCCCGGCGCTTCGGCCCGTATCTCGTAACTCACCTGCCACACGCCTTCCGGCAGATGGTCTATAAATAATGCCACCTTCCGATCGCGCAACTCCTGGTAAACCCAACGCGAGCGGCCCGTGAATCCACCACCCGACTTCAACTCGCGAATCATCACGTCATCGCCACTGCGAACCTGCACCGCTTCGAGTCCCGCCGGTTTCAGATCTTCAAACAGCAGGTACTCGTAGTTGTTCTTCGCTTCGACCGTCAACACGACCTCAATGCGATCGCCGCTCTTCACGGCGTCGCCATCATTAAACGGAACGCGCTCGGAGACGATGCCTTTGAGCAGCGTCGGGTGATTCACGAGCTTGAAATACTGGCGGCGCACGAAGATCTCGTTGCCGGCAGGTTTCAGCGGTTCTTCGAGACTGAAGAACTCTGCCTGCGCCGAGAAGTAGAGCGGACCACTGCCGTTCTTGCGCACGATCGTGATCTCGTTTTGTCCGTCGCGGATCAGCTCGCGCGAAATTGCAAACTTGCTCGGCGCGCTCAACGCTTCATCCGTGGTGATCTGTTTCGTCGTAACCGGAGTCCCGTTGACCAGCAACTCGTAGCCGACCACCGGCTGCACTTCCCCGCTCACGCGCAGGAAGTCGTTGAGCGTTAGCACCACGATCGCGGTGTCGCGCGTGTTGCTCCACTGCGCGCCGCGGCGGTTTTTGATTAGCCAGTTTGTCACCGGCTCGACGAGCTTGTTTTGCGGATCGATCGCCAACAGCGCGCGCAACGCGAACGCTGTAGCTTCGACACCGCCGTCGGACCAGCGCCAGTAAATACCGTCTTCGCCCCAGTGCGCCGTGCCGATCACGGAAGGATCGGACGTTTGCGCGCCACGCTGCACGATCGACGTGTCGGGTTGCGAATCGAACTTCACGCCGTTTTCGAGGTTCTCGATCAGCGTCTTTGCTTCGGTGTTGAAACCGTAGTTGTGCGCCGACAAAGCAAGCAGCGCGCGCGTGTAGGCATTCAACTTGTCGCGGTTGGTCCAAAGATTGCGAAACGCCGTGTCCTGAAACTTCCCGACCTGCGAAGCTTGTTGCGCGTTGTGATAAACCGCGAGCGCGTGCAACATCCACGCCTGCTCGTCGTAGTTCGTCTCTTCTTCGACGAGTTCCTTATCGAGATAACTAACTGCTCGTTCGAGCACGTCAGACTTCACGTCGATGCCGGCCTGGCGCGCGAGCGTCATGCCCCAAATCACGTAGGCAGTCATGAAGTGATCGCTGTCGCCCTGCTTCCACCAACCCCAGCCGCCGTCGCTGTGCTGGAAGTCATAGAGACGCGCGAGACTCTGTTTCGTCATCGCGTCGAGCTCTTTAAGATCGTGACGACCTTTGGGATGCGTGGCGTCTGCGGTCGCTTCTTCGATGCCACCGAAGATCTTGTTCATCGCGGTTTCGGGCTTGAGTCCGAGATCGCGCAGCGTCTTCGCCGTGATCACCGCCGGCAGAAAGCGACTCATCGTTTGCTCGGTGCAGCCGTACGGGTAGTCGATCAGATACGGCAGCGCATCGAGCATCGTGGTAGCCATGCTGGGCGCGATTTGGACCGTGAGCTGAGTCGAGGCAGCACGGCGCTCTTTCGGAATGTCGAGTTTGACCGCGACGCTGTCGCCGCGCATCTTGCCCGAGCGGGAGACAAACTTCTCGATACCGTGTTCGAAAATCGTGAAACTCTTTTCCATCGCATCGGCGTATTGCTCGCCGCGAGCTTCGACTTTCAAACGCGCTTCGCTCGCGTGCGTGACGTTCACCTGCCAATCGACGCGCGTTTCGCTATTTGCTTTGACTTCGACCGGCGCCGCCCCGGAACCCGAGATGGTCAAACCTTCGGCGTCCAACTTGGGCGCGACACTCATCGGCTTGTCCGTGTTGTTGTTAATGACGGCGGAGACGGTTACCTGATCGCCGACGACAAAGAAACGCGGCGCTTGCAGGCGAACGATCAAAGGCTGCTTTGTTCGCGTCGACGTGTCGCCGATGCCGAATTGATTCGTCGTGCTAGCGGCGCGCGCGGTCGCGGTCCAGGTCGTGAGTGAATCGGGATACTTTACCTTCACGCTGGCGGCGCCGTTCGCATCTGTTTTCACATCCGGCAGCCAGAGGATCGTTGAACGGAAATCACTGCGCACCTGCACCGCCGGTTCCTGGCCGGGCGGCGGGGGTAGAGCACCGGCAACACCGGGCGTCAACGCATTCAGCGATTGCACCTGGCGTCCGTTGATCGGAAGTGCCACCATCGCTTTATCCGCGACTGTTACTGACTCGGTAATCTCATCTAGCGGTGCGCCCCGCCCCACGCCGAACTCGGCGACGGTCTGACGCGACGCATTGACGGAGCCGTCATCGGAGCGCAGCACTTGAAACTCTTCTTTGTCCTTCGCCTGGACTTGCCGCTCGTCGCGCAACTGGCCGTTGACCTCCACCAACCGCGCGTACTGCTTCACACTCAACGTGCTTGACGTTTGGACCATGTGGCCGCGCTTCTGTCCGTAATAGAACTGGCGCGGATCACCCGCGTAATCGCCTTGAATGTACTTCACCGAATCGTCTATCAAACCCAGCGCAACTTCGGTCGATATCGGCCGGCCGTCAACGTCTTTCGTGAGGATCGATAACGTTCCTTCTTCACGCGGCTGATACTGTTCGCGATCTGCTTTCACGGCTACCGCCAGAAACTGCGCGACCGGCGGCACGACCACCTGCTTCGTATCGACGTAGAAGTTTGCGTCGCTCATCATGGCCGCACTGAGATAAACGTTGGGCACGTGTTTCTCTTCGACCGGAACCTCGATCAGCTTCGCGGTGCCCGTGACGTGGACCACCTTGTAGCTGTACAAGTCGTCGCCTTCCACACTGAACAACACCCAGCGATCCGGCGCGGCCACGTTGATCATGACGGGCGCGGTTTGGCCCGCGCGGAAAGTATCCTTATCGACGATCAATTCGAGTGAGCCATGACGATAGCCGAGTTCGGTCGTCGCGTTCGTCGCCACGAAGACATAAGTCTCGGCTTTGATCGGCGGCAGAAAGCGATCGCGTTTCGGATCGACGCCCTGACTGCTCTGCCACGCGACGCGATAATAGCCTTCCTTGTCGGGCGTGAAACTGACTTCGGCTTCACCTTCGGCGTCAGTCTTCACTGTTTGCGTAACGATGTCTTCGTGCTGATAACCGCGAAACTTCAACTGCCACGGGCGCAGGCCGCGCGGCGGCGCGGGCGGAAACACGTCCGAGCGCTCGCGCAACTGCTTCAACTCTTCGCCCTGCACTTCGCGGCCACGCGGATCGATCCAAACTTCCCACCAGTAATCGCGCGTGACTTTCACAGTGCCTTCGGTTTGGATCGGCTGTTCGTTCGCGTCGATCGCCGTGAGGTCCACCGTGACTTTGTCTTTGGGCCGATAGATGTTCTGCTCCGGACGCGGATAGACGTAATAACGTTGTCGCGTCACGCGGACCGTGTCCTGGGCGAGGATCTCGCGGCGCGAGGAATCGACGACGCGCGCTTCGATCGTGAACTGGTAATCCTGGTTGTAATTCTCGCGCGGCGTGTCGAACGTGAGCTTTGCTTTGCCGGTCGAGTCCGTCTTGAGTTTCTCGCGTTTTATCTCCGGGCCGCGGCCGCCGTAGTAACGCGAGCGTTGCTGTTCGAGGTCGTCGTAGTACCACGGATAATCGCGCCGCGGAAACCAGTAGTGATAGAACGGGTTTTGATAGACCACCACTTCGACGGTGGCATCGCTGACTGGACCACCGAAGTAGTAATCAGCCTGCACCTCGACTTCGACCTGCTCGCCGCTGCGAAACGCTTTCTTCCGGCCGTTCTCCTCGGGTGTTTTCACCGTCACCTTGAACTCGGGCAGCTTGTACTCTTCGAGTCGAAACAACCGCGCACTGCCGATGTTGTGACTTTTTCCCTCGTCCCAAAACTGAACCTGGTATTCGCCAAGCGGCCACTCTTCGCTCAACTCGAGTGAGCCCCATGCGCTGCCAAACGCGTTGAGTGTGGCCGTGCCTTCCTTCACTTTCGTGCCGCGCGGATCGGTGATCTGATACTCGACGACTTGATTCGCGGGTGTTGTGTAGACTCCATCGCCTTGCCGGCGCGCGATGAACTTCCACTGCATCGTCTCTTTCGGACGATACGCGGGCCGATCGGTGAAGGCGTAAATGCGCCAGCCATCCTGTAGCGACTGGGCATAAGAATTCGCGAATGCATACGCTTGTCGATCGTTGAGCGAAGCCATCGCGAAGAGATTCGTCGAATTGCTTACACGGCGGAGATCGAAATGCGCGAGGCCGTCGCTGTCAGTGGTCTGGCGTAAGCGACGCCAGTGCCACCGGTCGTTCAGGTAGTACTGCTCCCAAAGCACGACGTTCGCGTTGGGAATCGGCGCGCCGGTGATTGCGTCGGCAAAGAACGTGAGGCCCTGCCGAACCGACGCTTTGATCACGAGGGTCGCATCGGTGACGAGCACGAGCTCGCGCGAGGAGAGTGAGCCGCTCTTTGCTTCGAGCAGATATGCGCCCGCCGGTAATTTACCTTCGACACGAATCGCGCCGCTGAACGGCTGATGCGGCTCGCTGTTGTCGATGTTTTTGGACCAGGCCTTAGCCGGCGGTCCGTTCAGCGCCAGCTTTTGCAGCCACGATCCACCTTCCACGTCGCCTTCATCATCATCACCGATTCTGGTGAAGCGTACGTCGCGCGTCACATCAAACTTGTAAAGCGCGAAGTCGACGCGGCGCACGTTGCGCGCATTCAACTCAAATTCAATCTCCGACCCCGGCATGAAGGTGTTGCCGACACCGACTGCGATCGTCGGGTCAGTGATGTCCTTGATCAGCGCCGACGCCTGATCGTAATAACGTGTTTCACCTTTCGCATACTCTCTGACGAGACGGCGCAGCAGTTCGAGTGCTTTCGCGTAGTCTGGTTGTTGCCGCCACTCGCCGTCGCCCAGCGAACGCAGCGTGCCCGCGTTGTTCATCCACTCCGCGTAATGAAAAAGCGCATCGTCGTACCAGTCGTTCTGTCGTCCCCCTGTGAGTGCTGCTTCAAATTCATCAGGCACGCGCTGGATCATTGACGGCGTGCCGTCGCCGCTGGCACGCATCGTCATCGCGATCAGGTAATGAAGATGTGCCTTGTCGTTGGTCGTCGTGCTGATCTTGAGTGCGTTTTCGAGGATGTCGAGCGGAATGTTATTGCCGTAATAACTGTAGACGTAGTACTCGTTTACATTTGGCGGCTGCGAGGCCTTGAAAACGATCTTGAGATAGCGATCGCGCGCGCGATCGAGCTCGCGCTGTCCGGCCCACCAGTCGAGCGCCTGTTGATAGTGGGGCCACGCGACGCCCCAGTTCATCACGCCCTGCCTGGTCCAGAAGAGATCCGCGAGCGACTCGTGCGCTTCAGCCCAAACGGGATCGCGATCCTCGTCCTTATCGGCAACACGAACCAGTTCTTCGAGTCGCTTCTGCGCCTGCTCGTACTTTGTATTGTCCGCGGTCTCGCTGCCGTTCTGTGCGCGCCACGACGTGTCGGCTAAACGAAACTCAACCCAACGAAGCTCCGCAGCGTCCAGCTTGCTCTTGTCGACACGCGCGTAGGTCTCATTCGCGCGCGCGTAAGAGCCTTGCGCGTACTGCGTCTCCGCTTCGGCTTTCAGCCGCGCGTAGTCGGGTTGTTGCACGAAGGCGTTGAAGATGAGGAAGAAAAGGGCCGTGATGGAGATAGCTGTAGTTTTCATAGTCGGATACCAAAACCACGGATTGAACGGCTGAGGCGGGGAGACTTGCAGTTGAGAGAACTAATTCTGCGTCGTCGACAACAGGTACACCGCAAACGACGCAAGCCAGTGCTCGCCGGCGTAGTCTCCGCTCGCGACGTGGGCCAACGCGGCCGCCGCATGTTTGTCAGCAGACTCAGACAAAACAGCGCGCGCGGGATCGTTAGCGGGCAAGGCTCGCGCGATGCTGCGCATGCACCACGCGCGACTGAGATTCAAGCCGTCGAGATGCACGAGTTTCGGATCGCTGCGATCCGTGACCAGCGCCGGCTGTAGCAACTCTGGCGGATTGCCTTTCGCAACTCCCGGCAGGAAGCGATGAAACCACGCGGCAAACTCCGCCGGCTTCATCACGCGCCGCATCAGATCGGCTTCCATCAACGCCGCGGAAAAGAAATCTTCGCCGCCGGGCTCCCAGGCGCCGGGATAATTCGCGTCCTTTGTAAAGTAAGTGCGGCTGCGCTCGTTCAGTAAAGCTTCGAGTTCGCGATCGCCGGTTGCTTTGGCGTAGTCGAGCGCAAACGCTAATCCGAAAGCGGTGTTTGGATGCACGCCGGTGCGGATGGGATAGGTCTGCTTCGGCAGAAAATTTCGGTACGAAGCGGAGAGGAGTTCGGCCAGCGGCTTGAGGTTTGTGGACCAGCGCGTGCCGTCAGTGTCGTTCCATGAGTGCAGCTCTTCGGCGAGTTTCAAAGCCCAGGCCCAACCGTAAGTGCGCTCGAACGACTGCCGGTTCGGTTGCTTCATGTAAGCGACTTCGGCCTGGATGTTTTCGGCGGTGAGGTTCGCGTTGAGCGCCGATCTAATCTGGGCTGACTCGGGCAGGTTCGGAAACGATTTCAACAGACGGACCAGCATCCAGTGACCGTGCACGGACGAGTGCCAGTCATAGCAACCGTAGAAAGCCGGATGCAGTGTCTTCGGACTCTGCACTTCGCTGTTGTTGTTGATGACGTGCTCGGGCTTGTTGGGAAACTCGCGCGTGACGCACTTCAGCGCGAGCGCCGCGAAGTGCGACGCTTCTTTCTCAGTGAGTGCGTTGCCGCCGTCTTGTGCTTGCACGAGTGTGATTGAAGTCAAAAGTATAGTTGCGCCGAGAAGCAAAGATGTGATGGTTCGCATGAGTAGTCAATAGCGATGAGATGGTCTGCCGATGTGAATGTGTGGACCGGTAGCGGTGCCGGGAATCGCCGCGCGAAACGCGAGGAAAGGAATCGCGTTGCGTTGCAGGAAGTTCAGCAGCGCCTGGCCTTCGGCGCTGTCCGGGTGAAGCTGAATGTCCATTGAGTTGTGATGGTCCAACCGCCAGCGATCGTGAATCGCGCCCTGGCCGAAAACGGCGATCGGCAGCTCACGATGAAACGTGTCGGAAAAGAAGCGTTGCACTTTCCACGCTTCGCCAAGGTTCCAGCCGGGACCGCCGGTGAAACGAATGAAGGACGAAGTACGAACCAACCGTTGCTTGGCGAGCGCCAGGTTTTTCGCGAGTTGCTGATCGGCGTCCTCTTCCACCAGCACACCCGCGATCTGATCGTCAGCGCCACTCATCTGCCGCTTCGTCTCGGTGACTTTCGTTTGGGCCGCAGCGAGAGCGTGCTCGTCGTCCGTGACCTGTGCTTTGGCGATGAGTCCTTCGGCTAGTAACTTTTGCGCGAGCGCGAGTTTCTCTTCGGCTTTAGTTACGTCGGCCTCGTAGAAGGCCAGCAGTTTTTCGAGGCTGGCTTTGTAGTCTTTGGTGGCTTGAACGTACTGCTCGCGCAGCTTGGCTAATTCGGTGACTTGCGCGGGCGCGGCTGCGGCTGGTTTCTTTTTAGACCTCTTCTGCGCTGCGGTGTTGACAGCGCAGACAAGCAGAATCAGCGTGAGTAACGAGGAACAGACTGGCTTTCGATAATGGCGGTACACACTACTTCACCAAAGTGCCGGTGCGTTTCCAGCGAGTGTTCTTGAAGAAGTCGGTGATGAACGACCCCGTAGACTCCGCGCTCTCGTCGTAAGACCAGTAAACAAACATCGCGCGACCAATCACGAGATCGCGAGGCACGAAACCCCAGTAGCGGCTGTCTTCACTGTTGTCGCGATTGTCGCCCATCACGAAGTAACTGTTCGGCGGCACGATGAGCTCGTCTTTGCCTTCGAACACGTTGCGTTCGCGCCCGTCGGTATCAAAGTATGGCTTGTGATAGACGTCGTAACGATCGCCGGGTTGCCGCGGCGGATCGGAAAGGATCTTCAACGGCGCCTTGTCACCGACTTCTTCCACGGTGATCCGGTGCTCGGGGATGATTTCATTGTTGACGATGACGTCCTTGCCGTTGATCTTGATGTGATCGCCGGGAATGCCGATCACGCGCTTCACGTAGTTGGTGAGTATCGGTGTGTTGTCGGGACGCTGATCGCGATCGGGTTCGTACTTGTTGCCGGGATACTTGAAGACGATGATGTCGCCGCGCCTGATCTCGCGTTGCGGCAGAAACGGCAAAGACGTGCCGGGCGCAAAAATGAACTTGTTGACCAGCAAATGATCGCCAATCGTGATCGTATTCTGCATCGAGCCGGTCGGCACCTTCACCGCCTGCACGATGAAGGTCATGCCAAACAGGGCCATGACCACGGTCACAACTGCCGACTCGAAGTATTCACGCCAGACGCTCTTCGGCGGCCCCTGCACCGGCGCCGGCGCGGGCGGAGTGTTCTTGTCGTGGCCGTTACGATTGATGAGACGCGAGAAAGAAAAAGGCCTGGCTTCGGTCGTAGTCTCCGTTTCGCCGTTGCTTACCTTGTTAGTAGTTGGATTACTGGCCATCGAAAAAACATCCTAGATACGTTACCGGCACTGGTCAAGTTTCGGTGCCGCCGTCCGTGTCCTAATTGACGCCGAGGCGCCGGCTCTTGGACCCGAGGGGATCCGCTATTGAACACCGAAGGTGTTTGCTAGTGTCAGCCCATCTATGAAGCGGTCTCCGTTGTCAAGAGTTTTTTTGAGCACACAG
>CAMLLD010000082.1 GCA_946480785.1 uncultured Blastocatellia bacterium | reverse complement strand
TTCAGCGTTTATTCCACCGGGCACTAAAAACCCAGGGTTGGAAACCAACCCTGGGCTTGAATTAGTGAACGCCTTCGGCGTTGAACCGCGAGCATTCGGCGTTGTGAAAACCCACCGTGACTACGGCGAACCCCGTCGACGACGTCGGCCGGTGCGATTACGGCTTGTCGGGGTTGGGTGGTTTAGTGGTTGAGCCGTCGTTGCGTTTCAATTTCGGCGGCGCGGACGTATCCGCCGGCTTTTGCTGATCGCCGTCGGGCGTCGTGGTTGAATCATCGGGCGTCGGCTGACGGCGCTTCAATGTCGGCCTGCCGGGCGCTCCGTTCTCATCTCCCGCCTGAATCGCTCCCGTCGTCGAAGCCCGCGCGTTGGACAACCGCAACAACCGCGCCTTCACGCGCTGAAACTCCGAACTGCTGATCACATACTCTTCACGCTCCGGAAACCTCGCGGCCAACGCCAACGCGGCTGCGCGGCGATCCGGCGGCGCCGGGTGCGTCGAAAACGCGCGCGAGATGAATCCCGGTTTCTTCTTGTTCTTCGCTTCGAGCTTTTCAAACATCGTCGCCATCGCACCCGGGTCGTAACCGGCCGCGTACATGTACTGCACGCCCAGCCTGTCAGCCTCTTCTTCAGCACTGCGGCTGAACTTCATGAAGATGCCGAGCAACCCGATGCCCGCAGTGTTCTGATAAATCATTCCCGGAATGCCACCGAGGAAGATCGAAGCGCCGAGCGCTGCGTACTCGAGCAAGCTCGCCTTCGCCTGATTCTCAACCGCGTGCCGCGCGGCGACGTGCGCGATCTCGTGGGCCATCACGCCCGCGAGCTCAGCCTCGTTGTCAGCGGCGAGCAACAATCCCTTGTTCACGTAGAAGAACCCACCCGGCAGCGCGAACGCGTTAACTTCGTCCGAATCGATCACTTTGATCGTGAACGGCACTTTCGCATCGGAGTGCAGCACGATGTTCTGCCCGACGCGGTTGACATACTCGGTGATCACCGGGTCGTCGATGAACTTCGCCTGGCGATCGACTTCCGCGGCCGCCTCGCGTCCCTGCCGCACTTCCTTCTCAGTCCCGCCGGCGATCTTGCCGATGAAGCCGCCGTTGATGTTGCGCTTGCCGATCATCGCGGGGTCTTCGTTGGTCGAAAGCGGCTTGGTCGACTTCGCGGGTGTTACGACCGCAGCGGTCTGCTGTGTCTTCTTCGCGTCAGACTGCTTCGCGGGATCAGTTGGCTTCGTTGCATCAGACTTCGAGTCGGTCGAGGCCGGCTTCATCTCGGGCGGCGGACCCTGAGTTTGAGTTGGAGTCTGTGTTTGCGCCGGCTGAGTAGTTGTCGTCTTGTCCTGCGACGGATTGATAACGGTCGTCGTTTGGGCGAGCGATATAGTTGAACTCCCAAGCAATGACACGGTCAACAGGAAAGCACCAGTGACACGGGAGAAGTTGTTCATCTCGAAAAAACCTCCAAAGAATGCGAACGACCTGAGGGATGGGGTCTTATGATGCTGCTCGTTAATTCCGGACGCGCAGTCTATGATGATGCGTCTGCTCGCATGGTTGCGCGCCCGAATGAACCTGGGGTTGACTAAATATACTCATGCCCGACAGGAAAAGAAAGCAAAAGCCGAGCGTTTCAATCATCGGAACAGGACGGCTTGGAACGGCTCTGGCCGTGGCATTATCAGCGCGAAAGTACACGCTGCGATCGCTGGTCTCGCGGCGAGTTGAGAGTGCACGCAAAGCTGCCACACTCGCTCGCAACTCCGCCACGCGTGCTCGCAACTCTGCCAACGTTTCAGACGCCAACATCGCAGCATTCGCTGCAAAACAAATTGGTTTGCTGCCGCAGGCAGATTTGTTCTTAATTTCCGTCCCTGACGATCAAATCGCGGGCGTCGCGCGCGAACTGAGTAAGTTACGACTCGACGCCAAACCGATAGCCCTGCACACGAGCGGCGCGCTCGCGAGCGAAGTACTTTCCCCATTAGCTGCGCAGGGCTGGAGCGTCGGCTCAGTTCATCCGCTCATCTCGGTGCCCGACGCGAACGCGCCAATCGACGGCGCTTTTTGGAGCATCGAAGGCGACCGGCGTGCGGTACGTTTAGCGAAGACGCTGGTGCGAGACCTCGGCGGCACGAGCTTCTCAATTCGCACCGCCGAGAAACCGCTTTACCACGCAGCCGCAGTCATGACGTCGGGCAACATCACCGCGCTTTTCGACGTGGCGCTGGAGATGCTCGTCGCCTGTGGACTAACAAGGAAGACCGCCCGCCAGGTACTTCAGCCTTTAATCATCAGCACCGCGCACAATCTCGAAACCAAAGATCCCTCCGCGGCGCTGACCGGCACGTTTTCGCGCGGCGACGTGGAAACCGTCAAACGCCACCTTGCCGCACTCAAGCAGCACGATCTAAAAGATGCGCTCGATCTATATTGCCGTCTCGGCAAACGCTCCTTGAAGATAGCGAAGAAGCGGTCAGGGATTACACGGATTTTGGACCGATGTTAAAGTCTAAGTGATGCAACCGACACCCAGCGCAAGCTACAGTCTGACCTTGCGCGTCAAGCTTTCATCGCGCGCGGGTTCGCTCGGCGAACTGACCACCGCCATCGGCCGCGCCGGCGGCGACATCGGCGCGATCGACATCGTCACCGTTGGCAACAACTACATCATCCGCGACCTGACCGTCGCCTCCGCATCGAGCACTCACGGCGAACAGATCGTCCAGGCCGTCAAAGACATCGACGGCGTCGAGTTGTTGCAAGTCTCCGATCCGACGTTTCTCATGCACCTCGGCGGCAAGATCGAAGTCGTCTCGAAAGTGCCTTTGAAGACGCGCGCCGATCTCTCGATGGCCTACACGCCCGGCGTCGCGCGCATCTGCGACGCGATTGCAAAAGATCCCGACAAAGCATTCACGCTAACGATCAAGAAGAACACGGTCGCGGTCGTCACGGACGGCACCGCGGTGCTCGGGCTCGGCGACATTGGACCAGCCGCGGCGATGCCGGTGATGGAAGGCAAGGCGATGCTGTTCAAGGAATTTGGCGGCGTCGACGCGTTTCCCATTTGCCTGAACACGAAAGACCCGGACGAGATCGTGCGCACCGTGAAGGCGATCGCGACCGCGTTCGGCGGCATTAATCTCGAAGACATCTCCGCGCCGCGTTGTTTCGAGATCGAAGAACGGCTCAAAGAAGAACTCGACATCCCGGTCTTTCACGACGACCAGCACGGCACTGCCGTCGTCGTGCTCGCGGCGCTGATCAATGCGCTGAAGATCGTCGGCAAGAGCATGGACCAGATCAAGGTCGTCGTGAACGGCGTCGGCGCGGCGGGTGTCGCGTGTTCGAAGATCATCATGGCGGCGGGCGTGAAGCACATCATCGGCTGCGATCAGACCGGCGCGATCTATCGCGGCCGCAAAGAGAACATGAACTGGCTCAAAGACTGGTACGCGCAAAACTCGAACCCAAACAACGAACAGGGAACGGTGCACGACGTCATCAAAGGCGCGGACGTGTTTCTTGGTCTTTCTGTGCCGGGCGTGATCGACGTTGACGACGTGAAGAACATGGCCGAGAAACCGATCGTGTTTGCGATGGCGAACCCGACGCCCGAGATCATGCCGGAAGATGCGGCGCCGTATGTCGCGGTGATGGCGACCGGCCGTTCCGACTATCCGAACCAGATCAACAACGTGCTCTGCTTCCCGGGAATTTTTCGCGGCGCGCTCGCGTGTCGCGCCGTGCGCATCAATGAAGAGATGAAGCTCGCCGCGGCCAACGCGATCGCCGGCATCATCAGCGACAGCGAGCTGCATCCCGAATACATCGTGCCTTCAGTTTTCGATAAACGCGTCGCTGAGGCAGTGGCGAACGAAGTTGAAGCGGCGGCTTACGCTAGCGGCGTCGCGCGTCGAACCAGAGGCGTCGAGGGCTCATAGCGAAGGAGTGGTTTGCTTTAGTTCTTTGGCGATCAGCGGAACGATCTGGCGGGGAATATCGATCGCGGCCTTGATGTGGCGTGCGTGCGTGAAGTGGCCGGCGACGTAAACGCCGCGCACGTTCGTCTCGTAAGTTTCCGGATTGTAGACCGGCACTTCGCCGAGCTTTCCCGGCTCGGTCTGCACACCCAAACTCTTCAACATCGTTAGATCCGCTTCACTGCCCACGAGAACGAACACGACGTCGTTCGGCAGCGTTAGCGACTCGCCGGTTTCGGTCGTCAAACGCACGTCGTCTTCGCGAATCTCGTCGACGTGATCGTAAAGCACGACACGCAAACGTCCGGCGTCAACTTCCGCTTCGAGCGGCGTGCGCACCCAATGCTTCATCGCGCCCGCTTTCGGATCGCGGTTTTCCCAATCCTCGCGCCAGATCGCGAGCGTCGTGCGCGCGCCTTCCTCAGACAGGAACAACGCAGCTTCAGCGGCGCTGTTGCCACCGCCGACGACGAGCGCGTCCTTGCGCACGAAAGCGTAAGGCTCGACGAACAGGTGATGAACCTTCGGCAGATCTTCCCCGGGCACGTTCAGGTGTCGTGGAATGTCCATCGCGCCGATCGCAAACAGCACGCGCGCCGCGTGATACTCAGCGCGGTCCGTCGTGATGAAAAAGCCCTGTTCGGCGTCGCCGCTGACGTCCACCACGCGTTCGGCCGTATTGATGTTCAGGTCGTGGTCCAACACGAAATGAATGTAGTGCGAGAGCAGCTCTTCGCGCGTGGGTTTCTCACGCAAAGGCTTCAGCGTGTCTTCCCGCATCTCGAGCTCATTGGGCGTCGAGAAGAGGGTGCGGCCGACCGGGTATTGACGGATCGTGTTCGCGATCGTGCCTTTCTCGATCACGAGATAGTCGAGACCTTCACGTTGCGCCTCGTCAGCGGCTGAGAGTCCCGCTGGACCAGCGCCGATAATGATCAGATCGAGCATTAAAGAAGAACCTCGCCGCGTGCTACGAGCACTGCGGCCCCGCCCACTTTCACTTCTTCAACATTCCCCGCGGCGCCCTTCACGTCAAGATTGATGCGGCTCGGACGATGAATAAAATCGCCCTGTTCGATCACAAACTTATAACGGCCGTCTTGCGGTTCGACGTTCAAAGCGCCGTGATGAATGAGATACCCGCCGAGCGCGCCACACGCGCTGCCCGTCGCCGGATCTTCCGGAATGTTATCCGCCGGCGCAAAGAAACGTGCGTGCGCCCGCGACGCGCCCACCTCGATCGTCTCGCGCGTGAACGTGTGACAACCGGTCGCTTTGTAACGCTGATAAATCTCCGCCAGCAACGAAGTGTTGACGCGAATGTCGCGCAAGTCGGCGAGCGAGCGCACCGGCACCGCGAGACACGACAGCCCGGTCGTAATCGTCTGGATCGGCAAACTCTCGTCGAGATCTTCACGCGCGAGTCCGAGCGCGCGCGCGAGCTCTGCTTGTTCGTGGGTGTCGTCGATCTCGTCGAGGATCTCAAACTTGCCTTGCGTCATCACGACCTGCACGGGCTGGCCGTCTTTAAATTCGATATCGACCGGCAGCACGCCGATGCCGACTTCGTGATAGATGCGTTGCCAACCGTTACCTCCGTCCGGCAACGGAACGACGCCTTGCTCCGCGAGTGCGGTCCAGGTGCCGACGATCGGATGGCCCGCAAACGGAATCTCGCGCATCGGCGTAAAAATCCGTAACCGCCGTAGCACGTCCTGCGCCGCCACCTTTTCGTTTGCAGTCGTGCTCCCCGCGTTATCAGACCGGCTGCGCTGGTCCACCGGCTTCAGCACAAACACGGTCTCAGAGAGATTCATCTCGCGCGCGATCTGCATCATGCGCTCATCGCTAATCCCTTCTGCTTCGGGAAACACAGCCAGCGGATTCCCGCAAAACGCACGATCGGTAAACACGTCGAACTGGACAAATCGGTATTCAGGCATGCGCTGAGTCTAACACCGGCAACTGCGCGCGCGACAGCCGGAAATAGTTTTTCGGGTTCTTACATTACAGCTAGAACGACGAACGGTGAGGCGGACTTGAAAGGAGAACCAATGCTTACCACAACGCGAATGAAAGCTGTTCTGTTGGTCGTAATACTGTCGCTGCTGATGCCGACGGCGGGTTGCACGAAAGAGAAGGCCGACGCGATCAAGAACGCAGCCGAGCAGTTTCGGGTCGAGTCGAAAGCTGCCCTGACGCAGCTAAGCAACCTTGCGAAACAGCACGCGGAGTTGCCCGCGATGACGAACGAGGAAGAGGTCAATCGATTGGCCGACACCTTTGCGACGGTGCCGCCCGAGAAAGTGACCGAGTTCGTAAACAGCAGGATTGAAGTGAAGCGCGACTTCGACGCACTGAGCGCGGCGGCGGATGAGGATCTGCGAAAAATGCAGGATGTGTACGACCTCTTCGCGAACATGTATCGCTCGCTGTCCAAAGGTCATTTCTTCGCGGGGAGCGCGGTCAAGCAGTCGAAGATATACGCCATCAAGCTGACGATGCAGATGGTCCACTTCGCCGGCGATATCCGAGATCATCCTTACCAGTTCAACGCGCGGCACGTGCTGCTGGTCGAGAAATACAAGAACGCGCAAAAGATGACGGACCCGCAACAGAAGAAAGCCGCCGTCATTCTCGCCTCGCAGGAACTCGTGCAATTAAGAGACCTGGAAACGAAGGCCAATCAGGACGCGATCGCGCAGTGCTTGAAAGCGGCTGAATCCGGCAAGGTAATCATCGATCTGATCGATCGCTACAACACGTTGACGGTTGCCGACGTGCTCGACCTGACGCGGAACGCGCTGGCCATCGTGAATGACATTTCCGGTGGCGATCCGCAGATCAAAGCGATGATTGGCCGGTACGACAACTTCGTCAAAAACAAGATCGCGACGGATCCTTTATGGAAAGCCGTGCAGGATAACGACGTCGCGACGCTGGCGAATTTGGCAAAAAACAATTAACGCCCTCGTGGAGGAAAACTCATGGATAACGACGCGAAAATGCTTCAGTTGTTGGGAAACACCCTGACGGATCTGGAAGTGAAGTTGCGGGCGACAAACGATTTTGCGACGCAGCAGGAGCTTGAGCCGCAGATAGAAAGCCTGGTTGACCAAATTACCACCTTGCGCAAGAAACTCCGCGAAGGTCCCGTGATCACGACCGACGAAGACATCGCCGGCATGACTGAGATTCAACGGCAGATCGACGCCGCCGCCGACAAGCAGTCGATGCTGCTCGCGATTGCGAGGACGGCGGCATTCATCGGTATGCGCGTATAATGCCGCCATGACCAATGGCGCGTTTGGATTGCAGAGTCTGCGAAACGTTCTTCTTCCGATCACTACTCCGTTCCGGGAAGACCGGGTGGATCATGACGCGTTGCGATCGAATATCGATCGGTGGTCCAACACGGGAATCAGTGGTTATGTAATTCTCGGCTCGACGGGTGAACGCGTTCATCTCGATGAGCGTGAGTATCTCGAGGTGATTGAAACGACGCGCGCTGCGGTGGCGAAAACGCCGCAGCGCGACGGCGCAGACAATCTGGCGTTCATCGTGGGCGCGGGGCAACACAGTGTTGCCGGCACTATCAACGAGATCCGAAGAGCTGCGGCTGCAGGCGCGGAAGCGGTGCTCGTGATCACGCCACACTACTATCGCTCGACGATGACGCAGGAAGTGCTTGTCAGTTTTTATACTGCAGTCGCCGATGCCGCGCCGGTTCCGGTTTTGCTCTACAGCATGCCTGCGCTAACCGGTATCAAGATCGAACCCGCAACGATCGCGCGGCTCAGCGAACACCAAAACATCATCGGTGTGAAAGACAGTTCAAACGATGTCGCGGGACTTGCAGAGACAGTAAAACTCTGCCCGACGGACTTTGCTGTGTTAACCGGCAACGGATCTGTGTTTCTCGATGCGTTGCGCGCCGGCGCAACGGGAGCGATTCTCGCCGTGGGCTGTGTCGTGCCGGAGATCTGCGTCGCGATCTACGACGCGTTCATTCGCGGCGACGAAGATCGCGCGAGTTCGCTGCAAGCGAAACTCACGCCACTCGCCACCGCCGTCACTACACGTTACGGCATCGGCGGTCTGAAAGCGGCGCTCGATCTCGCCGGTTACAAAGGCGGCTCCGTACGCGCACCACTGCGCAACGCCGACGCAAGCGCACGCGACGAGATCGGCTCGTTACTCAATGACGCCCAGGCGAGTTACGCGGACTTGTCAGCGAAAGCACTGTAGGACCATCCAGAACCTCAACATCGCTAACTCTATTCGAAACGTTTTTTCTGTTCTCATCATTAGTAGCAGCTATCCGATCTCCATGTCGCGGAGGTTTTTGAAATGAGGCTGCGCACCCTTTTCCTGTCCCTGTTCGTCGTATTCAATTCACTCTCAGCTAAAGCGGAAGACACGAAACCCACTGCTACTCCGGTTCCGATCACTGTTACTGAAGTCTGGGTGGACGGTGGTCGTATTCCCGCGCCGACGCCATCACCCACGCCGACACCGTCACCGAATGCGTCTCCCGAAGCCGCACCAAGCCCCTCCCCCGATACGATCTTTACTAACGCGGGCTTGCGCGATCGCATCTGGGTCGAGGTCGATCGTCTGTTAGAGGCTGTCGAGAAAGACAAGATCAATCCGCGCGAACTCGTGTTGTACTTGAATGGTCAGGAAGTGAAGGGGATGAAACCCGTCGCGATCAAAGGGCCGCAGCAAAACTGGTTGGGTTTTGACCTGGTACGGACTGCGGATTCGGATCCGGTCTGGCGCACTTTACTTGGCAGCCCGACGAAGGACTATCGCAAGGTAGACGTGAGCGTCGGGTTTTCCGGCAAAGGACCGATTCCGGTGACGGCAGGTAAGCCGTGGCAGCCGTTTATGTATCTCCGGATGTATTATCCGCGCTGGGTTTTTGTAGCTCTTGCCATTTTGATTGTGCTGGTTGTTTTGTTTGTGATCGAGGCGCGGCGAGGTGGTCTGATTCACGACTCCGATCCGCCGTCTCCGCCACCGGGTAAGATGAAACCTTACAGCTTGGCGCTTACTCAAGCAGCGTGGTGGTTCTTTATCGTGCTCGGTTCTTTCGGTTTCATTTACCTGATCACGGGAGACTACAACACGATTAGCGACCAGGCTCTCATTTTAATGGGACTCGGTACCGGTACGGCCCTGGGCGCGTTCATGATAAATGCTACGAAGCGCGATGGCGCCGATGCACAACTCAGTACGCTGCGCCCTCAAGAGGCGCAACTCACCGCTGACATTGCACAAACGAATGACCCGGTGACGCTTGCCGAAAAGCGAGCGAAACTCGTGGAGCTTCGCAAACAGATCGCTGAGGCGGAATCCGGATTGTCTAAGCCTGTCTCGGAGTCGTTCAGAAAGGACCTCCTGACTGATGTGAATGGCATTGCGCTGCACCGGTTTCAGATGGTCGCCTGGACTTTTGTGCTGGGCCTCATCTTCGTTATAGGCGTTTACCGAAACCTGGCAATGCCGGAGTTTAGTACAACGCTTCTGGTATTGATGGGAATCAGCGCCGGCACTTATCTCGGGTTCAAGATTCCCGAAAGACAGAATTGAGGTGATTATGGCGCAGGGCGGCACGTGATGCCGCCCTGCAACCTGGGGCGCTGGTGCATCTTCCGCATCCTGCGTAGAATGTGCCCCCTAGGAGCCTTTATCGCTTGAGCACTGTCGAACCTGCCTGTTACAGCACCCCCGAAGAGTCCGGACTGCGAATCGAGACTCTTCCTTTCGCACGCGTTCCTCATATGACGCGGCTCTTTCTCGACTATCTGAAGGATCCGGTTGCGTTGCGAACGTTTTACCCGAACGCTGTTCGCTATCATCACGAGTTGCCGCAACGGATTCCCGATGTGCTCGCCGCACAGCGTGTCGATCGCAATCGCGTCGCCGACGCGCTCGCGCGCATGAACAAGGATTGGGGCGCAGGTCAGGAAACTTTAGACAACATCGAACTGTTGCGCGATCCGGAAACGATCGCCGTCGTGTCAGGCCAACAAGCGGGACTGTTCACTGGTCCACTCTACACGATCTACAAAGCGCTCTCCGCGGTGAAGCTCGCCGGTTGTTTGCGGCAGCGCAACACCAAAGCCGTGCCCGTGTTCTGGATGGCCGCTGAGGATCACGACTTCGCCGAAGTCGCGCTCGCGGAGTTCATCGGCCGCGATTGCCAGCTCAAGCAGGTCGACGTCGACACGAGCGTGCATCACGAAGGACAGCCGGTCGGACACGTCATGTTGGACCAGTCGATCACAGGCGTGATCGATCGACTCTTCGAGTTGTCGCCGGCGTCGGAATTCGCGGACGACATGAAGTCGCTCGTGCAGCAGGCGTGGCAGCCGGGACGCTCTTACGCCGAAGCGTTTGCACGAATGATGACGGCGCTGCTAGGGCATTACGGTTTGATCTTTCTCAACCCGCTCGACAGCGAACTGAAACAACTCGCCGCGCCGCTTTACGCCGCGGCCGCCGAGCGCGCATCCGAAATCGGCGCCGCGCTCGAACAGCGCAGCCGCGAGCTCGAGGCTGCCGGTTATCACGCGCAAGTGCTCGCGACCGCCAACTCGTTTCCGTTATTCCTCCACGACGAAACCGGCGCGCGCCACGCGCTCACACGCGGCGACAACGGCAAGTACCGCACGAAAAACGGCGACGAATACACCGCCGCAGAACTCGCCACGATGGCTCGCGCGACTCCCGAACGCTTCAGTCCGAATGTAACGCTGCGCGCCGTGGTCCAGGATTACTTGTTACCGACGATCGCTTATTACGGCGGCGCGGCGGAGATTGCTTACTTCGCGCAAACCGCGGAAGTCTATCGTCTGCTCGAACGACCCGCGACGCCGATCCTACCGCGTTCGAGTTTGACGATGATCGAGCGCCACACCGGCCGCGTGCTCGAACGTTACGGACTCACGCTCGCGGATTTCTTCGAAGGTCTCGAACCGGTGATCACGCGCGTCGTCGAGGAACATCTCGGCGCCGGCACCGCGAAACTCTTCAGCAACACAGAAGAAAACGTTAACCGCGAGCTCGATCGCTTGCGCGACGAGTTGAAGTCGGTCGATCCGACGCTCGCGAGCGCGCTCGATACCGGCCGGAAAAAGATCCAGTATCAACTCGACGGCTTGCGCACGCGTTTCGTTCGCGCGCAGATGTCGCGCGACGAAGCCGCGCACCGGCAGTTGCAGCGCGCGTTCGATCAACTCTATCCGCACAAAGACTTGCAGGAACGTCACATCAACATCACTTCGCTGCTGTCCCGCCACGGCACTTACGTGATCGAGTGGATCTTCAATGCGATAAATCTCGGAAGCAACGACCATCAGGTGGTCTATCTGTAACTAATGTCGAAAATTCGCGTCCTCGCAGATCACGTCGCCAATCAAATAGCCGCCGGCGAAGTTGTTGAACGTCCGGCTTCCGTCGCCAAAGAGCTGGTCGAGAATTCGATCGACGCGGGCGCGACGCAGATCACGATCGAGATCGAAGCCGGCGGGCGTCGCTTGTTGAAGGTTTCGGATGACGGCGAAGGCATGGTGCGCGACGATGCGGTCATGGCGTTTGAACGTCACGCGACTTCGAAGATTAGCGGGTCAGACGATCTGATCGCGATCGCCACGCTTGGTTTTCGCGGTGAAGCACTCGCGTCGATCGCGTCCGTCGCGAAGGTGGAGCTCACAACGAACACGGAAGGCTCTGCTGCGGCGACGCGGTTGACGATCGAAGGCGGCCGTATGCGCGACGTGAAAGACGCGGCGCATCCGCGCGGTACGACCATCGCCGTGCGCGATCTGTTTTTCAACGTTCCGGCACGGCGCAAGTTTTTGCGATCCGAAGCGACGGAGACGTTTCACTTAACGAACCTCGTGACGCATTACGCACTCGCGCATCCGGAGATTGCATTCGCGTTTGTGAACAACGGCCTCGACGTGGTGCGCGCGGTCGCGGCGAAGAACCTGCGCGAGCGCGCGTACCAGATGTTTGGCGAAGCGTTTTTGGAAAACTTGTTGGAGGTTGATGGTGGTGAGGCGTCAGTGGCGCGGGTGACGGGTTTTGTTTCCGCGCCGCGCGATCGGCGTACGTCGCGCGACTCGCAGTACTTGTTTGTGAATCGCAGGTTCGTGCGCGATCGAATGATCGGGCGTTCGCTTTCGGAAGGGTATCGGTCGATCCTGCCGCACGGTGTTTATCCGGCGGCGTTGTTGTTTGTCGAGACGCCGCTCGAAGAGGTTGATGTGAACGTGCATCCGGCGAAGACTGAGGTGCGCTTCCGTCGTCCCGATGCTGTAGCGGACGCAGTGCGCGAAGCTGTTCGTAAGGCACTATCGAACGTGGGCCTCGTCGAACCTGAGCCACAGATTACACAGATTCCACAGATCCAAGCTGCAAGCTTGGCAGTAGCTTCGACTCCGCCGCAGCCACGAATTGAGTTCGCGCCTCTGCCTTCGGGCGATGAGATCGCACAAGACATCGAAGCGATGATTCGTTCTTCATCCGTGTCATCCGTGTCATCCGTGGCCAAAACACCTCCGCTGGACACCGCCGCGAAGCTGGTGCGCGAAGTCACGCCCGACAACGTTCCGGCGAACATCCGCCCCCTGGGCCAACTCGAAGAAAGCTTCATCATCGCTACTGACGACGAAGGGCTCCTGCTGATCGATCAACACGTGGCCCACGAACGCGTCCTCTTCGACAAATATCGCGCGCTCGAATCAGCGCGCCGCGTCGAATCACAACAACTGCTCGTCCCCGAAACGTTCGATCTCACACCCGCGCAAACGGCCGTTTTTGATCAACTCGCGCCGGAGCTGGAAGTTTACGGCTTCGAACTGATGCGCTTGTCAGGACGCACCGTCGCGATAAGGGCAGTGCCCGCAGACTTGCCACTCGGCGAAGCGCGCAACATGCTCAACGAGCTACTTGAGACAGTCGACGCAGAAAAGAAATCGAGCGCGCGCGAAACCTTGCGAGACGAGATCGCCGCCTCGCTCGCGTGTCACGCGGCGATCAAAGTGAACATGTCATTGACACCGGAAAAGATGCGCTGGCTCATCGATCGTCTTCTGCAAACCTCATCCCCCACGACCTGCCCCCACGGCCGCCCCATCATCCTCCGCCTCGGCCTGCGCGACATCCTGAAAGGCTTCCACCGCATTTAGAGTTTCGCGAGCGTCGTCAACACAAGTTCTGTGTCAGACAGATCGGGAAGGACTGCGTCCGGCTCAGCGGCGCGGATCTCGTCGTCAGAATAAAAACGACCGGTGCCGACGGCGACGGCGCGGGCGCCGAAGTGGCGGGCGCAGTCGATGTCGTTGGGGGTGTCGCCGATCACGATGAAGTGTTCGGGTGGGATGTCCGTCTGCAAGTGATTGCGGATGCGATCGGCGGCGAGTGCGGGAAGGTCGCGCCGGATGTGTGACTCCTCGCCAAACGCGCCCGGCAACGTGAAGAACTGGTCCAGGCCCATCAGCTCCATTTTCAATTCAGCCATCGGCTTGATATTCCCTGTCAACAACGCCGACTGATAGCGCGGATGATCGTGCAGCGCTTGCAACGTTTCGCGAACGCCGGGCAGCAACTGAAAAAACTCGACGCCGTTGCCGGTGACGCGCCGCGCTTCTTCAGTGATACGCCGGCTGAGTCGATCGATCTCCGCGAGGATCTGCTCTCGCGAAACTTCCGACTCCTGCAGCGCTTCGAAAATGATCTGCAAGTCAGTCATGCCTGACACGCGCATGTCGCCGAGCCGGCCCGCAGTGCCGAAGATCTCTTCGAGCACCGGAATCGTGTACTCCTTGTAAGCGCCGGTGCGCACCGAGCGCATCAACGTTCCGTCAATGTCCCAAAGCAGAATCCGCATGATCTATTCCAACACGGCGAGTACGTCGCCGGCGTTCACCGTGTCTCCCGCTTGCACATTCAAAGTAACAACCACACCGGCGCGCGGCGCCTTCATCTCGTTTTGCATCTTCATCGCTTCGACAACAACCACGCCCGCGCCTTTCTCGACCGCAGCGCCCGTTTCGACTTCCACGCGCACCACTTTCCCCGGCATCGGCGCGACGATCTGCGCCGTCCCGTGATGATGGCCGCCGGAGTTTTGCCCGCTGCGCAGCCGTTTGGGATCGATGATCTTTACGGAGTCATCCGCCCTGAACTCCCGCACTTTGTCGCCGAGAAAGAAAAGATAAAATCCGGGTTCGATCTCGCGCGCTTCGAGATCGTAACGTCGCCCGTCGATCTCCGCCGACACTCGCTCGCCCTCAAGCTTCAGCGATAAATCGCGTTCCTGGTCACCGATGATTGCTTTTAGTTTCACGAGCTGAGAGTTTCCATTTGCTGATGGGATTCTGAGTGCGGACCTGTGTTTGATTTTTCGCGTAGTGAAGCGCGGCCGCGATTATGGCGAGATCCTGATCTTCGACAGAGATCTCCGGCTCACGCTGGCGTTCGTTAAAGCGCGTAATGAAACCCGTATCGAGCCGCGCCGCGATGAACTCTTCATCGCGCACGATCTCGCGAAAGAACGGTAACGACGTCGTGATGCCAGCGACTTCATACTCGTCGAGCGCGCGCCGCAAACGATCGATCGCCTCGCCGCGCGTGCGTCCCCACACCGCGAGCTTCGCGATCATCGGATCGTAGTGAATCGAAACTTCCGACAGACGGCGCACGCCGCTGTCGATGCGCACACCCGGTCCGAGCGGTTCCTGTAAATGCGTGATTTTGCCCGGCGAAGGAAAGAAGTTGTTCGCCGGATCTTCTGCGTAGATGCGGCACTCGATCGCGTGGCCGGTCCAACGCACGTCTTCCTGCGTGAACGAAAGCGGCGCGCCCGCGGCCACTGAAAACTGCTCGCGCACGAGATCGAAACCCGTCACGAGTTCCGTTACCGGATGTTCGACCTGCAACCGCGTGTTCATCTCCAGAAAGTAGAACTCGCGCGTCGTGTCGGACAGCAGAAACTCGATCGTGCCCGCGCCGCTGTAATCAACTGCGCGCGCAATCTTCACCGCTGCCTCACCCATGCGCCGCCGCAAATCAGGATCGTTGAGCGGCGAAGGACACTCTTCGATCACTTTCTGGTGCCGCCGTTGAATCGAACACTCGCGTTCCCCAAGGTGGACCACGTGCCCGTGATTGTCGGCAAAGATCTGAATCTCGATGTGGCGTGGACGCTCGACTGCTTTCTCGAGATACAAAGACGAGTCGCCGAACGCCGCGGCCGCTTCCGCCTTTGCTGTTTCGAATGCAGACCGAAGTTCATCCGCGTCAACGACGAGCCGCATGCCCTTGCCGCCGCCGCCGGCCGCCGCTTTCAGCATCACCGGATAACCAAACTCAGCCGCGGTCCTGCTTGCTTCCTCGATCGACTGCAATGCTTCAACCGTTCCCGGCACGATCGGAACGCCAGCTTCGATCGTCGCACGTCGCGCGCTCGTCTTGGAGCCCATGATCTCCATCGCTTCCACCGGTGGTCCAATGAACGTTAAACCGGCGTCTGCCACAGCACGCGCGAACGAAGCATTCTCCGCGAGGAATCCATAACCCGGATGCACCGCCTCAGCTTTCGTCGCCACGGCCGCGGCAACGACCCGTTCGATGTTCAAATAACTCTGCGCCGACGCCGCGGGACCGATGCAAACCGCTTCATCAGCCATGCGCACGTGCAGGCTCTCAGCGTCGGCCTCCGAATACACCGCGACCGGCACGATGCCCAGTTCGCGACAGGCACGAATGATGCGGATGGCGATCTCGCCGCGGTTGGCGATTAGGACCTTGCGGAACATGCTAGCCACGGATTGTACACAAAACGGATCAAACCACGATCGAGTTGGCGGGTTGGCGCGGATCGTAGCGCACGGTGATTTGCTTGCCGGGCACGTATTCAGCGTCGCGTTGTTGCTGTAATTCGCTAAGCGCCTGTGACGACTCGTAGAGCACGCCGGCGAGCATGTAGGTGTAAGTGACTTGAACGATTTTGCCGTCGCGATTGGAGATCGCGTCGATGATCTGGCCGTCGGTCATGCGTCCGGTTTTGGCGAGACGAGCGATGCGTGAGGGTTCATCTTCTGTTTTCTTCCGGAAGCGATTGAGAAACGACATTCGGCCGCTACGGTTGCAGGGCCCCGGCTGAAACTGAGCGGCCAACGCCGCCGCTGGTCACATCCGTAACTCGCACGAGCATACCGTCGTGTCCGATCCAGTCGTCTTCGTTACCGAGGATTCCGTCTTCACCGGGCATGCGCAGTTCAAACCTGGTAAAGGCGAGTCCGCCCGGCGGTGTATCGTCGCCGCCTGTTGTCAGCGAAGCATTGCGAATCGCCACGCCGCGGAGCGTGCGTGCTTTTTCGCCGCCGGCTACGGCGACGTCAAAGTAGGGGTGATAGCCGTTTGGATCGAGATGATCGAGTGCTGCGGAAATCTCACCGTAAGGATCGGGAACGCGATCGCGGAGGTCTTTCAAGTCTGCCGGATAAGAATGATAACGGGCGCGATATTCGAGCACCGCCGCTTCAAACGTGTGCCAGTTACCGCGAATCGCCGCTTCTTTCGCCAACTCGCGTTGGCGCAGACGCGCGGGCACCGTGATGCCGATTAGCAAAGCGATCAGGAATGCGACTGTTGCCGAGGCAAGCAGTCCGTGGCGTGCGTATTTCAACCCGCAGAACTTTTCCGGTTGCAAAGCGATCGAGCGGTAGATCTTTCGGCCCAACCAGAGCGTGACGAACAATACCGGAATGGACACGAACTTGACGCGCCAAGCCGCAGTCTCAGCCGCGCCGACCCAGGACCAGAATCCGAACCAGCCGGTTCCGCGTTGGACCATCGCGATGATTGTTTGCGCGAGGAAGACGAGAGCGATCAGAGCTCCGCTGATGGAGAGAACAAGGGCTCTACCATAAGATGGTAATTCGTTCGCGGGCCTGGGAAGCGGCTCGCCGATGGCGCGTGCGCCACACTGTTTACAACCGCTGCTCAACGCTCCATGAAACTTGAAGCCGCAGCACGGACAAATAGTCAAAGGTTCTACCTTTCGCTCAAAGTAGGTCCAATGGGCCTGGCCTTGTAGGACCTATTTACGGCAGCCTCAGCTTCAGCGTTCTCCGTTTTCTCTTCGCTTCGATTCAGTTCGCGCCACGTGTGATACATCCGGTGAGCGAAGGTCCAATAAGAACCGACTGCAAGAACCCATAGAACAGCCGGCATCCGATTGGCGAAGAAGTTGGTCGAACCTGGATGAGTACTGAGCGCTCCGATAATAAAGAGTACGACGCGTTCTGGGCGGCGCAGAAAGCCGACGTCGCATTTGGGAATCAAGCTCTCCGCCCGCGCGCTGGCGTAGCTTACCATAACCGAGCCCATTAGTCCGGCCCCTGCGAGAAAAACGTTAAGAGTTGAATGAAACTGCGTGTCGCGGGCGTAAAAGACCATCAGGCCCACAAAGACCACCATGTCCGACAGGCGGTCCAACGATGAATCGAGAAAGCCGCCGAAGCGCGTGACCCGGCCCGAAAGACGGGCCACCTGGCCGTCGAGCATGTCGAAAAGGTTCGCAACAATAAGCGCGATCCCAGCATAAAAGAACCAGCCGGCGCCAAAGAGAAGACCGCACCCGACGTTCAAAGCCACGCCGATTACGGTCAGAATGTTGGGATTGATGTGTCCCATGGCGAGCCAGCGCACCATCGCGTCGATTATTCGCTGCGCTCCCCGTCCGATACTTGCCCCAAACATTTGTTAGGTTACGTTTCTCCTCGTTCGCGGGATGTGATTATGCCTGAAAACCGTCGGAAGTCTACAGAATACACAGAAACGTTACCCTTCCGAATTTGCCTCCAAGTCGTCGTGTAGTGTTCGCAACTGCCGGATTTCAAACGTCCGAGCGCCCGCCGGGGTTCGGACCACGACTTCGTCGCCTTCCTGCTTGCCCATCAGGCTGCGTCCGACCGGCGACGTAGTCGAGATCAGGCCCTGGGCGGGGTCGCTCTCCTCGGGCGTCACCAGCCGGTAAGTGACTTCTTCATCCTTTTCACCGTCGTAAAGCACTAGTGTCGAACCGTATGACGCTTTATCGCGCGGCACTTTGTTCGGATCGATCGACGCGATCTCACTGATGCGCTGGCGCAACTCCACGATGCGCGCCTTCACCACGTTCTGCCGGTCGAGCGCCGCGCGATATTCCGAGTTCTCACGCAAATCGCCAAACTCGAGTGCGCGCTTGATTTCCTTCGGCAGGTGGATCCGCAGTTCTGTTTCCAGCTCGTCGAGCTCTGACTGGAGCTTTTCTTTGATTGTTCCCTGTGGTGATGACAACGATTCAACCTCTCTATAGCGGCTTATGATAATTGGCTTCGTCGGGAGCGCCAAAGGAAATTCCCGTGTCACGCGCTGTCCGTACGAGCTGCCCTTCAGGGGGCACCGTTTTCGTGTTCTTTATCGCCTCAG
The DNA here is from genome assembly GCA_946480785.1 of uncultured Blastocatellia bacterium. The sequence goes on along the minus strand of CAMLLD010000082.1, from coordinate 7,513 downwards.
TCAGGGGAACCGAAACGACGTCGCCTGCTTGTAATGCCACCATTATGCCGTGTTCTCCGTTCGCTAGCGCACGGACCGCGCACGAGCCGAAGTTTGTCGCCAGCATGCGATCGAAGGCGTTGGGGCGTCCGCCGCGTTGCAGGTGGCCCAGCACAACGCAGCGCGTCTCGCGGCCGGTGGCCTTCTCCAGATCGTGCTGAAGGTGTTGACCGATGCCGCCGAGACGCGGCGCGCGCAATGCGTCGCCCTGGTCCTGGTAGACCAGGTCGTGGCCGATCTCGATCGCTCCTTCGGCGACGACGATAATACTAAAATTCGAGCCCGCGAGATCGCGTGTGCGAATCTTGTTGGCGACCGTTTCGAGCGAGAAGGGAATCTCCGGAATCAGGATCACGTCCGCGCCGCCGGCGATGCCTGAATGCAGCGCGATCCAACCGGCGTGTCGGCCCATCACCTCGAGGATCATCACCCGATCGTGCGACTCGGCGGTCGTGTGCAAACGGTCCAACGCTTCGGTGGCGATGTCGAGCGCGGTCACGAAACCGAACGTGAGTTCGGTGCACGCGAGATCGTTGTCGATCGTTTTCGGCACGCCGCAGACTGGAATGCCACGCTTGTCAAACTCGTTCGCGATCGTCAACGTGCCTTCGCCACCAAGGACCACGAGTGCGTCGATGCCGATCACGTGCATGTTCGCGAGTGCTTCTTCGTAGACGCTTTCGACGCTGCGCTTACCGCCTTCACGGGCGCGTTCGACGAAGAAGCCGCGGTTGCGTGTGCCGAGAATCGTGCCGCCGCGCGGCAGTAGTCCGCGTACTTCGCTCGGTGACAGAAGACGTGTTTTGGTTGCGCCGAGTAGTCCTTCGAAGCCGTCTTCGATGCCGATCACGCGCATGCCGTGTTCGCAACTTGCGGTCTTGACGACCGCGCGAATTACGGCGTTGAGACCCGGCGCATCGCCGCCTCCTGTCAGGATGCCGATCGTTCCGTACATGTGTTGAACAGTCTACCATTGCCAAATACCAATTGCCGATTAGGAATTGTAGTCGCCACTGATTTGGCGTAGCATACGAGCACTTTGGAAATCGACGACGAAGCAAAAGAGATAGTTCGCGAAATCGGCAGCGCGATCAACGAATCGGTCGAGAATTCGACGAAAGTGGCGGAGGCGATCGAGCGTCTGCGCGAAGCCGGTTACGAGATGGAACTGACCCTGCGGCTGGAGATTGGGTTGCGTCCTCACGCGGGCGACGATGAATCCGACAGCGAAGCCGCCAACCTCAATCTCACCGAAGAAGACCTCCAGGTCCTCCAGCGCATGAAAATCCGCATCGACCCCGAGGTTTAGCCTTTATTGAGGCAGTCACACGGATTTCCTCATCTCTCCTGTGGTTCGCTTCGCGCTGACATGTTTTCTTGCAGAGCGAGGAAGCTTTGACTGGAGTTGAGAAGATCCTGGCGAGGTTTTATGTGCTCGCTTGAAGAACTGCGCTGCTATAGTGAAGAACTGCGCTGCTATAGCGAAGGTTTGACGTGAATTCATCGTTGCAAGTTAAAACTCACAGCATGTTTGACGGCGCGGCGCGCAGTCCTGACTTGCGCGAACGCGATCAAGTCAAGCCCCTCGAATTGCTTATCAGCTTTCGCTTCGAGCTTTCAAACCATCGCCGTAAGCTTCCCAACCTCATTAACGATCACGTCAAACATGTATTCGAACATGTATGTTGTTTCTAAAAGCACACCGGACGGGCCACACCACGTTTCACGCAAAGTTCTCCCAACCGCCAACGAAAAGCCCGCGCAGATATCAGGAGCGTGAACATATCTGCGCGGGCTCCAGTCTTTACTCAGGCACTTCATCGCTACCGGTTAAGGTTTGCTGACGCAGGGCGGCGGCGCCGAGGAGGCCGCCCATGCCCATCGATTCCACCGCGCTGCTCGGGACGAGCATCAGGGCGCCCTTTTCTTTCAGGCCCTCATACAACATGTTCATCGCGCGCAGGTGCAGCGCTGTCGGGTTGTCGCGATACGATTGAGCGGCCTTTTCGAATGAATTTGCAATCTCCACTTCTGCCTGGCCGAGGATGATGCGCGCCTGCTTCTCGCGTGCGGCCTGCGCCTCGCGCGACATCGCGTCCTGCAACGCCGCCGGAATGATCACGTCGCGCATCTCGACCGATTGCACTGTCACGCCCCACGGGTTCGAACGTTCATCGATCAACTGCTGCAACTCTTCTTCGATCCGTTCGCGGCCGCGCAGTAGATCCGTTAACGAAGTGCGGCCGATGATGTCGCGCAGCGCGGTTTGCGCGGCCCAGCTAACTGCCTGCGGATAGTTCTGTACTTCGAGCGCGGCTTTCTCCGGATCGTAGACCATCCAGAAGAGCACTGCGTCGACGTTCACGGGAACCGTGTCGGACGTCAGTGTCTCTTCCGCGGCAAAACTCGTCGTGATCACTCGTTGGTCCACCCACGCCGAAATCGTGTCGACGAAGGGAATGATCCAAAACAAACCTGGACCACGCAGACCGACGTAGCGCCCCAACCGCAACACCACGGCGCGTTCCCACTGCCGCGCGATCTTCGGCGACTGCGCGAGCAACAGTCCGAGAAAGATGCCGATGACGAGCGGCGCGGCATTCAATGTCGTCCAAAACATAAGCGCGCCGAGCAGCGCCGGCGTTAAAAACGCCACAGCGGAAACGATGTTGACTCGCGGTGTCTCGACCGAAGGTAAGTTACTCCTGGTTTGGATCAGGCTGGTGATGGGACTAGACATTTTTCTTAGGCTCCTTCTTGCGCCGGCTTTGAAGTTGGTCAAGCAAATCGTCGACTGAAAAACCCATGGCGCCGGCTTCTTCGATAAAGCGATCGATCAGTTCGTGCAGATGCTTTTCATGTTCTTCGCGATGGTTTGCGGCGAAATGGCGGGCGCTCACAAACGTTCCCACGCCTCTTCGTGTCTCGAGGATTCCGTTGCGTTCCAACTCGGTGTAGACCTTGGCAACCGTGTTGGCGTTGACGCGCAGCTCGACTGCCAGTTGGCGGACGGTTGGCAGTTGTTCCCCGACCCGCAGCTTGCCGGTGGCGATCGCAAAGCGGATCGCGCGCGTCAGTTGCGCGTACAACGGCATCGGGTGCGAAGGGCTCAATGAGAAGATCTGTGACATTCGCGTAATTGTACTACGAGGCTAGTACAACTAAAGTTTCGATGTAGGAAAGCAGCGGTTTTATTACGGATTTGGTTGATCTGAGAGGGTGTGCTATCTTGTGCGGCTCTTAAACCTGCCAGTTTTGTTCGCCTTTATAGGAGAAAGAGGAGTTCGAGGACAGTATGTCTACGCCTAATGGAAACGCCGACGGCCGCCAGGTCGGCAAAGTCGTGCAGATCATCGGCCCCGTGCTCGACGTGGAATTTCAGGGAGGTTATCTCCCGCCGATTTACCAGGCATTGCGCGTCGTCTCCGACGGCTTCGACGTGCCCACGCCCATCGACGTGATTGCGGAAGTGCAGCAGCACCTCGGCGAGGGCCGCGTGCGCACCGTTTCGATGACGCCCACCGACGGCATGGTGCGCGGCATGAAAGCGATCGACACCGGCGGCCCGATCACGATGCCGGTCGGCGAAGGCACACTCGGCCGCGTGCTGAACGTCATCGGCGAACCAGTCGACACGCTCGGCCCGGTGAAGCACGACAAGCGTTATCCGATTCACCGTCACGCTCCGACTTTCGAAGAGCAGTCGACGGAGTTGCAGATGTTTGAAACGGGCATCAAGGTCATCGACCTGATTCAACCGTTTCTGCGCGGCGGCAAGATCGGATTATTCGGCGGTGCGGGCGTGGGCAAGACCGTTATCGTGATGGAGTTGATCAACAACATCGCGAAAGCGCGCTCGGGCTTCTCGGTGTTCGCGGGCGTCGGCGAGCGCACGCGCGAAGGCAACGACCTGCTGCGCGAAATGGTCGAGTCGCAGGTTATTCAGTTTGGCGAGGAGTTCAATAAGAACCTTCACGACACGGGCAAGTTTGACCTGACGAAGGTCGACATGAAAGCCATCGGGAATTCGAAGGTGGCGCTGATCTACGGGCAGATGACCGAACCGCCGGGCGCGCGGCTGCGCGTCGCGTTGTCGGGTCTGACGGTCGCCGAATACTTCCGCGATCAGGGTCTCGACGTGCTGCTCTTCATCGACAACATCTTCCGTTTCACGCAAGCGGGTTCGGAAGTGTCGGCGCTGCTGGGCCGCATGCCGTCGGCGGTGGGTTATCAACCAAACCTCGCGACCGAGATGGGCGAAATGCAGGAGCGCATCACGTCGACGAAGACGGGTTCGGTTACGTCGATTCAAGCCGTGTATGTGCCGGCGGACGACTACACCGATCCGGCGCCGGCCACGACGTTCGCGCACCTCGACGCGGTTACCGCGTTGTCACGACAGATCGTCGAGCTCGGTATTTATCCGGCGGTGGATCCGCTCGCGTCTTCGTCGCGCATTCTTGATCCGCGCATCATCGGTCAGGACCACTACAACACCGCGCAAGACGTGAAGCGCGTGTTGCAGCGTTACAAAGACTTGCAGGACATCATCGCGATTCTCGGTCTCGACGAGCTTTCCGACGAAGACAAGTTGATCGTGTCGCGCGCGCGCAAGATTCAGCGCTTCTTCTCGCAGCCGTTCTTCGTGGCGGCGCAGTTTACGGGTCTCGAAGGCAAGTACGTGAAGCTGGAAGACACGGTGCGTGGTTTCCGCGAGCTCGTCGACGGCAAACACGACGATTTGCCCGAGCAGGCGTTTTACATGGTCGGCACGATTGAAGAGGCGATCGAGAAAGCGAAGACGATCGCGCAGTAACTCTAACTATGGCAGAGAAGATTCAGCTCGAAGTAGTTACACCTGAACGGCGTGTGCTTGCGGAGCCGGTTGATATAGTCACGGTGCCGGGCCTCGGTGGTGAACTGGGAATTTTGCCGGGACACACGCCATTGATTTCGCAGCTTCAGACGGGCGTGCTGACCTACGTGCAAGAGGGAAAGAGTTTTCCGTTGCACGTGTCGGGTGGGTTTGTTGAAGTGCGCGACGATCACGTGTCGGTACTGGCGGAAGTGGCGGAGCGTCCGGAAGAGATCGACGCGGGGCGTGCGCGGCTCTCGCGCGAGCGGCTCGAGAAGCAATTGAACACGTGGAACGGAACGGAAGAAGATTTTGAAGTCGCGCGCGCGAAGTTGGAGCGATCAGTGGTGCGGTTGCAGCTCGCGTCGCCGGCGCGGTAGATCTCACGACATCGGGTAGTTCTCGCGCGGCGCGGTAATTCTCGTGCGGCGAGGTAGTTCTTGCTTAGCCGTTCCGGCTTAATAAGTTCTCCTCAGTTCGTTGCGTTCGGTTGTGCGCTTTGAAACAAGTCTGAGTTACTTGTTTGCGAGATCGTGCACCGCGCGAATCGCGGCATCATAAACTCCGCGCCGTGTCTGCTGCCTGATCAATCCCACCTCGCTTAACATTTTGAAGCTGTCGCTCGCCAGGCTCACGGTGCTGCCTTCGTTGTGGTCCCAACGCACCGGCACTTCCTTCAACCTCAGCCCCGCGCGAAACGCGAGATACAACAGTTCGACGTCAAACCCGAAGCGATCGACCGTCGCGGCTTCGACCAGCGGCCGGCACACGCTCATGCGAAACGCTTTGAAGCCGCATTGCGTGTCCCAGAACGGCAAGCCCGTCGCGAGGCGCACCGCGAGGTTGAAGACGCGGCCGCCCTGTTCGCGTCGCCACGGCTGATGCACGCCGATCAGTTTGCGATCGAGGGCACGCGAGCCAAACGTCACGTCGAATTGTCCGTTCAGGATTGGATCGACGAGTTTTGGAGTTTCAGTGATGGGCGTTGAAAGATCGGCGTCGGAAAAGAGTGCGACCTCACCGCGCGCGGCGAGCAGTCCGAGTCGCACCGCACGTCCTTTGCCGAGGTTTGATTTGTAAGTAATGACGGAAGTGCGCAGGCCGTGTGCGCTGTTGTCTGCGCCGGTGCTGTGTATGCCACCGGGGTGGGTGTCGGTCTCGCGGCTGCCGGGGTTGTGAGCGGTGCTGTTTATGTCACCAGTGTTGCGAGCGCTGCTGTTTAAGCCGCCGGTGTTGTGAGCGCTGGTGTGTATGCCGGCGGTGTCGTTCAGGACTTCACGCGCGAGACTCGCGGTATTATCGGTTGAGCCGTCGTCGACGACGATCACCTCCGCGTCGGGCCAACTCTGGCGCAAATAGTTTACGACCGCCGTCAGGGTATTCCCCAAGCGGGCCGCCTCGTTATACGCAGGAATAACGACCGAGAGAGACGCGGACATTCAGGTGCTCCCCCGCACTATACCACAGCGCGTTTTGCGGCAGAGCCGCAGCCTCACGCTGATCGATAGCGTGGAAGTTGCAGTGCCGGAGCTGTAGAAAACGGCATGTGCAGTTGCGGTATTAAGAAGCGCCGAAGGCGCGGCCAGAAGGTAGCCAGGGGCGAGTGCGAGCAAAGCGAGCACGCTGCCCCTGGATCGCAACGGCAGAGGGACCAGCCCGGAACGGGCGATAGACACGTTGCACGCTCCGTGTCTGTCGGCCCTTCGGGCCTCCATTGTTTCTCCAAATGATCCAGGGGTTGCGCGCTCGCTTCGCTCGCGCTCACCCCTGGCTACCTTCTAGTCGCGCCTTCGGCGCTACTCTGGCCGCGCCTGCGGCGCTACTCTAGCCGCGCCTGCGGCGCTACTCTGGCCGCGGCTGCGGCGCTACTCTGGTCGCGCCTGCGGCGCTACCTCACGCCGAGGCGTTCGAAAAACTTGCGTCGTTCAAACCTTCTCGGGTAACCACACTACAAATTCGGTGTTCAAAAACGCGTGTGTTATATTTCGGCTATGGAAGTTGCACGCCAGTTCAAGGATTCCCCGGCAGAGTACAAAGGCAGAACGATCAACCGGAAGTTCATTATCACTGCCGGCGCCGTCATCCTGCTGGCCGCAATCCTCGGCGGCACCATCGGTAACGAACGTCGCTTCAGCAGCCTGACCGCAATCGGAAGCAGCGCCACCAACTCCTATCACGTCGCCGACGAGATCGAACGCGACTACAACGAAGCAGTCAGCACGATCACGTCCAACTACTCCGGCGACATCGATCACGAGAAAGCAACCCAGGCCGCGATCCAGGGCATGCTCTCGACGCTCGATCCGCACTCGGCTTACTTCCCCTACAGCGAATTCAAGAAGCTCAAAGAAGATCAGGACTCGCGCTTCTACGGCATCGGCGTCACCATCGTGCAGCATCGCGACGGCGTCTACGTGCAATCCTCAGTCGAAGGCACGCCCGCAGCGAAACTCGGTCTCAAATACGGCGATCGTATTCTCGAAGTCGACGGCAAAGACGCGCGCGAGTGGTCCAGCGAACAAGTCTCCAAAAACGTGCGCGGCGCACTCGGCGAACCCGTCACGTTAAAGGTCGAACGCCCCGGTTCGGAAGCGCCACTCTATTTCACGATCGTTCGCG
>CAMLLD010000081.1 GCA_946480785.1 uncultured Blastocatellia bacterium | reverse complement strand
CGAACTTTGGGGACTCGGCCACGACGTTTACGAAGGCGCAGAACTTCGCCGGGCCGGATTACTTCTACGCGTCGCGCTATGGTCCAACGATGGGGCCGTCGCTCTCGTGGTATCGCAAGAGCTATTACCTCTATTACATATCAGGCGCGTCGGCGATCTATCTCGAACAGGGCGGCGACCAGTTTTTCAAACCCGGACCGGGCGATAATCCGTTTCAATTGAATCCGCTCGGGCGTATCACGGATGAGTTTCTGCGTTTCGCGGAGAAGCATCCCGAGCGCGGCACGCCGTACACGCCGATCGCGTTTCTGCTCGATTCGGCGCACGGGTTTGAGATGACGGATTATCCGCAGTGGCCGTTTGAAGTGTCGCAGATCGATCGTGGTGACCGTGCGCTGCGCGAGTTGTTTGGTGTTGCGTACTATCCGGGGCTCGTGGTTGAAGGTGAGCCGGCGATCGCCGATCGACAGCCGTTCGTTGCCGGAGTGTTTGGTGACGTCTTTGATGTGTTGACGACGGAGGCGACGAGTTTTGGCGGTTATCGCGCGGTTGTTTTGGGTGGGCGAGTGGAGTGGAGGCCGCAGCTCGCCGATTACGTGCGAAACGGCGGCACAGTCGTGTTAAATGTCGCGCAGATCAAGAACGTACCGCCGCAGTTGTTGGGAGTGCAGCTCACTAACGCAACGGCGGAAGCGGATGCGGCGCGTTGCTTGTCACCCGGTGAAGCGGCGCAGGATTTGAGCGGGCAGATGTTTCGTTACGAACGAGTGGAACTCAAAGGCGCGACAACCTTGATTGCGGCGCCGAATGGCGATCCGCTCGTGACAGTGAACAAGGTGGGTAAGGGAAGTGTCGTGTTCGCAGCGGTAGCCGATCTGCTTGGCGAAGATGAGCGTGTGACGCCGTTTGCGGCGCACATGCTCGCGCACGTTTTCAGCGATGCGACGCCGGTGCGTGTCAGCGGCGACGTTGAATACGCGATCAATCGCAGTGATAACGGCTGGATCGTGACGCTGCTCAACAGTAACGGCGTCTACAAAACGCAGCAGGGCATGGCCCAGGTCGATCGCAACGCTTACGTCAACGTCTCGATCGCCTTGAGCGGCGAGAAGATCTCGAGTGCAAACGAGTGGATCAGCGACGCCGCCTTGAAAGCCGACGCAAACAACGTCAACCTGCGCATCGCCCCCGGCGGCATCGCCATCGTCGAACTCAAAACTAAACCGTGATCGTCGTCCCGTCGAACTTCGTCAAACTGAAACCATTAAAAACTTCGTTATAGCACGCTCGCTGCTCGCGCATGATTCCGATCGCGATCTGCTCGCCTAGCTTCAACGACTCATTCGCGTCCGAGCGCCAGTGAACTCCGGCGATGTTCCGCCCGTTCGCCACGTTCGACGCGATCTTGTTCAACTCGCCACCAACTGTGAGATCGCCCGCGTCCGAACCAGCGTAAGGCACGAGACTCAACCCGTCATCACTCGGCTGCAACGGATTCAACCCGATATCCACCAAACGCGTCGACTCGTTGAACCACGACTTCAAAACTGTGACGCACGCGCCGGCCACCGTGGCATGTCCCGCGCCGTAAGCGGGATGCGTCGGCGAGCCTTCGGGAAACGCCATCGGCAAGAGCGCATTGCCCGGCGGCATGTAACCCTTGAGCCGGTTCGCGTCGTTGAACGAGTTGAGAATCTCCGCGTGCACCGGATAACCAGCGGCGGCAAACAGCGTGCGATGCACGCGCGCCGCGTGAGCTTCCGGCCGCAGGCGGCGATGCACAAACCACTTCTGATACCAAACGGCTTTCAGCGCGCGCGTCGCGACTTCACACAACAACGTCGCGATATGTGGACCACCAAACGTGCCGAAGCCCGTCTGCGTCGGGTTGTTGTTGTAGGGATTGCCGTCGTCGAAAGGTGCGTTTGCTCCGGCGAGCACGAGAAACGCCTGGAAGTAAGCCTGGAACAGCACGTCGACGTGTACCCACTGGCCGATGTCGCGGCCGCTGCGGATGTAACGCGGCACGGGATCGAAGATGTCGCCCGATTGATTAGCGCCGCGTTGGACCGCGAGCCACGTGGCGAAGTCGGTCATGTAGTTGAGGCCCGGCATCGTCGTGTGGATCTTCTGTTCGATCCGGTTCGCGCCGTAGTGGCAGTCCTGATAAAAGAACTGCGAGATGAATGGGCCGTGGAGATCGCCGGGCGTGCGCCCGCGAAAGAGTGTGCCCGTGGTCACTGCGCCGCCGCTCTTTGGTCCCTTGAAGTCGGCGCCGTAGAGCGTCAGGTCAGCGGCTGCGGCATTCGCGGTCGGGTTCGCGGCGTATTGTGAAAACGGGACGTCGCGCAGCAACGCCATCCAGTAGTTTTCCGAAATCTCAGCGGCTTGTTCGCGGCTCGCGAAAGCGGGACAGGGAGGCTCGACGAGCGCGTGGCCGTCCGGGCCTTCGAGATCGAAAGCGAGACCGGATTGCGGATTGGTCAACGTTCGATCTCCGCCGAGCGGAATCGCGTCGAAGTCAGCGGGGACGCCGCTGTTGAGAGCTTTGACAAGAGCTTCGTAAGCGCTGAGCACCACGGTGCCGTCGTCGTTGTGCGGCAGGCCTTTCGAAAAATTACCGAGCTTGTTGGGATAGAGATCTTCGTCCTGGTTGTTCGGGTGCTGAAGGTTCTGCGGTGTGGCCTGAAGGCCTGACTGGGCTGCGTCGCGGCGTAGCTTGGCGCAGACGTTGGCGCGTTGATTCGAGCTGGTGCTCGCGGCGTGGACTTGGGAGCGAGTCGTTTGTAGCAGGGGCTCAATGCCGATGGCGCCGGCAGCTAGAGTGGCTGCACCGGCAATGCCTGCATGACTCAGGAATGCGCGTCGGTTTGGTTGTTGTTTCACGATACTCCTTCACCCGGTGGGGTTGGTTCGTTTGCTGTTGAGGATGTAAAACGCCGAATCGGGGCGAGTTTTTTATCACAGGTGAAGTGAGGACGGAAGGAGTTTTAGTTTGGAGTGCGGGGACTTGTCACCGCTTTTAGCAAAGCGCCGACTAGTCGGCGCACTCCAAAGAGTTCAGCTTATGAGGCGTCCCGCTTTTGGTTACGGTTTACCTGGCTTTGCGGGTTTCCCTTTACCGCCGCCGCCTCCACCGCGTTCCGCAGGTGGCCCGCCTTGGTGTTTCTCTTGCTGTTGCGGACGCGCGTTTTGCTGCGGCCGTTCGGCTGGACGACCAACACGTTCGCCTTGCGGCCGTTGTTGCTGCGCGGGTCGCGCGCGTTCGGCTTGAGGCTGCGGTTGCGGCCGCTGTTGTTGCGGTTGTGGTCGTTGCTGTGGCTGTGGCCGCTGCTGCTGTTGCTGTTGCACTGGCCGCGGAGCACGTTGTGCCTGAGGCGCAGGTCGCTCAGGCTTCGGCGCTCGTTCAACTCGGGGCACCGGACGCGCCGCGGGTTGAGCCTGAGCCGGCCGGCCTCTACCGCGTTCAACTTGCGGCTGTTGCTGTGCCGCACGCGCGGGACGTTCAGCCTGTGGTTGCTGTTGTGCAGGCCGCGCTACACGTTCGCCTTGTGGTTGCGGCTGCTGTCGCTCGCCTCGGCCCCGGCCTCGCTCACTTTGTTCAGCTCGTTCAGCTTGCCTCGGCGGTCCACTCGTAGCTGGTGGTCCAACCTGCGGTCGTCCGCGTTCCGCAGCGCGTCCGCGTTCAGGCTGTTCACCTTGAGCCTGGCGTCCATTCTCGCCAGCGCGTCCACGCTCAGCCGGTGGTCCATTCACAACCGGCGGAGCGGTTGCCGCTTGCGGTTCGCCAACTGCATGGCGCTCGTCCCGCACCCTGAACTTCTGTCCCTTCGCGCGATCCGAGACTTCCTCAACACGCATCGTGCGCGCGAGGTCGCGCCGGAACCCCGTCGCCACCGGCGCCGCGCTAGCTATCACCGTCGTGTCCTGAAGCTTCTTCGCGATGCCCGGCGGCAAGTCCTTCTTCCCGCGACCCCACGCTGAATGCACCACCGCATTTCTGAGCGGCGTCACCAGCAACGGATCGAGCACCGGTCTCACCTGCGCCAACGCGTTGCGATCCGCCCGCCGCGCCCGTCGGAAATCGTCTTCACGCCAGAAATCGTCGGCGTTCACGACGGTCACCGCATTCGGCACGTTCAGGTTCACAACGCGCTGGTACAGATTGTCGCGGGTCAGGTACTGCGGCTGCCAATCTGTGTTGTAGTAGTGGGGCACGTAAACGTCGCCTGGTCCAAGCGGCACCCAACCCACGTCGTTCTGATTAAAAGGAACAAACGCAACAAGCGCCGGAGAATAAACAGGCGCTGTATTCGTCGCATCCGGAACCCAGTACCAGCGATCGCCCGCGTACGCCCAACGACCGTAGTGATACGGCGCGTAACCCCACGGCTCGTTCGAGACCCACGTTGGACCATAAGGATAATCGTTGATCCAGTAGCCCGACTCGTATGGCGTCCAGCCGGCGTCAACGCGCGGCGCCCAGCAATTGCCGTAGCCGCTCACGTTCTGCCAGTCGCCGTAGTAGTCGAGGTCATTCAGTCCGGGAATGTATGAGTTGACGTACTGATAACTCACGTTGCGACGATACGGATCGTAGTAATAAGGATCGTTGAGATAAGCGTTGTAGTCGCGATAGCGGCCGTCGTAATAACGCGGATACTGATAACCGTAGTAATCGTCGACGAGATAACCCGCGTCACGGCCATCGAGCCGTGAAAGCACGACGTCGCCCGCCGTTTGACCGAGCAGCGTCAAGAGCTCGCCTTTATTGATCTGTCCACTGCCGCCGAGACCAACGACCTGCGCGAGCCCGCTCAAAACAGACACGAGCACCTGGCCGTTGTCGATGCCGACGTTGTAAAGACCCGGCTGCTGAAAATCTACCGCGCCGTAAGGCGTCGCCACTTCAAACAGATCGTTTGGATCGAGATAGCCCACGTCAAAGATCGCCGAGCCATCGCGCAGCGCCAACTGCGTGCGTCGATCGTCGAGTGAAAGAACGTCGAGTGAAGTGTTTGGATTGAGCCGCGCGAAGTTGCGTCCGGTAAAGGCGAGACTGGCGTGCGCGTTGTTGCGCGTGTAGATCCGATCGCCGACTGAAAACGGTTGGTTCTCACTCGCGGCGTACCATTGGTCAGCCTGGCTGTTGTCGCCGGCAATGAGACCGTTGTTGACAGCGACGTCGCCGTCGACGCGTTGAATACGCGCGGCATTCGGGATCGCTGCGGCCGACGCGGTCTGCTCGTGCTTCATCCAAAGCCCGACGCCGAGGCCCGCTGCGAGCGCGCAAACGATCGCCACGATAGTTAAATGCGGCCACACTTTCAGATTACTCATACCTGCCCCCTCACGTGTGTTTTCAGGCCATTAATTCGCAACGACCATGCCCATGGCTGAGTGAGCACCGCTAACTGGTGACGTTCAGCTAATTGCAATCAAGTGGAAACAGAGCTGAAACAAAACGTTATCCGATATGGTTTACGGGCTGAATCAAATGGTTCCACTTACGTGAGAAATCGCGTCGCTTGCGGGCCATTTTCGAGTGGAATGCTGCTTGCGAAAACCGCTGTCGTAACTCTCTCCGCGGCTTACAGAAAGGAAGCTTTGATGAACGGAAAATATTGGAAACGAGCAGCGATGTCCCTGGCGATGTCCGCGGCCATAATTGGCGCGAGCAGCCTCGCCAATGCTCAGGGGAGACGTGGCCGCGGCGAAGAGCGTAGCCAGGAGAACCAGCAACAGCGGGAACAGCGCCAGCAGGAACGACAGCAAGCAAACCAGGAACGACAACAGCGTAACGATCAGCAGCGCGCTCAACAGCAGGAGCAGCGCGCTCAACAGCAGCAGCAAGCGAGCCAGGAACGCCAGCAACGTTGGGAGCAACAGCGCCAGCAGCAACAGCAAGCGAACCAGGAACGGCAGCAGCGTTGGGAACAGCAACGGCAACAACGCGACCAGCAACAACAGCAGCAGGCGAATCAGGAGCGTCAGCAGCGCTACGAACAACAGCGCCAGCAACAGCAGCAGGCTGATCAGCAACGCCAGCAACGCTCGGAGCAACAGCGCCAGGAACAACGGCAGGCTGATCAGCAGCGCCAGCAGCGTTGGGAACAGCAGCGTCAGGAACAGAATAATCGTCGTTCGCAGGAACAGGACCAGCGTTGGCAGCGTCAACGCCGGGACGACGACGCTAATCGCCAGGCCGAACAGCAACGGCAACGCGAGCAGGAGTTGCAGCGCCAGCAGCAGCAACAACAGCAGAACGATTGGCGCCGGCAACAACAGAACGACTCGCGCCGGCAACAGCAGTCGGACGAGTGGCGGCGACAGCAACAGTCTCAACGTAACAACGATTGGGACCGCAATCGCAACAACAACGACCGCGATCGCAACAACAACTGGAACAACAATCGCAACTGGCGTCAGGAGCAGGAACAGCGCGCGTCGCGTTATCGCCAGGAATGGCAGCGACAGCAGAACCTCGCTTACCAGCGTCAGCGCCTACTCGAACAACAGCGTCGTCTGAACCAGTTGCGCTACCAGCAGCGTTACTTTGAACGGTTACGCCAGGATCAGTTGCGGCTGCAGCAGTGGCGTTACAACGACTACGGTCCATACAACTATCGTTATCGTCGCGGTGGCTCGTACTACGAGACGAACCAGTACGGCGCGGAGATGTTACGGCGCGCGATCAACGACGGTTACGAGGAAGGATTCTACGCGGGGCAGGCGGATCGGGAGGACGGCTATCGCTTCAGTCCCGAAGAAGCTTATGGGTACCAGGATGCGAGCTACGGATACGACGCTTATTACGTCGACCTGGGCGACTACCAGTACTACTTCCGCGAGGGGTTCCGTCGTGGTTATGAGGACGGTTACTACAGCCGTTCACAGTACGGTCGCTACTCGAATGGCGGCTACAGCATTCTCGGCACGATCCTCGAGCAGATACTTGGTCTGCAATTGTTGAACTAACTTGTTTCGGTTACGGGCCGGCCTCGCACCGGCCCGCGACTCTTTTAAAGGTCCAGTTTCAAGGTTCAAGTTTTATGAGATCCCCATCATCGCGGCGACTGCGTCTTTGCCGATGTCGCTTAGCTTCTTACCGCCGGAAAGCCGCGCAGCGTCTTCACCAGATTGCCCTCGCAACTGAAGCGTCGAAGGCGCAGCCTGTGGAAACCAAGGCGCGACTCGCAGTCAGAACCTGATTTTGATCCCGCCATTAATGATGCGTCCCTCTGTGAGCGTATAAATCTCCGCGAAGGTCGGCGTTTGGTGCGGCGGGAAAACTACCTGGCTGAACCGGCTCTGGCGCGTGTCGGTGATGTTTTCGGCGTTGATGAAGAGACTGTACTTGCCGAACGACTTCTCGCCAAAAATTCCCAACACCCAAAATGGTCTCGTTCTTAAACCGTTAGTCAGAAACTGGCCGCTCGTGTAATAGGCTTCGAATCCGGTTTTGAAGCTGTCCTCTTTCTCGAAAAGTAACGCTGAATTGATCCTGCTTTTCGGCGTCAAAGGCAGAGTCTGACTGCCCGCTAAATAACTCGCTACAGCTTTAGTGAAAGTGTATCCGGCGAAGAGTTTCACGATGCCATAGGAGAGCCGCGCGTTCGTCTCGAAGCCACGACTTCTGACAGACTGATCTGCGTTCACAAAGCGAAAGACTGCGCTCGGATCTTCGATCAAAACGAGCGGGTCTTCAATCTCGGTGTAGAAGAACATTTGATTGACTGCATACGAGAATTTCTCGCCTATCGAGTTCCGATAATTTACGTCGAGCGTACCGCCGCGGCTGCGCTCAGCCTGCAAAGAATTTCCGATTGGCAGCACGTTTCGAAAGAGTAAAGTCTCCGCTTCCTCGGTAAAGATGCTCGGCGCTTTGTAGCCGAGTCCGAAACTCAAACGGCTGCTCAGATTGGGAGTGAAGCGGTAGAGTGCCGAGACGCGCGGGAGGGCGAACGTGCCGTAGTGCCGCAGATGGTCCAGGCGGAGTCCCGCTTCGAGCGAGAGTTTGTCGGTGATGGTGAAACTGTCCTGCACATATCCGCCGAACGTGGTGCGTGTTTCGTCGCGTGGCGCCGGCGTGTTCTTGTTGGTCCTTTCTCTGAACTGATCGTAGACGGCGTTGAAGCCGAAAACGAACACGTGATCGTTGACTGTTCTGAGGTAGGAAATGTCGGTGTAAGCGTTAAATTGCCGGCCTGCGAAAAGGTAGTCGGGAATTTCAAGCTTGCGATCGAAAAAGGCGAGGCTTTGCTTAGCGACAAGGCGGCTTCCGTTTACGAATTGTCTTTCCAGTTGAAAGGTCGTGATGTTCCGTACTGAGCGGTTGTTTTCGAAATACTGGTGGAAGTTATCGCCTCGCCCGCGCAAAACAAAAACATCTCCGCCTTTGCGATTCGGGTAGGAAGTCGTGTTGCCGACGATTAGGCGCGTCTTGTCGTTCGGATAGAAAAAGAAGCGCGGGCTCAGGGTGAACGAGTTTGTCCGCGGCAGTTCGGTAAAATCATCGTCGTCAACGTCGTATTCTTTTTGATAGTTGACGGAGCCGAGAAACGTGTAGCCAAAGCGCTGAAACTTGCGCGAATTGAAGAGCGAGAAGTCCGTTCCGAGTGCGGTTGTTTGATTGAAGATGAGTGAGGTGACGGGTCTGTCTTCGGGTTCTTTGCTGATGAAATTGATCACGCCGGCAATTGCGCCGCCGCCGTAAAAAGTCGCTGATGGTCCTTTGATTATTTCCACCTGTTTCAAATCGAGCGGCAGGATGTCCAGCAGGCTGATGCTGCCGGAAAAACCACCGAACGCGGGAAAGCCATCTTTGAGAAGTTGGGTGTATCTGCCGTCGAGTCCCTGAATGCGCACGCTCTGCGTGTTTGAAGTGGCTGAGGTCTGCTGCACCTTGATGCCGGTGCTCTCGTTGAGCACCATCGAGACGTTGGCCGGGCGCATGGTGGTTTTCTCGTCCACTTCCTCCTCGTCAATGGCTTCAACCCTGGTCGGTACATCGTCGATCTCACGGCCCGTACGTGTTGAAGTAATGGTGACTTCTCCGACTTCATTAGTGAGCTTCAGAAAGACGACAGTTTCACGCTGATTGATGAGTGGAAAAGTAAGATTCAACTCTTTGGTTTCATAACCCGGAGAGAAGATCGTGAGGGTTTGTGGTCCATCGGGAATGCCACTCAATTGAACGACGCCTTGCGCGTTTGTGGTTGCGGAAAGCAACGTGTCTTTGACGGACACAGTCGCGCCCGCGACGGCTTCTTTTGTGGCTTCGTCTTTGACCGTGACTTTGAGTGTCGTCTGTGCGAACGCAACTTGGGCTGTGAATAGTACGGCGAGGAATATGAAGATTTTGCTCATGACTCCGCATCTCCAAAGTTGAAGAACAACTAACCGGCACGCGCTCGTCTTGCGTGCGATTTCAGCAACTGGAGGGTGCTAAATGCGGAGCAGGGAAAGAAGTTTGAGCGGAGGACTGGCGGTAGCGAAGGGCTTATCGACGCGATCACTAAAACTATTTGGAGTGCACGAACTAAGCGACGGCACAGCGGAAGCGAGACCTGATACGCATGCTACAGGGTGAACGGATTTTTCTCGCTCCGGTGTCGTGGCCTTCGGAAAGTAAGTGAGTGGACAGCCATCGCACTCATGCACGTCCCTGATCGCGCTAGTCTTAATAGACCATGACAGATCTGTCGCTGGGTGAACTGCCAACGTCTCGCGCTCACAAATCGACACGCAAGCCATCAAGACCCACAAAAAGGAAAATGGCAGCAGGGTGGCGATGAAGATTTTTTGAGGCGTCGTCGGCATTGAGTTGCGCCGTATTATAGAGCGTATTTCTTGTGAGGAAAAACATATTGCGCTATGCGGATGAAACGTGGTAACGACTTCTTATGGTTCCCGATGACTCAACTACAAGACTGCGAAACATCGACCGCGCGTGGGCGATTCTCTTTGCACGGCTCGTGCTCGGGCTGATTTTCTTCATGGCCGGCGTGATGAAAGTCTTTCAACTTGGGCCACTGAATCACGCGCGCAAGTACTTCCTGCCTTATGCTGACACGTTTCTCCCCGTCTGGTCTCTTTGGACCATGGGCGTGATCATTCCTTTTGTGGAATTGATCGCGGGTGCGATGGTAATTCTCGGCCTGCGAGTTCGTGAGGCACTGGTAGCGCTTGGCTTCGTTCTCGCTGTGGTCACTTTTGGCCACCTGCTCAAAGAGCCTCTCTACGAATTTCACACTCACGTGATCCCGCGTCTGGCGTTGTTGCTCTTCATTCTGCTGCTACCCCGCCGCGATGATTATTTTTCACTGGACTATCTCGTGTGGAGACGAAAGCGCAGTGAATAATCCCTACTTCGGCAGCTCCAACATAAATCCCTCGCGCGTGATCGTTTTGATGCAGGCCGTATCGAGGGTTTTTACGGAGGCGGTGTCGACAAATTGTGCGATCAGGTGATCGAGGCAGTCGATGTTTTTCAATCCGCTGAGGCCGTGACCGCCGTGCGGCACCACGATGTGCAAACTGTTGCTCAACGACTTCGCTGCGGTGTCGCCGTGCGCGGGCGGTGTTACGGGATCCCATTCGCCCGTTATCAGTAACACCGGTTTGTTCGATTTCACCGGCTCACCGTAAGTGGGTTCGACAGTTCCCCTGGGCCAATTCTCACACGCCTCACTCTGATCGTAGTAACGATAAGCCCCGAGGAAAGTGTTCTGCGCCAAGCGTTTCGCCTCATCGTGATCTACCCACGGCAGATCTTCGGCGCACGTCACCGACAGATACAGTCCTTCGCCCCCCGCGAACACGATGTTCTTGCGAAACCACAGCGCCGCTTGCGTAAGCGGAACGTAGTTGCCATGCCTTGCGAGATGAAGGTAAAGCGGAATGCGCGCCGCACTCACCGGGTTGTAGAGCATGTAACGAACGGCTTCCCCCGCGAGATTCGCATTGAGCCTTAGCGTGACCTTCTCCTTCGCGCCGGGTAACTGGACCTCAGCCTGCGCGGGACTTTGCAGCAGGATCCCGAGCGCGTACGCGGCATCGTCTTTCACGTCTGGAAACGCTTTGTGACACGCCTCGTCGGCCTCACACTCCGCGAGCACGCCTTGCAGCGCGCGTTCGCTGTCCTGCGGAAAGTGCAGCGGCATATATTGATTCGTCGGCGAGATACCGTGCAGCACTGCCGCGCGCACGTGCTGCGGATGCCGGCGCATGTAGACCATCGACGCGCGCGTGCCATACGAGCCGCCGTAAAGATTGATCTGATCGTAACCGAGCGCCGCGCGCACGTCGTCGATGTCATCCATCGCGATGTTGGTGGTATAGAGCGTGAGGTCCGCGCGCTTTTCGAGCTCTGCGCGACACTGCTTCGTCGCTTCGAGCGGATAGAACGAGCCGAGATAACTCTGCGGATCCGCAGGATCGACGAGTTTACAATTCAGGGGATTCGACTTGCCCGTGCCGCGTTGGTCCACAAACACGAGATCGCGCTGTTCGCGAATCGCCGCCAGCATCGGCGCGACGCCCACCGCGTCTTCGGTGGCGGCGGAACCTGGACCACCAGCGAAGTAGAACAACGGATCCGGCGCGCGTTTTGGACCAGTCGCGGGGAGGACGAGTATGTTCAGACTGATCTTTCGTCCCTGTTTCGTGGCGCGGTTCTCAAACACTTCGAACGTCCCGCACTTTGCTTCGCCTTTCAGATCCGGCACCTGGCAAGGCTTCAGCTCGAGCGAAGGCTTCGCGGTCCAAGCCCGTTCACTGTTGACGATCTGCGGCGTGACGATAAAGGCGACAGCGAGGAAGAGTGCAAGACGGAATGGTTTACGCATGGGATCTCCTTGTCTCAGGCTTTACCACAAAACCGAGGCCTCGTCTACTTGACTGAACATCAATCAAGTTGGCGGCGAGGGCCACCGCTTGAATGGGCCAACCACGCGATTTACGGGCATTCCGAGAAGGCATATTCTTTGCTGCAAAATCCGCGGCTAGAGGTTGCCTATGAAGAAATCAGACCTGTCCGACGCGACTTCCAACCTGCTCATCTTTGGCTCGGTCTCCCTGGCGCTTGCGCCGTTTCTGCTCGGAGATAAACTGGTCCTTGTCGTCACCGGCCTCATGAAAGAAGGCGGCGTGATGTTGGACCAGTTTACTAATTACGTGAGCTGGTTGTTGTCGTAAACGACTTCTACTTCGTTACGACGTTGCCCTCCGCATCGTAGATCGTCACGTCCCCAAACGGCTCGACCTGATCCTTCACCTTCTCCCAGTCGCCGACAATCACGACCGCTGCGTGATACGTGTCGAAATATTTCGCTGCGACGTGCTGGATGTCCGCCGGTGTTAAGGCTTCGATCTTCGGGCGGAAGTCGTTGATGAAGTTCTTGTCGAGATCGTAGGTGTAGATGGTGGCGATGCGTCCCGCGAGTCCCTGCTGGCTGGCAAGCTCGACGGAGAAGTTGCCGGTGCTGTATTCCTTCGCCGCGTTCAGTTCCTCGTCGGTGACGGGCAACACGCGCATGCGATCGAGCTCGTAAAAAATTTCCAGCAACGTTGGACCAGTCACTTCATTGCGCACGAACGCGCCGGCGAAAAACGAGCCGGTCTTCGCTTGTGTGTTCGCCGAGCTGAAGGGCGAATAAGTGTAGCCTTTGCTTTCGCGGATATTGCGCGTCAAGCGCGAATAGAACGAGCCGCCGTAGATGATGTTGGCGGTGCGAATGGCGAAGTAGTCTTTGTCTTTGCGCGGAATGCTCGTGTTGCCGATGTAGATGGCCGACTGGATCGAGCCGGGACGATTCACGAAGTAGATCTGGCGCTTATCGCGTTTCGGCACGGCCGGATTGTCGTCGGGCGGCACGGTCCCGCTCTTCCAACTGCCAAACGCTTTCTCGATCTCCGCGAAAGTTTTGTCGACGTCGATGTCGCCCACCACGACGAGGTGCGCGGCGTTGGGAATGTAGTACTTGCCGACAAAGCCGCGCAGATCCGCGGGTGTCAACGCATTGATCGATTTTTCATCCGGGACTACAAACCCGTACGGATGATTCCCGAAGACTGCTTTCTGAAAACGTTCGTTGACGAGAAAACCCGGATCGGCGCGGCCCGCACGAATCTGCTGAATCGTGTTCTCCTGGGCGAGCTTCACTTCGGTTTCCGGAAACGACGGATGTTGGGCCACGTCGCTCATCAAGTCGAATAGTCGTGCCGAGAACTCCGAAAGCGAGCTCGCATTCATCGTCGTCGAGTCGGCGTCGCTGCCCAGACCGAGCGAGCCGCCGATCGAACGCAGTTCTTCCTTGATCTGTTTGCTGGTGCGCGTGTCGGTGCCTTCGTTCGCGACTGACGCCGCGATCTGCGCGATGCCGGGATGCGCATCACGATCGCTCGCGGTAGTGGCCGAGCGGAACGTGAGTAACGCCGTGACCTTCGGCACGTTCGGCAGCGGCGCGAGCACGACGGTCAGTCCGTTCGCGAGTTTCTTTTCGGTGATCTTCGGCAGGTTCAACGGCCGCGCCGGACCTGGCGAAGGCGGAGTTTTTTGTTGCGCGATTGCCGGGGCTGTGATTAAGACGAGTGTGATTAGGATCAGTAAGTTTTTCATCTGAGTATGCCTCTGTAATCTGTGCCGCTACTGCGCCGACTTTGGTTGAGCGGGCTTGGCTTCGGGAACGCGATCGATCACGGTGCGGTTCGTCGCGACGAGATACTTCGCGGCCGCACTCTTGACCTGCGCTGCGGTGACGTTCTCAAACGGCGTCAACAGCGAGTTGATCTGCTGCGGATCGTCGCGGAAGAGCGCGAGCGCGGAGAGCAGATGCGTTTTGCCGAAGCTCGATTCGATCTGGTTATAGAAGTTTGAGCGATAGCGGACCTTCGCGTCCGCGAGTTCTTTGTCGCTCACGCCTTTCGCGACGATATCGGCCACGACGGCGTCCATCTCGCGCAGCACTTCGTCAGCCGTGTGACCCGGTTTGTAAGTCATGCGCGTGGTCATGATCATCGGGCCGGTGTAATCGAACTCGTTGCCGAAGAGATTGAGTCCGCCGGTGAGATCGAGCGTCAACTCTTTCTCCTTGATGAGACGTTGATACCAGCGCGAGCTCTCGTCGCCCTGAAGTATTTGGACCAGCAATGCCATCGCCGGAAAATCAGGCGAGTTTTGCGGCGGCACGTGGTAACCGATTGCCATCGCCGGGAGGTTCGCGAGTTTGTCGGTTTGCGAGACGCGCTTTTCTTTTGTTTGCGGCGGCTCGGTTAGATCTGCGCGCGCGGGCGCCGGTTGCGACGGAATCGCGGCGAAGTGTTTCTCGACCATCTTCTTCACGTCGTTCACGTCAACATCGCCGACAACCGTGAGCACGGCGTTGTTGGGCGCGTAATAAGTTTTGAAGAAACTGCGCACGTCCTCGATGGTGGCCGCGTTGATCTCCGCGAGATCGCCGTAGCCGTTGTGCGAGTTGTTCCAGTTAGTAAAGGCGTTTTCCCACAGACTGATCCACTCGAAGAACTGATACGGCTGGTTGAGCACGTTGACGCGCACCTCTTCGCTCACCACGTTCTGCTGGTTCTTCAAATTCTCTTCGCTGACGTCGAGCGAGCGCATGCGATCGGATTCCAGCCAGAGCCCGAGTTCCACGCGATTGCTCGGCATCGTTTCGAAGTAGTTTGTGTAATCGAAATCGGTGTGGCCGTTAAGACTGCCGCCGTTTGCTTCGACGTATTTCGCGTGCTCAAACTTCTTCACGTTCGCCGAGCCCTGAAACATCATGTGCTCGAACAGGTGCGCGAAGCCGGTACGGCCTTTCGGTTCGAGACGAAAGCCGACGTTGTAATAGACGGCGACCGTGACGACCGGCGCGGTGTGATCTTCGGAGATCACGACCTTCAGCCCGTTCGGCAGCTTGTAGTAGACCACGGGAATGTTGAGCGCCTTGGCTTGAGCCGGATGGAACATCGAGACGCTGCCGGTGAGCGCGATGATGAGCGCCAGGCAGGTGACTGCTAATCGTTGCATAGTTGTAGGAACCCTCGCTTTGAAACTTGGACGTAGACGACAGACGACCTCGTCTGTCAGTGAAAAAATCGAGATTGAGCTACGCAGATTTGGATGAAAGGGCGCTGCGAAGTTTAGCAGAACATGTTCTCACCCGTAAGTCTCGGTATTACGCGACCTCGTGGCGGAAAGTTTCGCGGCTGAGAGTGTGTTGGGCATCTTGTTCGGGCTTGGTTACAATGCGCGCCGAGGTGCTTGAGATGTATTTGCAGAGACGCTCGAGTGTTCTGCTGGTTGTTGGGTTGTTGCTCGGTGGGTTTATGGTTTCAGCAGGCAGCCAAAAGACGAAACGACTCGGCGCCGGACTTTGGGGCGGCCCGCACGTGAGTATCGATGTGGGTTCGCAGTCGGCGAAAGTTGAATACGATTGTGCTCACGGTGCGATCGAGGGACCGCTCGTTGTCGATAGTGAAGGGAAGTTTGAGTGGCGCGGCACGTTTACGCCGGAACGCGGCGGGCCGGTGCGCGCTGGTAGTGCTGAGCGATCGCAGCCCGCGACGTACTCGGGCGAGATCAAAGGCGACACGATGACGTTGACCATGAAGCTTGCTGATGCCGAGGATGCGGAGACGTTCACGCTCGAGAAGGGCAAGCCGGGCAAGTTGGTGAAGTGTAAGTAAGGACGAGGGGGATTGTTTTGGGAGTAGCGCGAAAGTTTTTGATCCGCGGTGAAGTGCAGGGAGTTGGGTATCGCTTTTTTGCGCAGCGAGCAGCCGCGCGGCATCAGGTTGTTGGTTACGTGCGCAACTGTCCGGATGGCAGCGTCGAGGCGTTTGCGGAAGGACCGGAGAGTCGGGTGGAAGCGTTCAAGCACGATTTAGCCACCGGGCCGCAGTGGGCGGTCGTGGATCAGTTGGAGGAGATCAACCTGGAGCCGACAGGGACGTATTCGGCATTTCGCATTGAGAGATAGCGTCAAGACATGGACCAACTTAAAGCGTTGATACGTGAAGTGCCGGATTTTCCGAAACCCGGCATTAATTTTTATGACATCACGACGTTGCTGAAGCATCCCGAGGGTTTGCGCAATACGGTTGATGCGCTCGCGGCGGAGTTTGAAGGTGAGCGCGTTGATTCGGTGCTGGGGATCGAGGCGCGTGGATTCATTTTCGCGCCCGCGCTGGCTTATCACCTCGGCGCCGGTTTCGTGCCGGTACGCAAGCCGCGCAAGCTTCCGGCTGAGTGCGCGTCGATCTCTTATGACCTCGAATATGGTCAGGACACGTTACAGATCCACCGCGACGCTGTTGGTGACGGCCACCGCGTGATCATCGCCGACGACTTATTGGCGACTGGCGGCACCGCGCGCGCCGTGGTTGATCTGGTCGAGCAACTTGGTGGAACGGTGGTGGGGTTGGTGTTCGTAGTGGAGTTGGAGTTTTTGAACGGGCGCGAGAAGTTGGCGGGGTACGACGTGCGGTCGTTGATCAAGTATCAGTCGTAGTTGAGTACCAGTTGTAGTTAAGTACCAGCCGTAGTTACGTGCCAGTCGGAGATAAGTGCCGGTCGTAGTTTTTTGGTTGCGAACCTCAGGCGCGCGTATCAGTGACACTGGAGCAATTCCATGTTTTGTCCACATTGCGGTCACGAGCAGGCTTCCAACGAGATGAGGTTTTGTTCGCGCTGTGGGTTGTCGCTCGACCTCGTGATCGACCTGGTAGCGAACAGCGCTAGTCAGCTTCAGCGCGAAAAGCGGGAGATCAGAGGTATCTCGTTGATGCTGGCGAGCGTGCTGATTCTGCTGAACTACCTGTTCGTGTTTGGCGCCGTCACGCTGCCGCATCTGACAAACCCGGTGTTTCTTTGGATCTGGCTGCTTTTTGTGGTCAGTGCTTTTGTCGTGAGTGGCTTCGGGCTGGCGAATCTGATTCGTGGCGGTTTTTTCAAGAAGTTGAAGGCGCGAGAAGCGCGGCTGCGTTTGACGAACGTCGAACACGATCCGCGAGCGATCGAGAATGCGCCCCGCGCGCGTATTGAAGCGACTGTGGCTTCATTCGAGCCGGCGAGTATCACTGAAACTACGACTCGGGAATTAGAACCTATGCCGCGCGCAACAAAGCGCGTGTGAGTTTCATAGAGCGGTTGCTGCTTTACGTTTTACTCACTTCACGATTACGATTCACCCCTGTGCTCCCGTAGCTCAGCTGCATAGAGCGTCCGCCTCCTAAGCGGAAGGTCGCGCGTTGGAATCGCGCCGGGGGCACCAGTCCGATGTAGGAGTACCGTGACGCGCGATCTTGCGTCGAAAGCACGTCACGGTACGAACCGCCTACTAATTACTGAATGATCGGCTCACAAGGTAAGCACGGCATATCCGGCGGGCAATCACATGGACCCGGATCTGGTGGCGGATCATAAACATAGTCTCTTCCGTAGCACTCGACCGTTGAAGTCCCTACAGCTTCTAAAGTGCCATCAGATCTAATGTTGCTCACGAGCACGGTGTAACCGCCTGAGTAAACCGAAGAAAGATCCGGCATGGCAGCTTGTAACCAGGTGCCTTTGGCGTTGACCGTGGTTGCAGATGTGGCGCCGATGAGAGCACCCGTATATATGTCTCGATACTCGATGTAGGGCATGCCGTACGCAGTACTGAGCCCTTCTCCAGTCATTTCAAAAGTGGCTGGCGGAGCGAGCAAATTCACCGAGTTCGGGGCTGGCGCAAAAGGAAAGACGATGCCAGGTATGACACACCTGCTTGTTTGCGTGGTATTCAACGTGACATCTCTTTGATTAGGCTCGAGGTAGCCAATGCATTCCAATTGTGGCGTGCCGGCTACTATGTTCCAGCGCGCCGGCACTCGGCCGCTCTCGATCGGGCAGGGACCCAAACATAAAAACGAGAACGAGCGAACGTTACCTGTCGCACCGGAATAGTCAGACAACCATTGGCCGCTGATATTCGTGGGGCTTACATATACGAAGCTGTTAGTGCCCGCTACTTGAACCCACCGTTCACCAAATGCGTAGAATCCGGATTGCACCTGACTGCCGCCGCCGCTGCATGAAGCGAAGAAGACGCTGCATACGAAAATGATCAAGGATAGAACGAGTTTTGTCTTTTTCATCGCTGTCTCTCCTTAACGTTCGATACCGAGTGTGTTCAGGAACTCGTCCGGTAGTTGAACCAGGTCCAAGGGGCTCATTGACGTGATTCCTTTTTCGACCGCCTTCCGGACCTCGTCGGTGCGAGTCGAAGAGGTGCGACGTTGCTGCATCTCCTGGCTAAACTTCTTGTTGCCATCGACGGTCCGTTTACCGCCATGTAGCGCAATCCACTCGTCATTTGTTAGTTGATACTCGGGGTTGTGTTGCTTCTGCTGAATGAGTGTGACGGCAACGAAGAACGTCTCGAGCGGAGACATCGACACGTCGTGTTTCTGATCATCACGCAAACCATTGGTAGATCGTCGTTCCTGCAGGTCGGACGTATAGGGGAGAAGGCTGGCGCGCAATCTTCTGACCTCAAATACATTGGTATGCGTGTAAGCCGGTGCGCCGATCTTGTCTGCGAGCGCATTTACAGCGTGGACCACGCGCTGTTCGGAACAACTGCTCTTACCGTTGCTCGTCTTGTGATTCAGTTCAGCACGCACCAGACGATCCTTGACCGAGTCGTCGAGTTCGGCGAACTGTTGCGCGAAAGCGAACGAGCGAAACATTTCGTCGACCAATTCGCGAGTAGCGGCTTCGCCGCCGGATTTCGCGGCGCGTGCCTTTTGATTAAGCTTGACCAGCGGATTCAGGTTTTCTTTGTTTGCAGTTAGCGCCGGGTTAGTGTGCGCACTTGAGCGCGAGAGATTCCAGACGGTGGTTCCTGCCAATACAACCAGAAGGATCAAAGAACCGTTTAGCATGTAGCGTCTCTTCATTTTCCTTGTCTCCGTTTCCATAAATGTTTCTTGCTCGAATGAGGAAGAGTGAGGTTACGGCGGAATCGAAGTTCAGCCCCGCACTATATTGATTGTGCGGAAGGAAATCTTTAGGTGATTCTTTGAAACTTATTAGTAAGTTCTCAAGGCTGATGAATGGGGAATAGTAGTAGCTAAAGCTGTTGCGTCCAGTTGCAGTGGACGCTAGACTTTGCGCCAGGAACGGTCAGCTCAGCGGTACACCCACAGGACCTCACCGTTGTCTAACTTATGAAAAGTTATGTCGACCGAGATGGTCACCTTTATCAGTTTGGCCCTTTCTGCTTGGACGCAAGCGAGCGCGTACTACTACGTGACGGACGACTAGTGTCCCTACCACCAAAAGCCTTTAGCACGCTGCTCGCGCTCGTATCGAGTAGAGGCCATGTTGTTGAGAAGGACATCCTCATGCAGAGGGTTTGGCCGGATGAATTCGTGGAGGAAGGCAATCTTGCACAGCATATCTCCATGCTGCGGAAGATCCTTGGTGAGACTGGCGGAAAAACAAAATACATCGAGACCGTTCCCCGGCGAGGCTATCGTTTTGTTGCCTCTGTTAGTGAGCAGCGAAAGGTGTTCGCTGAGGTCGCCAATTATGTAGGCGAGCGAATCACGCCTAAGAAAGACACGAACGACCGCTTCGCCGATATTCAGTCAATTGCTGTGCTGCCGTTGGAACCGCTTGGTGTTGGACCGCAGGATGAGTATCTCGGACTAGGTATAGCCGACGCGCTCATCACTCGACTCAGCAACCTCAAGCAAGTGAAAGTCAGGCCTACAAGTGCTGTCCGAAATGCAATAAAAGACGACGTGATTTCTGCTGGACGTGCATTGAAGGTGGCCACGGTGCTGGAGGGAACCATTCAGAAGTGGGACGAGTATGTTCGGGTGACAGTGCAGCTCGTAAGTATCAAGGATGGAGCGACACTGTGGGCTGAGAGGTTCGATGAGAAGTTCACAAACATCTTCGCCATAGAAGACTCTATCTCGGAACAGGTGGCCGCAGCCCTCACCGTCAAGTTGACGGCCCGGGAACGAGAACAACTCGTCAAGCATTACACCAATAACGCGCAGGCGCATCAGGCTTACTTGAAGGGCCGCTACTTCTTTGAGAAGAGAACGCAGGAAGGCGTTATTAAGAGCATTGAAAACTTCGAGTTGGCAATCAAAACTGATCCTTACCACGCCACTGCTCATGCCGGATTGGCGGAATGCTATTGTTTGGCGCCCAATTTTGATCTGCTTTCGCCCAGGGACGCTATGCCGAGAGCAAAGAACGCGGCTCTGAAAGCCTTAGCCTTTGAGCCCGACCTTGCCGAAGCCCACGCCGCGCTTGGTCAGTCTTTATTAAATGACTGGGAATGGGCGGGCGTTGAGAAAGAGTACAAGCTGGCGATCGAGCTAAATGCAAACTACGCTAAAGCTCATCATTACTATGCTATCTACCTTCGACACATGCGACGGTTTGACGAGTCGTTGAAAGAAAGCCGCAGGGCCCAGGAGCTTGATCCTACTTCGGCAACTCTTAAGACCGCCGCCGCAGGAACTCTCTATTGCGCGGGGCATCACGACGAAGCACTCGAAGAGCTCAGCCGCGCATCCGAGTTAGACGCTAACAATCCTATGATTCATTACTGGAGAGGAAGGATCTATGTGCAAAAGGCTTTTTACGAAGCTGCTATAACGGAGTTTGAGCGTACTATCGCTGTCTTTGGCAAAAGTCCGGAGCTGTTAACGCATCTCGGATATGTTTATGCCGTTTCCGGGAGAAGAGACGCCGCACAAAAGGTACTCGACGAACTGAAAGAGTCATCGAGTAGAGAGTATGTGGCGCCTTACTATAGAGCAGTGATGTACGTGGGACTTAACGAAAAAGAGCGGGCGTTCGAATGGCTTGAGAAGGCCTATCAGGAGCATGATCTGAATCTGATACCTCTTGCTGTCGACCCCACGCTCGATAGCTTACGCGAGGACCCGAGATTTAAGAGACTGCTACAACTCACCGGGCTGATACCTCAAGCTATAAGCGCCCGTTAACACACTGCAATTCGTATGCTAAGACTGTGCAAGTCATACCAGGACTTTACGGCGAAGCTTAGAAGAATCCTTCTTATTCATATGACTCTAAAGCCTGAACTGCGCGTACTGATTTACTGCGGTTGTGCGGGAACCATCTCCGCGCCCGGTGTGGCGGCGGCGAGTTCTTTCGTAAAGTGCTGCACTTCGTCCCAAAACATCGAAGCGTCGGTTTGCAGCACGTAAGCTACGTTGCCCACTCGGAAGCCGCCACGCATCACTGACAAATAGCCGCGCTCTTCGCCGGGGCCATTCGGATCGGGAAGATGAATGTTCGCTAACCGGTGGCGCGCATCGTCAGCCGAATCATAAGTCTCTTCCAGCAGTTTGAAACGGCAATAGTAATCGCTCGAGTTCGCAAATGGCTTGTTCGCACGAAACGAAAACGCGCGCTTGTCGCGCAAACGGAAGGTGGCAGTCTCCCACGTATTCGGCGTCACCAACTCGCCGGAGATCGAATGGTACCCGCGACGCTCTATCTCCTGAACAACAGGCGTGAGTGGTATCGACGAGGAAGGACTAGCTGACGCTTGCGTAACGCGAGTTGACGAGCGTGGCGCCTCCGTTCGTTTCGCGTGACAGCCAGACACGAGCGCGACGGCAATGATGATGAACGTGACGTATTTCATTTACGATAAGCCGGCGAGCAGCGCTTTTGCCTCACTCAAGTCTCCCGTATCGAAGCCCTCGGTAAAGGAGGAGAAAATCGGGGCGAGAAGATCACCTGCTTCTTCCCGTTTGTCCTGTTTTTGATAAAGGCGCGCCCGACTCATCGAGGTGCGCAGCTCGTAGGATTTCGCGTTCTGCTGTTGGGCAATCCTGATGGATTGATGAAAACACGCTTCGGCCTCAGCAACAGCAGTCGGCTCGCTGTGAGCCACTACACTTTCGGCGCGCATTAATATCAGCTCGCCTTTAACACGGTAAATTTCGGCGAGGTAGCATTTTTCTCCCTTGCGTTGGACCAGTGCCAGCGCCTCCTCCAATACGTCGAGTCCCTCCTCAGGTTCGCGCGCCTTCCCCAACGCTTCGCCCAGCAGAATTAAAAAGTGCGGACGCGCCATTTGGGTGCCTGTTGCTTGATGCGCCGCAAGCCCCTCGCGCATCAATGCAATCCCCTCGTTCTGCTGCCCCTGTTCGACCAACGCCCAGCCCAGTAGAACCGTGGCACTCGCTTGATACAACACCAGCCCGTGTTTGCGGGAAACGTCCAGCGAAGCTTCGGCAAATTCCTGCGTTAGTCGCGGTTCCCGGCGAAAGTGATGAAGAGTCGCCGCAAAGTAAAAGGTGTGAGCTAGTCCGTGAGGTTCAGACAACTCGTGGGCCACCGTTAGCGCTTGCTTCATCGGCACTAACGCCCGATCGGGCTTGCCGAGAAACCACAATGCCCACGCGCCATGGCAACGCATTCCAACCGCCGGGTTCTGCGTGTATTTGAACCAATCATCCCGGTCCTGCTCACGATTGTAGAGAGACACCCCTTTCTGAAAGTGGTTCATCGCCGGACCAAATTCGCCGAGATGCATCAGGGTAGCCTCTACCAGAACATGACCTCGCGCCAGCAATGCTGCATTCGACTCTCGCTCGGCAAGACGAAGAAATTCTTCAGCAGTTTCCCGTGCGGTCGCCATGTCTGCCCGCAGTAAATGAAAGACAAACAGTCCCCAAAGTACCGGAAAGATCTCCGGAGTTTCACCTAACTGCCGGCACAACTCTCGCGCTCTGGTATAGGCGCTGCCCACATCAGCCGCAGCGTAACCTTGCGTCGCGATCAATGGCAGGCCCAGCGTGAGATGGAGATAAAGTTCCTGCTCGCGACGATCAACAGTGACCGGCAACTTCTCGAGTAACTCGAGCCCGCGTCGCGAGAGCCCGACCGCCTCGCGATACGCAAAGCGGCGGATAGCTTTGTCCGCCCCTTTTTGCAGATATATCGCGGCGCGTTTATAGTCATGGCCCTGCTCGAAGTGCATCGCCAACTCGGTCGCTATTTCGCTCGCCTGATTCCCGTAAATGATCTCACCCCGTACAGCCATGTCCTTGTGAAGCTTGGCGCGCCGCGCCGGAGGTATGCGGTCGTAAAGAGTATTCACATAAAGCGCATGAATGAATCCGTACCGCGCCGATACTGTGCCGTCGGGAAACTCTCCTACTCCGCGCTCCACCAGAAAACATTTGCGCCGCGCGAGTTCTTCGCATCTTGCTTCAACCGCAACAACGTCTTCGCCTAGAGCCGAAGCTATCGCCAGTGCGGAAAAACTCATACCTGAAATGCTTGCTGCTTCAAGTACCTGCTGATCGTCGAGGCTCAAACGCGTAATCTGTTTCGTGATCATCTGCCGGATGTTTTCCGGCACGCCCATTTCCAACTCTTCCAACCTGGCATTCAATTCCCATTGCTCGCCCGTTTCGGCGATCAATCCTTCCGCGAGAAGATAGTCCACGACGTTGACCATAAACAGTGGATTTCCCTCTGTGCGTTCGTGGATCAACCGGGCCAGCTCTGCGGGAAATTGATTGTCTGAAAATCTAACCGACAAATACTCGATAACCTGCTTTTCGCTTAGATACTCAAGCCGCAACTCCTGGCATTGTTGCTTCGCCCGCAACTCACGCTGGACTGCCCTGAGTGGATGCCCGCTTAATACCAACTCCACTGTTCGATAAGTCCCGATCACCATCAGTTGAGCAGACTGACGTTGACTTGCCAGGTATGAGATGAGATCGAGAGTTGAGTAATCGCTCCAGTGAAGATCTTCCAATATAAGCAGCAGCGGTGCGCTTGCGGTCAGGGCCTCCAAAGTCTCACCTATCTCTCGCAGCATTCGCTCGCGCGTCGCTCCCGACACCTCTCGACCAAGCGCTTCACGATCTGAACCTTCCAGGAGGGAGGGCATTTGCAGCAACCACATGGGCGCGTGCGAGCGCAAGACATCTATTATTTGTCTGTTCTCGCGGCACAAGCGCGTGACGGCTTCAAGCACCGGCAAGTAGGCTTCACTGGTCCCGTAATGTTCCAGACACTGACCCCTGCCTATGCGGATGTTTCCCTCAGAACTTACGCTCTGCACGAATGTGTCCACGAGAGCCGTCTTGCCGATACCGGCCTCTCCCGTCACAAACACGATCTGGCGTTCTCCAGTCTTCATCTTGTCTAGCCAGTTGCGCATTTGTGAGAGCGGTTCGTCGCGTCCGACAACTTCCAACGATCGGACGGCACGATGGGCCACTTGCTCGGATGCTGCCAGTTGACCGATAAAGCGATAGCCTCGGCGGTGGGCAGTTTCGATAAACACAGGAGACTTGGGATCGTCGTCAAGAGCCTCTCGCAATTGGCGAATAGTTACTTTGAGCACAGCTTCGCCGACGTAAGTTTCCGGCCAGACAACGTTGAGAAGTTCCTCTTTAGTGACGAGTTGACCAGGATGTCCGACAAGGTGGTTGAGTACCGCGAAAGCCTTCGGCCTGAGCTTGATCACTTGCGATCCGCGCCGCAGGCACTCGTTCGCAAGGTCCAGGCAAAAGGGGTCAAAGATTATCTGTTTCTCGTTCCCCACTGTAGTTGACCGCAGGTTAACCGGTTAGCTTCCGGCCACGGTTATGAAGTAGACCCAGTTAGGCCTATTCTCCGCTCTTGAGGTTTGGATAGCAATCGACGTGGTCCATTGTCGGTTCAGGTTCGGGCGGATAATTCATTCAGGAGGGTTTTTGCTTCACGTAAGTCCGTCGTCTCGAAACCTTCGGTGAAGCTGGTGTAGATCTCTGCCAAAACATTGCGTGCCGCTTCTTGTTTGTTCTGATTCTTATAGAGCCGAGCGAGGCTTATCGCCGATCGCAACTCCCACGACTTCGCCTTCTGCTCCTGAGCAATCTGAATCGATCTCTGAAAACAAGCTTCGGCCTGAACAACAGCCGGTGGCTTAGTCGTTTGGGCAAGCAGGAGTTCGCCTTTGAGACGCTCCAGTTCCGCCTGATAGCAGCACTCGTCGTTTCGTTGGACCACGCCCAACGCTTCTTCCAGTATTCGCAGTCCGGCGTCGACCTGGTTTGTTTTGCCGAACGCCTCAACAAGCAGAGCCAGGAAGTGAGGCAACAGTACCTCAGCACCGGTTAAGCGATGATTAGTGAGGCCCTCTCCGAGCTGTTCAAGTCCTTCTTCCTGTCGATTCTGCAGGACCAGAGCCCAGCCGCGACTAGCTGTGGCCATCGCCTGGTACAACACCAGTCCGCGTTCACGACAAACGTCGATAGCCGCCTCGGCGTTTTCCTGAGTCTTCTCCGGCTCTCGACGTAGCTGATGGACCATCGTGGCAAAGAACAAGGCTTGCGCCAGACCATACGGATCGGATGATTCTCGAGCCAGTGTCACGGCTTCGTTGATCCGCGCCAACGCCTGATCGGATAGCCCAACAAACCAGAGCGCCCAGGCGGCAAAACAGCGCATTGCTACACCCGGATTCTGCGCATAGGTGAATGCATCGTCGCGATGCCGCTGCGGATCGTAAAGCGCCAGAGCTTTATCGTAGTGCTCTAACGCGAGCCTGAACTTCCCCTGATGCAGGAAGATAGTCTCCAAAGCCCAATGACCTCGCATTGCGAGTTCAGGATCGGCAAAGCGAGTTGCCGCACTCAGAAATTCTTCAGCGATTTCGTGAGCGGTTGCGAACTCCCCTCTCAGCGTGTGATAGGTCCTGAGTCCCCACAGAACTTCAGAAATATCCGGTGTTAAGTATCCCAGCCGCTGACACAGCTCTCGAGCTTTCAAATACGCGCTGCCGACGTTGGGAGCCGCGTAGCCCTCGGTGGCAATCAAAGGGACACCGAGCGTAAGTTGTAAACTCAGTTCTTGTTTAGCGCGCTCGGCAGTGTCCGGCAGCTTGCTTAGCAATTCCAATCCGCGACGCGCGAGGTTAACCGCCTCGCGATACGCAAACTTCCTGATCGCATTTCGTGCCGCCTGCTCCAGATACTTAGCCGCACGTTTATTATCGCGACCACGCTCGAAGTGCATGGCGAGGGGCGCCGCGATCTCGCCGGCTCGTTCGCCATACAGTTCCTCTTCGAATTCGGCGATTCGTCGATGCATTTGCATCCGCGTCGAGGCCGGCACCCGCTCATAGAGCAGGTTCTGATAGACCGCGTGAATAAATCCATACCTACCAACGGCCTCTCCGTTTGGCAGTATTTGCACCCCGCGATCTTTGAGAAATTGCCGGCGCCGAACCAGTTCACTGCAGCCTCGTTCTACAGCCGCTCGATCTTGTCCTAATCCCGCGGCCACTGCTTCGCTGGAGAATTCTGTTCCAGCGACACTCGCCGCCTTGAGGATTTGTTGTTGCTCCATATCCAGATGGTCGAGCTGGTTTTCGATCATCTGTTTAATACTGTCTGGTACCCCAACCTCAACTTCTTCGATGTTTACGCGTAGCTCCCAACCCTCCTCAGACTCAGCGATCAATCCTTCCGTTATCAGGTGATTCACCGCCTGGACCATGAACAGGGGATTACCTTCTGTTCGTTTGTGGATCAAACTCGCGAGTCCTGAGGGAAATCGATTGGCGGAAAAGCGAGCTGCCAGATACTCCGCCACTGTCGCTTCGCTCAGATAGTCAAGCGGCAACTCACCGCATTGCTGCTGGGCCAGCAAGTCCTGTTTGATTGCGTTTAGTGGATGTCCGCTCGCGATTAACTCCGCTGTGCGATACGTGCC
Source organism: uncultured Blastocatellia bacterium (assembly GCA_946480785.1). Next base: position 477 of record CAMLLD010000081.1, on the reverse strand, counting down.
GATGACCAGCAGGTGAGCGGATTGACGTTGTTTGGCCAGAAAGGAGATCAGGTCGAGCGTCGAATAATCACTCCACTGGAGATCCTCGAGAATAAGTAGCAGCGGCACGCTGTCTGTAAGCGCCTCCAGCGCGTTACCTATCTCTCGCAACATTCGTTCGCGACTTGCTCCAGCAACTTCTCGACCCAAAGCCTCGCGTTCTGCGGCACTCACCAAAGAAGACATCTGTAACAACCACATCGGCGCATGAGTCCGCAGTACCTCGATGACCTCCGGATGATCGCGACATAACCGACCAATCGCATCGAAGATCGGCAAGTAGGCTTCACTCGTTCCGTACTGTTCCAGGCACTGGCCTCTGCCTATTCGCACGTTGCTTTCCGGACTGATACTCCGAGCGAACGAATCCACGAGCGTGGTCTTGCCGATACCCGCCTCTCCGGTAACGAACACCAGTTGACGCTGTCCGCGCTGCAT
>CAMLLD010000080.1 GCA_946480785.1 uncultured Blastocatellia bacterium | reverse complement strand
GTGACTGGAGTTCAGACGTGTGCTCTTCCGATCTCCACCCCAGTAACGATCCGCGACTCAATCGTTACTGGGGTGGTTCGAAACTGTTTCGCGCCTCGAACCCGGCGCCGGGCACGGCGATCACTTACTACTTAAAAGCCGCGCCGTCCGGCGACGTGAAGATCGCGATCTCGGATTACAGCGGCAAGGTCGTGCGCAACATCACAGGCACGAAGGACGTTGGCATCAATCGCGTGCAGTGGAACTTGCGTAGCGATCCGCCTCCGCGTCCGCCCGGTGGTGGCGGTTTCGGCGGCGGTGGTGGTGGAGGCGGCGGTGGCGGCGGCTTCGGCGGGCTCTTCAATCTGGGCCTGCCGCTTGAAGCCGGCACTTACAACGTGAAGCTCACGGTCAACGGAAAGGACTACACGAGCAAGGTCGTTGTCGAAAACGATCCCGGTATGTAATCAGATCCGTGTTATCTGTGTTCATCCGTGGCTCAAAGTACTCGCGCAATCACGCACTTCAAATAGTAGGTCTCGGGCATCCCGATCAAAACGGGATGATCCGAGGCCTGCATGCGCTTCTCGATGATCTGAACGCGGCGGCGCGCGTCGATCGCCGCCTCACCTACAATCTCCAGAAACAAATCTTCCGCGACGTGATACGAACACGTGCAAGTGATCAGCACGCCGCCCGGATGCAGCAGCTTCAACGCGCGCAGATTGATCTCCTTGTAACCACGAACCGCAGACTTCAGGCTCGCGCGGTTCTTCGCAAACGCCGGTGGATCTAGAACGATCGCGTCAAAGCGTTCGCCGCGCGTTTCAAACTCGCGCAATGCGTCGAAAACATTCGCTTCACGAAACTCAACGTTGCTCATTTCGTTAAGCCGTGCGTTGTGTTGTGCGGCCGCGACTGCATCCGCCGAAATGTCGATCCCGATCACCTCTTCACAGACGCTCGCGAGATGCAGCGCAAACGCGCCGTTGAACGTGAAGCAATCGAGCGCGTGTCCGCGGTTCGTCGTCTGCGCCGCCGCGCGCGCGGCGATCCGGTTCTCACGCTGATCGAGAAACGATCCCGTCTTCTGTCCCGCGCCCGGCGAAACGACGAAGCGCAATCCGTGTTGCAGGATCTCCAGCTCGTCAGGCGCTGCGCCGTAAACCGTCGCGGAGATCAAAGGCAAACCCTCGAGCTCGCGCACGCGCGCGTCGTTGCGCTCGATCACTGCGTGCGGCTGAAACTCGTCGATCAGTATTTCCGCAAACAGCGACTTCAGCGTCTCCGTGCCTTGCGACAACGTTTGCAACACGAGAACGTCGTTATAGCGATCGACGATCAGCGACGGCAGCAGATCGCCTTCCGAATACACGAGGCGATACGCGTTCGTCCCCGCCGGAATATCTCGCCGTGTCGCAGCGGCGCGAATACGCGCACGCCACCAGTCGCGATCGATCTCTTCCTGCGTCTGCGTCAGAAAACGAAGCGCGATCTGCGAGGCGTCGCTGTAGAGCGCCTGGCCGATAAAATTGCCGCGTTCATCGCGCACCGCCGCCACTGAGCCACCCGCGGCGTCGACTGCGCTCACATCGCTGCGATAGATCCACAAATGCCCGCGGCGGACACGATCCGCGCCACGTTTGTTCACAACTACCGTACTCATCGTCACTCTCTTTGGAGTGCGGCAACTTGTTGCCGCTTTCACCTCCGACCAAAGCGGCGACCAGTCGCCGCACTCCAAACTATCACTATCACTAATCTTCGATCCGTGTCATCTGTGGCCGATGTATGCTAGGCTTCGCGTGTCCTCGATCACCATGGCAACGAAAACAAAAGACGAGCGGCGCGAGCGGTTTGAAACGCCATCGGGCATCCAGCTTCCTGTCGATTTCAACCCCGACAACACGACGGAAATCAACTACGACGAAGATCTCGGCGCGCCCGGCGAGTTTCCCTACACGCGCGGCATTTACCCGAATATGTACCGCGGCCGGCTTTGGACCATGCGCCAGTACGCGGGCTACGCAACCGCCGAAGAATCAAACGCGCGTTACAAGTATCTCCTATCGCAGGGCACGACCGGACTCTCGGTCGCCTTCGACCTGCCGACACAAATCGGCCTGGACTCAGACGATCCGCTTTCGCTCGGCGAAGTCGGCAAAGTCGGTGTGGCGATCGATTCGCTCGAAGACATGGAACGTCTCTTCGCGGGCATTCCGCTCGACGAAGTGTCGACGTCGATGACGATCAACGCGACCGCCGCGATTCTGCTCGCGCTTTATCTCGCGGTGGCGCGCAAGCAGAACGTTGCTTTTGATAAAGTGCGCGGCACGATTCAGAACGACATACTCAAGGAGTACATCGCGCGCGGCACTTACATCTATCCGCCGCAACCGTCGCTGCGTCTCGTGACGGACACGTTTGCGTATTGCGCGCGCGCAGTGCCGAACTGGAACACGATCTCGATCAGCGGTTATCACATTCGCGAAGCTGGTTCGACCGCCGTGCAGGAAGTCGCGTTCACGCTTGCCGACGGCATCACGTACGTCGAAGCCGCGCTAGCGGCGGGGTTGACTGTCGACGAGTTCGCGCCGCGCATCTCGTTCTTTTTCAACGCGCACAACAACCTGCTCGAAGAGATCGCAAAGTTTCGCGCCGCGCGCCGCTTGTGGGCGCGTATCATGCGCGAACGCTTCAACGCGCGCGATCCGCGTTCGTTGATGCTCCGCTTTCACACGCAAACGGCGGGTTCGTCGTTGACTGCGCAACAGCCGGACGTGAACATCGTGCGCACGACGATCCAGGCGCTCGCCGCGGTGCTCGGCGGTACGCAGTCGCTGCACACGAACTCGATGGATGAGGCGCTGGCGTTGCCGACTGAAGACGCCGCGCGCGTCGCGTTGCGCACGCAGCAGGTGATTGCGTACGAGTCCGGTGTGGCGGACACGGCGGATCCGTTGGCCGGCTCTTATGCAATTGAAGAGTTGACGAATCAAGTTGAAGCGCGCGCCGAAGAGTATTTGAAAAAAATCGAAGCGCTGGGCGGGATGCTGCGTGCAATAGAAACCGGCTACGTGCAACGCGAGATTCAGGAAGCGGCGTATCGTTATCAGCGTGCGGTGGAGTCGAAGGAAGAGATCGTCGTGGGCGTGAATCGTTTTCAGATCGAAGCGGAACCGGCCGTGCCGTTGTTGAAGATCGATCCGGCGCTCGAACAAGCGCAGTTCGAACGCGTGCGCGCGCTGCGTGCGCGGCGTGATGCCCGCGTCACTGAAGCAGCGCTCGACAAACTCGAACGCGCGGCGACGACGACCGAGAACCTGCTGCCCCACATTCTCGAATGTGTTGAGTCATACGCGACTGTCGGCGAGATCAGCAATCGCTTGCGTCGCGTTTGGGGCGAATACCGGGAGACATCAGTCTTATGAACACCTCTTTGAATAGACGAGACTTCACGAAACTCCTCGGCTTCACCGCGCTCGCCGCCGGTTTCGACGTCGTCCCCACGTTCGCGTACACACCAGCGCCGCAGTTTTCGATTACGATGGATGACTTCTACTGGCAGAACGCCGTGAAGCTCACGGGCGCGCAGCGCAGTGAAGCAATCCTCAACACTTTCCAAAAACATTCGATTAAAGCCGCGCTCTTTGTCATCGGCCGCAACATCGAAGACGATCAGGGCAAGCAGCTTCTCTCCGCGTGGGACAAGGCCGGTCACATGATCGGCAACCACACTTACTCGCATCGACCTTTCAACGCTCCCGATACCGACGTTAAAGCGTACGAAGCCGACATCCTGCGCGCCGAAGCGCTGCTGAAGGACTTTCCGCGCTTTCGCAAATACTTCCGCTTTCCCGCGTTGAAGGAAGGTGAGACGGCGGCGAAGCGCGACGGCATGCGCGCGTTTCTCACAGAGCATGGTTATCGCACCGGTCACGTCACTGTCGACAACTCCGATTGGGCCATCGACCGGCATCTCATCGCGCGCCTGCAAAAAGGTCCCTCGTCTGACGTGAAGCCTTATCGCGACTATTATCTCGAACACATGTGGACGCGCGCTGATTACTACGACCAGCTAGCGGTGCGTGCTCTCGGTCATCCGGTGAAGCACACGTTGCTCGTGCATTTCAATCTACTCAACGCCCTCTTTCTCAACGACATCATCGAAATGCTGCAGGCAAAAGGCTGGCGGCTGATCGACGCCGAGGACGCCTTTACCGATCCCGTGTTTGCCGCAAAACCGAAAGTTCTTCCCGCGGGTGAGAGCATCGTCTGGTCTGTGGCCAAGGAGAAGGGAACGATTCCGATGTCGCAGCGTTATCCCGCCGAGGACGGTGATATCGAAGAGGCGCGCATGAATAAGTTAGGACTATGAAGACCCGCACCGCACTCCTCGCCCTTAGTCTAATTCTTGCCGGCTCGTTATCTGCCCGCGCGCAGTCAGCACCCGAGTCGTGGAGCCGGTACACAGTTATAGGGCAAAAATTTTCAGTGGTGATGCCGACGCGTCCGGCCATGACGACCGCAACGGTGTTCCTTTACCCCTCAGAAAAAAAGCGCCAGCAAATTCAGCTCGGCGCTTACGCAGACGGTTTGGTCTATCAGGTTGATGTTTTTGAGAACGGGTCGCCGCGGAAGTCGCTCAACGAGTTCGTCAACGAGCAGATTGGGGCTTGGAAGTTACACCGCGCGAGCGCGCACGACGTCGAAAGCGGCGGCATCCCCGGGAAAGAATTATCCTCCGAAACGAAGGCCGGTCTGCTGACAGCACGTTTGTTTCGGACCGACACTCGTCTTTATTTTTTCGGCGTGGGCGGTGCGGCCAGCGATGATCCGCGGGTGAAGGCTTTCCTTTATTCCGTCGTGCTGGGCGACAAGGAGGAGGGCATTGTTGTTACTGACGGTCCAGGAATTCCGTACGAGCAGGACACACCCGACACACCCGTTTCCAGCAAGGATGTCGATCAGAAAATTCGTCTGGCGCAAAAACCGGAAGCGGTCTACACCGAAGCCGCCCGCCGCAACGGCGTAACCGGCACGGTGATCCTCAAGGCACTGTTTACCTCCGCGGGCAACGTCAGCGACATTAGCATCGTTTCGGGCCTTCCTTTTGGACTCACGGAGAATGCGGTAGCGGTCGCAAAGAGAATCAAGTTTTATCCGGCAGTGAAGGACGGCAAGAAAGTCTCGATGTGGATGCAACTCGAGTACAACTTCCATCTCTACTGATCACGCATGTCGCACCTGCTCGAAGTCAAAAATCTGCGCACGCACTTCCCGACTCGCGCGGGACTCGTGCGCGCGGTCGATGACGTCAGTTTTTATCTCGATCGCGGCGAATTGCTCGGGCTCGTTGGTGAGTCGGGTTGCGGGAAGTCGATGACGGCGCTGTCGATCATGCGCTTGATTGCGCCGCCGGGAAAGATCGTTGAGGGCGAAGTACTCTTCGACGGCAAAGATCTGTTGAAACTTTCCGACGCCCAAATGCGCGAGATGCGCGGCGACGACATCGCGATGATCTTTCAGGATCCGATGACCTCGCTCAATCCGGTGTTCACGGTCGGCGAGCAGATCGCCGAAGCGCTGCGTCTGCACCGGAAGATGTCGCGCAAAGACGCGCGCGCGGCGACAATCGAAGCGATGCGCGAAGTCGCGATTCCCGATCCCGCGCGGCGCCTCGACGATTATCCGCACCAGCTTTCGGGCGGCATGCGCCAGCGTGTGATGATCGCGATGGCGCTCGCGTGCAATCCCAAATTACTTATCGCCGACGAACCGACCACCGCGCTCGACGTGACGATTCAAGCACAGATTCTCGAGTTGCTGAACGAGCTGCGCAAACAACGCGAGCTCGCGGTGTTGCTGATCACGCACGACCTTGGGGTGGTTGCGGAAGTCGCGGATCGCGTGGCGGTGATGTACACCGGCCGCATCGTCGAGGAGTCTCCGGTCGACGAACTGTTCGCGCGGCCAAAGCATCCGTACACGGAAGGTCTGCTGCGTTCGGTGCCGAAGCTCACCGGCGACGATGTGATCAAAAAGGAACGGCTGGAAACGATCGAAGGCGTCGTGCCGAGCCCGACCGATTTGCCGCCCGGTTGTCACTTTGCGCCGCGCTGCCCGCATCGCATGCCGCGCTGCACGGAAGGAACGATTCCGCTTTATCAGCTTGAAGGCGGCGTTGACGTGCGTTGTGTGCTTTATGATCTCGCGGCCGCGGTAACCGCAGACAAGCATGACACGGATTTCAGAACTCAGTAAATGCAACAGGTTCAGACCCACGAACAGACACAAACTATTTTACCGGCGCGCGAGACGCTCGTGAGCGCGCGCGGCTTGATGAAGCACTTTCCGGTCGAAGGCTCAGACGAAGTCGTCCGCGCGGTTGATGGTGTGTCGTTCGACATCTTTGCGGGCGAGACGTTGGGACTCGTCGGCGAATCAGGCTGCGGGAAGTCGACGGTGGGACGTTGCTTGTTGCGTTTGATCGAACCAACCGCGGGACAGATCACTTTCGCCGGTCAGGACGTGCTCGCGCTCGACAACAAACGTCTGCGCCAACTGCGGCGCGAGATGCAGATCATCTTTCAGGATCCTTACGCTTCGTTAAATCCGCGCATGAAGATCGGCGACATCATTGCCGAGCCGCTCGTGATTCACAACGAAGGCACGCGTAACGAACGCCGCGATCGCGTCGCGTCGCTCCTGCAACGCGTTGGGCTCGATCCTGATTACGCGAACCGCTACGCGCACGAGTTCTCCGGCGGCCAGCGCCAACGCATCGGCGTTGCGCGCGCGCTCGCGTTGAATCCGAAATTGATCGTCGCTGACGAGCCGGTGTCCGCGTTGGATGTGTCGGTGCAGGCGCAGGTCGTGAACCTCTTGCAGGAGTTACAAGAAGAGTTCAAGCTCACGTACTTATTCATCTCGCACGGGCTTGCCGTTGTCGAACATATCTCAACGCGCGTGGCGGTGATGTATCTCGGTCGCATCGTCGAGATCGCTGACGCGGCGGAGTTGTATGCGAAGCCGCTGCACCCGTACACGCAGGCTTTACTGTCAGCGATACCGATTCCCGATCCGCGCAAGAAGCGCGAACGAATCATCCTGCAGGGCGACGTGCCGACACCGATCAATCCGCCTTCAGGCTGCCGCTTTCGCACGCGCTGTCCGCTCGCGATCGAAGAGTGTGCGCACGTCGATCCGGAGTTGCGCGAAGTATCGCCGGGCCATCACGTCGCGTGTATACGCGTGCCGGGTTGGACCGAAGCGCCGGCTTCTGAGATATTGCCGGTGAAACTTTGATTTACCGAAGGCCGTATCAACGAGTCCAACATTTAGATTGTCAAAACCTCTCATAGGAGAAAAAGAATGAGCGCTCCCCAGGACCCAACGTTTCAGGCGCCACCGCCGCCGCCAATGACTGACGCAGAGCCGAGAGGTTCACGTCCCACACAGTTACGACCGTTCGCCATTGCGGCGTTTGCGCTGGGCGTGATCTTCGCTGTCGGTGGCGCAGCGAAGTTTATTGCCGGTGGCATAGGCACGGGTCTCGCACTCTGTTTTCTCGGCATCGTGTGGTTTGCGCTGACTTTCATTCGCCGGCCGTACTTTCCCGATCCGGAGGGCCGGATGTCGTGGTTCGAAAAGGTGACGGGAATTTTCTACGAACCCGCGCGCGTGTTTCGTAACCTGCGCGTTCATCCGTACTGGCTCGGCGCGTTGCTCACGATCTGGGTGTTGACGATGATCTATTCGACCGCGTTCATTCAACGCATCACGCCGGAGCGCATCGTCGATCACACGGTAGAGAAGATCTCGCAGATGGGACCACCGTTTGCTCCGCCGCCCGAAGCAATCGACAGGATTCGCACGGACCAATTGGACGCGCTCAAGAACCCGGTGCAGCGTGTGGGCAGCGCGTTGAAGTCGCTCGTGGCCCTGTTCGTCTTCGGCGCGCTTGCGGCTGGCCTTTCGCTGTTACTGATTCTCGTCTTTGGCGGCCGAGCGAATTTCTGGCAGGTGTTGGCAGTGACTTTCTACGCGACGCTGCCGGTGGTCGCGATTCAAAAGATACTCGGGCTCGTGATTCTTTACCTAAAGGCGCCCGAAGATCTGCATCCGATTCTCAATCAGGAAACCACGCTGCAGGACAACCTCGGCATCCTGCTTTCCCCCGCGAACCATCCGGTACTGTTTGTCATGGCGAGCTTCATCGGCATCACTTCACTTTACGGACTGTGGTTGCGCGCGAAAGGCTTGCACTACGGCTCGACGAAAGTCAGTAAAGGCGCAGGCTGGGGCGTCTCGATTTGCCTGTGGGTGTTGTTGCTGCTGTTCGTAACGGTGATTACAGCGCTGTTCCCGCAGTTTATTTCGTAACTGCTTACTCGTAGCGCAGCGATTCGATGGGATCGAGGCGGGCTGCTTTCCACGCGGGCCAGAGGCCAAAGATGAGGCCGATGCCAACGCTGGCGATCAGTCCGCCGACCGGCGCCCACAACGGCACGTACGACGGCAACAACAAGCGCAGCAGCAGCGTCATTCCCCAACCAATCGACAAGCCGACAATTCCACCCAGACCAGTCAGCGTCGCCGCTTCGATCAAAAACTGCCACATGATGTCGGCGCGCCGCGCGCCGATGGCTTTGCGCACGCCGATCTCACGTGTGCGCTCGGTGACTGACACGAGCATGATGTTCATCACGCCGATGCCGCCGACCATCAGACCGACGGAAGAGATCACCACCATCGCGATCGCGAGTCCGGCAGTAATCGAACGGAAGTTGTCGAGGATGCTTTCGGAAGTCTCCATGCCGAAGTTGTCATTTGCGGCAAATGGCACCTGCCGGCGTACGCGCAACATGTCGCGCACCTGGTCCTTGGCTTCCTCCATCATGCCCGCACGACCTACCGCGAGAATGTAGACGTCGTCGGCGTTGGGTTTGAGTTTTTGCGCGACGTTGAAGGGCAGGTAAATGACGTTGTTCTGATCGTCGCTGCCGCCGCCGATGAGAAACTGTTCTCGTTTCTCGAGCACACCGACAACGCGAAACTCGTCCGCTCCAATCTTGATTGTTTGGCCCACGGGCGAACCGACTTTGAAGAAGTCGTCGGCGACTTTTGAGCCGACAACGCAGACATTCTGGTTCGTGTCGTTTTCAGTTTCGGTGAAGAAGCGACCTTCGGAGATGACTTGCGTCCCGGCTTTTTCGAAGTCGGGCAGCGTGCCCTGCAGCGCGACCTGTGCCGACGTCTTGCCGCCGCCAGACACCAGCAACTTGCCGCCAAAGAAGTTGTTCGTGATGTCGAGAAAGGGAACGGAAAGTTCGATGGCGGACAAGCTGCGCAGCGCGATCGCGTCGTCGTAAGTCAGCTCCTTGCGCATGCGTTCTTCGCGCGAGAGGCGGCCGATGTGAATGCCCGGGTTGTACTTGCTGATGTAGATCGAGCGCGTGCCGAACGACTCGACTTCGCGCGTGACGGAGACGTCGATGCCGCTGATGATTGACGCGATCAGCATCACGGTGATGATGCCGATGACGACGCCGAAGACGGTCAGGAACGAGCGCAGCTTGTTCGCGCGCAGTGTGCCGAGGGCCATCTTCAAATTCTCATAAATATCGCTGCGCAGGATTTTCATTTTAGTCAGCCCTCAACGCTTCAATCGGATCGAGCCGCGCTGCTTTCCACGCGGGAAAGATTCCCGAAGCCACGCCCGCGCCGCCCGAAGCTGCGAGCGCTCCCGCTATCGCGAGGATCGAAAGATACGTGGGAAAGAACCACGCGGTGATCAGGACGCCGATGATCCACGCCAGAAAAATTCCCACCGCGCCACCAATAGTCGCCAGTGTTACGGCCTCCACCAGGAACTGTTTCAGTATATCAACCTGCCGCGCGCCGAGAGACTTTCGGATGCCGATCTCTTTCGTGCGCTCCGTCACTGACACGAGCATGATGTTCATGATCACGATCGCGCCGACGATGAGCGCGATGCCCGGCACCGCGATCGCGACGATGAAGATCGTGCCGAAGAGACGATCGCGCAGCCCGGTGATCGCGTCGGGCGTCACGATGCCAAAGTTGTCTTTCTCGTGCGGTTCGAGCTTGCGCCTGGTGCGCATCAGGAACCGGCTCTCTTCGACCGCATCGTTGAAGGTGTCATCGGTTTTCGCAGTGGCGATGAAGTAGAGCGAACGCTGCCGGATCAGACTGCCGTAGTCGATGGAATACGTCTTCAAAGGAATGATGATGAAGTTGTCCTGCGGGATACCGAAGACGGTCCCTTTCGCTGTTTCCACGCCGATCACGCGATAGGGCAGACCGCGAATGCTGATCTCGTTGCCTATCACGTTGCCGGCCGGGAAGAGTTTGTCGGCGATGTCGGCGCCGATGTACGCGACGCGCGCGGCATTGTCGTTCTCCGGCTCGGCGATGAAACGTCCCTCCGCAACGTCGCGGTTTTCGATGTCGACGCAGTTTGCAGTCGCGCCGGAAACAAAGACGTCGTCAATGACTTCGTCACCGCGTTTCACTTGCGACGGAGTGCCGCGCGCCCGCGCGCCGATCTTGCCGATCATTCCGGCCCGCGCTTTCAGGTACTCGTAGTCCTCCATCGTGAGCTCTTTGTTGCGTCTTTGCGCGGCGGCGATCGTGTCCGTGTCTTTGAAATCTTCGAGCGGATTGAAGCGTTGAATGGTGAACGACTTTGCGCCGATGCCGGCGATCTTTTCGTCAACGTAACGATTAAAACCTTCGATCAGCGAGACCACGACCACGAACGCCGTCACGCCGACAATCATTCCGAGCAGCGTCAGCGCCGAGCGCAACTTGTGCGCCCAAATCGCAGCGACTGCGAGTTTAAGAGTTTCGATAAATTTCACTATTAACTATTCCCAACGGAGAGCGTCGATTGGATTCAAACGCGCCGCTTTCCACGCCGGCCACAAACCAAACACGATTCCTACCGCCGCCGAAATTCCCACGCCGACCGCGATGGCCCACAAAGGCACGTACGCCGGCAGCGGCGAATACTTGTTCATCAACACACTCGCGATCTCGCCGACGGCCAGTCCGGCAAAGCCGCCGATCGCCGTCAACACCACGGCTTCAATTAGAAACTGCGACATGATGTTCAAACGCTGGCGCCGACGGCTTTGCGCACGCCGATCTCCTTCGTCCGCTCCGTCACCGACACCAGCATGATATTCATAACGCCGATCCCGCCGATCATCAAAGCCACAAATGAGATTGACGTTAGCACCAAAGCGGTTGCTCCAGTGAGCTGGTTGTAAACGTCGAGCAGCGAGTCCTGCGACGAAATGCCGAAATTGTTCTTCTCGCCCGGCGCGACGCGACGGCGGCGGCGCAGGATATCGGTGATCTCATCCATCGCAGACTTCACTTCCGCACGCGAGCGCGGCCGCACGATCACGAAGAACACCGACTCCGGAAAGGGATAATCCGGATAATACTTGTCGTACGTTGTTATGGGAATGAAAATCGAGTTGTCACGCGACTGCCCGAAGAAATTTCCCAGCGGCTCCATCACACCGATCACGCGAAACGGGTTGCCGTTGATGCGAACGTCCTTGTCGACCGGGTCTTCATAAGGAAACAGCGCCTGTTTCACGTCCACACCGATGATCACGACATTCGAGCGGTCCTGCATGTCGATGTCGTTGACGAAACGACCGGTAGCGACGTACTGGGTTTGCACGAACTCGTAATAAGGCGTGACGCCAAACAGAATCGGTGTGTCGGTCTGCTTGTCGCCGTAGCGCATCGTCGCGGAGAGGAGACGATGAATGGGCGACACGCCGATGATCGAAGGCGCCTCGGTGCGCAGCGCCTCGGCGTCCTCCATCGTCAGATCCTTACGATGAATCTCTTCGGGTCCGGGCGGGCGTCCGAAGCTTGGTTCGAATTTCGAAACGAAGATCGTGTTTGAGCCGAGCGACTCGATCTGATCGGCGAACGCTTTGTTGAGTCCCTGGATGATCGACACCATGAAGATCACCGTGACAACGCCGACGCTCACCCCAAGGATCGTCAACGCCGAGCGCAGCTTGTTGCTGCGCAACGTGTCCAGCGCCATCAACGACGACTCTTTGACGTCTTCGAATCTCATTCAGCTCGCAATGCCTCAATTGGATCGAGTTTCGCCGCGCGCCACGCGGGCCAGAGTCCGCTGACGATTCCCACAATCGAAGAAACTCCCACGCCCAACACCGCCGAAGCCACACTCACCAGCAACGGAAAACCGATCAGCGCCGAGATCACGTAAGCCAAACCAAAGCCGGTGCCGACGCCGATCGCGCCGCCCAGCGCCGTCACAACGACGGCTTCGATCAAGAACTGCGTCAGAATATCTTTACGCCGCGCGCCGATGGCTTTGCGAATCCCGATCTCCTTGGTCCGTTCCGTTACCGACACCAGCATGATGTTCATCACGACGATGCCGCCGACGACGAGCGAGATCGCGGCTACACCGATCGTCACGATGTAAATGTTCGAAGTCGCCGAGCCGTAGAGATTCAGAAATACGTCCTGCGTCTCGAGCGCAAAGCCTTCGTCGTCAACCGTGTCGTTCGTGCCGATGCCGCGGCGATTGCGCATCACGGTGCGCACCTGATCTTCCGCTGCTTCGAGTTGCTCTGCCGCCGGCACCTGAATGAAAACCACGAGCGAACGTCGCGCGCCGTAAGCTTTCTGGTAAGTCGAATACGGAATGTAGATCACGTTGTCGCGCGAGAAGCCGAAGATCGATCCGAGCGGCTCCAGCACGCCGAGCACCGTATACGGCCGGCCATTGATGCGTACCTCCTGGCCCAGGGCGCGATCCGCGGGCGCGTCGCCGAACAGGTTCTTCAACATGTCCGGACCAACAACGCAGATGTCGCGGCCCGCCGCGCCTTCGCTTTCGGTCCAGGTGCGTCCGGCGTCGATGCTCACCCCATCGATATCAAACATCGTCAACGGCTCGACGCCGCGAATGCGCACGTTCTCCGCTTTCTGGTCCTGGTACTTGACGGTTTCGATCGCGTTCCCGGCGATGCCCACGCGCCAACACGCGGGACACAAACGCGCGATCGCTTCCGCGTCGTCGTGCGTCACGTCCTTGCGCCGGTTGAACTTGATGAACTCTTCGCGCGACTTGATGATCTGCGGGTTCTTCGAGATCGTGAAAACGGTCGAGCCTTGCGAAGAAAACGTTTGGGCGACTGTTTGATCGAGACCTTTGATGATCGTCACGACCGCGATCACCGCGGTCACGCCGACGACGATTCCCATCAACGTCAACGCCGTACGCAGCTTGTTCGCACGCAGACTTCCGGTCGCGACGCGAAACGCTTCCCAGATCGCGGCGAGCCGGAAAAAGGGAAGCGACTTGAGGCGGGCTGCGAGCCCAGCGCGGGCAGAAGTGTAGCGCTGTGGCTCTGAGTCATACTCGCCACTTCGCTCCATCCTGCTTCTCCTACTTGATGCGTTCGTCTTTTTCGATCTGTCCGTCGCGAATCGAGATCACGCGGTGCGCACGTTCGGCGATGTCGTGCTCGTGCGTGACGACGATGATCGTGTTGCCTTCGGAGTGCAACCGTTCGAAGAGATCCATGATCTCCATGCTGGTGTGTGAGTCGAGCGCTCCGGTTGGTTCGTCGGCCAGCAGAATTGACGGGTGGTTGACGAGCGCGCGCGCAATCGCGACGCGCTGACGTTGACCGCCGGAAAGTTCGTTGGGCTTGTGCATCATGCGCTCGGCAAGATCGACGGACTTGAGCGCCTGTTTCGCCATCTCGTGACGTTGCGACGAGCCGACGCCCCCGTAGATCAGCGGCAGCTCGACGTTGTGCAGCGCGGTCGCGCGCGCCAGCAGATTGAAGGTTTGAAAAACGAAACCGACTTCCTGGTTGCGAATGCGCGCGAGCTCGTCGTCGTCCATTTCGGAGACGTTCTTGCCGTTGAGCCAGTACTCGCCCTGCGTCGGCGTATCGAGACAGCCGATGAGATTCATCAGCGTCGACTTGCCGGAGCCGGATGGTCCAATGATGGCGATGTATTCGCCGCGCGGAATGTCGAAGGAAACGCCGTGCAGCGCGTGCACTTGTTCGGTGCCCATCTGGTAAGTCTTCCAGATGTTGCGCATCGAGATCAGCGATGACGGGGCGTGCCCGTCAACCTGAATCTCTGGCTGCTGCTGAATCACGTTTTCTGTCGGTGAAAGCGTGAGCGTCGCGTTACTCATCTAGCTGGCCTCGTTTCCGTTCGCATTGCCCGGTTTCTTCGTTTGCCGCTTGACTGTCATGCCGTCCTTGAGTGTCTTCAGCACGCGGCTTGGACCACGTATGATCTCCTGGCCCGGTTGCAATCCGCTGGTGATTTCGATGTCGGCTTCGCCCGTGATGCCGGTTTGCACTTCGATAAACCGCACCTTGTTGCCTTCGAGAATGTACACGCCTTTCTTCGGTTTCGGCTTCTCGCCCGGCGAGCTTGACGCAACCGGCACGTTGCCCGCGATCTTCGGCGACGGCGACGAGCTCGGGGTGACTTCTTTTTCAACGATCGATTCGAGCGGCACGGCGAGCACGTTGGTCTTCGTGTCGGTGGTGATGACTACGGTTGAGCTCATGCCGGGACGCAGCCCGTTCGATATGTCTTCTGGTAACTCACGTAGTTCGAGAGTGACTTTAAACTCTTTCGCTTCCTGCACGTTGACGCGGTTCGAGAGTCCGCCGGTTTGGTCTGACTTCGCGATCGCGAGCGGGTTACGCTGCGTGACGACGGCTTTGAGTTCCTTGTCGCCGAGCGCGTCGACTTTAACTTTCGCTTCCTGGCCCACCTTGACGTTGTTGATTTCCGTTTCGTCGACGTTCACTTCAACGTTGATCTGCGACATGTCGGCGATGGTCATCAACGGCGTGGTCGATAGACCGGCCACCGCGAACTCACCGACGCGTGTGGGAATATCAGCGACGACGCCGTTCAGCGGCGACAACTGCGTCGCTTTCTCGCGCTGGCTCACCTGGCCGCGCAACATGGCCTGTTGCTGGTTCGCGCGCATCTCGGATGACTTGATGTCTGTCTGAGCCTGGGTGACGGCAACGCGTTGTTGATTTGCGCGTTCCATCGCTTCCTTGACGGCGATCTTCTGCGCTTCGAGATTCGCTTTCGCCGTTTCGAGCGCGACTTTTGCGGTGTCAAAACGGTCGCGGGCGGTGTCGTATTCGAAACGCGACGAGACGCCCGCTTCGATCAGTTCCGTGTAGCGCTTGAGTTCGCGTTGGGCCGTGTTGAGTTCGATTTGGGCCTTGTCAACGTTGGTCTGAGACGCGATGACTTGCTGCTTGGCCGCGGCCACGGAAGCTTCGGCTGCCGCGAGCGCCTGCTGCGCGTTGTTCACGGCGTTGCGGGCGTTCTGCACGTCGTTCAGCGACGCCTGGGTTGCGGCCCACTGGGCTTCCTGATTTGACTGCAACTGCGTCGGGTCGATGCGGACCAGCGGCTTGCCTTTGGTGACCTGGTCGCCGGCCGTTACATAGATTTCCTCGATGCGCCCCGGAACCTCGCTCGTGAGTTTGATGTAGCGAATCGGACGAATTTCGCCGGACGCTGTGACGGTTTGCTTGAGCTCGGGCCTCGTTTCGATCTTGACGGTGACTACTTCCGGCTCTTCCTTGCGGCTCGCAACCACGCTAATGATCACAACGGACAGGAGGACGACGCCGACGACCGCGCCAATAATAATCTTCTTTTTCTTACTTAATGCCATTCTTTGGGTTCCTTCGGTTCTGGACGGGGCTAAAATCTCGCAGTGGTACTACGGGAAAACTTATCAGACTGTTTCATTTAAGAGCAACTAAGGCCAACCAGCTAACAGGTTTCGAAGCACAGACGTCCGAAAGGGTTGCAGCGTTAACACCTCAACGTGATGTTGGCGCATTAGACACCTTTCGCGTTAGAATTGCTTGCTTTTTTCGAAGGCGCTGATGATTACCTGCGATCGCTGCAAAACGGAAAATCTAGACGGCTCGCAATACTGCGATGAGTGCGGTGCGCCGCTAAGGCCGAACGGCCGCCCGGCGTCGCAGCCGAATGCCGGCGGCGGTTATCAATCGCCGAGCAGTTATCAGTCACCGAGTGGTCATCAGCCACCGAGTGCTTACCAGCCGCCAACCGGCTATCAATCGCCCGGCGGTCATCAGCCACCGAGTGGTAATCAACCTCCCGGCGCGCAGGGCCAGAACGGCAATAACGGCGCTTCGCAAGGTACAAAGGCCGAGTTCGCCGGCAGACGTGTTTCCGCCGGTCTCAGCTTTTCGTCGTTGCGACAGCCCAACAAACCACACGCGCGTTTGGTAATCGAAAAGGGCCGTTCGAGCGGAAAGCAATTTATGTTGAGTGATACGGAAGCGCAAATCGGACGCTGGGACGCTGACGGCGGTATCTTCCCCGACGTCGATCTCGATACCGACGATCCCGAAGCGAAAGTCTCGCGCCGTCACGCCCGCATCACCCTGAGTAACGGACAGTATTTTTTAGAAGACCTGGGATCGACGAACGGTACGTTCATCAACCGTGGCAAGCGATTACCCCCTGGACAGCGGCAGGTGCTGTGTGACGGCGACGAAATCATCGTCGGCAAAACGTTCCTGCGCTTCCATATCGTGAAATAGAACAAGATGGCCGAGTGCAATGCCTGCGGCTCCCACGTTTCCGCCAACGAACACTTCTGCGGGAATTGTGGCACGCAGCAACTTCCGATTAATTCTGAACTGAGAACCATCGCTGCCGACCTCAGCGAGGATCTCGGTGTGCAAGCCGATCTCCCGCCGCAGGCCGCGCCGCCGGCTGAACCCGAGCCGCGCGTCACGGGCGAACCGAAACCGATCTCTTCCGCGTCACTTGGCGGTTCCTACACTGACTCGCACCTCGGTGAAACCAACGCCGCGCCCCGCGGCACCGGCGGCAAACGTCCCGCCGTCAAACAACTCGAGTCAAACACGATCCTCAATCATCGTTACGAGATCGTGCGTCGCATCGGCGGCGGCGGCATGGGCGCGGTCTATCTCGCGAAGGACCGCAATCTCGGCGACGCGCCGCGCGCAGTAAAAGAAATGGTCGAGTCGCATCTCGATCCGACGCAACACGAAAAAGCGATTGGCGATTTCAAACGCGAGTCGTTGTTGCTGACGTCACTCGAGCATCCGTCGATTCCCACGATCTACGACTATTTCTACGACGAGGCGCTGGGCCGTTTTTATCTCGTCATGAAATACATTTCGGGCGGCGACCTTGCTTCGCGCATGCGCGCCGCAGTCGGCGGGAAGATCGACGAGAAAACAGTCACCGATTGGGGCATGCAGGTCGCCGACGTGCTCGACTATCTCCACTCGCGGCCCAAGCCGATCATTTATCGCGATCTCAAACCGGCGAACTTGATGATCGACGGCAACAGCGGCCGCGTCATGCTGATCGACTTCGGCATCGCGCGCTGGGTGTCGCAACAAGAGAAAGGCGTAACTGCGGTGGGCACGATGGGCTACGCGCCCCCCGAGCTTTTCAGCGGCCGCGTGCAACCGGCGTCAGACGTTTACAGCCTCGGCGCGACGATGTTTCATCTGTTAACCGGCGCCGATCCGCAGGACAATCCGCTGCTCATCTTCGACTTCTCCAAAAACCCGCGGCCGCGCCAGATCAATCCCGCGATGTCGAGCGAGATGGAACAGATCCTGATGCGCTCGGTCGAGTACAAGCCTGACGATCGTTACCGCACGGCGGGCGAGTTGCGAAACGAGCTAGCGAACCATCTCGAGAAGTTGATGTCGGGTCGAGTCAGCTATGGGCTCCCCGCGCCTGTTATCGGCAACGAAACGGCGCAGATGCAAACCGTCTACTGCGGTTTCTGCGGCGGTCGCATTGCTGCCGACGACGTGTTCTGCGCGCATTGCGGCGCACGCCAGCCGCTCGCTGCTGTCGGCGCTTCCAGCGCGTTGTTGCACACGGCACGGCCCACCGCGAAACTCGTCGTGGCCGGCACCACCGAACTGGACGCTTCGTTCATACTGCAGAAAGAGAGCAACCTGCTCGGACGCACAGATCCACACTCCAACATCTTTCCCGAGATCGATCTGTCGCGCTTCGATCCCGAAACGAAAGTGTCGCGACGCCATGCTCGCATCTGGCTCGAAGGCGAAACATTCCTGGTTGAAGATCTCGGCTCGGTGAATGGGACCGTGATCAATGACTCCGTCAGACTCGCGCCCAGACAACCTCGCGTGCTCGACAGCGGCGACAAACTCCGCGTCGGCGAAACGACGTTGCACTTTCTGGTGGGGTAAACGATCTCCTTGTCATCAGTGTCCAAATACGTCGCTTCAAAACCGGAGACACGGATGACGCGGTCACGTCTGCACGCGCCCTTTTCCCTCCGCTGCGGCGCTTTGCTGATCGATTACATATTGCTGGTTTCGCTGGTCGTTTTAGGGACCATTTTTGCGCGTATGTTAGGTGGGGGCGGCCGCTCCGCCGGCACCTCGGCTGAAACTGCGGCGATCGCGTTGGCGGTCGTCGTCGCGTTGTTGAACTTTGGTGTGTTGCCTGGTCTAACCGGGCTCACGCTGGGAAAATGGGCCGCGGGTTTGCGAATTCAGCGCGTCGATGGCGGGAACCCCGGCATCGGGCGCGCGTTCCTGCGTCACTTTATCGGTTACCCGCTCTCGTTGGTGACGTTGGGAATCGGATTTCTGCTCGCGGCAGTCACCGTGCATGGCCGCGGCTTGCACGATATTATTTCCGGCACTGTCGTCGTTCGTGAAGGTTCGCTCTGAAATGACTGAGCTTATTGTTAAATACCCCGATCGCGCCCCTGACCACTTCCCACTCGGGCGCTTGCGCATAACCATCGGCCGTTCCGCCCGGAACGATCTCTGTATTCCGGATCCGTTTGCTTCGCGCGTGCACGCTGAAGTGCGCCGCGAGGGTGAAGACTACGTGTTGCAGGATCTCGGCTCCGCGAACGGCACGCTCTACAACGGTGCGACTGTCGAAGGCGCCGTGCACCTGACGTCGGGCGGCCGCATTCAGATCGGCGAGACGGAGATCGTGTTCGACGACGGCAGCTTCAACTCGAGCATGGGCGCGACGATGATCACCGACAACACGGGATCGTTGCCCGAGGCGACGATCGCGCTTGCTTCCGGCGATCGCACCACTTCGGGCTTGCTCGAAGCGATCGAGGGCGCGCGCACGCAGCCGGAAGAAGTCGCCACCACGTCGACGCAGCCGAAAGCGAAACACGGCGATCTTCTGGCGTTGATCAGTAAAGTGGGAATCACGCTGCTGTCGTCGGCCACGTTGAACGACACGTTGGAACAAATCGTCTCGCTCGTGTTTGAAGCGGTGCCCGCGGACCGTTGTTTGATCATGATGCGCGATCAGGGCAGTGAGGATCTGCGTGTGGCAGTGGCGCGTTTGCGCGATCGGGTTGGTGAAGTCGGTGAGATTCGCGTGTCTCGCAACGTGCTTGATGAAGTGGTGATGCGCGGGAAGTCGGTGCTGACTTCCGATGCGCAACACGATCCGCGTTTTGCGAGCGGCACGATGGTGTTGCAGGGCGTGCGCTCCGTGTTGGCGGTGCCGCTCGGAGTCGCCGAAAAGGTGTTTGGCATCATCTACGCCGACTCGCCGATTGCGGAAGGCCGTTTTACTGAAGATCACTTGAAGGTGTTGACGACGCTCGCTTCGGTGGCGGCGATTCGCGTCGAGAATACGCGACTCGTTGAAGCGCGGTTGGAGCGCGAACGCCTCGAACGTGAGCTGGCGCTGGCGAGTGAGATTCAGCAACGGTTTCAGCCGACGGCGCCGCCGCATGTTGAAGGTTATGAACTTCAGGGCATCAGTTTTCCGTGTTACGAGATCGGCGGTGACTATTACGACTTCATCGAGCGTGAAGACGGTCGTTTGGTGATCGCGCTGGGCGACGTTTCGGGTAAGGGAACTGCCGCGGCGTTGTTGATGTCGTCGTTGCACGCGGCGGTGCATGCGCAGTCGGCGTCGCACGATTCGTTGTCGGCGACGATCTCGGCGGTCAATCGTTATCTGGCGGACAACATTCCCGCAAATCGCTTCGTCACGTTGTTTTATGCGGAGCTCGATCCGGTGACGGGGGCCTTGTCGTTTCTCAACGCGGGGCACAATCCGCCGTTGATCGTTCATTCGGCAGGAACGGTGGAGCAGCTTGCGTCGGGCGGGTTGCCGCTCGGGATCAAGCCTGATGCGGAGTATCGCGAAGGGCGAACGCAGTTGCAGCCGGGCGATGTGCTGGTGATCTATTCGGACGGTGTAACAGAAGCGGTGAGCCCAACAGGCGAGGAATTCGGCGCGACGCGTCTTTATGAAGTCGTCGCGCGCAACGTGAACGCCTCCGCGGCCGGCATTCGCGATCGCATCGAATCTTCGTTGACAAAATTCGCCCAAGGTACAAGCGCCGCCGACGACATAACGCTCGTGATCGTGAAGCGTCAGGCAGAAGCGAAACTCAGCGCGAGTGCTGGTTGAGAGACTCGCCACCTTAACATGTGAGAAAAACTCATCAACGAACGTAAGACACCACGATCGCTTTACCGTCTTTGATTGTGAAGCGTATCGATCCGCCGTCTGCGTCGTAAGCTGGCCCACCTATCTCATACATCTTTCCTTCCAAAAGTGGTTGCGGTGTACCACTAGTCGGCGCAGTTTGCGTAAATCCTGGTGGAACCACACCGTAGGTAATCTCCGGTAACCCCGAAATTAAATTTTCTTGCGCGGGTCTGATTTTCCAGAGTACCGGATCAGCGAGGGAGGGCGTTTTATTTGGGAGCACCTCAAATACAGTTAA
Organism: uncultured Blastocatellia bacterium; assembly: GCA_946480785.1. The sequence continues at coordinate 7,265 of CAMLLD010000080.1, read as the reverse complement.
AAAGACCAAACGCCCACTCCCTGAGAGTCTGAATGAGGGCGGATTGGAGTCCTTAGTCACCGCGATAGTCATCGGCCTCTCGCAAGCCGCGACACCCAACAAAGAGTAGAGAACCAATAAGCTACCACACCATCTGAGAGCAGAATTCAAATTCATAAGCTCTGTACTCCAGACTGACTTGTCATGAGCGGCGCAGGGTGTCGGTGGCGAAGGTGGTCCATTTGCCTTCCTTGTTCTTATGTTCCATTAGAAATGTCCACGTCTTGTCGGCGGCGTTCCAGGTGAAGGTGTTGTGAAAGGGACCGTCGGGATATTCGAAGATGAATTTGATCGCGTTGCCGTCGCGCTTTCCGTAGCCGAGCGTCTCGGAAAAGCGCCCGCCGAAGACGTCGATCCAGTGGACCACGTAGCGGTCGCTCGCGTTGTCGTAGCCGACGAAGACCATGGCTTCATACTGCGCCGGTGTCGCGACGTCCTTCATATAAATCCGCAGAAACTGGTGATTCAAAACCCACTCGGCCTTCACCGTATTCTGCACCGCTTGCCCGCGAATCTGCCGCGTTAGTTTCCAATCACCGACGAGGTTCTCGAGCAGTTCATCCTTGAACGGGCGGTTTGGACCATCAAGCGGCTCCTGCGCGTAAACCGCCTTCCCACTCAGACCGAAGCCCGCAACCAGCAAAGCAAACACGAAGACGGAATATACAGCTCGTTTCATGTGGTTTCCCTAATTCCGCTCACGGCGTGCAGCAGCGCGCCGATCGCGATCATGATTACGCCCGCCTTCGACAGCGGCGCGTACAAGTGTGTGAGATGTGGCTCGTAAAAGAACGCTATGATAAACAACACCGAAGCGACCGTTGCCAGCAAGCTACCGACGATCTGTAAAATGCGTCGCTGCGCATCGAGGCGATAACGAAAGTACGTGCCGATGCCGAGGTGCAGCAAGCCTGAGAACAGGATAAAGATGTGGCGCGTGCGATAAAGCATTCGTGGACCATCGGCCATGTTTCTCAGGTGTTCGTGAAAACGATCCATGTATTGGCCGGTGAGCAGAAAAGCGACGAGCATGGCCAGTCCGAAGATGAGATGGAATCGCTTCATGCGTGCGGAGTGTAAAGCAATCGTGACTGCTGGGCCAAAGAAATAATTCAGACGCGAGAGATGGATCCGGACACAGACATCGGCGGCGCACAGCATCGCTTTCCGCAGACGAACCAGTCGGCGATCGTGCGCGCGCGCAGCCAAGACGACGGCGTGCGACAGCGCGCGTTCGAAACGATCCTCGAGAGCTATTGGAAACCCGTTTACAAATACGTGCGCCTCAAGTGGCAAGCCGATAACGAAGACGCGAAAGATCTAACGCAAGGCTTCTTCGCGAATGCGTTTGAGAAAAACCATTTCGCGAATTACGACGCGAGCAAAGCGAGCTTTCAAACGTTTCTGCGCACCTGTCTCGACGGCTTTGTCGCGAATGAGCGCAAGGCCGGAAAGCGTCTCAAGCGCGGCGGCGACGCGGAACACTTTCAACTCGATTTCGTAAGCGCCGCAGACGAGTTTGCCTTGCACGCGGCGGCTGCGGAGTTAACTCCGGAAGATTATTTTCATCGCGAGTGGGTGCGCTGGATGTTTACGCTCGCGGTGGAAGCGTTGCGCGCGCAGTGTCGCGCGAGCGGAAAAGAAATCTACTTCGAGTTGTTCGAACGTTACGACCTGGCGGACAACGGACGTCTGACGTACGCATCTCTCGGCGAACAGTTTGGAGTGGACGCCGCAACCGTGAACAACTATCTCGCTGCCGCGCGACGTGACTTCCGCCGCATCATCATCGAAAAGCTGCGCGAGATCACGGCAACTGAAGCAGAGTTTCGCAACGAAGCGCGTTCGCTGCTCGGAGTCGAAGTGAAATGAAGTGGCTCTCTGACGATCGCATCGATCATCTGCGCGAGCTGGCGGTGAATCCTGACTTCACCGCGACGAAGTATCGCCTCCGGACGGAGCTCGCGCGCGGCGGCATGGGAACCGTGTATCTCGCCGAAGACACCGAGCTCAATCGCCAGGTCGCGATCAAAGTGCTCAACTCACCTGACCTGACGACCGACCTGCGCGAACGCATGGTTCGCGAAGCGCAGATCATCGCGCGCCTCGAACATCCAGGCATTGTTCCCGTGCACGACGTCGGCGTGCTGCCTGACGGTCGTATCTTCTACGCGATGAAGTACGTGCGCGGTAAACGTTTGGACGAATACGCCGCGGAGACTGACTCGATTCGCGATCGCCTCCGTAAGTTTCAGGCCGCGTGTGACGCGGTCGCGTTTGCGCACGCGCACGGCGTGATTCATCGCGATCTCAAACCGCAGAACATCATGATCGGATCGTTCGGCGAAGTGCTCGTGCTCGATTGGGGCGTGGCGAAGATTCTGCGCAAACACGAACCCGCGTCCGAAGCTGACACGTTACGGCTGCCCGGCAAGAGCAAGCAGGATCACAAAGCCGACGACGCGATGGAAGCCACGACTGACGGCACGATCATCGGTACACGCACTTACATGTCGCCCGAACAAGCGCGTGGTGAAATCGATCGACTCGACGAACGCTCCGATGTCTACTCACTCGGCGCGGTGCTCTATTTTCTGTTGACAGATCGAGCGCCGTCAGCAACGCGCCCGCGAACCGCAAATCCGAGAGTCAATAAGCCCGCAGAAGCGATCTGCATGAAAGCGATGTCGCCGGAGCCGAACGCGCGCTACGCCACTGCGGCCGAGCTGTCGCGCGAGGTCGGCAAGTGGCTCGACGCGGAGCCCGTGTCGGCGTATCGCGAGAGCGTGTTTGAGAAGAGCGCACGCTGGGCCGGCAAGAACCGGTTTCTGATCCTCCTCGTGCTCGCGTATCTCGTTATGAGAATTATTTTGATTTTTACGTCCCGCAGTTAAAGATTTCGCGCCGCGCGTTTAATAGAAGAGTAGAACACAGTAGACGAAGGAGAAAACGACATGTCCAAACCCCTGCTCGGCGTAATACTCGGCGCGATACTCGGCGCCATCGACGGACTCACTGCGTGGTTCACCCCGGCCGTTCGCGATCAACTCGGCGGTATCGTTATCGGCTCGACTATCAAAGGCATCATCGCGGGCGTCGCGATCGGTTTCTTTGCGAAGAAGTTTCACTCGCTGCCGATCGGGATTTTGTTTGGAGTGCTGGTCGGCGCTGTGCTCGCGTATCTGACGGCGTTGCTGAACGGCGGTTATTACTTTCAGATCATGTTGCCGGGAACGATCGTTGGTCTAATCGTGGGGTTCGCGACGCAGAAGTACGGCAATGAACCCGTGCCGGCGCGATCGGTGTGAGTATTGGACCACGCGCGGATCGGGTTATTTGACGTAATCGTCCATCCGCTGAATCGCTGCAAATTCCTTCGGCTTCAACTTGTACTCTTTGCCGCCTAGTTTGATGGCGAGATCGTCGGCCGCGATGATTTTGCTGAACGCGGGGTAAGGTACAGGCAACTCGCAGAACTGCGCGTCCTTGCCGTTGAATTGACCATCCAGTTGTACCACCGGTTTTTGATCTGCGATGAAGGTGATGGGCTCTGTTTGGCGAAAGCGCGGACTCTCGGAATACGAAGCGAAGTAGAAGAGGACCGCCTTGGGTGGGCGCGCTCTTTCTGTTCGCACGTCGCCGGCGACCGTGAAATGCGGCAGGACCGTAATGCCCAGGCCACCGGGTTGCCCCTCGAGTTGAATGCCGCTGACTGAAACGTCGGATACATCGCTGGTGCTGGAGTAGGATGCAGTGACTTCCAACTGCACGCCCGAACCGGTCGTGTCAGATGAATCTGAGCGCGACCTCATTCTGCGTCCGTCTTTGCTAAAGCTGAAATAGTCGATCATGTCGCTGCGATGAAAGACGACGTAATGCGTCTCCTGGCGGACGAAGGCGACCCAGATGACGTCGAGATTATTAATGCGCGTGTAAGTTTGCTTAACGATGTCGGCGGTCCGTTGCGCGCGCGCCGCGCGTTCGTCGGACGAGCGGCTGTTTAGGGCGGAGTTGATGAACGAGATGTTGAGGGCGAGATGGTTTCGCGGCCCTTCGTTGACGTTCACGAAGACGGTCTCGCCAAACTCTTTATTCAAGGCCTCGTAGACCTTTCGCACTTCGGTCAGACTACTGGCGACCTCCCTGAGGCACGCTGTTGTGAGCAGCGCGGAGGTGATGAGGATGGCGAGGATTATTCGACGTGTACGCATTCTGGTTTTGGGGGCAGCCAGTTTGTTAGTAGTTTGAACGCCGCAGGCGTTCACTTGTCGCGGTTAACGCCGAGCGTTTGCTCTTTGTCCGGGTTAACGCCGAGAGCGTTTGCTCTTATCGGTTAACGCCGAGAGCGTTTGCTCTTTTGTCGGTTAACGCCGAAGGCGTTTGCTAATGTCAGCCCAGGGTTGGAGCCTTGCGACAACCCTGGGTCAGCTAGTACGAGGCATTGGAACGCTGAAAGCGTTGGCAACCTCGCGCACGATCTAGTCAACGCTTTCAGCGTTGGATTCAATGGGCTGCTGAGTCCCAGGGTGTCGCAAGCTCCAACCCTGGGCTGACATTAGCAAACGCCTTCGGCGTTAACGACAAAAGAGCAAGCGCCCCTTCGGCGTTGATCGCGACAAAAGAGCCTCCGGCGTGCAAGACACTACCCGGTCAGTCGCTGGGCTTGCCTTGCAGCAGCGCCTCTGATTTCAACGTCTGTGGACCATTCTCGTTACAGATCGCGAACGAAGCGCCTTCATACATCGTGACGCCCGCATACTCACCTTTCGCGTTCAGGATGTAGAAGTTGATCCCAAAGTTCGGCAAACCGCGGCTGTTCAGCAGACGCTTCTCGATCGTGTTCGCTTTGATTCGATTCAGCACTTCCATGCCTGCATCTTTCGGATGCGCACCGCGACGCATCTCCTCGATGATCACAAACGAGCAGAGATTGTAGAGGTTCGCTTCGCCGCGACCGGTCGATCCCGCAGCGCCGACAGCGCCGTCGACATACAAACCGGCGCCGAGAATCGGTGAGTCGCCGAGCCGTCCCGGTATCTTCCACGCGAGACCGCTCGTGGTCGTCACACCACAGATCTCACCCTTCGCATTGATACCGTCGCAATTGATCGTCCCGTGCAGATTCTCTTCGCGCAGTTTTCCTTCCGCGAGCATCTCGAGCGCCACACGATGCCCAGCCTCAGCGCGTTCTTTCGGATCCAGATAATGACCGGGGTCAGTGCGTCGTTTCCACTCGAGCCACTGCTTGCGCGAGTTCTCAGTGTTGAGATCGTCTTCGATTTTGAACCCCATGTTGCGCGCAAACTCCTGCGCGCCCTTGCCGACGATCAGATGATGGTCCGTGTACTCCATTACCGCCTTCGCCACCAGCGACGGCGTGCGCACGCCTTCGATCGCGCCCACCGCGCCCGCGCGCTTCTTTGGCCCATGCATCACTGACGAATCGAGTTGCACGATCCCGTCGGCATTCGGCAAACCACCGTAACCAACACTGTCGTCTAGTGGATCGAGTTCGACGATATTGACGCCCGCAATCACCGCGTCGAGCACGTCAGACCCGCCGGTGATCATCGTGAACGCCTTGTGCACGGCCGTCATCGTGCCGCCATTCTTGAAGCGGTTGCCGTTGGCCGAAGAAATCACGAGTGGCTTGACGGCGCTTTGCGTCAGGATCGTCGGGAAGCCGGCGGCTTGCTGCTTCGCGGCGGCGAGAGTGAGACCAGCAACAGCGCTGTTGCGCATGAAGTCACGGCGTCTGATTTTCTTTGTCATAGCGGCGCATTATAGATCAAGAAAGATCCAGGGCTTGTTTAATTCTTTCCCCGGTTTTGAGGCCGATGCCGTCCACCATGTCCAGCCCGCCGCCCGCAACGAACGCTTTCAACTCCGGCAGCGACGAGACTTTGAAACGCTGGTGCAGCAAGGCCGCCGTCTTCGGTCCAATGCCGGGGATTTCCGTCAGGTCGAGAACGGTTTCCGGTGTTTCCGCGATGAGCCGTTCCCACGCGTCGAAAGTGCCGCGATTCAGGAGGTCGATCACTTTCCCCGCGATCGCTTTGCCGACGCCGGGAATTTCCTGCAAACCGGTCACGCCCTCTTTGTCGGCTATCTCTTTCAGCGGCGTGGGCCAAACCTCGATCGCCTCGGCCGCGTTGCGATACGAGCGCAGGCGAAACGGATCGTCGCCGCGAATCTCCATTAGCGCGGACAGGCGATAGAATCGGCGGGCGATCTCTTCGTTGTTCATGATCGTCTGTTGAGTTTGTGCTTAGTCTAAACTCGCGACGAGAGTAATATCAAAGGCGTCGTTGAATCCAACTTCAGGAGCAGGGACTTTGAACCAAACGAGAAGACAGTTGCTCGCCGGCATTTCAGTGGCCGGCGCGGGTGCGTTGTTGATTGGTTGCCGCGCGCAGCCGAGCGGAAGTGGCGGCACCGCGACGAATGAGGAGAACAAACCACCAGCGCCCGGCGAAGCAACGCCCGTGGACGTAACCGCGTTGGAAGACCTGATGCGCGAACACGGCGTCCTGCGGCGCGCGTTGCTGGTCTATCAGGAGTCGGCGGTGAAGTTGCGCCAGGACGCGACGTCGTTGCCGGCGGAAGCACTCGAAAAAACGGCGCAGTTGTTTCGCGCGTTTGGCGAAGACTATCACGAGAAACGTTTGGAAGAGGGTTACATCATTCCGCTGATCAAGAAGGTGCAGGGGCCGGTGGCCGCGTATGGCGACGTGCTGTTGGCCCAACACCAACGCGGCCGCGAGATCACCGATTGGCTGTTGTCGGTCTCGAAAGCGGATCGCATCGCGACGAACCAGGTCGAGAACGTCGCGAAGACACTCGAATCGTTCGTGCGCATGTACGAGCATCACGCCGCGATCGAAGACACGGTCGTGTTTCCGGCGTGGAAGGCGGCGACGGGCGACGAGGAATACGAGCAGTTGAGCGACAAGTTTGAAGACATCGAAAACGAGATGTTCGGCAGCGATGGCTTCGAGTCGGCGTTGAAGCGCATGGAGGAGATCGAAGCGAGTCTTGGTCTATCTGGCCTCGACATGTTCACGGCCCCACCGCCGCCAAAATGATCAATTTGGAGTGCGCCGACTCGTCGGCGCTTTGGCCAAAGCGGTGACAAGTCCCCGCACTCCAATGAGACGCCAAAATAGTCGGAGGTGACGTCAAGCAGCTTGTGTAAAAACCTCGAGGGTGCGGGTTTTCCATTCCAA
>CAMLLD010000079.1 GCA_946480785.1 uncultured Blastocatellia bacterium | reverse complement strand
CCGAGTCGATGCCGATCACTTTCAGCATCGCGCGCATCAGGTTCGCTTTATCTTTGCAGTCGCCGTATGACTTTGCGAAAACTTCGGTTGACGAGTGCGGGCGATAGCCACCGCCGCGGTTCACTCCGGTTTGTATCGAGATGTATTGAATGTTCTGAACGTAGGCGCCGATGGCGCGAATTTTGTCGAATTCGGTTTTCGCGCCCGCCGTAAGTTCGTAGGCTTTTCTCGCGAGCGCGTCGTCGACCTGCACCTGCGGATCCTCGAGCTCGCTCATCCACGCGGCAACGTCGGCCCAGCTGGCAAACGTTTTGATCCCGACCGGCGACGAATTTGCCGGCGGGTAATAACTCACCGCCATGCGCGGCGCGATGTTCGTGATATTCGGACTCATTGGCTCGGACGGAATCGGCGGCAGGTTCGAGAGCTCCCACGTGTAGGACGTGCCGTTAATTCGCGGCTCGATGTTGGCGTGATTGAAAGTGACGCCTTCCGCGCGCCAGCCGGTCGGAAGTGTCAGCGTGTAACGCGAACTGATCACCGGAAGCTCGTCCTGAAAGTCCCAGTCGTCCTGACTAAACACGGATCTCTCTTCGCGCGAATAGCTGTAGGCAAACACGGAGCCGACGTCTGCTTCGGAACTCACGGAAATAGCTCTCACGCGATACTCGTTGTAAACGTCGTTCGGCTGACCGGCGACATCAATCGTATCGTCGTTCCCGTAGCGTTTTATCTGGCTGTTTGGCCGCACGAGCCAGGCGTGCAGGTCCTTCACCTTGTCGCCGTCGGTTTTGTAGACCACGTGGCCCATCGCATACCCGCGTCCTTCGCGTTGCAGGATGCGAACGGCGTAATTGAGGGTTTCGGTAATGCGACCATCGGAGTCGATCGTCGTTGTCTTCTCATTGACGAGCACGACCGCGGACACGTCTTTGTCATAGGTCGGAACCTTCATCGCAGCGGCCTGCTGCACCCAGACCGGCGTATCCTCGCCCGCAACGGCGGCCCTCGCCGGCGCTGCCAACACAAACAGTGCGACAACAGTAACAAGTAATGACTTCATAACTTCTTCACCTCTTCATTGCGGGGCTTAGTTCGACGCTGTCGCCGCGCTCTGTTTCAACGCCAGGCTGTGATTGTCCTGCTTGTGCAGTTCGTCGAAGTAGGTCTTGAGCTGCGTATAACTGTCAACCGGAAACAGCACGTTACCGCCGCCGCCGAAGAAGAAGTTGCGCGTGTAAACCAGCGTCTTCCCGTCGGAAGTAAGGGCCAGGCGCGGCTTGTACTCGGAGATCGGAGCGCTGCCAAACGGCGCGGGCGCGTCCGCATTGTCGAGTGCATAACCGGCCGGCAGTTCGATTTCGACGTGATCGTCTTCGGCCCACGGGTAATGGAAATAGACGGGATTTTTGCGCGACGCGGTGGCAAAGACCGGCGCAACACCGTGCTGGAAAAACGCCGGCTGGAAGAACAAACGCTTACCGGTGCGCTGCGCATAACCCGGAAAACGTACGTGGTAGGAATAGATCAGCGGGTTCACCGGATCCGTAACGTTCTGGATCTTGATATTCGTGATCTCGGCCGCGCTCATCTGATCTTTGAGCTCTCCCTTCAAGCTGTCTTCGCGGGCGGCTTCCGATTCCTCGTCGATCTCTTCTTTGCGTTCGATGGCGCAGTGGCCCGAATACTCGACCGTCACGTCGCCCTCGAGCGTGCCGTCGTCCAGCAACTTCAATTTCGCGCGGCGCTGGATCTTCGACTTCTCCGGCAGCGACATCGGCGTATTAACCCACACCGGTTGTTTCGGATCGGTAATCAACGACTGTTCGCCTTCTTCCTGCCAGCGCAACATGCCGAACGGAATGTAGTTCCAACCCGGATCGAAAAACTTCCACGTGCCGCCGACGTTTACGGCCATGTTTCGCGGCTCAAGGAAATAGGCGTTGGGCATTCCCTTATCGAAGAAGAAGTCGCCGCGATCTGGCGAGAGCGCGATGCGCGCGTCGAAACCGGCAGCGCTGGCGAGTGCCGCGAAGAGAAGATCGATATCGATGGAGCTGCCGATGCCGCGTTTCAAAGTGTCGGCAGGAGTTTTGTTGTCTTTGACTTTGGCGCGTTCTTCAGGCGTGAGAACCGACGCATCATCGCTCGCGTTCTTGATCTTCGTGCGGCAAAACTCGAACAACTTAGCCAGCTTCTCATCGTCAGTCTTCGCGTCGGCGATAAGAGATGCGGCCATCTTCTTCACTTCGTCGTTGGGCTTGATGAACGACTTCGTCTCCTCGTAAACCCGCTTGCCGAGATCGCTCCAATACTTTTCGGGCTCCGGACGCTTGTCGCCGGCTGCGTAGTAGACGAGCATCCACATCTTCACCTGATCTTCAGGGGGCATCCGCGCTTCGTCGGGCACGGCCGGAACATCGGTCATCACCGTGCTGTAGAAACCGTTCTTGGCCTTGGTCCACGGTGTCGTTTTGCCGTGCAGCATGATCGAGTTGAAGCTCAGGCCTTCGTAAGGAAACGGTTTGACGAGATACTCAACGCGCTGCACCGGAATGTCGCGCTGGAATTGCAGCCGCAGGTAATGCGCGTCCTGCCTGACACGCACTTCGCGCCAGCGATACTCGATGATGCAGCCCGGTTCGACCGCCGGCATCGCGAACGATTTGGCTTTCACTTTCAAACCACTCGCTTTCACGATGGTTTGTTCGAAAATATCCTTTTTGTTCAGCTCCACGATCGAACCGTCAGGCTTGATGGTCCGTGCGGCGATGTCGTTGATCTTTACTTCGCCGCCGTAAAGCTTGCCGAACGGCAGGTCGATCTTGCTCTGCGACTCGCGCCCACGCTCAGTAAAGACTTTGACGCGGAGATAGTGGTTGAAGATCAGGTCACCGTCAGGGTTGTCGTCGATCTTGACTTCCCAAAACAGCCCTTCCGCGTCGGCGTCTTTCTCGACGACCGGAGTCTTGAGGGCGAGTTCACCGGGATCGACGGGTTTCCACTCGTCGCCGAGAGGGGCGGCCGGCAGCGGCACAGCCAGCATCAACAAACACACTACGAGACCAAGTAGGAGATAAAGCGGGGGAGGAATTTTCATTTGTTTACCTTTCCAAACTGCTGCGAAATGACTAATACGTGTATTAGAGCAGGCTACCGAGGACTCCCGCCGGGATTGCTTGGGTGCGGCGGGCGTGGGTGATTTTACTCGAAAATTTGCTCGCCCTTCAACCGAATCGTATAATCCAGCAGCTTCTTTGGAGTGCGGCGACTCGTCGCCGCTTTCGTAACCAAATCTGCGTGATCCAGATGAAAGCGGCGACGAGTCGCCGCACTCCAAAGAGAGCTGAGCATCAGGAGGCAAACCGGGATGGCTACCGAACTAAAACACTCCCCAACAATGGACCGTATCGCCGAGCTTCTCGGACCGGAAGCACAAAGTCTTCTGGACCACACGTCGCAAACGATCGCGAAGGATCAGTTGCACGTCCCGGGACCGGACTTTATCGATCGCGTTTGGAGTGCTTCCGATCGTTCACCAAGCGTGCTTCGCTCGTTGCAAACGCTGGCTAATAACGGCCGGCTCGCCGGCACTGGTTATCTCTCGATTCTGCCGGTGGACCAGGGCATCGAACACTCGGCGGGCGCCTCGTTTGCTCCCAACCCGCAGTATTTCGATCCGGGAAACATCGTGAAGCTGGCGATCGAAGGCGGCTGCAACGCGGTGGCTTCTACGTTTGGCGTGCTCGGCTCGGTCGCGCGTAAGTACGCGCACAAGATTCCGTTCATCGTGAAGATCAATCATAACGAGTTGCTTACGTTGCCGAACAAGTTCGACCAGGTTTTATTCGGCACGGTGAAAGAAGCACACAACCTCGGCGCGGTCGCGGTTGGGGCGACGATCTATTTCGGCTCAGATGAGTCAACGCGCCAGATCACGGAAATCAGCGAAGCGTTTGCCCAGGCGCATGAGTTGGGCATGGCGTGCATTCTCTGGTGTTACCTGCGCAATCCGAAATTCAAAACTCCCGAGGGCGACATGCACGCGTCAGCCGATCTCACGGCCCAGGCAAACCATCTCGGCGTTACCATTCAAGCGGACATCATCAAGCAGAAACTGCCCGAGCGTAACGGTGGTTACAAAGCCGTTGAGAAAGAGCTCGGCAGTTCGTATGGCAAGACCAGCAAGCTCGTTTACGAAAAACTGACCAGCGACAACCCGATCGACTTGGTCCGTTATCAGGTCGCAAACTGCTATATGGGCCGTTGCGGCTTGATCAATTCCGGTGGCGAGTCGAAGGGCGCGAGCGATATGGCGGAGGCTGTGCGCACCGCGGTCATCAACAAACGCGGCGGCGGCATGGGCCTGATCTCCGGTCGCAAGGCTTTTCAGCGTCCGATGAGCGAGGGCGTGCAGTTGCTGAACGCGATTCAGGACGTGTATCTCGCGCCGGAAATTACGGTCGCCTAATCCTTACTCACAATCCGTGTCATCTGTAGCCAACGACGTTGTGCTGCTGAAAGCGATTGCCGCGCGTGACGAGGCGGCACTGGCGCAGCTCTACGATCTGTATCGTGTAATCCTGTTTGGGCTGCTGATGCGTATATTGAACAACCGCGAGGAAGCGGAGGACGTGCTGCAAGAGGTGTTTTTGCAGGTTTGGCGGCGGGCAGCAGACTTCGACGAGACTCGCGGGCGGCCGTTTACCTGGCTCGTAACACTCGCGCGCAGCCGCGGCATCGACAGATTGAGAACACTCGCGGCGCGCGAACGAGTCGCAGCCGCAGGGGCGCGAGACGAAGCGGAAGCGGTTTCGGACGCAGCGAGCGATGCTTTCCGTTCAGAACAGCGTCACGTGGTAAACGCGGCGCTGGCCCAACTCCCCGACGAGCAGAAGCGGCTGTTGCTGCTCGCCTATTTTGACGGCCTCAGCCAGTCGGAGATCGCCGCGCGCGTCGGCGCGCCGTTGGGGACGGTCAAAACGCGCATGCGCACGGGCATGATGAAGTTGCGTGAACTGCTGGCGGGGAAGGGTTCAGATCTCGGTTTTTAAGTAACGATGATCCACGAAGACTACAAAGAGATGATTCCGGCCCACGCGCTGTCGTCGCTTGACGCGGCGGAAGAACGGGCGCTGAACGAACATCTCGAAACGTGTGCGGAGTGTCGTCGTGATCTGGACGAGTGGGAAGCGGTTGCCGCGAGCCTCGCCTTGAGCGCCGATCCCATTGAACCATCGACTGAGGTACGTCGAAACCTGTTAACACAGATCCGGTCTGAAAAAAACGTGGTTCCCCTTGCGCGCCCGCAACGCAACCTGTGGAACTCTCTCGGCTCGCTCGGCCAAATCGCCGCAGTAATCCTCTTCGCCGCTCTAATCATCGCCGTGATCGTACTGTGGCAACAAAACCGCCGGCATCAACAAGAGACCACCCTCGTCGAAATTCTTTCTTCTCCCGGAGCGAGAATGAAAGACTTGCACGGAACAAACGAAGCGCCGGGCGCAAGTGCAAAGATCGTTTACGACTGGACCGGCCGTGCGATCCTGCTTGTGAACGGCCTGCCGCAGCCGCCCGCAGGCAAGGAATACCAACTCTGGTTCATCGAACCGAAACGCGCTCCGCGACCGGGCAACACATTCTCGACTGACAGCGCCGGCCGCGCTCAGGTAAACGAGCACATCCAGGCCCAGGACCGCGATTACTCGGTTATGGCCGTTACCTTAGAACCTGCCGGCGGCGCGCAGTCGCCTACCGGCGCGATGTATCTCCGCAGCGATTACTAGAAATCCGATCCAGGGTTTTAGTCCGTACTTCACAACGTACTTCTAATTTTGCAAAGAGGAGACTCAACTGATGCAAACCAACTCGCGTTTTCAGCGGACCGCTGTAATCGGACTGGTCCTTTCCCTGCTCTTAATGGTTGCCGGCTCGATGCCGAGCCGCGCTCAGGAAAAATCACTGTATCAACGCATCGGCGGCTACGACGCACTCGCCGCTGTCGTCGATGATTTTGTCGGCCGCCTCGTTACCGACAAACAATTTGAGCGGTTCTTCGTCGGTCACAGCGACGATTCGAAGAAACGCATTCGCCAGCACATCCTCGATCAATTTTGCGCCGCGACCGGTGGACCATGCCTTTACCTCGGACGCGACATGAAAACCTCGCATGCGGGTCTCGGAATCAGTAGCGCCGAGTGGGACGCCGCGGCCAAACATCTCATCGCTTCGCTCGACAAGTTCAAAGTGCCTGAGAAGGAGAAAGGCGAGATTCTCGCGTTCGTGGTGAGCCTGAAGAAGGACATCGTAGAGAAATAGTCCTGAAGCTGTTACACTTCCTCAACCATATCAAGGTAGGGTCAGAGTCATGGATACGGGACAGCGGAAGAAGCAGCCACCCCCAATCGACAACTCGGTCTCGGATACGACCGGCCAATACGATCTGCGGTTTGTTTTGTGGCGCCAGTTTTGTGCGGTGAACAACATTCCGGTCGACACTTTGCCGAGCCAGTTGGACGACGATCAAAAAGATCGGTGGGAAGAGATGAAAGCGCAGCGTCTCCGCTGACCCGTGTTCTCAAAACCTCGTGCCGCGCAAATTGTAAACGCCCGTCAAGAATGGATTCGTCAGACGTTCCTCGCCGATCGTCGTGAGCGATCCGTGTCCTGAATAAACGGTAACGTCGTCGGGAAGGGTGAGCAGTTTGTTCTTGATCGAGTCGAGCAACTGCGGCATCGATCCGCCCGGCAGATCGGTGCGGCCGATCGAACCCGCAAACAACACGTCGCCTACAAACACCTTTCGTTCATTGGGCTCGTATAAAACGACGTGACCAGGCGTGTGTCCGGGACAGTGCAGGATCTTGAACTGCAACTCGCCGACTGCGTACGTCTGCTCGTCATTCCAATATTCATCGACCGGCGGCGGCGGTTCGAAGACGAAGCCGAGCGCCGCCCACTGCGAACGAGGAATTCCGATCCACGCCGGCTGCTCGGGCAGTCCCGTATACATGAACTCGTCGCCTTTGTGCAGGTTGATCCGCGCGTCGGGTTTTAGTTTTCTGAGCGCGGCAACGCCGCCGACGTGATCGAGATGTGCGTGCGTCAGCGCGATCGCTTGCAGGTTGAGGCCACGACGATCGAGCGTCTCGACGATGCGTTCCGCTTCGTCCCCGGGATCGATGCAGATAGCCTGCTTTGTTTTCTCGCAGCCGAGGATGCGCGTGTGTTGCTGAAACGCCGTGACCGTTAGTTCTTCGATAATCATTCCCTTAAAATAACACCGTAATAGCAATGCCACTTAGCAGTACAGCCACACCACTCGCCAACGTCCTCGATTCGATGACCATCGAAGGCGCGCCCGAATTGACCGAACATCTCGAAGGGGACGCGCTGAAATGTTATGCCTGCGGGCATCGTTGCCTGATCAAGTCCGGCAAGCGCGGCATCTGTAAAGTCCGCTTCAACGAAGGCGGGCATCTGCGCGCGCCGGCCAATTACGTCGCGGCGCTCGCGTGCGATCCGACCGAGAAGAAACCGTTCTTTCACGTGCTGCCCGGTTCGGACACGCTCACGTTCGGCATGCTCGGCTGCGATCTTCATTGTGCGTACTGCCAGAACTGGCTCACGTCGCAGGCGCTGCGCGACGACGCCGCGGGAACGAGCCCGACGATCGTCTCCGCCGACCGGCTCGTAACGATGGCGAAGACTTACGGCGCGGCGATGGTCGGCAGCAGTTACAACGAACCGCTGATCACAGCGGAGTGGGCGGTCGAAGTTTTTCAGAAAGCGCGGCCCGCGGGTTTCAAAACCGCATTCATCTCCAACGGCAATGCGACGCCGCAAGTGCTCGACTACCTGCGGCCGTGGACCGACTGTTACAAGATCGATTTGAAGTCGATGAACGATAAGAACTATCGCCAGCTCGGCGGCGTTGTCGACAACATTCTTGAGACGGTGAAGATGGTCCAGGAGCGCGGTTTCTGGGAAGAGATCGTGACGCTCGTGATTCCCGGGTTCAATGATTCGATCGATGAGATTAGGCGCGCAGCGGATTTCATCGCGTCAGTCTCGCCCGATATTCCGTGGCATGTCACGGCGTTTCATCAGGATTACCGGATGACGGAAAACTCAAACACGACTGCCGAGCAGTTGATTCGTGCGTGTGAGATTGGTCGTGAGGCGGGGCTGCGTTACGTTTATGCCGGCAATCTGCCGGGACGAGTTGGACGTTGGGAAAACACTTACTGCCCGTCGTGCGATGAGTTGCTGGTCGAGCGTTTTGGGTATCTGATTCGTCAGGTGCAGGTCACGCGCGAAGGACGCTGTCCGCGTTGTTCGACGACGATTCCCGGCATATGGGCCACAGGCTAACACCTACGGATTCTTCGCTGAGGCTTGCGCGATTGGTGTAGTTTGCGAAGCGACCGCCTCCCACTTACCGTTGCGCCGCGCGTACACATCGAGAAACCGGTACTCACCACTGATATCGATCGTCTTCTTAGAGTTTGGGACTTTGGCTTTTCCGTTCTTGATCACGCCGCGTCCCGTCACAAAAGCATTGTTCTCGTCGAGCACCGTTACCTTCGGTTCGAGAATCTCCCACGAGTCCATCGTCACAGTCTTCGCCTGAATGGCGTCCACTTCTTCGGCCTTCGCGGAGGTCGAGCCATCAGGATTAACGATCGCGATGTCGTCCGCCATCACGCGCCGCGCTGCATCCGCGTCGCCATTCTTGACCGCATCGGCCCACTCGCGCTCGAGTTTGATCACCTCGGCTTCGATGGCGGCCGTGTCGACCTTTCGCGGCGACGGAGTCGCCTCTGCACGATTTGTCGGCGGCGCAACGGCGTTTTTACAACCCGCTTGGACCATCACCAAAAAGAACATCGACAACGCGACCGCGAGCACGTTCCTGGTTAGCAAAATCTGTGGTCTCCTTTGGCTGACAAAAGACGGGCATTCTAGCAGTGCTTGTCAGAGATTGACATCGGAATTTCCTGGGATTATTTTGACTGCACATGGGCCCGTCGGCAGAACTTTTCACGGGTGTCCGGCGGTCTCATTCCTACCCGCTTTAGTGGAAACAACATTTTATTCCTGGAAAGGAGTAAACCCATGACTCACCACTTTCGATTAACAGGTCTCTGCGTCGTATGCGCGTTAGTGCTGCTTACGATTTTGTTAGCGGCCGCCGTTGCGCAAACGACGCGCAAGGCGCCCGCCGTGGCGGCTGAGGACTCGCCGGTTTTTCAGGAGTATCGCGGCGTGCAGATCGGCTGGCTCGCGGATGACGTGCGCAAGAAGCTCGGCAATCCCGCGGACAAAGGCGACGAGCAGGACTTCTACGTTTTCGGCGAGAAGGAAACCGCGCAGATCCTTTACGACAAGGCGACGCACAAAGTGACGGCGATCTCGGTCGATTTCATGAACGGCGCGTCAGACGTGATCACGCCGCAACAGGTGTTTGGCGCTGACTTCGAAACCAAGCCCGACGGATCGAAGCACAAACTCGTGCGCTATCCGAAGGCCGGTTACTGGGTCTCGTACAGCCGCACCGCCGGCGACACGCCGATCGTGACGATTCAAATACAGAAGATGCAGTAAACTGTTCGTCTTGTGATTACGGCATCTGTCACTTCTCGGGCGGTCAAAGAGCGCGCGCTATTCGAAGGCTTCCACAAAGTTGGGGTTATCAGCGCCGGACCGCTCGAGGAGGAGACGCCGCGATTGAAAGAATGGCTCGCCCGCGGCTATCACGGCGATATGTCGTGGATGGCGCGAGACGTCGAGAAGCGTCTCAATCCGCTCGAGCTTTTCCCGCCAGCGCGTTCGATCGTTGTGGTCGCGCTCAACTACTACACGCCAAATCAACATCAGGAAGATTCAGCGACCGGAAAAGTCTCGCGTTACGCGTGGGGTGACGACTACCACGAGGTTTTGAAGTCCAAGCTGGAATCGCTGCTCGAGTGGATTCGCGAGCAGGAACCGGAAGCTGCCGGAAAGATCTGCGTCGACATTCAACCGACTCTCGACAAGGCGTGGGCCGTGCGCGCGGGGCTCGGGTGGATCGGCAAACACTCGAACGTGATTACGCCGGAATATGGCTCGTGGGTGTTCATCGGTGAGCTGCTGCTGAACCTCGAACTCGAGCCTGAGGCGGAACCGATCGAGGATCATTGCGGCACGTGTACGCTCTGCATCGATGCGTGTCCGACGCATGCGATCGCCGAGCCGTACGTGGTCGATTCGAACAAGTGCATTTCGTACGCGACGATCGAGTTGCGCACGCCGGAGTTGCCGGGAGTGATTCAGGAGGGGCTTTCGGGTTGGTTGTATGGCTGCGACATTTGTCAGGACGTTTGTCCGTGGAACCGGTTTGAAACGGCGACTGATGAGCCGCGCTTCGCCGCGCGCGAAGGAAACGTCAATGCAGATCTCGAGGAGATTCTCGCGCTCACGCCTGAGACTTACGCCGCACGTTTTCGCGGCAGCGCGATGAAGCGCGCGAAACTTGCCGGCTTGCAACGCAACGCGCGCGCGTTGCTGTCCGATCCCGCTGGACCGTCCGCATAAGATATGCCCCAACACGCAACTAACCCAACCTTCGTTCAAGAAGTGAAAGAAAGCTTCGCGCTGCAGACCGTCATGGGCTTGATTGGCGCCGAACTGACGCGCGTCGAGCCGGGCGTGATCGAGATCACGCTGCCGTATCGCGCCGACCTGGCCCAGCAACACGGCTATGTTCATGCCGGGATCATCACGACGATCGCTGATTCTGCATGCGGCTACGCAGCGTACACGCTCATGCCGGTGGGCTCGGATGTGCTGGCGGTCGAGTTTAAAGTGAACCTGCTGCGCCCGGCGAAAGGCGAAACGTTTGTGGCGCGCGCGGAAGTGATTAAATCCGGCCGGACGCTGACGGTGGTTAGGGCCGACGTGCACGCGTTGACGGGCGAGGAGCGCGAGCTGGTCGCGATCATGCAGGGCACCATGATGCGTTTGCAAAGGTCCTGAACTATCATGGGAGATAGTGGAACAAGGGATTAAAAATCGGGTGCTGCGGGATGCATACGGCCGGGCGATTCGCGACTTGCGCGTGTCGTTGACGGACCGGTGCAACTTTCGCTGTTTCTATTGTCTGCCGCACGGCGAGCCGCCGATCGCGCCCAAAGAGCAGATGCTGTCGTACGAAGAGATTGACTACGTTTGCGACATCTTCGTGAGTTTGGGTATCGAGAAGATTCGTTTGACGGGCGGGGAGCCGATGTTGCGGCGTGACATCGAAACGATCGTGCGCAAGCTCGCGCGGTTGAAAACGAACGGGCTCATCGACCTCGCGCTCACGACCAATGGCTACTTTCTTCCCGACCGCGCGCATGAGTTGAAAGCCGCGGGGCTCGATCGCGTCACGATCAGTCTGGATAGTTTGAAGCAGGATGTTTTCAAACGCATGACGGGTGTGGATGTGTTGGACCGCGTGCTCGCGGGAATCGCGGCGGCGAAGGATGCGGGGCTCGAGCCGATCAAGATCAATGCGGTGATCGTGCGTGGGCACAACGAAAGCGAGGTCGCGGATTTCGCGGCGTTCGCGCGCGAGTATGACGTGAAGATGCGCTTCATCGAGTTTATGCCGCTCGATTCGGGGCACGAGTGGTCGCGTGCTGATGTTGTTTCCGGGAAGGAGATTCGCGATCGCATTAGCGAGCGGTTTCCGTTGGTTAAGCTGGCCGTGAATCGCGGCTCGGAAACGTCCGCGCGTTATCGTTTCGCGGACGGCGCGCCGGGTGAGATCGGAATCATCGCGCCGGTTACGGAACCGTTTTGCGGCGCGTGTTCGCGCATCCGTCTCACCGCTGACGGGCAAATTCGTACGTGTTTGTTTTCGACGGTCGAACATTCGTTGCGCGATGTGATTCGCAGTGGGGCAACGAGAGGTGAGATTGTCGAATACATTGAATCTGTTATATTGAAGAAGGAACCTCGTCACTTCATCAACGATCCGGGGTTCGTGGCGCCCTCACGCACCATGAGCTTCATCGGTGGCTAAGGAAGCAAATATGAGCACCAAAGTCGAAGCTACCATCGACGACCTGTACAAGGTCGAAGGCAAAGCAGAGTTAGTAAACGGAGAAATAATCCTCATGTCTCCAACAGGCAGACTCCCGGGTTATGCGGGAGATGAAATCTTTTCCTCACTACGCACTTACGCCAAACAAACAAACGTTGGCCGTGCGGTAGGCGATAACAAAACTTTTGTAGTCAACTTGCCAAACCGCAGATCTTTTAGTCCGGACGCGGCTTATTCTCTCGTCACAGACTCCGACACGCGGTTCGGAATGGAGTTCTACAAGGGAGCGCCGGTCTTTGCAGTCGAAGTTCGCAGCAAAACGGACTATGGTCCTCGTGCTGAGCGAAGAATGGCCGCCAAACGGGACGATTATTTCGCTGCCGGCACGCTGGTGGTTTGGGATGTCGATCTGCTCAGTGACCTTGTAGTTCGCGTCTATAGACTAGGCGAGCCCGAGAGACCGACCTTCTATAAGCAGGGCGAGATCGCCGAAGCGGAGCCTGCAGTTCCCGGCTGGAGAATGGCGGTCGACGATCTCTTTCCCGAGGAACACGAAGGTTAATCAATGCCCGATCGCCCTATCGGCAAACCCTTTCCTCGCAAAGAAGGCCGCAAAAAAGTTACCGGTCAGGCGCTGTACATCGACGACCTGACATTTCCGGGCATGCTGCACGGCGCCACCGTGCGTAGCCCGGCCGCGCGCGGCCACATCAAAAGCATCTCATTCACCGGCGATATTCCGTGGCACGAATTCACTGTGGTCACGGCGAAAGACATCCCGGGCGCAAACTACGTCGCGCTCATCCTGAACGATCAACCGTACCTCGCCGCCGATTTCGTCAATCATCCCGAAGAGCCCGTCGTACTCATCGCTCACAGCGACAAGTATCTCGTCGAAGAAGCGCGTCGAAACGTGCTGATCGAGATCGAAGCACAGCCGGCCGTCTTCTCGCTCGAAGAGTCGCTCGCGCGCAAACAGATCATCTGGGGTGAAGACAACGTCTTTAAAAAGTTTCTCGTCGATAAAGGCGATGCCGATTCAGCGTGGGCCAACGCTGATTTCATCATTGAAGGCGAGTATGAAACCGGCGCACAGGAACAACTCTACATCGAGAACAACGGCGCGATCGCGATCGCCAATCCAACCGACGGCGTGACTGTTTGGGGCTCGATGCAGTGCCCCTACTACGTTCACAAAGCGCTCCTGAAATTGTTCGATCTGCCGGAAGACAAGATTCGCGTGATCCAAACCGAAACGGGCGGCGGCTTTGGTGGCAAGGAAGAGTATCCGTCGCTGATCACCGGCCACGCGGCGCTGCTCGCATGGAAGTCAAGCAGACCCGTAAAGCTGATCTACGACCGCGCCGAAGACATGGTCGCGACGACGAAGCGACATCCCTCGCGCACGCGTCACAAAACTGCCGTCACGAAAGACGGCAAGCTACTCGCGATGGAGATCGAGTTCGTGATCGACGGCGGCGCATACTGCACGTTGTCGCCGGTCGTGCTTTCACGCGGCACGATTCACGCCGCTGGTCCATACGTTTGTCCGAACGTGCGCATTCACAGTAAGGCGGTCGCGACGAACGTGCCGCCGCATGGCGCGTTTCGCGGTTTCGGCGCGCCGCAAAGCATCTTCGCCCTCGAACGTCACATGGAAAAGGTCGCGCGCGCTGTCGGACTCTCGCCTGAAGAATTTCGCCGGCGCAATTTCATCCACGAAGGTGAAACCACGGCAACGAGCCAGGTGATTCGCGAGCGCGTCGATCTGAATGGTCTGCTCGATCGTGCGTTGCAGCTCAGCGACTATCACGCCAAACGCGAACGCTTCGCGAACCAAAACGGCAACGGCAAGAAGCACGGCATTGGTTTCGCGACGTTCATGCACGGCGCGGGCTTTACCGGCTCGGGCGAGGTTTACTTGCAATCCGTCGTTTCCGCTGAAGCCACGGGCGAAGGAAAAGTGCGCGTGCTTGCCGCGAGCACTGAGATCGGTCAGGGCACCAACACGATCTTTTCGCAGATTGCCGCAGAGGCGCTGGGTCTCGATTTCGAATCGATCGAGATCGTTCAGCCTGATACAGGACTCGTACCGAACAGTGGACCGACCGTCGCGTCACGCACGTCGATGGTCGTTGGGAAACTGGTGGAGTCGGCGGTGACGGGTTTGAGGCAGACGCTGATCGGCAGCGGGTTATTGAGTGAGACTTACAGTAAAAGGGATTTTCAGGACGCTTGCGCAGAATACATAAATAAATTTGGCCCGCTAAAAACTTCCGCCACGTATCAACCGCCGCCGAACGTTCACTGGGACGATGACAAATACCAGGGCGACGCTTACGGCGCCTACGCGTGGGCCGTTTATGTCGCCGAGGTCTCCTTCGACTCACTCACGTACGAAGCGCACGTCGAAGACTTCGTCGCGCTGCAGGAAGTCGGGCGTGTGCTGAATCCGGTGCTTGCGGCCGGACAGATCGAAGGCGGCGTGGCGCAGGCGATCGGGTTTACGTTGTTCGAAAACGTCGTTTGGAAGGACGGCCGCATGGCCAATAACCAGATGACCAACTACATCATTCCCACGCCCGCCGACATTCCGCCCATTCGCGTTTACTTCGAAGAGAACCCGTACGCCTATGGACCAGGCGGCGCGAAAGGCATCGGCGAGCTCCCGATGGACGGCGCCGCGCCCGCGATCCTCAACGCGATCGAAAACGCGACCGGCGTCAGTTTCACGAGGATTCCTTTAATGCCCGAACGGTTGATAGAGGATTTTACGGATTAGTCTTCGGCGTGTTCGTTGCCGTTGAAGTGCAGCACTGTCGACTCATCATCAACGATAGTTTCCAAGTGCACCGGACGCCCCCACAGCGCATGCACGTGCTCGAGCGCCTTGCGCGCGTAACGCATGTCGAGCTCAGTGCCCTCGTAGCGATGCTTCATGTATAGCTCGCGATTCCCATTGTAATCGCCGTCCTCAACCTGCAAATACGGAAAACCAAAGTTCGTCATGTTTGACACAAGCTGATCGCGCACTTTCTCCCAGCGCTTCTCCGTGATGGTCCACTCCTCTTCCTCAACCAACTCAAACACAAACAGGTCGAGCTCTTCACACAACTCTTCCGTCAGGTAGTTGCGCAAAAACGAAACGTCGTTATCGAGCTCACGCACTTCAAAAATCTTTTCGCGCCCCTGATTTCCGGGCCGGTTAAACTTCCTGCGCTCTTCGTTGGACGGTTCGTTCCAGCGGCGCTCGATGTCTTCATAGATCTTGTAACCGAGATAATACGGATTGAGCTGCCCTTTCTGCGGCGACACCACGCCTGAATGAAGATTCGCAAACTCGATGTGGTCATTGTCGGAAAGATCGAGCTCGCGCATGATGCGCGCGTGCCAGATGCTGGCCCAACCTTCGTTCATGATCTTCGTCTGCATCTGCGGCACGAAGTATTCCATCTCTTCATGCACCATCGCGATCGCATCGCGCTGCCACGGCGCGAGCGTCGGCGAGTTTTTCATCACGTAGAACAGAATGTCTTTTTCGGGCAGTCGCTCGCGCTTAGCGTCGCTGTCTTTTCCGGAGTTCTCGCCGTCGTTCTCGGCTTTTTCGTGGCCACGCTGATCGAGCAGCCATAGATCGTCGTAACGACCGTCCTTGCGGCGATGCTCGTCGCGCCGCTTCTCTTCCGCAATGGACACCTCGCGCTTGATGAAGAAGTACGGATCGATGTGTTCCTCGATCGCCAACACGGAATCGAGAAAACGCTCGACCGTCTTGCGCCCGTACTTAAACTCATACTCCATCATCCGCTGCGCGTGCGTCGAAACACTTTCCACCATGCGCCGGTTCGTCTTCGAGAAGTAAGTGTTGTTCTTGAAGAAGTCGACGTGGCCCAACACGTGCGCGATGACCATCTTGTTTTGAATCGGGCTGTTGGTCTCGAGCAAAAAGCCGTACGCGGGATTCGTGTTGATGACGACCTCGTAGATCTTCGAGAGACCGAAGTCATACATCGTCTTCATGCGGTGGTAAGCCTTGCCGAAAGTCCAGTGAGAATAACGGCCGGGTAAAGCGTAAGAGCCGACTTCGTACATTACCGTCGCGGGCACGATCTCGAAATTAGTCGGGTAGGGATCGAGCCCGAAGCCGCGAGCCACTTCCCAGATCTGCTCGACTGCCTTTTCTAGGTCCCTTATTTCCCGATCTTCCATTACGCTGGTGTCTCAACTCCACGCTTCCCAAAAAACTGCTTCAACGCAGGGTACACATCTTCCTTGTCGTCGATGCGCACGCCGACAAAGCGGTCCTTGTTCTGCAAACGATCGCTGAAGATGGAAAGCAAAGCACCGGACGAGCGCCTGTAGCTCGACGATCCTTCTTCGCCAATCTCGCCGTAGCCAAACAGATTGCACGTCGCAATCAACTCGTCCGCGAGCTTCACCGCCTCTTCGTTGTCGGAGTAGTAATTGTCGCCGTCGGAAAAGTGAAACGGGTAGATGTTCCAGTCAGACGGCCGATAGCGCTGCTTGATGACATCGAGCGCGAGTTGATACGCAGAAGAAACAACCGTGCCGCCCGACTCGCCCTGCGTGAAGAACTGTTCTTCAGTCACTTCGCGCGCTTCGGTGTGGTGTGAGATGAAAACAATCTCGACGTTGTCGTATTTCGTGCGCAGAAACCGCACCATCCAGAAGTAAAAACTGCGCGCGATATACTTCTTGAACTCACCCATCGAACCCGACACGTCGATCATTGCGATGACTACGGCGTTTGACTCGTAGCGCATCACCTCTTCCCACGTCTTGAACCGCAGATCTTCTTTCTTGATGTCGCCGAAACGCGCCTTGCCCTCGCGCGCGTTGCGACGAATGTTTTCGAGAATCATGCGCCGCTTGTCGAGGTTCGCAATCACACCCGTGCGGCGAATCTCGTTGAATTGAGTCTTGCGCGACTGCACCGCTTTCTTTGCTTTCTCTTCGAGATACGGAAGCTGAAGGTCTTCGAAGATGAGCGCCGCGATCTCATCGATGTTTACTTCCGCTTCGTAGTAATCGGCGCCCTCGCCCTGCCCGGCTGGACCGGAACCGGTGCCACCGCCGCCCGGCCGGCTTTCACGACCAATCACGTCGCCGACACGCGTCTTGCCGTCGCCCTGGCCTACGTGTTTGGCTTTCTGATAATTGAAACGAAACTTGTATTCGTCGAGCGCTTTGATCGGAACTTTGACCGTGCGCTTGCCGTCGGAGAGGATGATCGCTTCATTCGAAACGATCGAGCCGAGGTTTTTGCGAATCGCTTCCTTGACGCGATCCTTGTGGCGCTCCTGATCGATGATGCCCTTGCGTTGCAGTGACCAGTCGTTGCGTTGAATTGACATAAAACTTTACCCGCAAAAATCCGCCACCAGTTTCGTGAACGCCTCCGGGTATTCCTCGTGCGGCAAGTGCCCGCATTCGAGAAAAACCACCAGCCGCGATCCTGGGATGCGCTCGTGCAATCGCTCGCCGTCTGCGAGCGGGATCTCGATGTCATTTTCACCCCAGAGCAGCAGCGTCGGTTGTTGAATCAGATGCGCGTCTCGGGATATCCGTTCTGCGTCCCAACCACGCACCGTGCGAATGATCGCGCGCTGCGTGCTCGACGCACGCAACGGAAAATGGCGCGCGTCGACGCGCCGTTCATCCAACACCCATGCGTGTCGATCGTAAACGCGCTTCATACGCCGGCGCAGCAAACGCCGCGAACCAATCAACAGCGGCGACACCACGTCGCCTAGCACGGGCGAACCAAACAGACGCATTAAGTTGAAGCGCAGCGGCTGATTGTTGTTGACCGCCCCAACCAGAATTAATCTCTCGACGCGTTGTGGATGGTCCAACGCACAAGTGGCCGCGACTGCGCCGCCATACGAACTGCCAACGAGCGTCGCGCGCTTGATGCCGAGGCGCTCGAGCAACATCATTAAGAAGCCCGCTTGCCCCGCGATCGTGTATTCGCCGTTGCGCGGCTTGCCTGAATAACCAAAGCCTAGAAGATCGACCGCGATCACGTGAAAGCCGGCTGCGGCGAGATCGAGAAACACTTTGCTCCAAACGAGTGTCGACGAAGCAAAGCCGTGAATCAGCACGAGCGCCGGGTTCGATTTCTCGCCGGCTTCCTGGTAGTGAACGCGAATGCCGTCGATGTCGATGAAGCGCGAGTGTTCAGAATGAAAGACCGCGTCGCGATACTTGTGCCAGTCGGCGTCGCGCGGACGGGCCAGCAACTTGGCGGCGACTGCGACTGTGGCGGCAGCCGTTGCCGTGCCGGCGATCCAATATCGTTTCTTCATCTCCACTTATCATAACGCCCGCGTCCGAGAGGAGCGCGGGCGTCCTATTTGCCAAATTAGCTCGCGTGTTTAGCGCGACAAGAGAGTTCCAACGTAAGTCAATAACTCGTTCGCACAAACCGGGCAATACCCGTGCTCTTTCACGAGTCGATCCACAACCTCGTTGATGCGACGCAGTTGATCCGGATCGGGCGTCTTCGCTGAAGTCGTGATCTTCACCACGTCTTTCAAGTCCGCGAAGATCTTCTTCTCGATCGCTTCCTTCAACCGCTCGTGCGAGTTGTATTCAAACGGCTTGCCCTTGCGCGCGTAAGACGAAATGCGAATCAGGATCTCCTGCCGGAACGTATTCTTCGCGTTCTCGGAAATACCGATCTGCTCCTCGATCGAACGCATCAACTGCTCGTCCGGATCCATCTCTTCTTCAGTTATCGGATCCTTGATGCGCTCCTTGTTACAGAACGCTTCGACGTTGTCGAGATAGTTGTTGCACATCGTGCGCGCCATCTCTTCAAACGAGTAGACGAACGCGCGCTGCACTTCGATCTTCGCCAGCTCGTCGTATTCCTTGCGCGCTTGCGAGATGTGGTTCAAATAACGTTCGCGTTGCTCCGAGCTGATGCCTGTGTGCTGTTCGAAACCGTCCTTGATCGCGCGCAACGCATCGATCGGATTGATGCAGGTGACGCCGTCGCGGACCAACGCACTCGAAAGACGATTGATGATGTAGCGCGGCGAGATGCCGTCCATGCCCTCGCGTATCGTCTCGTCTTTCAGTTCGCGCACGTCCTTCGACTTATAACCTTCGACGTCCTCGCCGTCGTAAAGCTTCATCTTCTTCACGATGTCGACGTTCTGCCGTTTCGGTTCTTCGAGGCGCGTCATCACCGCAAACATCGCCGCGACCTTCAAGGTGTTGGGCGCGAGGTGAACGTTGCGCAGTGCTTCCGACTGGTGCAGGAGCTTGTCGTAGATTCGCTCCTCCTGCGAGACGCGCAGGTTATAAGGCACGCGCACGAGGATGATGCGGTCCTGAAGCGCTTCTGATTTGCGATTGCCAGCGAAAGCGATGTACTCGTTCTCGTTTGTGTGCGAGAGGATCACTTCGTCCGCGTAGATCATCGCGAAGCGGCCGGTCTTGATGCTCTGTTCCTGCGAGAGCGTGAGCAGGCTGTAGAGAAACTTCTCGTCAACCTTCAGCATCTCGACGAACTCCATCAAGCCGCGGTTCGCGATGTTCAACTCGCCATCGAAACGATAAGCACGCGGGTCTGACTCGACACCGACCTCGCCAATCGTCGAGAGATCTATCGATCCGGTCAGCTCCGTGATGTCCTGCGACTTCGGATCGCTCGGCGAGAACGTGCCAATGCCGACGCGCTCTTTCTCAGAGAAGACCACGCGATGGACTTTTACGTCCTCGTGACGTCCGCCGTAAGTATGTTCGAGAGCATAGCGGCACTGCGGGCACAAGTCGCCTTCGATGTAGATGCCGTAATGCTTCTCGACTTCGCTGCGAAGCTGGTGCGGAATCAGATGCAGCGGCTCCTCGTGCATCGGGCAGTCTTTAATCGCATAGACTGCGCCCTCTTCGGTCCTGGCCCAATCTTCCAGTCCGCGCTTGAGCATGTTGACGATGGTCGACTTGCCGCCGCCAACAGGGCCCATCAGCAGCAGGATGCGTTTGCGCACTTCCAAACGCTGCGCGGCCGACTTGAAATACTCAACAATTCGGGCGATTGGTTCTTCGATACCGAAGAGTTCAGAGGCGAAGAAGTTGTAGGAAAGAACTTCGTGCTGCGTGCCTTCATTCAGCCGCTCGATGCCGGCGGCATGAACCATGTCGTTGATGCGCGCGTGCGAGAGTTGCGCGATGCGCGGATTTTGGGCTACCAGTTCGAAGTAGTCGCGGAAGGTTCCTTCCCAGCGCAGCGCTTCGTGCTCGCGGCGCAGATCTTCCAAGCGTTCACTAATATTGAATCCTTTGTTGCCATCCTGCTCTTGCATAGCCTTGAAACCTCTTCGGCTTTCGCGCATTGGACAGCGTGTGGGGAGAGGCCACGCTTGATAAAGCAACCGCACCAAGCGATCGGGGAGTGCGGCCGGAAAACGTTAACTACCTCGTGATACGCCTCACGCGCGCGTAAAGCGTGAGCTGCGTCCTCGAAGCATCAGTTCTCAATGATCGTGTCAAACGGAACTAGCGGAGGGAAGCACTTGTTGGAAGCACCATCAGCACTTCCTTGGGACTGCAGTATACCACAGTAGTAAAGACCCCAAGTCAATGCTTGTTTTTCACGTCAGCACTACGTGGGGATGTAAGCGTTGCGCACCGGCGTCGTACCGACCAACTGCAATCAACTGATCCTCGCCGTCACACATCTTTACGTTTTCACCATCCGCCCACTCAGATCCCTCAACCTTTATCTCCCTTCCATGACTAACACTACGCACGTCCTGGGCGCTTAGATGCAATAAAGGGAGTTTCGAGAGCGCCGCACTCGGCGGGGCCACCAGCTCGCCCAACGACTCTTCAGCGAAGCTCGTCTTCAAGTCGTCGAGCGTGACTGCGCTCTCGACGCGGAAGTCGCCGACACGCGTGCGACGAAGCTCGGCCAAGTGTGCGCTGACGGACAAACGCTTTCCGAAGTCTTCGGCAAGCACGCGCACATACGTGCCGGAAGAACAGACCACGCGCGCGCGGAAGTCGAAGGTCCCATCCATATTATCTTTGAACAGTTGACCGTCCGGTTTGATAGCAGTGAACGCGTGAATGCAAACACGCACCGGCTCGCGGTCCACTGACTCACCTCGTCGCGCCAACTCGTAGAGCTTGGCGCCGCCACGTTTTTTGGCCGAATACATCGGCGGCACCTGGTCTATCCAACCCCGCAGGCTCGCAAGCGCTGCCTCGATCTGCTGTTCGTTCAAACTTCCGGGATTCGCGGAGTTTGGACCATCAATTCGTGTACCAGTGCGATCGCCGGTATCGGTCGCATAGCCCAACCTGATGATCGCGTCGTACTCCTTGTCTTCGCTGCTGAGAAACTGCGCGAGCCGCGTCGCTTTGCCGAGCAACAGGACCAGCACTCCGGTCGCAAACGGATCGAGAGTGCCCGTGTGGCCGATGCGTCGCTCGTGAAGAATATGACGCACACGTGCAACTACGTCGTGAGATGTCAGATCTGTCGGCTTGTCGATAACTAATAACCCATCCATGCGCTCATTTTAGTTTGCGCAACGCAGATTGGCGATGTGAGAATCGGTTTGTATGACAGCGGACGAAGTACGCACGCGCACATTCAATCGCGCGATTAAATTGTTGACGGTCAAAGCGCGTTCGGAGGCCGAACTGCGCGAGCGATTGCTGCAGGGAAAGAACGTGGATCAGGCGACGGTAGAAGCCGTGATCGCGCGGCTGAAGGAGTACGGTTATCTAAACGACGAGCGGTTTGCTTTCAGTTATGCGTCTTTGCGAGTGAAGCAGCGTCCGCTCGGGCGACGGCGGCTGGAACGCGACCTCAAGTTGAAAAAGGTCGCGAAAGGCGTCGCGGAGGAAGCACTGCAACTGGTCTACGCCGAAACGCCGGAAGAGCAGCTCATCGATGCGGCCATCGAGAAGCGGACTCGTTTGCGCGGCCGGCCGAAGACACGAGAGGAAGCAAAGAAGCTTTTCGATCACCTGCTGCGGCAGGGCTTTGAGTTTGAACTCGTGTCGGACAAGGTGCGTGCACTCTTCGATCCATATTGCTAAACTCGAACCACAATGACAGGTCACGAAATACGCGAGATTTTTCTGAAATACTTCGAGGAGCACGGCCACACGCCCGTGCGCTCCTCGCCGCTCTTGCCCGCGAACGATCCCACGCTGCTGTTCACCAACGCGGGCATGAATCAGTTCAAAGATACTTTTTTAGGGCGCGACAAGCGTGAGTATGTGCGCGCGGCGTCGTCGCAGAAATGCATTCGCGCCGGCGGCAAGCATAACGACCTCGATGAAGTCGGGAAAACTGCGCGGCATCACACGTTCTTCGAGATGCTCGGCAATTTTTCTTTCGGCGATTACTTCAAGCAGGACGCGATTCGTTATGCGTGGGACTTGCTCGTCAATGTGCTGAAGCTCGATCCGAAGCGTTTGTGGTTCACGGTTTACGGCGGTGACGAGGACGTCGCGCCGGATGAAGATGCCGAGCGTTTTTGGGAGGAAGTCGGCGCGCCGCGTGAACGCATTTTGCGTTTCGGCAAGAAAGATAATTTCTGGCAGATGGGCGAGACCGGTCCGTGTGGTCCATGCAGCGAGATTCACTACTACATGGGACCGAGCCCCGACGACGCGGAAAACTCCGCCGAGAACGTGAATGGACCAGGCGATACGATCATGGAGATCTGGAACCTCGTCTTCATGCAGTTCGATCGCAGCGAGGTTGAGCCGGGTCACTACAAACTCGAGGCGTTGCCGGCGCCGTCAGTCGATACGGGCGCAGGTTTGGAACGTCTCGCGGTCGTGCTGCAAGAGGTCAAGTCAAACTACGATACCGATCTGATCCGGCCGATCATCGAGCGCGCGGCGCAACTCAGCGACCGTCATTACGAGCCCGAAACGCAGGAAGGTTTTGCGATGCGCGTCATCGCGGACCACGCGCGCGCCACCGCGTTCGCGATTGCCGACGGCATCCTGCCCGGCAACGAAGGACGCAACTACGTGCTGCGCAAAATCATGCGCCGCGCGATCTACCAGGGCCATCACACGCTCGGACTCGAAGGCGCGTTTTTCAACCAGGTGACGGATTTCGTTGTCGGTTTCATGAGCGACGCGTATCCCGAGCTCGAGCAGCATCGCGAGTTCATCGAGAAGATGGTGCGTTTGGAAGAAGAGCGTTTTCGTTCGACGTTGACCGTGGGCTTGAACAAGCTCGACGAGTTGTTTACGTCGACGAAAGGAGCGATGCCGGAGTTTAAGGCGCTCGCTCGGCTTTACGATACGTTCGGCACGCCGCGCGATCTGATTCGCGTTGCGCTGGAAGAGCGCGGGTTTGTGTTTGAAGAGGAGGAGTTCAACCGAGAGTTTAATGAGGCGTTGCAGCAGCTTCAGCAAACAACGGCGGCTGCTAAACACGAGGCCAAATCCGCTCTTAATCCGGTGTACGAAACGCTGACGGGCCGTTTACCACGAACCCTTTTCAAAGGCTACGAAACTACGACCGTCACCGATGCCACTGTCGTCGCATTAATTAAAGGCGACGCGGTTGAGTCGCTGAGTGAAGGGGATGAAGGCGAGATCGTGCTTGATCGGACGCCGTTCTACGCTGAGAGTGGCGGGCAGGTCGGCGATATGGGCGCGCTCACGAAGGACGACACGCTCGTTAGAGTGTTCGACACGTACGCGCCGGCGCCGGGATTGATCGTGCACAAAGTGAGAGTCGAGCGCGGCGTCGTTAACGTTGGCGATATCGTCGCGGCTGACGTCGATGTCGAAAAACGCGACGCGACGCGGCGCAATCATACGGCGACGCACCTGATGCACGCCGCGCTGCGTGAAGTCTTGGGAACGCACGTCAAACAAGCCGGCTCCGTGGTGGCGCCGACTTACCTGCGTTTTGACTTCACCCATTACCAGCCGCTGACGCAGGCAGAAAAAGAAGAGATCGAGCGCCTCGTCAACTATCACATTCTGCGCAACGAGCCGGTGCAGACCGACGAGATGGCGATCGAAGAAGCGATGCGTTCGGGAGCGATGGCTTTGTTTGGTGAGAAGTACGGCGAGAAGGTGCGCGTGCTCACAATCCCCGGTCTCGAAGGCGTGTTTTCGAAAGAACTCTGCGGCGGCACGCATGTGCGCGCGACGGGCGATATCGGACTGTTCAAGATCGTCAGTGATGAGTCGATCGCGTCGGGCGTGCGGCGCATCCGTGCGATCACGGGAATCGATGCTTACGAGCGTTTTCGTGAAGCGGAAGTGCTGGTTGACGAACTGAGCGGTGGCTTGCGTACGTCCCGCACGGAGATCGTAAACGCTGTTTCGCGATTGCAGGATGAGTTGAAGAAGGCGCGGCGCGAAGCTGACGAGTTGCGCCTGAAGATCGCGAGTGGCGCTGCCGCCGCTTCGACAAACGGCGACGAGTCACGCGAGATAGCAGGCATTAAAGTTTTAGCGCGTGAAGCAAGCGGACTCGACGCCTCGGCCATGCGACAACTCTCGGACACTCTACTGGCGCGGATCAAATCCGGCGTCGTGATCCTCGGACGCAGTGGTGACGGCAAAGTGTCGCTCATTGTGCGCACGTCGGCTGACCTGACGGGCAAAGTTCCGGCCGGACAAGTGATCAAGGAGCTCGCGCCAATCGTCGGCGGCCGCGGTGGCGGCAAAGCCGACATGGCCGAAGGCGGCGGCAACCAGCCCGATCAACTCCCCGCCGCACTGCAACAGAGCTACGCCGTCGTAGAGCGATTACTCACTTCTTAATGTAGGGGCGGCACTCCGCGGCCGCCCCTACATCCAGATCACATGCTCTTCTGTTTCTCAGTCAGAGCGATGTCCATCTTCTGGAGCGTTATTTTGTTGAGCGTGCCGGTCACTTTCAGACCTTCCGCCTGCTGATACTTCCGCAAGCCCTCACGAGTCGCCTCGTCGAGCTTTCCGATCTGCTCCCCGCCATAAAACCCGCGGGTTTTCAGAATCGCCTGGGCTTGGTTGATCTGGTCTTTGGTGGCGCGGAAGACAGGACCGCGTTTGGTCTGTTTCGTGGCCGTCGGGATTGAGGATGTTGACGTCTGGGCCATCGCCGTAGTCGTGAAGAGACAGAGCGACAGCAGTGTGAGTGTAAGGAATTTCTTCATTTTTCTTTCGTCCTTTTGTGAGGCGCGCAGAAGCGCGCGGTTTGTGGTTAAAACGGGCCTATCATACACGCCCTGTCAATATCTGCTTGAAATTCCCGTGTTGGCAATTGTTTAACTCGCGTGGTAGTATGGCTGTGCCTCATCCGGCCCCTGCGAACCCGAATGCCCAAAGCCCTTCTCGTACTCCTGCTTGTCTTAGCGTCCGCAGTCGCGGCTGCGGCCCAGTCTACCTACCAGATCGATAACTTCGACCTGCCCAACGCGGTCCAAATCCACACGCCCAAAGCCGAGTCCAAAAATCAGCCGAAACGACTGCTACGGCTGACCTCGATGCCACTCAATCCCTCGCTCTCGGGCTTCACAACCGGAAGCTCAGACATCGACAATTTCATCGTCGAATCCGGCAAGCGCAACGCGGTCGACCCGCTGCTGCTCTACTCGATCATGCACCAGGAATCGAGCTTTAAGTCGCGTGCGATGTCCAACAAGGGCGCGCGCGGGTTGATGCAGTTGATGCCACCGACCGCTGTCCGATTCGGCGTCACGAACATTTGGGATCCGAAGCAGAACATCGAAGGCGGCGCGCGTTACATGCGTTTCCTGCTGGACCTGTTTGAGGGCGACGTGACGCTCGCGCTCGCGGGCTACAACGCGGGCGAAGGCGCGGTGATGAAATACGGCAATCGAGTGCCGCCTTACAGCGAGACGCAGGAATACGTGCGTCGCATCGGCCGTCGCTACAACTTAATCCGCGATCCCGAAGCAGCAGCCAACGCCACGCAACTCAGCAAAGAAGAACTCGCGGCGGCCAAGCAGAAGGACGCGACGCCTTTGAACGTTTACGAGCGCAGCGTCTTCATGACCCGGCTGCCGGACGGTCGGTTACAGTTGGTGAGTCAGTAAAAAACGGGCATTCCAAAGCTTAGCGAGGCGGAACCTTTGCTGGTTGCCGCCTCGTTTTGTATTACACTGACGCGCGAAGATTCTCCCCGTCTGGAAAGTGAGAAACAAATGACCTGTTCGGTCTGCGGAGCATACGTTACCCCCAGTGTTCGTTTTTGTTCGAACTGCGGCGCGCCTGTCGATACCGAACAGACGCGCATCGCGCGGCTGCAATCGCGGGCCCTCGAAACCAGCGGCGACTCGGATCTCGAGCACACGGTCTTCACCGTACGGCCCACGATGATCTTCATCAAAGCGGGTTACGCCCTCGCGGTGCTCGGCGGCATCGCCCTCGTGTTTCTGCTGGCGAGTCTCAGCGTGCCGGCGTCGATCTCGATCCCGCTCGCGCTCGCTCTGCTGCTGATTCCAGGTTACTACCACATGCGCCGCAACATGCTTCGTTACACAGTCACCGACTCAAAACTCCAGATCGACACCGGCCTGATCGCTCGCACGACGCGCAACATTCCGCTGAGCAAGGTGCAGGACGTGACCGTATCCGCGAGCATCCCGCAGCGCATCCTAGGTTTCGGCGACATTATCGTCGACAACGCGAGCGAGATCGGCGGTTCGATCGTGATGCACAACATCAGCAATCCGCGACACTACGCCGACCTTCTTTTGCGTGAACTCAGACGCTGGCATTAAACTGAAGTCGTGTTTATCAAGGTACTAATTTCAGCAATACTTTTGTTCGCTTTGCCCGCGGAGACCGGGAAGTTTAAGCCGGTCAAGTTCGATGGGGATCAGGCGGAGTATGTCGCCGCGAACGGCGAGCGTTTCGCTGTAAAAACGGTCCAGCTACAGTCGGACTCGAAAGCGTACGAGGCGCTGAGTCTCGCGGCGGCCGCGGCACGTGCTACGGACCGGGTTGAGATTGGCAACGCAGTCGGCACGGCTGGATTTTCAAGCAAGGATCAGATCGCTTTTTTCAAGGGCGTCTACTTCGTAACGGTAACGAGCCTGAAGAGCGCGCCCGGCTCGAGTAATCTTCAGGACCTAGCGCAGTCGTTGGCCGATAAGATCGATAAAGGCGAGGGCGAGATCCCCGTCTTGATCAAACACCTACCGAATCCCGACGAAGCACAGAAGAACGCGGTTTATCTCAACAGTTTCACGACGCTGACGACGCTTGCGCCGCAGCAACCGGTGCTCACGGCGGTCCAGGGCGACGGCAATGCCGACGCAGTTTTCGCGAGCATCGGCTCGAGCAAAATGCTCATCGCCGAATTCAATACACCGCAACTCGCAACCGACAACGACCAACGAATCATCGCGCGGATTCACGAGCTCTGGAACCTCGGCCAACCCGCGCCCACCGCGTATCGCCGCGTCGGCAATTACTCCGTGTTCGTCTTCGACGCACCCGACCCGCAGACTGCGAACCAACTCATCGACCAGGTGAAATACGAACAGGTCGTTTCATGGCTCGGCGACAATCCGAACATCTTGCGACGAGCGCAGGAACGCTACGTTGATACGACGTTGGGCGTGCTCGTAGCAGTGCTCAAAGCTTCGGGCTATGCGGCGCTCGCGTGTTTGGGAATCGGCGGTTTGATCGGCGGACTGTTGTTCACTTACCGGCGTTCACAGCAGAAGGCTGTTACCGCTTATTCGGATGCGGGCGGGATGTTGCGGCTGAACCTGGATGAGATGACGGCCGACCTCAACCATCATCGTGAGTAAGAGACCTGAAAGACGCGGTCGCTCACTTCTCAAAAAATTAGGCCATAAACAAATGCGGGCTGCTGATTTTTCCTGGGAGGCTCCCCCAAGCCCCGTCAAGACGACAATCAGCAGCACCGCTATTATTGCTCTTCTACTGCGTCACAAACGCCGCTCCGTTCCCCCAAAAGAGCCAAACGCTTGCTTGTCAATTCTGTGAGAGGATGCCTCCCCCAAAGCCTCCACTCACCGCAGTTTTCTGAGCCTGACCCGATTTACCCTTATCTACCCTTCTTGTTCTGTCTCCTCTTTGGCAATGACCGTGCCAGCTTACCCCAGTTGTCCAGAACATCGCTTTTGCACGTGTTTGGGTTTGGGATGTATGCGAATGAAGGACTTTGAGCGATGGATTCGTACACGTTCAGTACAACCCGCACCGTACAACCGGACGATAATCGCTCGCTCAAGGTAATGTGTCGACGAGTTGATCGATCTCAGCGTGCGTGTTGTAGAGATGTGGGGCGATCCGAAGGCGATCACCTCTTGGCGCCGTGATGATGTTTCGTTGTTTGAGGTGAGCGTAGAGAGCCATCGCCGGCATACCACTCCTCGGTCTAATACAAACGATCTGCGACTTCTCGCCGGGCGTCCGCGGACCGACAACGTCGTAAGGTTTCGTTTGCAGGCGCTCGCACAGGTGATCCGTGAGTTCTTCGAGATAGATTGCGATACGCTCCGGCCCGTATTGATGCAGCAGTTCGAGGCTGGCCTTCAGACCGTAAATCAGTGCCGCGGGACCAGTGCCCGATTCCCACGCGAGTGCGCCGGGGTTCCAGTCTTGTTTGAAGTTAAGATAGTCCTCCGGGTTCGGGACGCTGATCCAGCCGACGAGGGTGGGCTGAATTCGTTCGCGGGCGCGGTCTGAGAGATACAGGTAACCGACGCCTTCGGGACTGAGCAGCCATTTGTGGCTGACGCCGGCCGCGACATCGACCAATTCCTTGTCCACGTTTATCGGCAAGACGCCCAGCGACTGGACGACGTCCACGACCAGCAACGCGTCATGCCGTCGTGCGGCGCGGCCGAGACGTTCCAAATCCGCGCGAAATCCTGACGCATACTGAACGTGAGTGAGCGTTACGAGTCGAGTGTGATCGTCGATCAGGCTTTCGAGCTCGCCGAGATCGACTCGCCCGTCGCGCTCTTCGCACATGCGCAATTCGACACCGAACGCATCCCGAACACGCTGCCACGCATAAACGTTGGACGGAAACTCACGGCGAAACGTGACTATGTTGTCGCCCGGCTTCCATTCCATGCCGTTGGCGACGCTCGAGAAGGCGTCTGAAGTGTTGCGCACAAACGCGACCTGTTCCGGCCGCGCGCCGAACATTCGCGCCAGCAGCGCGCGCGCTTGTTCCTTCACGCCCATCCAGCTCGGATAGTTGAGCGAGCCGTTTTCGTGAACGTCTCTGAGTTGGGCTTCAACCGCCTCGATTGTCGGCGTCGGCAGCGGCGAGACCGCGGCGTGATTGAGGTAGACCGTGCTCTTCGTGATGGGAAAGAGCGCGCGTAATTCCGGTGTCATGGTTTTAGTGTCCTGATTAATTCAAAGTGGGCGCGTACTTCACCAACGACTTCGCCGGGACGGTTGAGTATGGGAAAGAACGCGTAACGCGCCACGGCTTCGAGCGAATCGTCATGCAGTACGCCGAGTTGGCGCAAAGCTTCGATCACGACCGTCGGCCGGGCGCGTTTATCGTCACCGTCTTCGATTTTCAGAGCGACGCCCAAACCTCGCGGCCATCTGTCGCTCGGCAGCACGCCCGCCGTATAGACGCCTTC
>CAMLLD010000078.1 GCA_946480785.1 uncultured Blastocatellia bacterium | reverse complement strand
GTTCGGGTTCAACTCCACAGCGCGACGGAATTGTTTCTCGGCTGCCGGCCAGTCGAGATCGTAATGTTGATTCACGAGGGCGAGCGCCGTATGTGACTCGGCGAGTGAATCGTCCAGTTCGACTGCTTTCGTGGCGGCCGTTTTTGCTTTGGTGAGAGCTTCGTTTGGAGTTAGCGCCTGGGCGTCGTAATGCGAGCTTAGCGCTGCGTAAGATTGAGATAGTGCCGCGTAGGCGAGGGCTGAGTTGGGGTCGAGGCGCAGCGCTTCTTCGAATTGCTGGATCGATTGTTCGAGAGCGGCTGTCGTTCCTTTGCTTGCGAAGTAGAGTCCTTTCTTGTACGGCTCGGTAGCGGGCGCAGGGTTCGCGCCGGAGGATTTGACTGTGCGACTCAGCGCGAAGTAACCGGTGATCGCTGATACCGCCACTAGCAGCGCGCCTGCTAGCCACAGCCAGCGAGACCGCGAGACACGTACTCTCGATTGTTCTGCTGAGTTTGTTCGTGACGTTGTGCGTAGTTCGCCGGCGAAACGATAGCCGCGGCGAGGAACTGTTTCGATGTAGTCCTTTCCGTCCGGCGCTTTGCCGAGCGTTTTGCGCAGCAGGTAGATGTTCTGCGTGAGATTTCCTTCCTCGACTATACGATCCGGCCAGATCGTTTTCAGCAACTCGTCTTTGTTCAGCACCTCGCCTTTGCTTCTTACCAACGCGATCAGCGTCTCGACAGTCTTCGGCGTAAGCGACAACGCCTGTCCGTCTTGGAACAGCAGGCGGTTGGCGACGTCGATGCGGAAGTCGCCAAACTCGTAAAACTGTTCGCCGGACGTGCTCATAGCCAGTACTGAGAAACAATTGAGAGAGAATTGAGCGCCCTTTGAGGAATTGAGCGTCGCCATCAAATTAATCTCTCTCGCCTGCCGATTTCAAGTTCCGAGGTTTGTCATGAAAAAGTTTGCGTCGACGTTGGGTTCGATCATTTGCGTGGTTCTGGTTCTCGTTTCGTTTCCCCTAGCGCCGTTTGCTTGCACGACCTTCTGCCTTGTGGGCAAAGGTGAAGTCCTGTTCGGACGCAATTACGACTGGATCATTGGCGATGGGCTCGTGATGATCAATAAGCGTGGCGTCGCGAAGATCGCTACAACTGTCGAGTCGGACAACGTCGCGAAATGGGTATCGAAGTATGGCAGCGTCACCTTCAACCAGTATGGCCGCGAGAACCCGGCCGGCGGTATGAACGAAGCCGGCCTCGTCGTCGAACAGCTCTGGCTCGACGAAACAGAATATCCGCGCGCCGACGCGCGGCCCGCGCTCGGAACGCAGGAGTGGGTGCAGTATCTGCTCGACACTTCAGGCACCACGAGCGAAGCGATCAAGAACGGCGCAGCGGTTCGCATTGAATCCGAAGTGAAAGTGCATTACCTGATCAGCGACAAAGCGGGAAACGCGGCCACATTGGAGTTCATTCAGGGTCAAATGATCGTTCACACCGGAGCGAATCTGCCGATACCCGCGCTCACGAACAACACCTACGACGACTCGCGAAATTTTGCGTCGCACGCTGATGTGGCGAAGACGACCACGAACGATTCTTTCGACCGTTTTGTGAGAGCGACGAAGAAGACCGAGGAATATGAAAGACGCCCGTTAACAGGCGACGAGGCAATCAAGTACGCCTTCGAGGTCCTGAGCGACGCGGCGCAAAAGAACCCGACGAAGGATCCGTCGCAATGGACCGCCGTTTACGATCAGAAGCGCGGGCGGATCTACTTCCGCACGTTGCAAAGCCCGCAGATCAAGTGGGTCGATATGAAAGCTTTTGATTACGCGTGCGGCACAACGGTGAAGATCTTCGACGTCAACTCCGCGGAAACCGGCGACGTAACCGCAAAGTTCACCGACTACACTCGCAAAGCCAACCGCGATCTAATCGAACGCTCCTTCAACGCCACCGACTTCCTCCGCCCCCTCCCACCCGCCGTGCGAACCTACCTCGCCTCCTACCCCGAGTCGTTCAAATGTGGGCAGTGAAGTCCGTCAGGTTATCCTGCAGTTAATTTCGCCTTCACGGTGTCTGCCACGAGCTTGCCATCGGCGTTTTTGCCGGAGAGGAGGGTTTGGGTGGCTTTCATGACGCGGCCCATGTCTTTGATGGAGGTGGCGCCGGTTTCGGCGATGGCGGCTGTGACTGCCGCTTCGATTTCGGCGGCAGAGGCGGCTTGGGGGAGGTAGGTTTCGATCACGGCGATCTCGGCCTGCTCTTTGTCAACGAGTTCCTGGCGGCCGGCTTTCTCGTACTGCTCGATCGAATCGCGCCGTTGCTTCACGAGAGAACCCAAAAGCTTCTGCATCTCGTCGTCGTCGAGTTCGCTGCCCTTTTCGATCTTGCGGTTCATCATCGCGGCTTTCACCATCCGCAACGTCGAGGTGCGCTGCGTGTCCTGCGCCTTCATCGACGCGGTCAGGTCAGCGATTATCTGTTCGCTAAGACTCATAAAGGATCCTCCGGTTTCATAAGCGCGGTGTGCGCTGCGCTCAGGGCTGTACGTGCCCGTTTGACTTCGCCAGGTAGTCGCGCAGAAAGCGGCCGGTGTGCGACTGCGGCAGGTTCATGATCTCTTCGGGGGTGCCTACGCCGACAACGTAACCGCCCGCATCACCACCTTCCGCGCCGAGGTCGATGATGTGGTCCGCGGTCTTGATCACGTCGAGATTGTGTTCGATCACCAGCAACGATCCGCCCGCATCGATCAGCGCGCGAAACGCGGCGAGTAGTTTGTTGATGTCGTCGAAGTGCAAGCCCGTCGTCGGCTCGTCGAAGATGTAGAGCGTCTTCGCGCCAGTACGCTTCAACAAGTGCGCTGCGAGTTTGATACGCTGCGCTTCACCGCCGGACAACGTCGTTGCCGATTGGCCCAGACGCAGATAACCGAGCCCCACGTCATCCAGCACACGCAGACGGTTCGTAATCTTCGGCACTTCGCGAAAGAAGTTGATCGCTTCGCGCACCGTCATGCTCAACACTTCGTGCACGTTCTTGCCGCGATAACGCACGTCGAGAATCTGTTGCTTGAACCGCGTGCCCTTGCACTCTTCGCAAACCAGCTCGATGTCCGCGAGAAACTGCATCTCGACCGTAACCGTGCCGTCACCCTGGCAAACTTCACAACGCCCGCCGGGCAAGTTGAACGAGAAGTGCGACGGATCGAAGCCGCGCGCTTGTGCCTCGCGTGTGCCGGCAAACACTTCGCGAATCGCGTCATAAACTTTAATGTACGTCACCGGATTCGAACGCGGCGTGCGCCCGATCGGCGACTGGTCCACGAGAATTACATCGTCGATAAACTGCCCGCCTTCGAGCCTCTGAAAGGCGCCGACGTGTCCCTGCCAATCGCCGCGCTGTTTCTTCAGCCCCGCGTAAATGCAGTCGTGAATCAGCGTCGACTTGCCCGAACCACTCACGCCCGTCACACACACAAGCATGTCCAACGGAATCTCAACGTCGATCGATTTGAGGTTGTGTTCGGACGCGCCCTGGATCGTGATGCGCCGTTTCTGCGGCAAACGTCGTTGCTTTGGCTCTTTGATCTCCGCGTCACCGCGAAGATAGCGCGCAGTCAAAGAAGCTTCGTCATGCAACAGACCAGGAAAGTCGCCCTCGTAGATCACGCGTCCGCCGAGCTCGCCTGCTGCGGGACCGATGTCGAGAATGTGATCGGCGGAACGCATCATCTCGGCATCGTGTTCGACGACGAGCACCGTGTTACCGATGTCGCGCAGGTTTTTCAACAGACGAATCAAACGATCGTTGTCGCGCGGATGCAGACCAATCGACGGCTCGTCGAGCACGTAAAGCGCGCCGACGAGTGACGATCCGAGATTCGTCGCGAGTTGAATGCGCTGCGCTTCACCGCCGGAGAGTGTCGACGCGAGACGGTCCAACGTTAGATAATCAAGCCCGACCTCAACCAGAAACCGCAAACGACGCCGCACTTCAAACAAGATCCGTTCGGCAATCGCCGCCTGTTCGGTCGAGAGCTCGAGCGAATCAAAAAACTCGGACGCATCCTTGATCGACAACGAGCACAACTCCGGCAGCGTGCGCCCGCCGACGCGAACGTCGCGCGCCTCCTGCCGCAAACGTCCGCCGCCGCAATCAGGACACAACGTGTAGCCGCGATACTTCGACAGAAACACACGCACGTGCAGCTTGTACTTCTTCGTCTCCATCCACTCGAAGAAACCACGCACGCCGCCGAAGTCCCCGCGACCTTCAACGATCGCCCGCTGGTCCGCGCGCGGCAGTTGATTGAACGGCGTGGTCATCGAGATCTTTTCCGAGCGGCAGAACTGCTTCAGCTCCGACATGGCCCACTCGTGCTGCGGCTTGGTCCACGGTTCGATCGCGCCTTCTTTCAAAGACAGACCCGGGTTGGGAATTACCAAGTTCAGATCGAGTCCGATCGTGTTGCCAAATCCCTGGCACGTCGGACACGCGCCGTACGGATTGTTGAAACTGAACAGACGCGGCTCGGGCGTCGCGTAGACGGTGCGGTCGTAACGACATTCGAAGTGTTCGGAAAACCGAAAACGCTGCACGTCTGGTCCAGCAGTTTCGATCACCGCGCTGCCGTGACCTTCCTGAAAACAGATCTCGAGCGAATCGACGAGGCGCTGGCGCACATCAGAACGCGCCGTCAAACGATCCACAAGCACGAAAACGTCTTTAAAATCGTTGCGAGTGAAATCGTCCGGCGAGTTGAGCTCGATCACGTTGCCGTCAACAAAAAGCCGTGTGAAACCGCGCTGCATCAGACTCATTACGTGCGCCGTAA
The DNA here is from genome assembly GCA_946480785.1 of uncultured Blastocatellia bacterium. Next base: position 26,084 of record CAMLLD010000078.1, on the reverse strand, counting down.
TCGATTGCCGCACGGACGCAGATGCGCGCCGTTTCGACGGCTTCTCAGTTTCTTCGTCCGCCCGTGCGGCGGTTCCCACCCCAGCCGGAAAGAGCACGTAGAACCGTGTGCCTTCAGGCAAAGTGCTGAGTACCTCATCAGCCGCGGATTCCGGCGAGTCGCGCGAGACGAGCCGTCCGCAGACGCGGCAAAACGTCTGGCCGACGCGTGCGAAGAGCAGTCGCAAATAATCGTAAATCTCGGTTTGCGTGCCGACGGTCGAACGGGGATTGCGCGTCGAGTTCTTTTGCCGGATCGCGATCGCCGGCGCGATGCCGCTGACCTCGTCGACGTCGGGCTTGTCCATGCGCTCGAGAAACTGTCGCGCGTACGCCGAAAGCGATTCGACATAGCGCCGCTGTCCTTCGGCGTAGATCGTGTCGAAAGCGAGCGACGACTTGCCCGAGCCGCTCACGCCCGTGACCACCGTCATCTGGTTGATCGGGATTGAGAACGAGACGTTCTTGAGATTATTGACGCGCGCGCCTCTGACTTGGATAGCTTCTTGCGACATGCTTAAAACACTGCGGGACTCCACAGACGCGAATCCGGCTCTTTAGCAAACCGGAAATGATACCGTGAATAAGCGCGCAAGTCACACGGTCCACTTATCACAAGCAAATTGTTGACTATTTGTTTGTAGGCGAGTATGGTGCGGCTGCAATTTTCCCAGAAGGCTGAAGCTTCACGAGCCTGCCCACACGACCGACTCGCCAAAATCAGCCTGGAGACAACCGTTCACCTCGCGCATCGTTCCATCGGTCTCAAGGGGTCGCATCCTTCGATTGAAAGTGGGGGTTCTTATGAGAATACCTAAGACCACGCTCACCTTTTTAACGTTCGCTTTGTTGCTGGTCCTCCAGTTCCAGGGCGCATGCCGCAGTAGCGGCGGCGCCAGCGGAACGGGTCCTTTGCCGTCGCCACCGCCGCCGGACCAGATGAAGCTGTCGAATGTGGAACCGCAAAAAGGCTACACGCAAGTCTCTCCGGGTCTCGCGACGCGAACTGTCTACACCGTCGAGCCGACAGCAAAAGATCCTTACCACGTCGACGTGCAGGACTTTCTCGTTGCGCCCGGCCGCGAAGCGGTCGCCGTGCCGCTGCAGGGCGCCGCGACGTTTGAAGTTCGAAACGGAAACGGGACGGTAGCGATCGGCGATAGAGGAGGACAGGACGTCGGGAACGGTTCAACGTTCTCGGTTTCCGAAGGCGAGCAGCTCAAGGTTGCCGCGAAGGACGTGCCCCTCACTTTGCGGGCTTACGTCGTCAGGGTCCCTTAACTCACATCGATGTGGAGGTAAAAATGAAACCCAACTTTCGCCCCCATCTAATCACACCAGCTATCGCTATCTTCCTATTAACTTTCCTTGCAGGATGCAAAGAGCAGGAGTGGCATTCTTTTCACTACGACGCCCGGCGCACGTCGAATCAGCCGACCAAAACCGCGTTGTCCGATCCCGCAAAAGTTCCGGGCCTCGCTGTACGCTGGACCTGGACCGCACCTCCGCCTGGTCCAACCGGAAACGCGGGCTTCCGCGCTTCGCCGGTTATTAACGACAACATCGTTTACATCGGCAACGGCAACGGCTACTTCTACGCACTGAACGGCGACACGGGCACACTCCTCTGGCAATATCCCGCTCCCAGCGCCCCGCCACTCGTCACAAAATTCAAATGCAATCCTTCGAGCTATGGCATTGCGTCGAGTGCCACGCTCACAAAGATCAACGGCACTGACGCCGTGATCTTCGCCGCGCCCGATCAGTCGATCGGCATGCACCTCGGCGACAGCCGGCTGTTTGCGCTGAACGCCAAGACCGGAGCGGAGATTTGGAAGTCGCCGCTCATCGCTCGCTTGACCGGTCTGACGAGCGGCAGCACAACGGAGTTTCACGAGAACCTCGGCTACTCGTCGCCGATCGTTTTCGAGGACAGGGTTTACGTCGGCGTCGCCGATCAGTGTGACAACCCGATTCAAAAGGGGCGGGTCGTTGCGGTGAAGCTCGCGGACGGCACCATCGATGCGGGTTTCACTTATTGCAGCACCGGCACGTGCGCCGACACGACGCGAGGCGGTGGCGTCTGGGCGCCGGTCGCGGCCCACGGTGACAGTGTTTTCATCACGACCGGCAACACGAAGTCAGGCGCGCCAACCGAGCCTTCGCCGAACAACGGACTCAGCATGATCAGGCTGAACCGCAATACCGGAGCGATCGTCTGGAAGTTCCAACCGGTGCCGTGGATCATGGACGGCGATCCGGATTGGTCGGCGGGCGCGACTATCATGTCGACGAGCTGCGGCGAGGTCGCCATCTCGACGATGAAGGACGGCTGGACGCACGCGCTCGACGAAGGTCCGGGCACGCGCCGCTGGTCGTTTCCGCCGCATGCGATTCCGTTTACGCCAGGCGACGGTACCACTCATGGCGACACTCGCTACATGCGCGGCGGCGCGGCCTGGGGCGATGTTTACGTTGCGATGAATGGTGGTTTGAATCTCACCATCTCGGGCGTGACCGGCGGTTATAAACGACTGCACGCCTTCAACGTCTGCGCCGCCGACGCCGATCGACTGCGCTGGTTGATCGACGTACCGAATGCTTCGGGCGCGACTTACTCTCTCGGTAATCCGACGATCACAAACGGCATCGTTTACGTCGGCACGGACACGGGCCACCTCGTGGCGATTGCTGATCCGAGCCTCGTCCCGCCTCCGGCTTATCGTTGCAGCAATCCCGACGTTTCCAACGCCCTGTGTCTGATCATGGGTTACAAGTTTGTGCCTGAACCGGCAGTGCTGGCCAACATCGCCCTGTCCGGCAGCATGGTCTACAATGAGCCCGCCATAGCAAACGGGCGTATTTACGTGGCGACTGGCGGCAACAACGTCTACATGCTTTCGCCATGAACGGCAGGAGAAACATCATGAAGCGCTACTTTGTAATGTGCCTGGGTTTGTTGCTTGTAGGGACCGTTGCGCTCGTCTGTTTTGCTCAGCGTCCGTCGCCGTCGCCGTCGCCCTCGCCTTCTGCCAGTCCGGCGAATGAAGGAGAAGCGCGGGAAAAGTTCGACGCGACGCTGCCGTTGCAACCGATCGAGCGTTTCGATGGCCGCGCGGCACTCAAGAATCCGAAGTTGCTTTCGGCTGGCCAGGGTCAGGTTCAGATGACACTCCGCAATTGGAATATTCCGAACCGGCAGCGTATCGATAAGTTTCCCGAAACGGGATTCTTGATCGTGCAGGTGCGCAGCGGTGAGGACATGTACACGGTGATCGACGGCCAGCGTCAGAAGCGCGCCATCGACGAGTTTTTTACAGTGTCGTCAGGCTCGACCTTGTCAATCGAAACCGGAAACGATACTGTGGTGCTCCAAACGTTGGCCATTAAACCGGCCAAGTAAGCCCCAACGAAAACTGAAGCCGGTCGGAGCTCTGTACAAGTTATGAAAACCTCTCGATTTCTGCTGCGTGGGTTTCGGCGGCCGCGCGAGATTGCCTGTTTTGCGCTCGGAAAACTCGAGCGCGAGGTGCTCGAAGAAACGTGGCGGCTCGGCGAAATCAGCGTGCGCGACATTCACCGCGCGTTCGACGAGCGGATCGCTTACACCACGATCATGACCACGCTCGATCGGCTGTTCAAAAAGAACCTGCTGGCGCGACGTAAAGACGGTCGCGCCTTCTTGTACTCGGCGGTGGTGAGTCGTGAGGACTTCGAGCGCGGGATCAAAGAGGACGTCGTCGACGGCCTGCTCGGTCACGGTGCGGATCAGGTCGAACCGGTGCTCGCCTGCATCGTCGACACGATCACCGAACGAGATCGCGAGTTGCTCGACGAGCTCGATCGCCTCGTTCAGGAAAAGAAGCGCGAACTGAAACGAAGATAACGTTCGATGTACGCATTCCTCGGCATCACTCTCTTACTTGCGCTCTTGCTGGCGATCAACGCGACGGCAACGATGGCCGCCGCCGGCGCGGGCCGCGCCAGTAAGCGATTGCTACGCAGATGCTCGGCGCGCACGCGAGCGGAGATCCTGTTCGTGATGCGCATCGGGCCGCCGGTGATCGCGATCGTCGCACTCGCCGCTTTCATGATCCCGTCGTATCTCATCTACGAGCCACACAAAACAGAAGAATTCGTCAGTTGGAAACTCGGAACGCTGGCGGCGCTTTCCGCTGTCGGCGTGGCGCTCGCAATCGCGCGCGGGTTGCGCTCGTGGCTCGCAACGCGTTCGCTGCTGAAACAGTGGCTCGCGACGTCGACTCCGATTCAACTCGACGCGATCGCCGTACCGACGTTTGTGGTCCAACACTCGTTTCCGCTCATCGCCGTCGTCGGCGCGCTGCGGCCACGACTCTTCATCGCGCACCAGGTGCTCGACTCGTTGAGCCAGGAAGAACTAGCCGCGGCGATCGCTCACGAGTGCGGACATCTCGCCGCCCGCGATAACTTCAAACGCTCGGTGATGCGCATCAGCCGCGCCGCCCTCCTGCTGACTCCGTGCGGCCGTTCGCTCGATCGCGCGTGGAGCGACGCGTCGGAATCCGCTGCCGACGAACACGCAGCCGAACGCAGTTCCATCGTCGCACTCAATCTCGCGTCGGCGCTCGTGCGGATCGCGAAGATGATTCCGAAGGGCCAGCAGCAGATCATGCCCGCGTCAGTTTCCGCGTTTCTGTCGGATGACGAGGACACGCCGCGCGTTAAGGTGCGCGTGCGCCGGCTCGTCGAACTCGCCGCGACGGATCCGCGCCACTTAGTCAGCAGTGCGCCGCTGTTTCGCTTCATGCCGTGGCTGGTGCTCAGCGCAGTGGTTGTCACCGGAGTATCGATCGAGAGCCGGCCGCAAGTGCTGGCCGCGGTGCACACGTTCCTCGAACAAGTCGTTAAGTTCCTCAGCTAACCCCCGAACATTTCGCCTGCCAAGCAGATTACGACGGCTGGTAGTAGTTGGCCGGCGACGATAGAGTTTCGACTCCTCCCGCCCGTATCAACCAACGCTATGCTGAACGACCGTCAGTGTCGTGGGAACGTGATTATGAAAAGACTGCTGCTTTTACCTTCGCTCATCATTCTCGTCGCCGCAACCGCGCTGGCGCAGTCACCGAACACTGCGTCGATGATCGTCGTCGTTGCGGACCAAACCGGCGCGGTCGTAAAGGACGCGAAGGTCACTGTCGCGAACACTGCGACCGGTGACTCACGCGAGGCTGTCACGGGCACTGACGGCGCGGCAACGTTCCCCGGCTTGTCGCTCACCGGAACTTACAAGGTGACGGTCGCGCGCGAAGGTTTCGGCAACGAGGAACGCAGCGGTCTCACGTTGCGCTCGGGTGAAACCGCGACGATCAAGGTGACGTTGGCCGCAGGATCGCCAAATGCCGAAGTCACCATCTACGGCACTACTGAAGGCGTGCGCGCCGATCCGTTGATCGGCATTCCTTTACGCAGTGACCGTATAAACGAGACGCCGATCCTCGGCCGCAAGACGACCACGCTGCCGTTGCTGAATTCCGCTTTTCGCCAGGGGAAGGGAACGGGCGACCTTTTCGTCAATCAGATCTATTTCATCACCGGCGCGGGATCGCGCCGCGCCACGACCGTCACGCTCGACGGCGCGAACAACGACGAGGGCTGGGGCCGGCAAACGGCCGTCGCGACGATCCCGCTTGGCGCGATTCAGGAGATCGCGATTCTCTCGAATGCTTTCTCGGCTGAGTATGGTTGGACCGCGGGACCGGCGCTGAACATCGTTACCAAATCAGGCACGAACGACTTACACGGCGAAGCGTTGTTCATGTTTCGTCCCGGCGACTGGCAAGCGAAGACGTTTTCGACCAGAGACTTTTGTCCACGCACGGTGCCGACTTGCGTCACGCCGAGCACGCTGCGCGCGATCAATCCCGTCGATGTTCCCGATGCGTTGCAGCAGTACTCCGGCACGATTGGTGGTCCAATCGTCCGAGACCGCACCTTTTTCTTTGCCACGGCAGATTACACGCGGCAGAACCGCACGACGTTTCTTTCGACCTCGCTGCCGGCGTTTGTTTTGCCGCCGGATGGAAATCTTGCTTACACCGGACACTATCGACAGTTTCTTTTAGACGCCCGCGTCGATCACAAGCTCACGTCGAACCAGAACCTCGCGGTGCGCATGAACGTGGACCGTTTCTTCGACGACAATCCGCAGGATGCGGTCGGCGGCACAAACGCGCCGAGCGTCGCGCGTCGTTATTCGCGTCGCGCGTGGACCATGCAGATCAATCACACCGCCGTCATCAACACGCGGCTCATAAACGAAGCGCGCTTTGCGTATCTGCACGGCGATCCGGTGACGCTTTGGGAAGCACAGAACCTGTCGACCACTTACACTCGCGGCGGCGCGGTGCCGTTCACGATCGGCCAATCACGCGCGTCGGATCTCTGGAGTCATCAATATCAATTCACCGACACGATCTCGTGGTCGTTGGGCAAGCATTATTTGCGGTTCGGCGGCAGCGTCATTCATCACACGTCGGGTGGTTTCGGCAGTGAGCCGGGCACCGCGATCCTCGGTACGTTTACGTTCAAGAACACGACGACCGCGCCGTTCGGACAGTTGACGCTGAACGACGTGCAGAACTACACGCAACCGATCGACTTCGGGATCAACAGTTACGAGTTGCCGCAGTGGCTCAACACGCTCTTCATTCAGGACAGTATGCATCTGCGTAGTAACTTCACGCTCGACGTCGGGCTGCGCTACGACCGGCAGACACTCACGGACGCGAAAAAGAATTTCGCGCCGCGCATTGGCTTCGGTTGGCATCCGGGCAGTGATCCGCGGCTCGCGATTCGCGGCGGCTACGCGATGTACTACACGCAGATTCGTGCGAATGCCGTGGCGGGTTATCTCGTTAACGGACTCGATGGTCTGACGACCTACACCGCGATCCTGGGCCAACCCGGATTCCCGACTTGTCTCGTCGGCTCGTGTCTCCCGGTGAACGTCGATCCGAAGACCATTCCGGCGTCGCAACTGCCTGCTCGCGACATCACGATCCGCGCCGGCTTGCGCGACTTCTACCGCGAGCAGTTTGCGCGGTTCGGATTGAACTTCGATAAGCTGCCGAACTATCCGGACGAACTGGTGAACCCGCGCAGCCAGGTCTTTACCCTCGGCGCCGAGCGCGAATTTTTCAAAGGCTTCTTCTTCGGCGCCGACTACGTTCGCCAACACTGGTCCAATCTCGATCGCACTGTCGATCTAAACGCGCCCACGCCTTTCCCGCGTACTGCGCCGGGTCAAACGAGAAGCGTCGCTGCAGCGAATCTCACGCGGCCGATTCTGCCGGCGCCCGGCGGCGTTCGCCAGGTGAACGTGATCATGAATCTCGGCGTTGCGGACTACAACGGTTTGCAGACGCAGTTTAGTTATCGTGGTAGCCGGCGTTTGTACGCGTCGGTCAGTTACACGTTTTCGAGCGCGACGAACACTTTCGAGCCGGACGGCAACGGCATTGGACCAAACGAAAGCAACATCACTGAGCTCGGCGAGATCGAGCGCGGTCCGAGCGTGGTGGACCAGCGCCATCGCGGCGTCGTGACTGTTCAGTATCGCTTTCCGTGGGACTTCACGGCGGGAACGGTGTCGACGTTTGCTTCGGCCCGGCCGTTCAATGCGACGACGGGCATCGACAACAACGGCGACGGGATCAATAACGACCGGCCGGTTGTCAACGGCGTGATTCTCAGCAAGTCAGCGTTTCGCGGGTCGCCGACTTCGGAAGTAAACGCCTACATCGAGAAGCGCTTCAAGACGTCAGAGCGCACGAGCGTCCTGCTGCGGCTCGAAGGCTTCAACCTTTTCAATCACGGAAACTTTCTCGGGCGTGGCGTGACGGTGTACGGCGATACGGCGATTGCCTTGCCGACGTTTGGACAGTTTGTTGGTGCGGTGGGAACTTCTCCGAATGCGATCCCGGCGTTTGCGAACATCGATCCGCCGCGGATGTTCCAGCTTCAGGCCCGGTTCACCTTCTAGATCGGAGGGATTTCTTCAAACGGCAGATCCGGCTGATAGCCTTTGTCGCGGCCGGCGACGTAGAGTCGCATCGCCCACCATAGTATTCCCAGCGCCAGCGCGATCCAGAGCGCGGCCCACAGAATGGCGGGCACTCCCGTATAGTTTGCCATGTTCACCGCGTCGTTCGGAATCGTGGGTGCAAACGGCGTCGAGAGGAAGAAGACTGTCTTTAGATCGAGCAACGCGTTAAGCACGCATTGCACTGCGAGAAAGCTGACGAAGAACGTCGCCACGCGCTTTGTCGCAAACTTGGCCACCAGGAACAGCCCCGCTGAAATAATGCCGCCGGAGACTAGCGTGAACGGAATACTGGGCCACGCCGCAAAAGTGAATGCTGAGGTGAACACGCCAAATACGAGAGTCAGCGCGGCGATAAGTACTCCGCAGGCGGCGAGAATGAAGCGGCTCTTCACGGACTTCCGAATCAGAAACAGTAACAACGCGCCGAAAGCCATCGAGCCCATGTAACCGGCGCTCGAGATGAACATGTTTGCGAGCAGGCCGGCAGGCTCGCGCTGCGTGAGCCCGCTCGTGTCGAACGAAACGCTCAGGCTCTGCACCGAGTGGCCGGTCAACACAGCGGCGAGTGCGTGTGAGCCTTCATGGATAAACGTGACGAAGAGTCTGAACGGGTATCCGAGAATTTCCACATAAGGAATGAACCAGAGCAGCACTGAAATTATTGCGGCCACGAGCAGCGTCATAGCCTGCGGTCGCGCATCGTGTGAAATTCTCATTCTCATCTTTAATACTCCGGCTGGCGGTTTGAGCGTATTTTAGTTCGCAGGGGCTAAAACGCACAACGCAGACAGGATGTTCCGCTAAGCCGAGTAGTCGCCGGATTTCCCGCCCGTCTTGCTTTCGAGACGAATGTCAGTGATCGTCATGCCTTTTTCGAGTGCTTTGCACATGTCGTAGATCGTGAGCGCCGCGACGGAGACTGCGGTTAGCGCTTCCATCTCGACACCAGTTTGCGCCTTCGTCGAGACGTCGGCTTTTAGCGAAACGCCGGTATCGATCAACTCTGCCTGCACGTCGATGTGCGTTAAGGGCAGGGGATGACAAAGGGGAATCAGATCGGCCGTGCGTTTCGCGGCCATGATGCCCGCGAGTCGTGCCGCTTCCAACGGATCGCCCTTCGGTGTGCGATGAGCACGCAGTGCGGCCACCGTCTCGGCGTTCATCAACACTCGCGCTGACGCGACCGCGCGGCGCGCAGTGGTTTCCTTGTCACTCGTGTCGACCATGCGGACGCGACCCTGATCGTCGACGTGAGAAAGCTGACTCATGGCGCAGAGTAGATAACAATCCTCAGCTTAGGGCAAGCGCAACACCTTCACCAGCGAGTTTGCTTCGAGTGTTTTCGTTCCCGCAGGCACGATCGCGAGCGCGGTCGTCAGCGCGAACGCGACGAAGTCAGACGAGCCGCCCCACTTAAGCGGAAACGCGATCAGCTCGCCGTCGTCATTCGTGGTGAGTTGCGCCGGCAGATAACTGTCGCGATCCGTGTTTCCTTTCACGCTGCGCGCCAGCACCGCGGTTTCGTATTTGAGCGCCGGCTCGGTCACGCCCTGCATCGCCAGCAGCGCCGTCCGCGCGAACAGATTGAACGTCACCGCAACCGAAACCGGATTACCCGGCAGGCCGAAGACAAGCGTGCCGTTCGGCAGTCGTGCGAAAACCGTCGGCTTGCCGGGACGTAGCGCGACGCGTTCGAAGAAGATCTCCGCGTCGAGTTCTTTCAGTGCCGCTTTCGTGACGTCGTAAACGCCCATCGAGACGCCGCCTGACGTAACGATAACGTCGCAACTCTCCGAGGCCTCAGCGATCTGATTTTTCAGCACCGATGTTTCGTCACGCGCGAATGCGACACGTTGGACCAACGCGCCGGCGAGTTGCGCGTAAGCAGAGATCGAGTAGTTGTTGGAATCGCGAATCTGATCCTGGCCGGGTTTTTCGTCAACGGAGACGAGCTCCGTTCCGGTGGCGAGCACGCCGGCGCGTGGACGCTGTCCCACTGCGACTTCCGCATAACCAAACGCCGCGAGCACCGCCATCATCGCCGCGTTAATCCTGAGGCCGCTTTGCAAAACGATCTCGCCGGCTTTGATCTCCGCGCCGCGTTTGACGATCGACTTACCGAGCTCGACCGCTTCGAGCAGTTCGACGACCGTGCCGTCTTTGAGCTCGTGAGCGAGTTCAACCTGCTGCACGCTGTCAGCGCCGACAGGCACGGGCGCGCCGGTCATGATTCTGACGGCTTCGCCTTGTTTGAGTTCGTGATGCCAACCCTTGCCCGCCGCCGACTCACCGACGATGCGCAAACGCACCGGCGCGTCGCTCGTTTCCTCGGCGCGCACAGCGTAACCGTCCATCTGCGAACGATCGAACGGCGGCAGATCGGAGTCGGCGACGATCTCTTCGGCGAGTACGCGACCGAGAGCGTCATGAAGCTTTACGCGTTCGGACGGCAGCGGCCGCGTGTGTTGTCTAACGATCTGAATAGCTTCCGCTACCGAAATCATCTGGTTCGTGTCTATCTGTGTAAATCGTGGCCAAAATCTGTGGCAAAAAACCGAAAGGCCGGTTTTAGGACCGGCCTCTCAAGGTTGGCGGAGGCATTCAGCCTCGATTGGTCACCGTCCTCACCCCGGCAACCACATTCACCGTTGGAGGGGATTGTAATCAAAAAATTGGCCGGGTCAATAGCAGCGCGCGGATTATTAGTAAAAGCCCATAAAACAAAGACCAGCCGTGGGCTGGTCTTCATTGTTGAACTTAATGGCGGAGCCGACGGGACAATCTTCGCAACTTTTTCCTATCGCCACCGACAGAATCGCTTGGTTTGTTCCAGCAGTTGCGGGAAGGGTGCTAATCTACTGATGCCGAAAATGTCACGCTGAACTTAACGGTCACGGTTCGAAAAGGCACGTGCTTCATTACATCAGAGAGAAAGCATGAAACACGCTCTATCAGCTTTGCTCATAAGCTCTGAGAAAATCATCGCGCGGGATGCCAGCCTGGGTGCAGATTGCGCGTAAGGTCGAACTCTTCAGGCGTGCGTGGTTAGGCATCGTGAGTGGAGTCTGTGTTCCGTCAGGGTTATCTCTTATCAAAGCAATGTGCTCCCGCTCCCTCACGATCCGAAAGCCGAGAATTCCTAGCGCTTTTATTACTCTATTTCTCGGCGCATCTACAGGGAACTTCGCCACTAGGCTGCTACCCCGGCTTCGGCAATGAAAGCTTCCAGTACGGGAGACTCGTCTTCTAAAGCCTCCGCCCCGAACGTCTCGATGTGGAATCGGATGGCAGACTTCACATCGGCTAAGGCTTCCTCGTAGGAATCTCCTTCGCCGATGACCACACCTTTGAGGCCAAGCGGGTAGGCGATGTACCCATCTGCGTGCTTTTCAATAATGATTTTGATGGATTTCAATGACCTTCGCCTCCAGTAACCGCATCCTACATCAAACAATCCTAATGTGCACATTCAGCGTGAGAAATTTAGGTTATTAGACCAATTACAGCTCTTAGACTGCCATTGCGGAATTCCAAATTGACTTCCTTAGATGGACTGGCTAAACGTCGGCTTCTTCTCTGTTTCATCCTCAATTATGGCTGACACAATGTCCTTCCACTGCCATTTCCGCCAGCTTGTTTTTAACCATCTTCGTAATTCGCGAGGGCTGTCATGAGATTCCGGGAATAGAGCTTCCGCGATTTCGATCTGTGAAGGGATGCGGCCGTTCAGGTAACTTTCGAGCACAGCAGCGTTGAGGTGCGTTAAAAACTGCTTATTACTCGTAAAGTATTCGGATGGCTTCCGACCCCTTCCAGGACCAATATCGATAATGCATCCCTCAGAACGTCGGCCTCAGCGGCGCTGTCGAACCGGAGGCCCTCAACGGAGAATATCCGGTTATGGTCGGGCCACCAATGAAGTTTTATTACGAAATCAAACTCTTGATGCTTAATCCTGCACGCGTTCCACAGAATATACCTACTCGTCATTGCTTTATTCAGTGGCGAATACGAATGCGTTATTCCGAATAGGGGCACCGGAGGCATCGGAGGGTGATCGGTTAGACCTCCCAATCCGAGAATCTCAACATCAAGCGGATCCCATTTTCGGGCAAAATGATCTTTTCCTAGTAAGAGCTTGGAATGCTGATCGCCTTTTTGTCGAAAAATGCATTGAATAGGCCAAGCTGGATAATGTGGATTCTTGATCCGTTTTAAAAAATGGCCCCGAGCTGCAATTCCTGATTCTTTGTGCTCTGCGCAATTTGAAAAATCAACGTCCCACAGTTCGGGTCTAGAGCAGTAACGACAACTGTTATTGGTTACGGTATTTTGCTGCGACATACTCAAAACTCCGTTGGACAATCCATTATAATCAAGTTCGGCAGTTACTTCGTCCGAGTAGCGCTTTCAAACTGGACGTTCCGGTTTTTCGGTGGCCACGAGGGCAGTGTTAGTTCTAAGTACTGATTGTTGCCGCCAATCCAATCACATGCCTTCGCGGTCACCACCAGCAATAAACATGCGACGCAACCGCCAGCAGCGATAACGAGACCGAGTTGATATTTTCCTATGCTGACGAGCGTAACGCCGGTCGATATTGCGCTGGTCAGAACGGACGGAACAATAGGACGAACGTCTTCTACGGTCGACCGTGTCGATCGGCCCATCATAGTAACAGCGTTATTCGGTCGGTAGCGCATATTACTCTTATTCATGACTACTCCTCGCGACAATACTCAGGCCCGCGACCTACAGGTAACGGATATCAAAGACTTTAGACCATGCTGGGAAGTTTCGCCGGATAGAATTCTGATTAATTATGTCCGCCTAAGACAGTTCGCGGAGACTCGTGTCAACGCGAAGACGACCAATCCATCAACAGTTTCCGTAGTCGAATCCGTAGGGACAAAAGAAAACGGCACCTCGAAATGATCGAAGTGCCGATTTTCGTAATAATGTGTGGCGGAGCCGACGGGACTCGAACCCGCGACCTCCGACGTGACAGGCCGGCGTTCTAACCAACTGAACTACGACTCCGCAAAGAACTCGCTTCCGCTGAGGCTTGGTAGGCACGGAGGGACTCGAACCCCCAACCTCTTCCTTGTAAGGGAAGCCGTCTACCATTGACGTACGTGCCTTCATCAGAGCCAGCCCTGTCGCCGGCCCGTTCTCAACAACATCACAACTCGCAGAAAAACTCGGCAGGGCACGCGTCTCAAACAACGATGAACCGCAGCGAGTCGTCATGCTAAGCGAGGCGGTAGGGAGTGTCAAGCTTCGCCCGCTCCGCTAAGTGACGCCCTCGATCTGCAAGCAGGGTTTTGCAGTTTACGCGGCAGGGGGTTTATATTCTCACCACGAGCCCATCTGATTTTAGCTATGCGTCTGTTTATACTCAGCGTCTTTCTATTTGCGGTTTCGGTCTTCCCTCAACAACAGCAACGACCGCGTCGTGTCAACAACAATCCGGATCCAGCTACCGAAGCGCAAAAACCAGCGCCACCGGCGACAAGCGGTTCGCAGGATCTCGAAGAAGGCGACGTCATCCGTACGGACACGCAGCTCGTTTCCGTTCCCGCGGTGGTGACTGACAGTACGGGCCATCCGCTTGCGGGTCTCAAACCCGAAAACTTTCGTCTCATCGAAGACGGCCAGCCGCAAACGATCGCCAACTTCGGCACCACCGAAACGCCTTTCGAGATCGCGCTCTTGCTCGATACGTCCGGCTCGACGCGCGACGACGTGGCGTTGATTCGCGCTGCGGCGAACAGTTTTATCGAAGCGCTGCGTCCGGGCGATCGCGTCGGCATCGTTGCTTTCAACACGGCGCGAAACGGCAACGATGCGGTTGCGACTGTCGACGTGCTGTCGCGGTTGACGGGCGATCGCGGCGAGTTGCGCAATGCGATCGAGAACCTCGGCTCGAGCAGCGGCACTCCTTATTACGACGCGCTGCAAAAAGTGGTTGACTCGGTGTTTCAGAATCCGCCGAGTGATGAAGTGCGCGGGCGGCGCGCTGTGGTTGCTTTGACTGATGGCGTCGACTCGGCGAGTAACTCCGATTTCGCCACCGCGAAACTGAAACTGTCGCAAGCTGGTGTCGCGTGTTACTTCGTGCAGATCAACACGGAAGACTTCGTTGAAGATCGTCTGATGAAAGACTGCCAGGACGACGGCCAGCTCTCGCTTTCGCAAAGACAGATCGAGCGTTATCGCCGTTTGATTACGCCGCCGCCGAAGGCGGAAGACTTCAACAGCTTCTGCAGCATGGGACCATTTGAAAGAATGTCGATCAGCCGCGAGCTTTACAACATCGCGCGCCGTGAGATGAATGATCTCGCCCGTGTGTCCGGTGGTCGAAGTTTTCCGGCGGCCACGCTCGCCGATGCGCGCGCTGCGTTTGCGCGTGTCGCCGCGGATATCGGCACGCTTTACAGCATCGGTTACTATCCGACCAACAAAGCGCGCGACGGAAAGTTTCGCACGATCAAGCTCGAGGTCAAGGGAGTGCAAACGAAAGCACAGGTTCGCGCGCGCGACGGTTACTACGCACCGAAACAATAATCCATCCTCGATGCCGAAACCCTTTAATCGAATCTTATTAATCGTGCTCGACGGCGCCGGGATCGGCGCCATGCCTGACGCGCCCGAGTGGGGCGACGCGGGTTCGGACACGTTCGGACACATACTCGAATCGCGCGCCGTCAGCTTGCCGAACTTGCAGCGCTACGGGCTCGGCAACATTCGTCCGCTCGCGAACCTGCCGCCGATCGATCATCCTGTTGGTTCTTACGGCCGTTGTGCTTTGCGTTCGAACGGCAAGGACACGACGACGGGACATTGGGAGATGGCCGGGATCATTCTCGAACGCGCTTTCCCGACGTATCCGAACGGCTTTCCCTCGTCTGTTCTCGATCGCTTTGTGCGCGAGGCTGAGGTGCCCGGCGTGCTCGGCAACATTCCGGCTTCAGGCACGGAGATCATCAAGGTGCTCGGCGAAGAGCACGTCGTTACCGGCAAGCCGATCGTTTACACGTCTGCGGATTCGGTGTTTCAGATCGCCGCGCATGAAGAGGTGATTCCGCTCGGACGGCTTTATCAGATCTGTGAAGTCGCGCGCCGCATTCTCGACGGCGAGCACAAGGTCGGGCGTGTTATTGCGCGGCCGTTCCTCGGCGAGCCGGGCGCGTTCTACCGCACCGAGAACCGGCATGATTATGCGGTGCCGCCGCCGCGCGAGAATTTGTTGCCCGCGCTGGCGGATGCAGATCTCGACGTCGTGTGCATCGGAAAGATCGCTTCGATTTACGACTCGCTTGGTGTTACTCAGGACCTGGCAGCGAAGAACAACGAACAATCCATCTCACAAACTCTTCGTGCGCTCGAAGAGCCGACGCGTGGTTTGATCTTTTCGAACCTCGTCGACTTCGACATGCTTTACGGCCACCGCCGCGACACCGAGGGTTACGCGAAAGCTCTCGAACACTTCGACACGCGTCTGCCCGAGATCGAATCTGTAATGCGTAACGACGACCTTATGATCATCACCGCCGATCACGGCAACGATCCGACCTTCCGCGGCTCGGATCACACCCGCGAGTACGCGCCCCTATTGGTCTACGGCAAGTCCGCTCGTCCGGGTGTGAACCTGGGCACCCGCTCCTCCCTCTCCGACATCGGCCAAACCATCGCGGAGAACTTCGGGTTGCGCTTAACCGCCGGCGAGAGCTTTTTGGGAGAGTTAACGAACACGGATTAACACGGATACCGGTTAAATCCGTGTTCGTCTGTGTAAATCTGTGGCCTACTTCTTCGCTGTCAGACTGCGGTAGACGAGTTCGAGCCACATGTCGGTTTTGATGAAGCCGGCGCCCCAGGAGGACCATTCGGCGGGGAGACCTTCGGATTTGATTTGGGCCAACGTCTTTCCCGCGGCGATCTTTTGGCGGACGATGCCGGTGGTTTCGACGAGCATCCGGTGATAGGACTTGAGATCGTCGAGGGTGGAGATGGGGCCGTGCCCGGGAATCAGTTTTGCTCCCGCGGGTATTTTCTCCAGTAAGGTGGCAATGTTTGTGATCAGTCCTTCAACGCTGCCGCCACTCTCCAGATCGACAAACGGAAAACTTCCCGAGAAGAAGTCGTCGCCGAGGTGGACCACGTTCGATCCGGTAAAGAAGATGACGCTGTCGCCGTCAGTGTGCCCGTGCGGGAAGTGAATTGCCCGGATCTCTTCGCCGTTGAAATGGACCGACAACGACTGGTCAAACGTAATCACCGGCAATGCTTCCGGCGGCGACGGCGGCGTGGTCGATTTAAAGAACTCGGATTTCTGTTCGGTCGAGAGCCGCTGCCGGACGTTGTCGTGCGCGATGATCGGTGCTTCTGGACCGAAAGCGACATTGCCGCCCGTGTGATCGCCGTGCCAGTGGGTGTTGAGAATGAAACGCAGCTTGCCCTGGCCCAACGTCTTCAACGACGCGCGAATCTTGTCAGCCAGCGGCGCAAACTCATCGTCGACAATCAAAATGCCGTCTGTGCCAACCGAGACGCCGATGTTTCCGCCCGCGCCTTCAAGCATGTAGACGTTTCCGGCAACCTTCGTCGCCTTGATTTGCACTTTCGAATAGTCGGTTTCCTGAGCCGCGACTGACGAAGCAAACACCAGCAACAAAGCAACGACGAGAGTTTTCATAAGTCTACGCCTCGGGGTTTTTCAGGACAGCGATGAAAGGCAGGTTGCGGTAGCGTTCGGCAAAATCCAGACCGTAACCGACGACGAATTCGTCAGGAATCTGAAAGCCGAGATAGTCAATCGGCACTTCCTTCTGCCGCCGCTCAAATTTATCGAGCAGCGCCGCCAGCTTCACACTCGCGGCGCCGCGCGCGTGCAGGTTCGCCAGCAGGTACGAAAGCGTGAGCCCCGTATCGACTATGTCCTCGACGACGAGTATGTGACGGCCCTCGATCGGCACGTCGAGATCTTTCATGATGCGAACTTCACCCGAAGTCCGCGTCGAAGATCCGTAACTCGAAATCGCCATGAACTCGAGACTCAAGCGCGTGTCGATCGCGCGCATCAGATCGCTGAGAAAAAAGCACGCGCCTTTCAACACGCCGATCAGCAGCGGATTCAGCCCAGCGTAATCGCGCGTGATCTGCGCGCCGAGTTCGTTGATGCGAGCGCGAATCTGTTCCTCTGACAGCAGGACTTGCAGGTTGGGGTTGCTGAATTCCGAAGTGACTTGCGCTGAAGAGGTAGCCAACTCGTTCTCCTTCTCGTGCCCGGATTGATTTTGCAAGACGTTTGCCTGTGTGCCGTGTGGTGCGACATACTATGCAAGCTCTTCCTTTAGGTCAATGCGTCATAGCCCCAACTATTCCATTCGCACTCTGCTGCTCGTCGTTGCGCTCGCTGCCTTCAGCATACCGGCGCTCGCACAAACAACCGCGATCCAACCGTGTGAAGCAACGCCGAGTCCAGCCAAACCCGCAACCAGCAACGCGCCCGTCAAGATCGGCGTTCGCAGCTCCCAGATAGTCGTCGACGAAAGCATTCCGGCCGATCCGGAAATGGAGAAACTACTCGCGCCTTACAGCGCGAAGGTGCGCGCACTGAGTAACGTCATCGGCCGCCTGGACCATCCGTTGAAGAAAGAGCCAGTCGGCGCGGGCACGTTAGGAAACTTCGTCACCGACGGCATCAGAGCTTACGCGGAAAGCAAACTCGGCGAGCGCGTTGATCTCACGATCATGAACGCCGGCGGCCTGCGCAAGAACACGATTTCCGAAGGCGAACTGCGTGCGTCCGACGTCTTCGAACTGCTGCCGTTTGAAAACGCGTTGATGGTCGTAGAGATCAGCGGCGCGAACTTGCTGAAGCTGTTACCTCCCCTCGTGCGCGACGCGCAGTCGGGCGCGCGGCTGCAGTACAAGTGGAACGATCAGAACCGGCCGGACTTCCTCAGCGGCAAATTGATCGACGCCGAGGGACACGAGCAGGAGATCGATCCCAACAAGCTCTACACGATCGTCACGATCGATTACCTGTTGAAAGTCGGCGGCGGCGCTTACGCCGTGCTCAAGGAAGCAAAATCGGTGACGCCGCTGAACATCACGTTGCGCGACGCGATGATGGAATACGTGAAAAGCGAAACCGCCGCGGGCCGCGTGATTCGCGCGCACGTTGACAATCGTTACGTGCAGGTTGGACCAAGACCGAAAGGCACACCGGAGGAACCGCGATGATCGATCGGCGAAAGTTTCTGAGGTCGTCCGCGATCTTCGGCGCGGCACTCGTCACGCTGCCACGTAGCGTCGCTTTCGCGGCGGATGAAGTCGTCATCACGATCCTGCACACAAACGACACGCACTCGCAGATCGATCCGCTTCCACCGAACGACCGCAACGCAGGGAAGGGCGGCGTTGCGCGTCGCGCTACACTCGTCAAACGCATTCGCAAAGAAAATCCTAACACGCTGCTGATCGACGCGGGCGACGTGCTGCAAGGCACGCCGTACTTCAACTTCTACCGCGGCGAAGTCGAATACAAAGCGATGTCGGCAATCGGTTACGATGCGAGCACGCTCGGCAATCACGAATTCGACAACGGCGTCGAAGCACTCGCGGCGGCGTTGAAGTTTGCCAACTTCGACATCGTGTCGACGAACTACGACGTGAAAGGCACCGCGCTCGAAGGCCGCGTCAAGCCGTACGTCGTGAAGACCATCGGCGGCATACGCATCGGCTTGTTTGGTCTGGGCATCAGTCCCACCGCGCTCATCACGCCCGAGAACTTCAAGGGCATCACTTACAACGATCCGGTGATTGCTGCGAAAAACGTGGTGAAGACTCTGCGCGAACAGGAGCGGTGCGCGCTCGTCGTTTGCATGTCGCATCTCGGTTACCCTTTCAAAGATCGGCCCAGCACGGGCATCGACGACGTGAAACTCGCGGCGCAAGTCGACGGCATCGATTTCATCGCCAGCGGCCACAGCCATCTGTTCATGGATGAACCCGCCGAGCAAACACAACCGTGCGGCGCGAAGACGTTGATCTTCCAGGTCGGCAAGAGCGGCATCAACGTGGGGCGAATGGACTTCACGTTCCGGACCGGCAAACTAGTCGGGGCCACCGGGCGCGTGCTTCGTTTGAGAGACGAGAATGGATGAGACTCGCGATCGAATTCGGGCTTTAGTGCGCGACGTGTTGGAAAAGGCCGGGTCTGCGTCTGAAACAACGGCCGCGCCTGAAAGCAGCACGCCCACGCGCTTCGTCAACACCGTACCGGAAACGGAAACGCCGAGCAGCGGCGCTGTGACGCGCGACGAGTCGGCGAAAAGCGTCATCACTGAAGACGATGTGCGCGGGTTGGACGACGGCGCGGTGTTGCGCATCGGCGAAGACGCGCGACTCACACCGCTCGCCGCCGACATCATCAAAGAGCGGAACATTCAACTCGTGCGGCGCAACTCACGCCGCGGCTCGAAGCGGGCTAATTTGATCGCCGTCGGTGCGGACCACGGCGGGTTTAAGATGAAAGAGGAGTTGAAGGTCCTGTTGGGTCAACTCGGTCACAAAGTGCAGGATTTCGGCACCGACTCGGAAGAGGCAGTCGATTATCCCGACTTCGCGCACGCCGTCGCGCGTGCTGTAGCCGAGGGCAATTCGGATCTCGGGATCATCATCGACGGCGCGGGAGTCGGCAGTGCGATGACGGCGAACAAAGTTCCCGGTGTGCGCGCCGCGGCCTGTTACTCCGTCACCGTGGCCAAGAATTCGCGCGAGCACAACGGCGCAAACGTCCTCACACTCGGCAGCAAAACCATCACGAGCGCCGAGATGCGCGACATCGTCACCGCGTGGCTCTCCACCGACCTCACCGAAGACCGCCACCGTAAGCGCGTCGCCAAGATCGACGCCATCCAGCGACAGTATCAACGTTAGTTGGTAGAATCTTTTCGTCTCATGGCCTACTCAAGTAACGGCGATTACGAGAAATTAATCGAGCAGATCACCGACGCGATTGTGGCGCGGTTGAGTGGTGATGGTGTCGAGCAGGCCGCGATGTGCGGCTGTACGTCGGAGTGTTTTCATCGCTGCCCCGAACGGATGCATCGCATCGTCGACGCGGGCGCGGCGCGCATCGGGCTCGTGTTGGGTGAGACGGCGACGGCGAGAGAATGGGCCAGCTTGATCGATCACACGCTGTTGAAACCCGAGGCGACGGATGAAGACATCAAAAAGCTTTGCCAGGAAGCGGCGAGTTATCGGTTTGCATCCGTTTGTGTGAACCCGACGTGGGTGCGCGTCGCTTCGTGTAACCTGCGCGGCAGCGGCGTGCCCGTTTGCACGGTGATCGGTTTTCCACTCGGCGCGACCCTCCCTGACGTCAAAGCTTACGAAGCACGACGCGCGCTGCTCGATGGCGCAACCGAACTCGACATGGTGATCAATGTCGGCGCGTTGAAGAGCGGCGATGATTGTCTCGTCGAACACGACATTCGTTCGGTGGCGGAAGTCGCGCACGAGTACGACGCGATTTGCAAAGTGATCATTGAAACGGCGCTCCTAACCGACGATGAAAAAGTGCGTGCATGTCTCGCGGCGAAAAAAGCCGGCGCGGACTTTGTAAAAACCTCGACGGGCTTTTCAAAAGGCGGCGCGACTGTCGCCGACGTCGCGTTAATGCGACGCACGGTCGGAACGGATCTCGGCGTCAAAGCTTCGGGCGGCGTGAAAGGTCTCGAAGACGCGCGCAAGATGGTCGAAGCGGGCGCAACGCGCATCGGCGCGAGTGTGGGCGTGAAGATCGCGCAGGAAGCGGCGGGTAAAAAGACGGTCGCGTCGGGATCGTTAGCGTATTAACAAGTGTTCTACCTTTTGCCAAGATCAACTCATGCCTGCAAGCGCAAAACTGTTGGCTGTCATTCTCGGCGGTGGCGCCGGTAATCGCCTCTTTCCGCTCACGCAACAACGCTCCAAACCCGCAGTCCCGCTCGGTGGTAAATATCGACTCGTCGACATCGCGCTCTCCAACTGCATCAACTCCGACATCCTGCGCACGTTCGTGCTAACGCAGTACAACTCCGCGTCGCTCAATCGCCACATCGCGCAGACGTATCGCTTCTCGCAATTCTCAGACGGCTTTGTCGAGGTGCTCGCGGCCGAGCAAACGCCTGATAGCCCGCACTGGTTTCAGGGCACTGCCGACGCGGTGCGGCAGGTGTTGCCGCACATCAGAGACTGGGGCATCGACACGTTGTTGATTCTCTCGGGCGATCATCTTTATCGCATGGACTATCGCCAGTTTCTGCAACGCCATCACGATTCGAATGCCGACGTGACGGTGTCGGTGATTCCGTGCGAGGCGCGCGCGGCGAGTGAGTTTGGTTTACTTAAAACAGACGAGCACAGCCGCATCGTCGAGTTCAAAGAGAAGCCGAAAGGCGATGAGTTGATGTCGATGCAGGTCGACACGACGCAACTCGGTCTCGATGCGAACGAAGCGAAGCGCCGGCCGTTTCTCGCGTCGATGGGCATTTACGTTTTCAAGTATGACCGGCTCGAGAGTTTGCTGCGCGAGGATCCGAGCTGGATGGACTTCGGTAAGGAAGTGATTCCCGCAGCGATCTCGTCGGGACATGTGGAAGCGTTTATGTTCGACGGTTACTGGGAAGACATCGGAACGATCGACGCGTTCTATCGCGCGAACCTCGATCTCACGACGAAGATTCCGAAGTTCAATTTGTTTGACGCGGAAGCGCCCGTGTTCACGCGCGCGCGTTACCTGCCGCCGTCGAAAGTCGAAGAGACGGAGATCAACGATTCGATCATCGGCGACGGTTGCATCATCAATGGCGCGAAAGTGACGAACTCCGTAATCGGTGTGCGCAGCCGCATCTCGAAGGGCGTGCAGATCGACGCGTCGTACATGATGGGCGCTGATTTCTATCAGACGTTTGAAGAGATGCGCAGCGATATGGGCCGGGGACTGCCACGCGTCGGCATCAGCGAGGGAACTGTCGTCAAGCGCGCAATCATCGACAAGAACGCGCGCATCGGCGCCAACGCACGGCTGCTGAATGAAGCCGGCACGGCGGAGGCTGATGGTCCAAACGGTTCCTATTTCATTCGCGACAGCATCATCATCGTGCCGAAGAACGCCGTCATCCCCGACGGTACTGTGATCTAATCCTCGTCGTCTTCAGCACATATCGAGGGGGCAATATGCTATACAGATTTACTACATCCTTCACACGCTTCGCTTTCACTCTCACATACGCATTGCTGATCTTCATAGGTCTCAGCGCCGCCGTGAGCACAACACAGGCTCAGACACGCGCTTACGTGTCCAATGCCAACGGCCAGACGGTTTCCGTTATCGACACCGCGACTAACACCGTGGTCGCTACTATCCCTGTTGGCGCGGGTCCGTTTGAGCTGGCGATCACACCCGACAACACTCGCGTGTATGTTGTCAACAACCAGAGCGACACGGTCTCAGTGATTGATACGGCGACCAACACTGTGATTGCGACGATCCTGGATGGCTTTGGTTTCGGTGGGATAGCATTTGCGCCGAACGGTTCACGGGCTTATGTGACAAACTTCCCCAGCAATGCGGTTTTGGTTGTTGACACTGTAACGAATACCGTGATCGCCACGATCCCGGTCGGGGTTGTTCCGCATGGTGTGGCCGTCACACCCGATGGCGCTCGCGTTTATGTTGCTAATGAACTGAGCAACACGGTCTCGGTGATCGATGCGACGACCAACACTGTGATTGCGACTATCCCGGTCGGAAATCTTCCGTTCAGACTTGCTATCACACCCTGCGGCACTCGCGCTTATGTAGTGACTGAGCGCGACGGTACGGTCGCAGTCATCGACACGGCGACAAACACCGTGATCGATACCATTCCCGTCGGTGTTGCTCCCATCGGTCTGGCCATCACACCGGACGGCACTCGAGTTTATGTTAGTGATATACAGGGCAACACGGTCTTTGTGATCGATACGGCGACGAACACTGTCGTTGCGACCATCCCGGTCGCCGCCGCGCCAAATGGCGTGGCAGTCACATCCGACGGTCTTCGAGTTTATGTTGCGAACTCCAGCACCAACACGGTATCAGTCATCGACACTGCCACGAATACCGTAGTTGCTACGATCCCTGTTGGCATCAATCCTGCTGTTGTAGCGATCATGTCTTCGGCAGCCCCGCAGACAAAAGATGAGTGCAAGAACGGTGGCTATAAAAAGTTCGCGCCGCCAGTCGGTCCTTTCAAGAACCAGGGACAGTGCATTAAGTTTGTTAACAAATCCCCGTAACTGTTTTAGTGATCCAGTGAATGTGATTCTGAGTTTACTGTTTGTATCGCTGCTCGCGGCGTCTTCGCCTGAGCAGCTTTGTGTGCTGATAGGCCAACCGAGTCAGGACTCGTCGGTTTCCCTTAAGGACCTGCGAAACGCGCCGACGATGATCGCGATCGATAACAGAACTTTGCGTTTATCCGCTTATCCGTGGCGCAATTTCGAGCCGGGTAGCGTGGGTGTGGACGGCACAGGTCTGATGGTAGCGTTCAAAGTCACCAGTGCCGACAAGCAACCGCTCCCGAGCGGCATTCGCCTGGAACGAGCATGGATCCTTTTCGGCGAAGAGGTATGGGAAGTCTCTGATTTGCGCGGCGGAAACGCACAGAATAAGGATACGTGGATCAAATGTCCGAACTCACCGGTGTGTGAAATTTCGGTTCGCGGTGGGCCCAAGTGGGGTCCCGGCGTTTATGTCGATGTTGTGCTGCGTCTCAGCGGCAACGAAGGGAAGCAGTACCTGCTTCAGGCGCCACACCAGTATGTTCTGAGAACCGATTGAAACTGAACGCAGACGTTTGACCCGGCAGGTTTACGTCACGATCGCTGTTACAGGGCTGCTTATTTCGCGTCAGGGCAGACCGGGCAATCTCCCGCGCACTGCTGCACGCATGAGTTATAAATCTGGCAGCAAACTTTCGTGTTGCCATCGCATTGAAAGAATCGGTTCAGACAACTTTGGCAGCAGCTCGTTTGTTGACTTGCCGCGGGAACGAGTAGTGCTGTCAGGCATAACAACATCGCTGCCAGTCCCACCAAGCGACAACATAGTGACCTTGTCATCGTAGCGTCCTCCCATCTGCTTGTTTGCTTTGACGGTGCATATATCACCATCAGACGGGTTCATAAAGATCTTTTCATTGGCCGTCTTTGTCGTGTGGCGTTTTGCCTGGAATCAATGCTCGATCATCTTTTCGATCTGCGCGGCGGGGACGTCTTTTCCCACAATCTCGCGGATGGCGGCTTCGAGCACTTCATCGCGGCCGGCGCGGATGCCCGCGATAGTCGGCTTTACTTCGCGGTCCGGAATTATTCCGACGCGCTGAGTCGGTTTCTTGTCAGGATAGAAAACGCTGATTCCGCTAATCATGGAGCGGAGGCCGCCGGGCAAGGGAATCGCGGAGACGTTGCCATCGGCGCCTGCGGTCGTGCTGCCGATAACAACTGCTCGCGGCGAGGAACGAAAAGCCATCGCGGTGTACTCCGCCTGGCTTTGCGAGCCCTCGTCCACCAGAATCACGACCTTGCCCGGATAGTGCGGCTGCTGTGGTTCCAGCGACAACGGCGCGCCCCAGTGAAAAGCTCCCGGATTGGACAGGTCTCCTTGAGTGAACCGGAGAAAATCAGTTTTCTGATCGACAAAGAGCGAGCCCAACGCAAAGACCACAAACTCTGACGGGTAGTTGCGAATGTCGACTATCAAACCTTTCGTGCCTGCCGCCGACTCGATGTACTTCGCAGCCTCAGCTATCTTCACCGACGAAAGTTTCAGATAAGCGACGTCTTTCGACAGCAGCCGAAAGGTATCGCCGGGAAGATCGTGCGTGTATTCAATGCCCTTGAGATCCTTTGCCGGCACACGTTCCGCACTGATGTCCATCGCGGCATTGTTTCGGCTGATGCGTAGCGTCGTCTTGCCGCAGTCTCCGCGTGTCAGTTGTCGCGCGATGTCCCGCAGCCGAGTTGGCTCGTTGGACGCTGCGTAGTACGGCTTCCATTGATCCACAAGCTTCGCGATGGACACGTTGTCGAGTGCGGTGATTACGTCGCCGCGTTTCAAGCCGCTGGTTTCACCAACTTGCCCGGCGAAGCTTGTGATCACGGGAACGCCTTCGATGAAGCGAACATTTACGGGAAGCTGGCAAGTGCCCGTAGGCGGCCGCACGTCGAGCGAACTCCACAGGTTGGCGTGCGTGTCGTGGACCTTCGCAATCACTTCCATCATGGCCAGCTTGTAAGCATCCGGAGTTTTAGCCAAAGCAATTTTCGGCAGTGAGTCCAGCAACACTTTGTCCCAGTCCTCGGGCACGACGTCGCGATACGGAAACCAGTATTCGATGATGTTCCAGAAGCGATAAAGCGCGAGTATCTGAAAGCCGGGATCAGGCAACTTGATAGTCTGGTAACTCAGTTCGTGATCGAACGAAGCGTTACCCACTTGCGGGGCCAGAGAGACGTAGAACTGCTTTGTATTAACTACTCGGTTGGCATAAATAGATTGCAGGCTGGCGCTCAACTCGGCGCCGAGAAGTTTCTTATCGGCCAGCCACGCGAGTCTGGGACGGAGATGGATGTCGTTCTCATTCAGTTTCACGCAATCGCACGGTTTGACTGGTCCAAGTCCCGCAATCCATTTGGCAAGGGCGGCGTTGGCCGTGGCGCGATCCGGCGCCGCGAGGATCGCAGGCAACACTCGCAATAAGTCGTAATCCCAGTGGCGCTCGCCGGCGATGATCAGCGGATGGTAATATTTCAGAAAGCCCCAAACCTTGCCGGTTGTCGCGAGGTTCTGAATTTGAATGGCAGAGAGTTCGGAGAGCGCGATGCGCGAACCACTGTCGAATTCATGATCGCGATCTAAA
>CAMLLD010000077.1 GCA_946480785.1 uncultured Blastocatellia bacterium | reverse complement strand
CGGTGATGCCTTTGTCATCGCGCGCGACGGCAATGCGACTTTCGGCGGCAACGTCACCGTTACCGGCAACATCGCCGCCAAGTATCAGGACGTGGCCGAATGGGTTCCTGCACGCCAGCAACTGATCGCCGGCACGGTGGTGACGCTCGATCCGGAAAAGTCGAATCAAGTCATGGCTTCAACTCAGGCGTATGACACTCGTGTGGCCGGCGTTGTCTCGTCACAACCGGGCATTACGCTCGGTGAGTCTGGCAGCAGCAAATTGCTGGTGGCGACGACGGGTCGCGTTAAAGTTAAAGTTGACGCGACACGCAGTCCGATTCGCATCGGCGATCTACTCGTGACGAGCGACAAAGAAGGATTCGCGATGAAGTCGGAGCCGATCATGATCGGCGGCCGGCAGATTCACGCGCCGGGAACGCTAATCGGTAAAGCCTTAGAGCCGTTGGCAAGCGGCACGGGTGAGATTCTCGTGCTCTTGAGTTTGCAGTAACACCTGGTTACCGCCGGCTAACATTTCTACCAGTGCTTCGGTGGCCGATCACTGCGGATTGTGATCGGCCGTCGACTGTCTCATCAACTTCCACATAACCGATAGCTTCTCTATACTGCCTTGCTGCATGGCGAGACGGATGCGGCGAAGCATGAACGTAAGAGAGGAGGTGAGAGATGGAGTCAGCGCTGGTGAGAGTTATTAGTGTTGCGATGATCCTGGCGTTGTGCGCCGGTGCGACCTTCAGTAATCAGGAGCCGTCCGAACTGGATTCAACGGCAAGGGCGCGCATCGAGCAGGCACGCGCTTCGATGGTGATAGTTGCCGCGGTGGACCAGCCGCATAAAACTGTCTCCCACGCCCTTGGTTTCTTTATCCGCAAAGATCTCGTCGCGACCGATAGCGAAATGCTCGAGCGGAACGCCCGCCTGCAACTTACCCCGGCAACACCGCAGTCTCTTTCGATAAAGGTTTCGTCTTCGGGAAACTATCTTCTTCCTTACGTGCTGGTGACAACGCAAGGCGAAGTCTCGCCGTTGAAGCTGGCGGACAGCGAACGCGTCGCATTGAACGACACCGTATACGTGCTCAGTGTCTCAGGCGAAATAAGCGCCGGCACGGTTACGGGTGTCACAACGATAAAGAACACTCGCGCTTTTGTGTTGAGCGTTCCGGTTGACGCGACTAATAAAGGAGCGCCGGTTTTCAACCGTTATGGAGAGGTGATCGGCATCGCTGCCAAGAGTCCGGATGAACAGAGCGCTGGTTTTGCCTGGCCGTCTAATGTCCTGGACACCATGACGCATTTGGGTGAGCCGGGTGGAGGAATGGGTGCGGGAGAGGGACCACGCTATGCGGATCAATCGACCACGAACGCTCCCCATCCTTCGCCGACCCCGAGCGTCGATACAAGACCAGTGCGCTTGAGTGGGCCAACTCCCCGATATACGGAAGCAGCTCGGGCTGAGCGTATTCAAGGTTCGGTAACCTTGCGGGTGCTGGTGGGTGAGGATGGTAACGTCAGTGCGGTCCGGGTCGTTCGCGGGCTTCCCGATGGACTTAACGAGCAAGCGATTGCGGCGGCGCGTCTGACGAAATTCAAGCCGGCGATGAAAGATGGTAAGCCCGTTGCATATTGGGTGTCATTGGAAATGAACTTCACTATACGGTGAGACTCGCCCTCCACTGAAGATCATGGCTAAAGAACCAAAGAAAAAGATCCGCTGGTCCGCCGCGTGGGCCGATGCGCGCGAGTTAATCTGGGCGCATCGTCATCGTTTGCTGCTCGGCGCCGTACTGATGATCATCAACCAGGCGATGGGCCTGGTCCTGCCCGCCTCAACGAAATACCTGATCGAGATCGTCATCGGCAAAGGTCGCACCGATCTGCTGTGGAAGATCCCGCTGGCCGCCGGCGCCGCAACGCTGATACAAGCCGTCACGTCCTTCAGTCTCTCGCAAGTGTTGGGAGTCGCGGCCCAACGCGCGATCACGGAGATGCGCAAGAAAGTGCAGGCGCAGATCGCGCGGCTGCCGATCAGTTATTTCGACTCTACTCAAACCGGTAAGCTCATCTCGCGGATCATGAACGACGCCGAAGGCATCCGCAATTTGGTGGGCACGGGTCTGGTCCAACTCGCGGGTAGTTTCATCACGGCCATCGTCGCGATCTGTGTTTTGTTTTGGCTCAACTGGCGTTTGACCTCGGTGACGATCGTGGTCCTCGCGGTGTTCGGCGGCGCGCTGGCGTATGCGTTTACGCGTCTGCGGCCGTTGTTCCGCGAGCGTGGTGAAATCACTGCGGCGTTGACCGGGCGTCTGGCCGAATCGCTCGGCGGCATTCGCATCGTAAAGGCGTACACGGCTGAAAGGCGCGAGGCTTTGACGTTTGCGCGCGGCGCGCACAAGTTGTTTCGCAACATCGCGAAGTCCATGACCGGTGTGTCCGCGACGAGTGCGTTTTCGTCGCTCATCGTGGGCGCGATCGGTGTCGTGCTGATTCTGGTTGGCGGACGTTCGGTGGTAAACGGGCAGATGACGATCGGTGATCTGTTCATGTATGTGCTCTTTACCGGACTGATGGCGATGCCGCTGATTCAGTTCGCGGCTATTGGAACGCAGATCACCGAGGCCTTCGCGGGACTCGATCGCATTCACGAAGTCATGGAGATGACCACCGAAGACGAGGAGGATGCGACGCGCGCGCCTTTGCCGGAAGTTGAAGGCGAGATCGAATTTGAGAACGTTTGGTTCGAGTACAACCCCGGTGTGCCGGTGCTCAAGAACGTTTCTTTCAAAGCGCCGGCCGGATCGACCACCGCGCTCGTCGGGTCGAGCGGCTCGGGCAAAAGCACGCTGATTAGTCTCGCCATGAACTTCAACCAACCGCTTTCCGGGACGATTAAGATCGACGGGAAAGATCTGCATTCGCTGCGTCTGCGTGACTATCGTTCTTATCTCGGAGTGGTGATGCAGGACAACTTCCTGTTTGACGGGACGATTGCGGAAAACATCGCCTTCGCGAATCCGCACGCGACGCTGGAAGAGATCAAGACGGTGAGTCGCATCGCCCACTGCGATGAGTTCATCCAGGGCTTCGAGCAGAAGTACGACACGATCGTCGGCGAGCGTGGCGTGAAGCTGTCCGGCGGACAACGCCAGCGCGTCGCGATTGCGCGCGCGATTCTCGCGAATCCGAAGCTGTTGGTTCTTGACGAAGCAACGTCGAGTCTCGACAGCGAGAGTGAAGCGTTAATTCAGGACGGGCTGCGCTCGTTGCGACGCGGTCGCACCACTTTCGTTATCGCGCACCGTCTCTCGACCATCCAGAGCGCCGATCAGATACTGGTGTTGGAAGGCGGCGAAATCGTCGAACGCGGAACTCACGCTCAACTACTCGCCGCCGGTGGCCGATACAAACAACTCTACGACAAGCAATACAAATTCGAGCGCGATCAATTCATCAACCCCGGCGAAGACTTCACCCCCGACCTCCCCGCCGTCCGCCGCAGCCCCGTGCGGCTTGGGAATATATAAGTGGCAAGCGCGTTTGCCCACACACTGCTTTGGCTGTCACAGATCGCTTGTTTTGCGTAGTAACTCGTTACATGGGATTATGTTTTCGTGGCTGGTAAATTCCAGTATCAATTTGAATGGGATCCTCGAAAGGCCCGTCGGAATGTAAAGCAGCATGGAGTGACATTTGAGCGCGCTGCTTCAATCTTCGTTGACCGAAGCGCTCTGTCAGAGTTTGACGAGGAACACAGTGAGGGCGAAGAACGCTGGATTACGTTGGGTTTGGATCAGACAGGCGTGGTCCTCGTGGTCTGCCACACTTTCCGTAATGACACTGAATCAAGCGCTCGCCTTCGGCTGATTTCAGCTCGAAAAGCGACAAAGCGTGAAACGGCGGAATACGAGAGAAGGAAATTACGATGAAACGCGAATACGATTTCTCCAAAGCCGAACAAGGGAAGTTTTATAGAAGAGGCGCGGTGATTCAGCTACCGATTTACCTTGATGCGAAGGTTCAAGCGCAAGTCGAAAGAGTCGCTCGTAAGAATGGCAGAGACGTGACTGAGCTAATCAACCAAGTCGTCCAGAAGGAAATGGAATTGATTGAAAAGCTGACGCGCTGAAGAATCGCGGTTCGTGTGTTTAGGCCTGAAAATGTCCAAAGGAGACCTAATCGGCTCGATGATGCTTAAACTCAGCTAACGAGCAACGAATCTGATAGTTACCGGAATGTAACCCTAAAGTCCAAATCTCCTCTATGGCTTGGTTCTTAGTATGACTCCAGAAGAATGCAAGAATACCTTTGCCGAACTTTCAAATTTCATGCGAGAGGCGGGCTTGGCGTGGGCTGTTGAAGACGTTGAGGCGACTATACGTTTAGGTAAACCCGAAACTAAGAGCGTTAGTCTATTGAAGGAGACAGAAACTGAACAATTGGTTTTTGCAAATGAGCCTAGACCTCAGAAACGCTCGTCAGGAAAGAAAGTGGAGCTGACGACTAGTGTCAGTTACTCGGAAAGAGAAAAACTGCTCATGCTAATCGCTGCTCTCAGACAAGTCACGACAAATATCTTCGAGCTAGAGAACGAAATTGCAAAGTTCCTCAGGCTATCTAACACGCCTCACCGTTTTGAATTTTGGAATGAGGACACTGATAACCGCGAGCTTGAGCTTAATCTTGAACAGATTTCACAAAGGTCCAAGCGCTTGGAGAGCTTCAAGCATTTAGTCGCCGAGCTCGAGAGAGAAGCCCGTGCCGATTAGAGCAGATCTTTTGGCAGAGATTCGGAGCGCACTGGGATCAGCTATCTCGCCTGGCGTAACATCTCGTTCCGCAGCGTGTGATGTGTACGAAGCATATGTTTTTTCGATGATTCTGAGAGCGGCGCAGATCGAAGGCGCAACGACTAGATTTGAGAGCCGATCCGGTGCTGTTCCAACTACCTTTGTTTTCAGGTCAAGCCCTGGATATCTTTATTCTGAAAGAAAGGACTACTCACATGCGGTGATCGAGTTTCCGAACGCGCCCGCGCTGGAACTGCATATCAGCGTTCGTGTTTCCGGCGTATCCAAGGTTCTTCATGAGTGCGATATCGCTGTAATCGATCGCAACGAAGCTCTCACTTGCAGAGCTAATCGAGTTTCGCCGCGAAACACCAAAATCCCACTGACGGTTGAGTGCAAGTTTTACGCTTCCGGTTTACCGCTCGACTTAGCCCGATCGTTTGTTGGTCTTACTAAGGAATTGGGTGCCAAGAACCGATTTCTTGTTTATAACACCGAGGCGGCATCAATTGAACAGATGCTGGGTCACTACGATCACAAGTGGGAGCACCACATTGTGCCAAGTTCTTCAACCGAGGTCGATCGACTCAGAAACGCTTTTCAAACAGTGTTCAAGAACTATAAGGCTACTTCACGTAGGATATGATTACGAAATTGCCATTAGACCAACTACCGCTCAGCACCTTGTAGCAATAAAGAAGTCCTCAGGGCCGATGGTACGAAGGTCAGGCGTGCTCGCTCATTTGCTCTGGTCGCAAGAATTAAACGGGGTGCGTCCGGAGTGCGATGACGGAGACGGAATGCTTGGGTAAAGTAATGACAAAGCTACGTCCACTCGGAAGCGTTCTCTTTTGAACTTGTACCGCATTGGGGCGGGAGAAGTCATTGGTGATGTCGAGGGATGGGGCGGTGATGGTTTGGACTTCGGCGTGGGCTGCGGGGAGTGCGCCTTGAATGGTGATCGTTGTGAGTAACGAGCTCGTTGAGCTGGTGTTTACGGCTTTGATGAAGATCTTTGTGCCGTCGGCGGTGCGAGTGGCGATGGCGTCGAGGTAAGGGATGTTCGTGTTTGCGCCAGATGTATTAACCACTTCGCCGGAGGTGTTGAAGGTGGGACTGGTGACGGTGGTTGAGAGGCGTTGGTCGCCGCGATGGGTGGCGTAGAGTTGGTTTACGAGGTAGATGGGCGAGACGAAAACGCTCTGTCGACCGCTTTGGATGATCCCGCCGGGCCAGCCGTTAACGAGATCGGAGACCGCGCTCATCTCGACGACGTCTCCCGATCGTTCGAATACGTTCATCAGCCGCGCGCCATAGAGGGCCGACTCCATCGAATACTGTTGCTCAGTCGGCAGATCCAATCCCCACTCGTTGATTGCCAGCTTGACGCGGCCCGCTAATCCGAGCTCGTGTAATAACTGTTGCACGTCCGAATAGAAATGTTCGATCGTTAACGGATGGGCCATCAGGTTCAAACGATCACCGTTCATCTCACGCCGGCCGTAATAGTGATGAATCGCGAGATAATCGATGTTGCGTCCCGCTTCACGCAGTACGATCCGGTTCCAGTTCAGGTTTTTATCCTGGTCATCACGGCCGACGGCGATGAGCTTGATCGACGGATCGACAGCACGCATCGCCTGCGCATACCGGTTGTAGTTTCGCGCGTAAGTTTCAGCATCCGAGTGGCCGCGCACCCAGTCGCCCCAGATCTCATTCCCGACTTCCCAAAACTTCACGCCAAACGGCGCGAGGTGACCGTTAGCCGCACGCATCGCGCCGTACTTCGAACTCACCGGTCCGTTGCAGTACTCAACCCACGCTGCCGCCTCCTCAGCCGTCGCGCCGCGTCCCTCGACATTGACCGTGAGCGAAGGCTCGGCGCCGAGCGCGCGCGCAAACATCACGAACTCATCAGTGCCAAAGTCGCTCGGCTCCGGTTCGTTTTTCCACGAGAGATTCGTCCACGTGAAGCGCGCGTCGCGTGGTCCAACGCCCCACATCCAATGATAGTCCTGGGCCACGTTGCCGCCGGGCCAACGAATGAAAGCCGGCTTTAGCGCCTTGACACGATCGAACACGTCGCGACGCACGTCGCCGGGTGCAACAGCAACGGGCATCAACGAGACTTGATCGATCCACACAGTTCCGCGTCCCGAAAAAAGGATCGCGAAGCGCGCCAGCGGATCGGTGCGGTTTGGCCTTAGTGAGAACTCATACCGGCGCCACTCACCTCTCAAGCTGGTGATTCGATGGAGAGGAGCGGAGGCGTAGATTTGATGCTCGTCCGAGTCCGACTCCAGCGCCACTGTGGCGCCACCGCTTTGCAAGCCACTCCTCCGCAGCCAAACGTAACCGCGATAGTCCAAGCCAGATCTTACCGGAACGCGCGGCTGGTAGACTCCGTGACGCTCGATGACCCCATCACTAGTCTCGACACGCAGCGAGTGCTCGACGACCTCGCTCTTGCGCTGCGGCGGAAAAGAAAAATTACTGTCCCAGCCAAACGTGAGTGCGTAGTCGTCGTTGCGATCGTCGGGATAACGCTCCCAATTGCGTGAGAGGCCGATCGCGTTTGCCGGCTCTTCAAAACTGCGGTTGCGGATCAGTTCCGCTTGCAGCCCGCCCTTGATGCCCTCGAACATGAACTCCAGAAACTGTCCGTAGAGCAGGGGACTGATGTTGTTCTCAACCTTGCGCGTGTCGATCGATATCGACGCCCGCTGAACCTGTTGTGCTGTGGTGAAGTGAGGCTGCGCGGAAACAAACGCCAGCAAGAAAACGACGAGAAGACTTCTTGCGGCTTTGTGTGTCCTCGTGTGCAACGTTTAGTTCGCTGCTGCTTTCGCTTTCACCTTGCCGGTCATTCGCTTGATGAACTCGACTTCTTCCGGCAGGTAAGGCGTGCCGTCGTTGCGAAACACTTCGTGAAACCAGACGGACGGTTCGCGATCGACATACGGGTGCTGCCATGAATCCCACGGCAAATTTGTTTGCGTCTTGCCCTGCACGAAGCCCCAATTGATCATGCCGACGTGGTGGACCTTTCCGACCAGCAAGCTACCAAAGAAGTAACTGCCATTCCCGCGCGCCATGTACTCGGTGCAGATGAGCGGCCGGTTGTAACGCGTGAGCCAATTGATGCGTCGCTCCAACTCTGTCGGCGCGTCGTAGTTATGAAACGTGACGACGTCCGAGAGCTCGATCTGCAAACGGTCCATCGCCGTCATTTTTTCAGGCGTGGACCAATCGCCCTTCCACACGCCGGAAGTCAGCGGTTGCTCGGGCTGTGCTGCACGCGCCCACGCAAACGCCTGAGGCAAAAGACGCAACGCGAGCTCGACCTTGTTCTTCGGTTCGAGCTCGTTGTAACTACCGGGGTTCTCGTTGTCGGGCTCGTTCCAGATGTCCCACGCGAGCACGCGCTGATCGTGCGCGAGCGCGCCGACAACGCCTTTCACATACGCTTCGAGACGCGGATACTCGGCCGGGTTTTGCAGCGCCGCGCGACCGGGGCTCTGAACCCAACCCGAGTTGTGTACGCCGGGGCGCGGCGCGCGCTGCTTGCCGAGTTTCGGATCGGGATCCCAAACGGAGTCGAAGAGCACGAACATCGGTTTGATCTTGTGCTTCGCGGCGATCGTCAGAAACTGATCGAGCCGGCGCTTGAAACCTTCCGGATCCTGCCAGAGCAGGTCGTGCAGGAACACGCGCATCGTGTTCATGCCGAGACTCTCGGCCCAACCGAGCTCGAGATCGATTCGCTTCGGATCGAACGAGTCTGCCTGCCACATCTCGAGTTGATTGATTGCGGTCGCAGGGTTGTAGTTGCTGCCAACGAGCCACGGTTGTCGCGCGTACCAATCGCGCGCCTTCTGTTCCGACCAGCGATCCGTTTGCGCGGCGAACGCGCTAACAGCGAGCAGCAGCCAAACGGCGATTAGCTGGACGAGTCTCCGCAAAGAGATCATTTACAAACCTTTCGTTTTAGAATCGGACGTTCGCGAGCCGGCGCGCGATTTCTCGTGGTTCATTTTGTGCCTTCTGTTTTTCACTTAGCTGTTTGAAGATTGCAAGCTCGCGATTGGCCTCGTCGGTACGCTTCAACTTCATCAGCACGCGGCTGAGTTGATAATGAGCTTCGATCAACTCCGGCTGCAACGACACTGCGCGTTCGAGCAGCGGCGCAGCCTCGGCATACTGGTTTGTGCGCACGTAAAGCCTGCCCCACGTCAGATACGCAGCGGCCAGATTCGGATCGAGCTCGATCGCGCGCTTGAGATACCGTTCGCCGCGCGTCGTGTCGCCATTTGGAATCTTGAGCAACGCGTCCGCGGCGAGATAGTGCAGCGTGGCGGCTTGCGGATTCAACGCGATCGCCTGTTCGTAGAAGCGGATCGCGTCGTCGTAAAGTCCTCGTTCGACGTAAGTCACGCCGAGATACGCGAGCGCGGGCACCGCCTTTGGATCGATTGCGAGTGATTGTTTGAAAGACGTTTCCGCCTCGGTGTTTTGTCCGTACGTGAGCTGAGCGATCCCCAACGCGAGCCATAAACGTGCGGACTTCGGAAACTGCTTCAGCGCTTCCTGCAAACGAACAATACCCGCGCCGGGCGCATGTGAGTCCGTGAGCAGCAGACCATAACGAAAGTGATAAGCCTCGTTCTGCGGATCGCGTTGCACGGCCAGACGCATCGCGGGAATCGCATTTTCAAAGTGACCGTCAGCTTCGTAGACTTCCGCCAACGCAGCGTAGATCTTCGCGTCGTTCAATCCACCAGCGACCGCGCTTTCGAGCGTACGTCCCGCAGCGTGCAGATCGTTTTTCAGCATTTGCGCGCGCGCCAGGCTTAACACGGTGACAACGAGCGCACGTGAAATCTCGGGATCTGCCGTGATCTTCGCAGCACGTTCGAGAAGGTCTCGCGCCATCTGCAAATCGTCAATCTGCCCCCGGTCGAAATAAATCTGCGCCAGGTTCGTCAACGCGCTCGGCTGCTGGGGATTTAGTTTGAGCGATGCTTCGAACTCACTGCGCGCCTCGGCCGTGCGGCCCAGACGCAGCAGAATCGCGCCGTAGTTGTTTCGCGTCGCCGGATCGGCTGGAGCGAGCGAAGCGGCAGCGGCGAAGTGACGCTCCGCTTCCTTCAAATCATTCGCCTGCGCCGCTTTCATTCCGAGATGCGTCTGCGCGTCTACATTCTCCGCGACGCGTGTGCTTGTCTGTTGGACCACTGCGCTCGCACTGGTCCAACTCAGCACAATCAACAAAACAATCTGTGTAATCCGTGGATAACTCACTTCAGAACAGCAGCCTCAATCGAATCTGCACACGCCGCGGATTGTTTGCTCCCACACTCTGGAAGCCGAAGTTTGCCGCATCGCGCAGGTCCGTTGTCGGGAAGAAAAAGTAAGTACGATTGAACAGATTGAACGCCTCGGCGCCGAGCTCAAACGTCACCGACTCAGTGATCCGCGTCTTCTTCAACAGACTCACGTCTTCGCTGAAGAAACGCGGCGAATGCACAGTGCTGAGCGCCGGCGCGAGCGTCCCGAAGAACCGCAACGGATCCGAATAATACGCCCGGTAAGCAGCGGAACCGATCGCCGCGCCGCTCGGATTGTTGTTGAAGCCCGAACCAAACTGCGGCGGCGGCGCAAACGCGGCCGGATTTATCGCCTGCTGCCCGAAACGATCGTTGATGAACGCGCCATTCGTCTCAAACGGCTGGCCCGTCGGGTTCAGCCGCAAGTTTCCGAGATAGCCCGTCAACTGCAAAAAGTCAGTGAAGACCGGATCGGACGTAAAGAAACTCAGCGGCACACCAGATTGATAACGATTGATTCCGTTGACCTGCCACCCGCCGACGAGTTTATCGACAATCCCGCCGCTGTTCAGGTAACGCTTGTTCTTACCAAACGGCAATTCGATCAGGTAATTGATCACGAGCACGTGCGGCGCGCTGTTCGGCGAGATCGAGCGAAACGATTGCCGGTCGAATGGATTCTGCAAGACTCCGCTCAGCGGCGAGCCGCCGAATAGATCTTCAGACGCATCAGTGATCAGTTTCGAGAAAGTGTAAGACGCTCCGAATTGAATACCGCGCGAGAAGCGCCGGTCGAGCTTGGCCTGCAGCGCGTTGTAGTCGCTCGTGCCCTGGCTCTCGAGCAGGTTGTTGATGCGGTTGTACTGTGGAAACGGCTTCAATGCTTGTGCGACGTTGCCGTTGAAACCGGGGAAGACGGCATTCGTCGACGTAGGTAAAGTCGCTCCGACACTCTGCGCAAACGAGACGATTGTCGGATCCGCAAGCGCATCTGCGAGCGGCATGTTGAGCACCGGCCAACCCAATTTCAGCGCGTTCAGCGGCAGCCCATTCAGTCGCTGGAAGTTGGACCGCAGCCGCGTCGCGTGATGGCCGATATAACCAACCGAAGCGACAAAGTTCCACGGCAATTCACGCTGCACGTCGAGACTGTATTGCAGCGTGCGGCCGGTCTTGAAGTTCGGATCGAAGAACTGCACGTCCGTGCCGATGAATTGACTGTTCGGATCGGCCGGCGGGACCGCTGGATAGGTGGACAGGAAGAACTGCGAGTTGCGGCCGTTGGGTGTTCGTGGTCCAGAGCTCGTGTTGTAACCGATGAGTCCCGTGTTGAGTTCGTTCTGGCCTTCGAAGCCGTAGATGATCGGCGAGTAATAAAGACCGATACCGCCGCGAATCACCGTGTGACTGTTCCACGCGTAAGCAGCGCCGAAACGTGGGCCAAAGTTTGACCGATCGGTTTTTACGAGCGAACGCACCGCAGCCTGCACACCGCCTTGTCCCGCTGCGCCTGCGAGTGCGCCGAGCCGCCCGACCTCCGGATTGAGCGCATTCGGATCGAAGCCGCGATAGAAGTTGCGCGCTTCATAGCGCTGGCCTGGCACGTCGTAACGAATGCCGAGATTAAGAGTGAGTTTTTGCGTCAGCCGCACATCGTCTTGCGCGAAGTAGCCGTGCGTCAGTTGTCTGAACTGCGGATCGACTGAATTGTTTGAGTTGAACGAGAACTCGGTTGCGCCGGTGATCAGGCTCGCGATGGGCGACCCGCCGTCCGGATCGAAATCAGCCGCCGTTTGATCGTGACGGAAGTTGAACGAGCCGCCGGGATCGATGCGCTGCCGGAAGTTGAACTGCGAAGTACGCACTTCACCGCCGAACTTGAACGAGTGTTTGCCGGTGATCCACGTGACCGCGTCGGAGACGTGCCAGCTTGTATCGAAGATGTGGTCGGTGAAGAAACTGGAGCCGATGTCCTGGTACGCGCGCGGATCGACGGAGTTTGTCGGATCGCCGTAGCCGGGAAAACCGATGCGCGGAAAGGCGCTGTTCTGCGTGGCGTTAACAGGTATACCCAGTGACGCCGTATCGAACGGATCGGTGGTATTGCGATTCGCGACGTCGTAACGCGTGAAGCCGACGTTGAAGTGATTCAGCAGCGCTGGACCAAACGTGTAGTCGTCCTGCACGCGGATGAGAATCGATTTGAAGAGCTGATTGAAAGCGCCCTGTGACGTGAACGGCAAAGGAAAGCGCGGCACCGGATCGCCCGCGATGCGATCGTTGTTGCGGTGCGAGAAGCTGCCCGAAAGCCGGTTCTTGTCAGACGTGACGAAATCGAGTTTCGTCGTGTACTGGTTCATGTTTGTGGGCCGCAAGCCGATCGACAGGTAATTTCCGAAAACTGCCGAACCGAGCGGGCCGGTTTGATTGGGCACCGGGAAAAACTGGAGTGCGTTGATGCCGGCCGGATCGATGCGCGCGCCGCCCAGGTACAGATCGAGACGATTACCGGGAATCGCGGTGCGGGTTCCGGCAGGCTGCCGCGGATCGTAAATCTGGACGCCGTGTCCGAAGAACTTCAGGATATAAGGATCGGTCAGCAACTCGGAGAAGTCGCCTTGCCGCATTCGCAACGTCGGCACAGTGATGATGTTGTTTGAGCCTTCGGTAAATCGATAGCCCTCGTAGTTGAAGAAGAAAAACGCGCGGTTGCGGAAGCTGTGGACCAGCGGGCCACCTTCGCCGAAGTGCGGCACGATGATTGGACCACCGACGTTGAAACCAAAGTCGTTCTGATTGTCGCGCGCGCGCTCGATGCCCTGGGCGTTGCTGCGAAACGTGTTCGCGTTCAGCTTTTCGTTGCGAATGAGATCGTAGAGCTCGCCGTGAAAATCATTGCCACCGCTCTTTTGCGTGAAGTTGACCACGCCGCCGGATGAGTTGCCGAACTCCGCGGAATAAGTGCTGGTTGAAAGCGTGAATTCCTGAAATGCGTTTGGACCGGGAGCGACTTCCGAGAAGAACGTGCCGTTTTGTGTGCGGCGCGTGCTGGCGCCGTCGATCAGAATCTCGGTGCCGAGAGCTTGTCCGCCGCTGATGCGAAAACGCGTGGTGTCGGTGCTGCTGCCGCCTTGCGTCGGCGCGCCCTGCGTCACGTTGCTGTCGAGATATATAAAGGACAGGGGAGTGCGGCCGGCGAACTCCGAGCTGACGAGCAGCGGCAACTCCTTGACCTGGCGTTCGGTAACATTGGTCTGTCGCACTGGTGTTTCGGTTTGGAGGACGGGCGCTTCGTCGTTGGTAATGGTAACGACACTGCTGATCTCGCCGATCTCGAGTTTGAAATCGAGCGTGCGATTGACTTGCACCGCGACGATGAAGTTCTCGGCGGATGCGGTTTTGAAACCCGCGGCTTCGACCGTGACTTTGTACGGGTCGGCCTTGAGTTCGGGAATGGTGTAGTTACCGTCGTCGGAAGTTTTGACCTCGCGAGTTTCGGCGGTGTTGAGATTGGTGGCGGTGACTTTGGCGTTGGCAACGCCGCCGCCGTTGGGATCGGTCACGTGGCCCGTGATCGAGCCGCGATCACTTTGGCCCACGGCGGTAGTGACTGACAGTAGAAAGAAGACGAAAAGTGCGAGTGTTGGTGTGCGAGATAGCATGGTTCCCCCTGACTCGGTACGCTGGCGAACAAACTAAATTGGAAACGGGCCACATGGTTCGTGGCGAACGTCAGTGCTACGACTTCGGGGGATTGAAGTAACGCAGAAGCTCAGACTGGGAGAACGGGAACGTCATAAACGGGTGTGTGCTGATATAGCAAGCGGGTTGTCGCGTTGTCAATGATTTTGTGGATCTTAATTGCTTTGGACCGGCAAATGATTGCACCGCGGCGTGGAATGTTTAGAGATCGGTGGTCGATGTTTGCACTGCGGGAAGTTGCAAGTTGAATCGCCGGCGGGATGATTAAGATCTACGAGAAGTCATCAAGCTTTCGCCTTGTACAACTCGTAACCGTGGAATTCAAGATTGAACTTGCGAGATCTTTAATGCCTTTTCACAGACTGTAAACATTACTTCGGCGACTGCAAACGTTGCGCACGACGCGTTCTGCGGTTGGGGCGAAACCGCAGATGCGCTTTGCAAACGCACGATATCCGACTGCGAGTTCCATTCGGATAAATGCGAGTTCTATTCGAGACAACGCGAGTTCTATTCGAGGTACTCGATCGTCATCTCGCCCGCCTCGACTCGACGCACCACTTGAGCCAGGTCAGGATCCTTGATTTGTAGTGCGTAACGGATCAAGTTTCGAGTTCGTTGTGGTATCGAGCTCTTAGTTGCGAGTAGCCGCGCGCGTCGTTTAAGTGACGCGCCAACGTATTGCGAGGGGTCGTTTAGGTTTGCTGTTCGAGATATGTCATTGACGTTATGCGCTATTCCGTGAGCGGTGTGCGATGTTCCTTTGCGCGTAGTTGCGCTACGATGACGAGCCATGATCTTCATCCTTTCTCGGAAGGTTGAGGTCTAGGGCCGATCTTGTGTTGCTGCACAGGTCGGTCCGCTTCTTTTTGTTGAGGGGTTACGTCACTCTACTGCACAGATTTTCGCTTGTCATCAGTTATTCGTAATAGGCGGTCGGGGGCAGCATTTAGATTTGGACTCATGTCACAACTGAGCTTACCGTCGATATGCCTGTGGTAGAATTCAACGGCACAGACCGAAGCCGATGCCGTTTACAGCAGGATGGCTTCGTGAGGTAGCTATGCAGACCTTGATTGTGAAAATAAGCAATCCTGATACGGTTCACGCCATTGCAGAAGCAGCGAAGCGCCAAGGGACCACTCCCGAGCCGCCGCTTTAGAGCTGCTTGAAACGGCGGTTCTCGCTCAGAAACTGTTTGACGAAATCATCGAACCGGTCGCGCAAAGTTTCGATGAGAGTGGGATGTCAGAAGAAGAACTCAATGGTCCGTGGGGTTGAGCCAGCATGGGCGTATGCAGAGAATTATTTGAGAAATATCCTTCGCTCCGTAAAAGACGTTAGCACTCTCAGATCCCTCTCACACCTTTGCAGTTTGTCTCATTCCAAGATGAAAACGATCGAGTTCGTATTCGTCCATTCGGAGTCACGGGACTTGTTAACGTTTCTACGGCAGGACCGTTGTCAGAAGGCGCTAGTTACTTATGTCGTGCTGGCGTCCTCCAGCCTGCTGAATGCGTCAGCATAGGAAGATCGGAGGAGAGATGCTTTATCAGTTAGAGGACCTTTTGAATTCGGTCAGTCTTCCGAGAAAGCATGATAACGCGAATTTAGATAAGCGCATGAGGGAGCGATAAAGCAGTGTATAGAATCTCAAAAAACTCCTGCAAAATCACAGTGGCTCTAATCTGTTTTGAATGAATTTACCTGCTCTTTCCCCGTTAGCCTGATTCGCAATTTAGAAGGTCGCCGGTTCAACTCCGGCAGCCGGCTCCAATATCGTTTCGACCATAGCAGTTGATCTGGATTGGCCCGGTTCGTTCACGAGACGTCAAAATCGATGCCTGGGATCTCTCTCCAGCGCTCCGGTGCGGGTCGTCGTTGGTAGCCCCAGATACCATCGAGCCGCTCAGTGCCAGTCGTCTTTTCCAACCCTTCCGAAAACATACGGAATGCTTCTACCGCACCCGGTACCAGCATGATGTGCCCATTAGCATCGCGCGGCATTTGCCAGCGAAACTCATGAAGAGTCCCTAGCTCAGCCATTGCCTCTTTAAGGTAGCCATGCAGCGATTTGAGCCGAAACAACAAGGCGAGCAATCCTGACGTTGTGAAAAAGCTGTAAGGCACGAGGTTGAAAAGCTCGTCTCTTAACTGTTCTTCAGTAAAGAGTTGTTTCCCTTTGTGTTTAAGAGAAGTGTTGCTGTTCTTGGCGGTCCAGAGATTCGCAATAGGCCGGACGTCAACGAAGCCACCGGTACACAGATGAAAATTTCTGAACTCTTCAAAAGTACAAGGATCATTAACATCTTCATAGCCCGATGCCAAATGCTGCTGATAGTTTTCGACTAACCAATCATTAATGGAGTCTTGCTTCGTGACCAATAGTGCCAGCGGCGCAGCAAAGTATCCCGTACGAACAAAGGGTACACCGTTACGCTCAAAAACCAGAGGCGAACCAATTGACGGAATCATCCATACTGATTGCACTACCCGCTCCAGAATTTGCGACAGAGCTTCATCCTTCAGCGGGAATAAACCGCTGTGATAGCGATTGGGGATTAGCTCCAAGAGATCCTGCGCGGATTCTGCGCCAGCCAGGATCTGTATATCTCTCGCAAGCGTGTCGAGGTGCCATCTTTCGAGATCTTCGAACATCAAGGGGCGCGAGTGTTCGATAAAAAAATGTGCCGGGTCGAAGTGATTGATGTCGATGTAAGGATCGATCGCGTCAGTATCAAGAGTGCGCAGACGATGTAGCAAAATCAACAAGGAAAGCAAGTGCAGTTCACCCTGATGTTTTGACGAGCCAAGATCCTGAAGCGCTAGTGGCTCCAGGCCAGACATCTGCGCCCGTAGCAATGGTGGTTGGTTTAATAAATCAAAAACCTGCCGGGAGTTATCGGTTTCGGTGTAATAGCAGACATTATTAGTGAACCACGGACTGCATGGATCATCACCAAAAATGCCTACAGTCGCCAGCACCAGTCCAAGTTCGCTCGCCGAGGCAATTCGCATTACTCGATAGAGCGCATCTGCGTTGGAAACGCTGAAAAATCCATTCTCACCACTGCGAATCGAATAAGCCGGCCGAAGAGGTTCGCCCTTACAGAAAGTCACAATTTCAGAGCCGGGAGAATCAAGCGGACTAAGCAACGGCTTATAAACTCTGATTACCTGTCGGGCAGGACGCGGATGTCCGTTTTTACCGTTGACGTAAACGATCTTTTTGCTACCCGGAAATACCTCGTCAGGCGCCTCGTGGAGTTGTTGTGCTATTTGAAAGTGAAGCGGGATTTCTGAACGAATGCGCACTTCGTCGATTCCGACGGCGGCTGCCGTTACCAATACTTTAAGACCGACGGATGCATATTCGCGCGCAAACTCTTCGGCCTCACGTTGTTTAATCACCAGCTTTTCATCCTGGGCACTGTGAGCAAAACCAAGTCGGATTTTGCGGTATTCTTCTTCCCCGGCCATCTCCTGGTCATACATTCCCCCTACGGCCGTGGTGTGAGCTATCAACACTTCTTCAGCAAGGTTGGTTTTGATCTCAGTCAAGTCCTCTCGAAAGGTGTGTCTGAAAGCAATTCGTAGTTCCTCAACGTTTGCTGCCGTTATGTTCGGGACGTATCCAGCAACTTCGGTTAGATAGTCGAGGTGGTAGGCTACTAAACTTGGTATCGGTATGCCGATGGTAACGGATCGGAATCGTACTGGCGCGGCATTCTTAAAATGCTTCGCTTGGTAAGACCGCAGAAAATCACTAATCGGGCGTCGTGTCGAAATCTCACGAACCAGCGTCTGCAAAGGATCAGATTTTCCGCCGAGGCTCGAAAGCAACTGGCGCATGAAGCTCGAGCGTTCGCACTCCGCGATATTTCGAAATTCCTCCAGGGCGGGAAGTGTCGTTAACCGGAACCTTTCCAAGGCGACAAAAATGCCGCTGCGCGTTAGATATCCTGAAGCAACCTTGTGCGGATGTCTGGTAACGCCTTCACGCGATTCCATAAAGCGAAACAGGCGTCGGGTAAATGCGTGCAATTCTCCTGAGGTCGCACCGGTGGTAAGCAGTATCGGGACTTCGTCGACCCCCGGAGGATTAATGCCCATCATCTCTTCGTATATCGAGAGCATTTGCAGTAGCGCCGTTCCACCGATCGCCCCTGTTCCACCAATGAAAACGTTGATATCGCGATAGCACGCCCCGCTTCGGGCGGCGCGTACTAGTTTTGTTCCCAATCGCTGTTTTTTGTGACTCATCTACTTACTGATACGGAGGCGTCTGGCCCAAAATCCTTCGTTAACAATGCGGGTAACGTGAGAGCGACCAGAGTTGATGATTCCGCAACTCGGGCTGCATATTATATCGGCCGGCCCGGATTTGCGAACAGTTGAAAACAGAACTCGAATTTCCTTTCTCAGCTCGTAAATCCGATTGCAACAATCGGGCTACGGTGATAGATTGACCACCGCCTTAATCAGGAAGTTCCTTTGAACACCATGACTCATCCTATTGCCCATGAGTCGCGCAGTGTTTATTTTCCTTAGATATCGAAGAGATTGAACCCACCCGAGTGAGGCCATATGTCTGATGACGCAGAGTTATTGCGCCTAGCAAACGAGTTCACCCCTCTCGACTTGCCCATCGGCATGTATATCGTGCAACCGGACGGGCGTTTTGTTGTATGTAACCAGCGCGCGAGAGAAATTCTTCGGCTACCGCTGGAGAGCGATGTTCAGCAATTCTCCATTGCTTCTTTTTATCCCAATCCGCAAGCACGCGAGGAACTGCACCAGGCATTGCGCGCCGCCGAAGCCCAAGGGCGAGATCTCGAAAAACTCATTTCTCTCGAGGCGGAGGGACAGGAGGTAATTGTTCGAGACTTCACGCGCTCGCTCAAGGACG
The DNA here is from genome assembly GCA_946480785.1 of uncultured Blastocatellia bacterium. Next base: position 13,016 of record CAMLLD010000077.1, on the reverse strand, counting down.
CCAGCGGAAAGATCGTGGGTTATGTCTGCTGCATGATCGACGTAACCGAGGCGGAGAGATCGAATCGACTTCTGGATTCATTACCTGCCGGTGTTTACAAGCTCGACGCAGATGATAAATGCGAGACCGCAAATCGGGCTTTTGCTCGCATATTGGGCTATGACCAGCCCGAAGAGATTGATGGACGGCCGAGTAGCATCTTTTACGTTCACCCGGAAGAAGCGGACAAGTTGAGAAAACTGGTCGAAGAGAAAGATCCGGAACCGGTGACGAACTTTGTCGCAGAAATGCTCAAGAAAGATAGCGATACGATCTTTGTCAATATCAACGCGCAAATGGTTAAGGGTGATGATGGCAGTTATGCCGGACGCGAAGGCACTATCATCGACGTTACCCGCCAGGAGCGTTACCGTCGCATTCTGCGCGACGTGCCCGTCGGTCTCAACGTAATCCGAGAGGATGGCGGCCGCGACCTGATTGAAGACTGCAACGAACAGTTTCTTAAGATCTTCGATTTCCCTCATCAGGATCCAACTAGAGCCCGCGGGTTTGACGCACGAAAGCTGCACGCATCACCCGATGAGTACGCTCACTTCAAACATGAACTACAGGCTAGGGCGAAGCAAGCCGGACCTCTTATCGGCCACCGTCTCAAAGTAAAAACGCTGAGTGGTGATCTTAAAACCGTCGAAATTAGCAGCCAGCCCGTGCTCGATCATCAGGGCAGGATTATTGGTCGTGTGGGCGCCGTGCGCGACATCACCCGTGAAGCCGAATTGCGGGATCGTCTTGATGAGTTGACCCACGACTTCGGCAGTGTTTTGCATAACTACACGACTACCCTGCTGATGGTCCAACTCTCGAGTGAGCCTGTCATCCGTTCACTGGCTCCGGACCCATTTCAAATCGAGCATGAAGTTACGCCGGAACAAGCTAATGAAGCGGTCGTGCGACCGGCGACAATACTGGCGGAAGGACTGGGCCAGTTACTGGATCTTGCTAAAGAAGAAGGACGAGCGCCCGCGTTGCCGGACGAAAAATGGACTCGGCTAAATAGTGTTCTGTCGGTGTTGCGAGATTACCGGAGAGAGATCACTGAAATCGATGCGCGTCCCGCCGTGCTCGGCGAGGCAGCACTTGAGGTAATCGACTTCTGTAACCTGGTCATGACCACGCACCGCTTTCCCCGTGAGTCCGTGGCCAGCCTACGCCACGCGGCACAGAATCTTGTGCGTATCACCAATTTAGTTTCCCTGCACCAAATGCGAGATGCAGTACTCGAAATGGACCATCAGGTTCGTTCGTTGCGAGAGTTTGTGACCACCAACGCCCGCGAACCTGAGGAGCGTGAGGTCTGCCGAACCGCGCATCTTATCCGCCAGGTCAGGAGCAATCTGGCAGATTACGCACGCAGCCGGCGCGTCGAATTCAAGATCGAGGGAGAAGATGCAAAGGTCAAGATTGTACGGCGGGAAATTTTGCGCGCGCTTACAGACTTGCTGCACAACGCCATCAAGTATACCTGGAGCCGCGATAAGACGAAGATGCCGTGGATAACCATTCGCACACGCGTGGCAGAGGGATTTGTCTATATAGAATTCAAGAATTGGGGCGTACCAATCCAAGAAAATGAAATTGAGGAAGGATTAATCTTCAAGATCGGTTATCGCGGAAGGCATTCCGGCGATCGCGGGCGTGTCGGCACCGGTATCGGCCTGGCTGACGCGAGACGGGTAGCGCGCGCACACCGAGGTGATATTGAGGTAACCAGCCTTCCCTCCGTGGCGTCACGGCAAAAAAACGACTACTCCACTCCCTTTATAACCACTGTCACAATGAAATTGCCTCTCGATTTCAGCCAAGGAGCGACCGAGACTAAATGAAAGCAAAGTTTCTATGGATCGAGGATAACGCGCGAACTGACCTGAAACACTTGCTGGCGCCCGTGTACATGAGCGGCGAATATGATCCGGTTGTTGCGCCCACAGTCGCAGAGGGAGTTTATCAGCTCGAACATCATGAATTCGCTGCGGTGATCGTCGACATCCGGTTGCTCCCTGGAAATAACAGTGACTGGGAGAATCTTTATGCCGAACTCGGTCGTGAAAGAGGAACGGCCAGGCTTGGTTTGTGTTTGCTTTACAGTATTTTCGATCCCCGTCGAGACGATGTGAAACTCACCACGATTCGCCAACGGATGGAAGAAGGTAAATCCTGGATTAAGCCTCAACGATTTGGCGTGCTGACTGTCGAGGATTTGGATCTTCAGGGCGATCTGGGTGAAGCACTGAAATCGTTTGGCATAACTGTCTTCGAACAAAAGACGACGCGAACGCCCAACACCACCTTGCTGGAAATGGTTAAGCGGATCATTGAGCACGAGGGGGCACCGAAATGATCGCGGAAATTATGCCTGAGTGGGTAACGCGCGGGCTACCAACGTATACTGAGCCATGGGCCACGACGTATCTTCAATTACTTTTTCAAAGCTTCCTTTTCGCCCTGGGCGTCCCTACCGCTATATACAGTTTAATTATCGATGAAGATATAAAGCGAGTCGCTCAGACGCGCGTTAAGGCCAAACGTTTCTTTTGGGTAACCGCGACGTTGTATGTCGCCGTTTTCATTCTGGTCTGGTTCATTCATCCTTCGAACCTTCCCAACCCGGAGCTGACTAAGGCTTTAATTGCTAAATCAGTCTTTGCCGCGTTCACAGTAACTTTTCTGCCCTGTGGCGTGTTGTTTATGGGGATTCGGCTAAACCGCGAATTCAAGCGTGAGAAAGTTGTTCAGCGGCTTGCCGAAACGCTGCTGAACAACCTGAACGCGAAACAAAGCATTGATACCACTGCCCTGAGAGATCTGAGTTTTCTCGGAGAGCATGGACGTCCGGGCGACGAGAAAGACATCGTCTTGAATGTCATCGATCAGATCGCCATAACAGTCCAGCGAAAAGTAAAAGAAGGGATGGTTTACAAGGGATACGAACTCGAGTCTCTAATTCGACATCTCCCCTCGATGTTGGACAATACTAATAGGCCGGGAAATGATCAGAACTATCTGAGAGCGGTTGAGGTGCTGGCCAATATTTGGCGCTGGCTGACCCAGCGCAAAGTCAGCAGCGACGCACTCTCGACGCGCGAGGCACTAAAACTTCTCGCCCTGCGCTCCGTGGAGTTGATGGTCGAAGACACTTCCTTGGCATACCTCGAACTCGCGACGGAGTGTGATAGTCACATGGTTTTTGACATGGGCCAGGCCGCGATCAGGACGGGCAAGTACCGACTCGCAAGCGCCGCTTTATCGAAATTGGAAGTGATAGCAAACAACAGTGCTGATGATGCCAATGCCAGGCGTGAAAGCTGCGCCAACTTGCTGGGAATAGCCGCGGACCTTGCCTCCGGAGGTCCGTCAGGGGCTCGTCGAGCTGACACTGCCCTCCGCGTGAACAGTGAATTGTTCCAGCCTTCGCTGCAGCAGGCATTAACGGACGCAATCGAATACCAATACAACGCCGGCCGTTTCGATATCGCTGACAAGATCTATACGTTACTTGCTGAAGTGACAAAGACGACGAGTATCAACGCGGATGGTCAGAAGGCTGCTCCCGGTCTGGCTGCCTCACACCCAACTGGCTTCGGAGTTTTCACCTGCGGTTGGATCTGAAAATGAGGCGGGCGCGCGTGCGTTTGCAGCTGGTCTAGATCTGTTTTCGATTGAAGGCGCGGAACTCGAACCAAATGAATCGGTTGCATTAAGGCAGGTGTGGAGGTACAGATTCCGGTAAGTTTTTATGGCCGAGTTGACATCAGCCTAACTAACAATACTGATGGCCGTCTCCGGCATTTTCATCAACCGCTTAGGCAATTACCATTCGTTGGATTCGTTGGATCTATTGGAAAAGAATCGTACTCAGAAATAACTGGAACAAGCCCATTTGAGTAATGAAGTCTTTAAGATCAGCTCTGATTTGTTTGATGTTATGAATTGTAGAACTCACGAATACAGCAGGGGCTTTCATCATTACTACTCCTGTGGATGGTTACTCTCTATATCAGTTTTATTGCTTAGCTAGCCAGCTTTCTATCTCTTTATAGTAGGGGCCAGATGGATTGAGTAGTAATTGGTCGCATAACTCGATGTATCGCGGGACCCGGATTAAATACATCCCTATGAGGGGATGTGCGGGCTGCAGATCGCAGCGTGTCACCAAACCGCTCCAGCGCCGTCAGAATAGGAACTGTGAGGACCATGTTAGCGAAGACTCGAGAGAATATCTGAAAGGCTCATCAATAGATGATAGGCATCTATTGGCGATGATTCAAAGCCGAATCTCTCATAGAAGCCTTTAGCCGCATCGTCCTTCGCATGAACAAGCATTGCCCTCAGACCAGCGATCTCTGCGGCTTGGATAGTGCGAAGGAAAGCATCTTTAAGTAGCCCCGCCCCTAAACCGCGTCCTTGCTCAGTGGAGTCTATGGCCAATCGAGCGAGGAGAATCACTGGAACAGGATGCTTGGGTAATCCGGCTTTTACAGTTTGCGTGGCTTCTTCGAGCGATACCGAACCGTACGCAAGCGAATAGTAACCAACTATTCGATTACCGCGGGTTGCGACATAGGTTCTCGCAGCATGCTTCTTCTGATTTTGTAAAGCATATTTTTTGAGATAGTCATTAAGCACCGGCATACCGCAGTCGAAGGAATTACGGTCATGGTCTTTTGTTAGTAATACTGGGGGATTGAGGTTTTCAGCGGCGGGCATCAAATGGCCCTGGCTCATTTAGAAGTTTACGCAGCGCGGGAATTACTTTGGGCGGCGCATCAAGCGCATCGCAAAACTCCTTCCACTGCTTCTTCGGCAACCTAAATTGCACCTGATCAGCGATGACCTGCTGCGCGGCCGTGAGCGACTGTTCGAGCACAAAGTCACTAATCGTTGTGTCCTTGATACGTGCCGCCTGCGCGATAACTCTCTTTTGCGTGGCCGATACACGAATACTGAAACGAGAGGCTTTTTGCGTCGAAGTTTTACGCATTGTATTTGTGTTCGCCATTCAAGTTTGTCCTTCTTAACCAAACATATCACGGATGGACGTACAATGTACACCCACCGTAACGCCAAGGAAGAACGGTACGCGGGAGCGGGAGCGGCAATCCCCCTCTCAACACGCTGATTGCCGCTCCCGGCGAAGCGCGTTAGCAATGGGCCACACCTACCCTCTGCCACTGGGCGACGCTCCGCTGTTAAAGCTCCGAACTGTTACAAGTACTGATCGCATCGAGTGCGGCGTTCACCGTGGACTGCGGCTTTCACCACCGCGGCTAACACCGTCGATCGCCGCTTCCACAACCGACTCCGGCCCGCGCCACCAACTGCGATCACGTGAGCGTTGCGGGCGTCACCTAACCCCCTTCGACAAAGGCCCAAGTGACGCCCCGGCCGCCGCACTTTCTGGGAGTGCGGGGCTTAGACGGCTTTATAGTGGTCGTCAACAGTCCCGCGCAATCGCCGCCAACCAGCACGAAGCACCGCAAAACATGCAAGGATTTTGCTATAGGGAAATACACACACTTCGCCCATACCACGACTAGCGAGGTCTGGTGTGAAAATTGAAGCTAAGAACCGCTACCCGTAAATCAGGCTGACGACCGCGAGAAGAACGGTCGTACTAACGGGCGGCGTGGTGCTCCCGGTCGCCGCAGCGCCGGGCGTTTGTATCTGACCCGCCGACGCAGACAACGCCAACGTCAACGTAAGGATCGCGGCGAGTAAGGGTTTCACTGTAGGTTCCTCCTAGCGTGAGATGCAAAAATTTTGCATCTCCCAAACTAAAGCACTTAAGAAAGATCTTGCAAGGGCGAAACAGAGTGCGTAAGATTCCCGCTCGCCCTGGATCTTCCTTGCATTCAAACTGAAAGGCTTGTTTCTCACTTGACCTTACGGGCCTCACTGCTGCGCGAATTGGACAATCCGGCCCTTAGTGTGGCCACTCACGCCGAGCTCTGCTGCGACCTCGCGCGGGAACACGAAAACAAAGGCGAGTACGACGAAGCCCGCAAGGCCCTCGCCGATTACTGGCGGCGACTCGGCGAGCGGCCCCGCGTCAAAGGCCTGGAGCCGAGTGCCAAAGGCGAGGTCTTGTTGCGCGCCGGCGTCCTGACCGGCGTGATCGGCAGCAGGCAACAGATACACGAGGCGCAGGAAACCGCGAAGAATTTAATCAGCGAAAGCCTCACGATCTTTCAGACCAGCAACTATCGAAAGAAGATCGCCGAAGCGCAAACGGAACTGGCGCTGTGTTACTGGCGCACGGGCGAGATCAACGAGGCCCGCGACGTGCTCGCCGATGCTCTCTCACGGCTGACCGTCGACAACGAGCTAAAGGCGAAAGCTGTCTTGCGAATCGCGATCGTGGAGCTCGAAGCGACGGAGGGTCACAAGGCACTTAGCATCCTGACTGATTACGCAACGCTGTTTCAGAAGCTCAATAATCAGACGCTCAAAGGCAGCTACTACTCGACGCTCGCGAATGTCTTGGAAAGGTTGTGGGAAACAGAACGCAAGTCAGAATATCTCGACCGCGCGTTGGTCGAGTATGCCGCCGCGAGTTACTACTTTGAGAAAGCGGAGCACAGATGTTATCTCGCCAGTGTTGAAAACAACTTGGGCCTGCTCTACTTCACGATTCGTCGTTTCAACGAGGCACACAAACACCTGGACCATGCGCGCCGCGTCTTTGGCAGTCTCAAAGATCCCGGCTCGATCGCGCAAGTCGATGACACGCGCGCGTCTGTGTTTCTCGAACAGGGACGCCTCATCGAGGCCGAACGAGTCGCGCGCTCGGCGGTGCGGATTCTGGAGCGGAGCGGCCGGCACGACACGTTAGCGGAAGCTCTCGTAACACATGGCCGGGCTTTGGCCCGTCTCACCCATTTTGGTGCCGCACTCGCCGCGTTTCGACGCGCGATCGATCTGGCCCAACAGATTGGCGTTAACAGCCGCGCCGCTGATGCCGCGCTCGCAGCGTTTCAGGAATTGGGCGAACACCTCGCGGCCGTGGATAAAGGGGAGGCTGTTTCCGGTCGCGCATTGGGCCAGGAGAAAAAGACGATCGAGCAGCAAGCGATCAGGCTGGCGCTTCGGCAAGCTAAAGGCAGTGTGACCGATGCCGCCCGCACACTCGGCATCTCGTATCAGACCTTAGGCTACATGCTGAATACGAGACACAAAGACTTGCTCAAGTATCGCGCGCCAGTGCGGCGACGTTCACGGAAAAAGTAAACCGCGTGAGAAAACATTCCTTCCCGGCGGTGAGCTACTGCAACTTCGCGTATGGTCTAAAGACGAAGTCGGTATCTTTTTTGCCGACGTGACAGGCTTGGCAGTTTTCCAATTTTCCACTCGCCTGAAGCTGTTTGCCATCACCGCTCACAACCGAAAACTCCCAGTCACCCACCGTCGGGTTGTAACCGGCCTTCCGCTTTCTCATCACCGTATAGAGCACCGGCTGATTGCGCTCCCAAGACGGAGCGAGCTTCTGCTTCACAATGATGGAGCCTTCGGGAAAGTGCGGCTGCTTCTCAAACATCGCCTGTTTGCCGGCGTTGTTGACGAAAACATTGATGGACGAGGCGATGTGCGGATTGCCGGATCGTTCAGCCAATTGCTTGTAATCCTGGGCCATCGGGGCGGCACAGAGGGCATCGAGCTCTGTCGGGATGCGATAGGGCTGGTCGTTGACCTGGGTCCACAGCTTTTTGTTGGTGAGTTCCGCGGCGTCGAAATTGAAGCCTTCCGTCGCTGCGTTCTGCATCCGGAGCAGGAAACACGCGCTCAACAGCAGCAGCACGAGTGTTACGCATAGAATTCGATTCATTTGTCTATACCTCACATGTTGGTCCAGCGGCTTTTCATGCGCGCCTGCCATTTGCTTCGCGGTAAGTCGAGCGTCTCAAACTGATTGCTCGCATCTCTCAATGATTCACCGCCGGCCTTGCGCGTCTTCAGGTAAAGCAGCGACGCCATGATCGCGGTCAACGGCGTGACGAACACATTCAACAACTCCGCGAAAACAGAGCCCCCCGACATCGAGAAGTTGAAGCCAAATTGTTTGGGAGAGAAGTTGTCGTTGAGCTTCAACGTTATGTCTGTCGTCACCGCTGCCTTTCCGATCACGACCGGCAAAGTGAACTGGACCAGCGTGATGACGAGCACGGTCACTAATGATCTGCGACTCAGTGTTTGACTGCGTCGCAGTGTGCCGCGCACGCCGTGCTGCTCCATAATCGTCACCGGTCCGTAAAGCCCGTAAACAGTAGCGGCGATCAAGCCGGGTATTACAAAGAGCACCGAACCAAGCAGTATCAACGTCATGACGAGCAGTGACGTGAGCGCGAAAATGCGCCAGCGTCGTTTCAATGCCGCCAGCACCGATTTTATTCTTATCGACCGCAGCGGCGCTATTGTTAATTGGACGACAACTGGCACTGTCGCTGCCGAGACAAAGAAGTACGCAAACAACAGCGAGACGATCAGCGTGAGAAAAAACACCGCGGACATGATCATCAGTTGCGTCCACGACAGGCGCGTCGGATCGATGAACACGTCTGAGAAACGATACAAAAGCGCGAGCAGGGTGAACGGCGCGTAGCCTAAGAGCGCGATCTTGAAGAACGTCGGAAAGTGTTCGCTGTAGAGCGCGAATGCCTGTCGCAATAAGTGCGTCGGTCCTTCCCAACTCGCTCGCAGGGCGGAGGCGAAGCCGGCTGCGCTCTGCGGTCGCTGCGCCGGATCTTTAGCGAGGGCAGACATCACGATGCGCGCCATCTTTCGCGGGACCTTGCGGTTCTTTTCGCGGAGCGGCGGTGGCGCGGCGGTTTTGTGAAGTTCGATTACTTCTTCGGGTGCGCCTTTGAAAGGTGTTTCGCCGGTCAACAGACGATAGGCAACCACGCCGAGACTGTAGATGTCGGAACGCGTATCGAGCGGTTCGCCACGACATTGTTCGGGCGACATATAGTATGGAGTGCCCATGACCGAACCGACCGCAGTCAGGTTCTCGTCCTGCGTCGTCGACGATTCTGTGAGGGATGATTTGACCGGTGACGATTTGATTAGCGTGGCTGATTCTTCGCTCGTGCCGCGAAACAGCGTTTCGCTTTCGCTTTCGGTCGCTGGTAAGCGTGGTGTGGGAGCGGCAGTAGACGCGGTGTGATCCGAGTCGCTCAGTTTCACTAAGCCGAAGTCGAGGACTTTGACGGTGTAGCCGCCGCGGCCGTTTGGCTCGAGCCAGATGTTGTCGGGCTTGAGATCTCTGTGGATGATGCCGGCGTGATGTGCGGCTTCGACCGCGGAGCAAACCTGTTCGAGAATGTCGACGACCCACGGGATCGGCAGCGCGCCTTCCTCGGCCACGATTTCGGCGAGGGTGCAGCCGTCGAGATACTCCATCACGAGGTAGGCAACCGGCCCGGCCGCAGTTTGCGCGAGTCCGAAGTCGGTAACGTCAACGACGTTTGGGTGTCGCAAGCGGCCGGCGGCTTCGGCTTCGCGGCGAAAGCGTGCGACGAATTGATCGTGAGCCGAGAGTTGCGGACGAATCACTTTCAGCGCCACGGTGCGCTTCGTGCCGAGATGCGTGGCGCGATAGACCGCGCCCATGCCTCCCTGTCCGAGGAGTTGTTCGATCTGGTACTTGTTGTCGAGTGGCTCCGCGTTCATCGCTGTTTCGCGTCTGATTCGCTAAGCTCCACTCTACTGCGGGAGGTGCGCTGTGGCTAGTCCGGTTGCGACCGCGTGGCGGTTCGTTAATATGGCGAACACGGGCTTCGCAACGCACGTTCAGTTAACAACCGGAATTCAGAGGTATGCTCACGCTACTCAAACTCGAACTGGAAAAATTGCTTCGCGCCAGGAGCTTCTATCTCTCGTTCCTGGTCCTAATCGGTTTTGTGGCCCTCATGCTTTGGGGGTTCTACACCTATGCGGAGCGCAAGACCGGCGGCCAGGCGGTCGAGCAGTTCAAATACACTTACGAGTCGAAACAATATTTCAACGGCCTGACCTTCGCGCTCTACTCGCTGCTATTTTCCTTCACGTTGCTGCTGCCGATTTTTGTGTCCATGAGCGCGGGCTCGCAGATCGCGGGCGAGGCACGCGCGGGCACGCTCCGCATGATCTGCACGCGCCCGATCTCGCGCGCCTCGCTCGTACTCGCGAAGTTCTTAGTCACCGCATTTCACGCGTGCCTGTTGTTAACGTTCTTCATCGGCTTGAACCTGGTTATCGGTTTGATCTTCGTCGGTTGGGGCAACCTCGAGCTCTATCCCGGCCCGCTCAACCTCGTCGACGCACCCGGGAAGATCATGCGCGACGAAGCACTAGTGCGCTTCGCTTACGCCGCACTCTCCGGCACGTGGGCGCTGCTCGTAATCGCCGCGCTCGCACTGCTTTGTTCGGTGCTGTTCGAGTCGCCGGCACAGGCGATCGTGATGACTATCGCCGCTTACCTCGCTCTCTACATCGTCGGGCGCGTCGAGTTCTTCGAGCATCTGCGCCCTTACTTCTTCACCACCGACATGGACTTCTGGCGCGACGTGTTCAAGCCCGAAATTCCGTGGCAGAGTCTTTGGCATTACGCCTGTATCTGCGGCGCGTATACCGCCGGGCTGTTGCTCGCAACGGTAGTGATCTTCGAGCGAAAGGACATCGTGACCTGAGATGTGGGTGAAGATCGTCCTGGCATTGTTGTTTGCTCTGATGATCCTCGGCGCGGTCCATTTCGCGCAGCCGGACGAGTCTGAAAGAACAACAAATTCTGTTAACGATCCGCACTCGCTGCGCTTGCTCACCTGGAACATCGGTTACGCAGAACTCGAAGACGACACGCGCGCGCACGACAAAGATCTGCCTGCCGTTGCCGACGTAATCCTGCGCGAAGATCCCGACGCAGTTGCGCTTCAGGAACTAACCGGCAGCGCGCAATTGAATAGTCTGCTCGGTTTGTTACACGGAAAGTACCACGGCGCGGTGGCGCAACAGGGAAGAGCAGATCGGTTCGAGGCGGTGCTGATTAAGAATGGGAGCGCAACGTTTATTCCCGTGCCCGTCGGTGCTCGTTACGCGATGAGCGCTTTGTTCCAAACGGGCGCAATGACAAAACCGGTGCTGCTGCTAAGCGCGCATGCTGACGCCTTCAACGCCGCGCGCCGCCGCAGCTACACCGAAGCGCTAATCGACTGGGCGCAAGCACAATCGTCCGACGTTTTCATCGCCGGCGATTTCAACTTCGAGCTCAACGCCGGCAACGAGAGCAATCTTTATACTGACAACCTGAAACACGACAGCGAATCGTACAGCAACATCCTGCGCCACTTTCGCGATCTCGGGCGCAGCGCGGGTGATACGGCCATCAACGATCGCCGCATCGATTACGTCTTTGGTCCACAGTCGCTCCGGCAGGTTGGTCGCGTCCAGGTGTTGCGCAACGCAGCGGTCGGCCGCATGGACCACTGGCCGTTGTTGGTGGAAGTCGGCCTCTGATATTGTGATGCCGGACATAGCATTACAAACCGAAAACCTGACGAAGCGTTTCAAGGGACGCACGGCGGTAGATCGTTTGACGATACGCGTCGAGCGCGGTGACATCTACGGTTTCCTTGGCCCAAACGGAGCAGGGAAGTCAACTACGCTGCGGATGTTGCTCGGGCTCGTGAGACCAACGTCGGGCACGATCAAGTTTCCGGTACAGGGTTCCAATTGGGAATATCTGCGGGCACGCTCGCGCGTCGGCGCGATCATCGAGTCGCCGGCGTTTTACGATAACCTTTCCGGCCGTCGGAACCTGCAACTGCTCGCTTCGCTGTCCGGCGGCGTGCAAACTACGCGCGTGGACCAGGTGCTCGAGATCGTCGACTTGCGCGAACGAGCGCGCGATCCGGTAAAGGTTTATTCTTACGGCATGCGCCAACGCCTCGGCATCGCGCAGGCGCTGCTGCCGACGCCCGAAGTTATCATTCTCGACGAGCCCACGAATGGACTGGATCCGCAGGGCATTCAGCAAACGCGCAACCTGATTCGCCGTTTGCGTGATGATTTCCGGTTGACTGTTTTGCTGTCGAGCCATCTGCTCAGCGAGATCGAACAGCTTTGCAATCGCGTCGGCATCATTCACGAGGGACGCTTGCTTTACGAAGGTGGTCCGGAAGCGTTGGTAGCGCCGGCCACTCGCTACAGAGTTCGCGTTGACGATCTATCGCGTGCTTTTGAGTTAGTGTCGAAAGAACCTACGGTAAAGGTTAGCCGCAACGGTGATTCGTCTTTGCGGATCGAAGCGGACGCGGAAAGCATCTCGGCGGTGAACGCGCTGCTGGTCGCGCGCGGGATCAAGGTATATGAGTTGAGCCCGGCCCAGGAAACTTTGGAAGAAGCGTTTCTTCGTTTGACGAAGACAGTTGCCCCCACAGGAGGACCCCAATGAGTAGTTCATTGCATGACGTACCATCCGGCAAGGGCGCGCAGTGCGCGCTGACGCTGCTGCGCGTCGCGCTGGGTTGTCTTTTTATCTCCGTCTTTTTTGAGAACCTCGGCAAGGGCCTTTACAGCCCGGCCGGTTATGCGGGACTGATCAATTACTACATCGCGAAGGGCGGGGCGCCGCAGTTGCTGAAGAGCGTCATGGCGGTGATGGCGAACCACTCTACAATTGCTGGTCCAATGCAGGGCTTTACTGAAATCACGTTCGGCGTGCTCTTGTTCATCGGACTACTGACACGGCCCGTGGCGCTCGCCGCGTTCTTCTTTTTAAGCACACTCTGGATTGCTGAAATGGGTACGTCGTGGATCTGGGAGCTGTTGATCCCGATGTTCGTTGCGCTCGCCCTCGTGATCGGCGCGGCCGGACGCAAGTGGGGAGTTGACGCGTTGCTCGCGCGTCGTTATCCGCGCTCGATACTGTGGTAGAGAATTAACGTCTTTGCAACGCGATGCGTGCGAAGGTGAAGAGAATGCGAGTG
>CAMLLD010000076.1 GCA_946480785.1 uncultured Blastocatellia bacterium | reverse complement strand
CGGTCGTGCCGCTCGTCGCAATCGAGCCGGCCACATCAAGCTTCTGCGCCGGAGTGGTCGTTCCGACGCCCACATTTCCTGAGTTGGTGTTGTTGATGTTCGTGCCGTTCGTGGTCCATTGAGCGTTGACATGAGTGGGGTACGCACCGATCACGACGCTAACGATCAGCACGGTGAAAAGTGAAACGAAACGTTGGGATAGGGAACGAGAGAGGTAGCTCATATAGGTTTCCTTTCAAACTGAGGTTGAACCGTGGATTAGGACTCAGACCGCCCGAGAACGTGAAAAAGCAGCACGAGTTAGGTCAACTTAATGGGACGTGACCAGCTACTGCGCCTACATCGGGGAGTGGGTGCGCGCACTCTACTCCTGACGTGGTCCACTGTCAACGAAAAATATTTGGGTAGCCACTGAAGCGCATCGTGCCCACGCAAATCGAGGCGCTACTACTCCGCAGTGCCCAAAAACCTTGACGCCACACCGAATGACGATATACTGCGGCCCTCGCACCTCGCCCTGGGTACACACAAACAAAAGAGGAGGTCTCCCCATGACGTGCTCTCGGATACTACTCGTGATCCTGGTTGCGCTGTTTGCTGCGTCGTCAAACGCAGTCGCACAAACAAGCACTTCCCGCATCACCGGCCGCGTCGTCGACAGCAAGCAAGCTTCGATCGCCGGCGCGAGCGTTACCATCACCAACGAAGCCACCGGAGTTTCGCAAACACAGACCACCACCGAGGCAGGTGTTTATGCCTTTGAAGCGTTGCCTGTCGGCGACTACACCGTCACCGTCGAGCAAAACGGCTTCAAGAAATTTCAGAAAACGGGAAACCATCTCGAAGTCAACAATCCCGTAACAGTGGACATTGTTTTGGAAGTCGGCCAGCTCTCGGAAACGGTCACGGTCCAGGGTGGACCGGAACAGTTGCAAACAGCCAACGCCACGCTCGGCAACGTGATAGAACAGAAAGCCATCGAGACATTGCCGCTCAACGGCCGCAATCCGCTGACACTCCTATTACTAGAGCCGGGCGTGGTCCAACGTTCGTTCGGCGGTGCCGGTTCGGGCGTACACGTCAACGGCTCGCGCGATCGTGCTTACAACGTGACGATCGACGGCATCGAGGCGAATGAGTCTAGCGTGCCGAATCCCGTCTCGAACCTTTATCGCATCAACCCCGACAACGTACAGGAGTTCAAGGTCACGACCAACAACGCGACTGCGGAAGAAGGCCGCAACAGCGGCGCTTCAATCTCGATCGCGACTCGCAGCGGCACGAGCGAGTATCACGGCACTGGTTTCTACTTCCTGCGCAACGAAGCGTTGAACGCAAACGAGTGGTACGCAAACGCGCAGAAAGCGCCGAAGCCGCTGATCAGACTGGGCCAATTCGGCTTCGAGATGGGCGGTCCGATCCGCAAGAACAAAACGTTCTTCTTCGGCAGCTACCAGTACAATCGCGTCGACTTCACGCAGCCGATCGATCAAACGTTCGGCTTTCCTATCGTCTACACGAACGAAGCGCGCAACGGCATCTTCCGCTACTTCGTGCCCGACCCAGCAAACCCGCTCGTGATCGGCGGCGCCACGATCACACGCAACTCAACGCTGCTGGTCAATCCCAACACCGGCGCGCTGCTTGTGCCCTTGTGTGCAACGCCGACGTCGCTGCGCTGCGTTCGCACTTACGACATCAAAAGCGGCACTAACAACACTGCCGGTCGCGCGCTCGATCCAACCGTGGCTGGCTTGATGAAAGCGTATCCGTCGCCAAACAATTTTGCGGCTGCCGGCGATGGTCTCAACACGGCTACGTTTCTCTGGAACCCGCCCACAGCGATTCGCGGTCCGGCAATCAACGTGCGCGTCGATCACAACTTCAGCGAGAAGAACAGCGTGTTCGCGCGTTATCTCTGGTCTGACTACAACACGCTGAAAGGCGACCCGCTCAACGGCAGGCCGCAGATTTATCCCGATAATCCGCCGCAAGGTGAAGTCTTCCGCCGCACTTCCAATCTCGCGATCGGTTGGCGACGCGTGATCTCGCCGCGCGTGGTGAATGAGTTCACCGCCGGTTATGGCCGGTTTGGTTTTCTCTTCACGCAGGGCGAAGCGAATCCGATCTGGCCCGACGTGCCGCCCTTCAACTTCAACAACATCGATGAGCCTTACATCAACACGCCGCGCACCGCGCGTTGGGTCAGCACACCGCAGGTGCTCGACAACCTGAGTATCGTTCACGGCGAACACGTGTTTCGCATGGGCTTGAACTTCCGTTTCTACCGTCATGTGGACCAGCGCGGACAACCGGGCGGAATCAACGTCACGCCTTCAGTGACCTTCTCCGCCACTACGCGGCCCGTGTTTCTCGGCACCACCGGAAACTCCGGCTTCGCGGTGGCGTCGAACATCAACTCCACCGATGCAACGCTGCTCGGTGGTCTGATAAACAACCTGTACGGCTTGCCGGCGTCGATGAACCAGGTTTTCATCTCGAACCTGAAAGACGATGCTTTTCTGCCGTTCAAGGTCGGCGACCAGGTGACGTTGTATGCGGAGAAGCACAATCTCGATCAGTACAACTTCTTCTTCCAGGACGAGTGGAAAGTGCGACCTAACCTGACTTTGAATTATGGGGCGCGCTGGGAAGTAAACCCGCCGGCCAACACGTCGCCGCACGAGAACGTGTTTGTTGCCGCGACGCCGATCGCGGGCACGCGGCTGCCAACAACACCGGTAATCAATCAACCGGGCGCAGTTAGTTTTGTGCCGGCGAAACACTGGTACGAAGGCGACTTCACCTGGGCCATCGGTCCACGCTTCGGTCTCGCTTACAGTCCGGAGTTCAAGTCAGGTTTTATGAAGGCGTTGTTTGGCGAGAGCGGCAAGAGCGTGATTCGTCTCGGTTACGGCATCGCCTTCGACACGATCTCATCGTTCCAGGTAACCGCGGCCGCAGGCAGAATTCCCGGCCTGGTCCAAAGTTGCACGACTTCCTTCAACACGGCTGCTTCGGCGTTCACTTCGATTACTGCGGGCTGCGTAAACTCGCCGGACATTAACAAGACCGTTGCCGGCGGGTTCCCGACGCAACTTCCTGCGCCTTCGGTGAAACCGTCGTCGCTGTTAACGCCGCCGCAACAACTGCGCGCCAACGCGCCGCCGATCACGGTGTTTGCGCCGGAGATGCAGTTGCCGACAGTGCACGAGTGGAACTTCAGCATCCAACGCGAGCTGCCGTGGGGAATCGTCGCGCAGGCCGCGTACATCGGACGTCGCGGTGAACACCTGTTCATGGCTTACGACATCAACCAAACCAATCCGGATGCGATTCTTCCCTCTTTCCTGATCATGCAACAGAATCGGGCGAAGGGCTGTACACCGAACGGCACCGGCTGTCCTGCGGGTGTCACCGGCGTCACACCGCCGTTATTCAATCAACTGCAAACTCTTGGTGGTCTATCGGCCACCGCGGCAGCGAGTTTTATCAACTCGAGTACGACCGTCAGCGAGTTGGACATCAACGGCGCGGGTAGTTTTGCGCGTCGCATCGAGGACAACACGCTCGGTTTGAAGCTGCGGCCCAACCAGCAGTTTGGGGTGATCACTTATCTCGACAACAGTGGTGATTCAAATTATCACGCCGCGCAGTTCACGTTGCGACGTCGGTTCAGCACGGGGCTGGGCGTGAGTATGGCTTACACGTTCGGCAAGTCGATCGACAACCAGTCGGTAGATCCGGTTGGCTCGGCTTCCGGCGGCGGTCTTTCGACGACGAACTCGCGCACGCCGACCGACATTCGCGACTTCCGCGAAGAGCGCGCGCGTTCCGACTTCGATCGCACGCACGTTTTCACGGGCGCGTCCGTTTGGGAAGTGCCGGTCGGCAGAGGCAGAAGGTTTTTGAACTCGGGCGGCGTGATGAATCAAGTGCTTGGTGGTTGGACCATCAACACGATCTTCACCTACATGACTGGTGAGCCTTTCGCGGTTCGCAGTGGCGCGTTCACTTCCAACGGGAGTCACGAAGGACGTGCCGGGGTGCAGTTTCCGGTGAAAGCGGAGTTGCAGGAACTGCCGGGTTCGCCGCTTGCCGGCCCAGTCTTATTCAAACCGGTGAACGCGTTGACTTGCGGCGTGGATCTGACGCAGGCGTTTTGTATTCCAGCGCCGGGACAGAACGGCGCAGGGCGAAACATCTTTACTGCGCCGAGTTACTGGAACGTTGATTTTGGTTTCATCAAGACGTTTCCGATCAACGAGCGCGTGAAGATTCAGTTCCGCACCGAGATGTTCAACGCTCTGAACCACACAAACTTCGACAACCCGCGCGACGCCTCGACGGGTTCGCCGAGCATCAGGTCGAGCGTCTTCGCCTCCTCCTGCTGCGCCGGCGTCGCGCCACCTTCAACTCAAACGATCGTGCAAACCGGCGAAGCCGCAAGGGTGATTCAGTTTGCGTTGAAAGTGCAGTTTTGATGCTTCGGCAGTTCATGCCTCAAAAGTGTAGTGATAAGACGCGAACTTGCTTCGGCGCATCCTCCTCATCTTGCGATAAGAGTTACCCAAGGATGCGCCCAAGCCTTTTTCAGATCGACCTCTTATTGTCTAAGATCTCTCCTTATCTAAGGTGTGAGGGCGATTACTGCACCTCAGTGAATTACGAATGGACCTCGGGAAATAGCACATTGAAGCTCGCGCACCTTTGTAATGGAGCTCGCGGCGAGGATGGGTCCACCAGATTGTTAATTGAATTCTGGCTGACATTGTTATTCCGTAATCGATCTCTATCATCCGGCGGTCGATCTTTGTCATTCTTGGAGTGTCACCAAGCATTATATGGGGATAGCAAGCGTCATTGGGCGAAGACGAGTAATCTCCGCGTCGAGAAAGAATACTTTCGCGGCGATCGAATCTTCGTCGCTCAGTGATACAATCAGCAAAAAGGTGGGAGCGTCCGCCGTTGAAACTCTTAAGTCTTAAAGCCATTCGTTATCGAAGCCTACGTGATGCAATCGTTCCGTTGCAGGATCTCAATCTATTTATTGGAGTGAACGCCTCGGGAAAGAGCACCATTCTGGACGCACTCCGTTTTCTCCACGAAGGCGCCCAAGAACGTGAGTTCAAGCCCCCTGTTTCCTCGCGTGGGGGAATTGTTCACCTTGCATGGAAGGGAGAAGATGCGAGGGAGATTGAACTTACGACCAGATTTGAAGACCAAGCTCGCATTTACGAGTGGTCAGTTCATCTTAGACCAGAGGCGTTCGAATTTTCAGTTGAAGAGGCGGTAAGAGAGATCAGATCTGGTAGCCCTCCGGTTCAGTTATTATGGGCCAATCGAGGCTCAGGGTGGTGGTGGTCCGGCGAGAAGGAACAAGTTCAACTTAAGCAGAGCGCGACAGCGTGCGCTCTTTCGGCTGCTTCCGCAGATGCTACTTTCCCTGCACGCAGCATTTTTGAATTCGTCAAAGGGTGGGGTTTCTTTGACCCTAATCCTTCCTCCCTTCGGCGCGGATCGCCCGGGCTTGAACCGGATAGACTAGACGCGTACGGTCGAAATCTAGCGGCAAGGTTGTACGTGTTGCAGAATTCATCTCCGGAAATCTTCAAACAAATTGAAGCCGCAACACAATCAATCCTAGGTTTACCAACTGAAATCCAGCCAAGAGAATCGGAGGGCCGATTCTACTTTGCTCAGCGGGAGCCAGGGCTGCGGCATCCGGTACATCAAATCGGTGCCTCAAGTGGGACGTTGCGGATGTTAGCTCTTATTACTGCACTTTTGGAAGAAGCAGGTGTCAGTCTGATAGGCATTGAAGAGCCCGAGAACCACATACACCCTACTGCCCTTGCCGCATTCGCAGAATATTTGCAGAAAGCGCGCAACCGCGTTCAGATACTTGTTACCACACATTCCCCTCTCTTGTTGGACTTCTTGGATGACCCGCGTGCGATCTGCATCGTGCGACATGATGAGCTATCAGGCACGCGTGTAGATTGCGAAAAAGATGTGGAAGCCATCCGACAGGCCTTGGAAGCGTCAGATTTCGGGCTGGGCGAATTTTATGAAACCAAGGGTTTTGGAGGGTAGTCCACATGGTCAAGAGCGTGGTAATCATCGCTTCGGGTGAGACCGAACGTCGCTCGCTTCCGCATTTACTCGCGCCATTAACAGCAGAAGGTATCGTCATTACGGATGTCAGAATCCCCCCGGGAACCAAGGCGCTTAACGTTAGCATGGCTGAAAGGCTCATTAAGGCATCATGGTATGAGAGATTAACTAATCCTCCAGACAAATTTGTGCTCTTAGTAGATACAGACGGTAAAAACCCGGCAGACGTTTTGCGACCATTTCGCGAGGAACTTTCCTCTAGGTTAGGACCGAATATTAGAGCGCAGATCTTAGTTGCTTATGCTCAAAGACATCTTGAAGCATGGTATTTCGCCGATATAAGCGGACTTAGACAGTACCTTGAACGCGCACCGGGAAGGATTGATGCCTCAATGCCTGACGAAATTGAAAACCCAAAGCTACATCTCAAGCAACTCTTAGCAGACCGTGTCTATACTGCTGTCGTGTCTGAAGAGATTGCAAAAAAGCTCAACCCGCAAATAATTTCTGAACGAAGTCCTAGTTTCACGGGATTCTTAGAGGCTGTAAGAAACGGCAGTTCGCCAAAGCCTTAAATGAGATCAACTATCTCTAACATTGTAATCATCGCAAGCTTCCTTCCATTCGATAGCTTCGCGACCTTCGATTTTGTACACGAATAGCTATTGCACAGTAATAGCCGGGCTAGCTGATCCAAATTCTGTAATCTGTGGCTGAAGTGGGAGCTAGCCTACTCCAATTAAAAACTTAACCTACCCGAAACCTAAATTTTGCGCGCATTGTTCGTCACGCCCATTGATTGCGGCCGAAGATGCTTGAGGTGTGACGGCGGTTGTTGTCGAACGCTGGATCGTTCAGGACGTTGCGCGCGTCGAGAGGAATAATTGATAAATGTCGGAGGACTATTCTTGTTTGAGCCAACAGGCTATAAGGCCCAGCGGTGAATGGACTAAGGGCACTTGATGTTTTAGGCGTTATGAAGTCCTCTCGTCCACTATCGCTTCGGCTCTTCGTACAGCCCAAATTCGGCGCCGGCTGGATCCGCAAATGCGGCAAACGCGCCGGCATTAGGAGCAATATCTGTGCGTGGAGTCAGCACCCGGCCACCTGCGGCCTCAACTTTCTTGAGAGTGTCCAGGATGTCGTCGACCATGATGTATATGCGTGTCGTTTCGTCCGGCGTTCTGTCGCTCTCGTTCACCCATGTTCCGCTGACGCCGCCGGTGTCATCGAAAGCGAGCTCGCCATCGCCACGCTTTCTGACCGTCCACCCAAAAATGCTGCTATAGAAATCGGCCGATGCTTCCGCCGTCATCGCGGGAATTTCAAGGTAACAAATCTTGCCGTGAGACATATCACTCTCCAATCATCAAGACAGATAGCTCGCAAATTCGTCAATCATATTTAGCATATAACTCAGCCGCAACTCTCACTGATGTGGAGGAATCTGGACCAAGAAAACAGACGTAGTAAGTTCCTGCCGTTAGTGGCTGACGAATTTTAAGTGAGTCAGCGTTTTCTCGTGTCATCATCGCCAGTTTTCGAGAGCCGCTCGACCATTGTGCAAACTGTGCTTCGCTCACAATGTAGAAGCCTACCGATGATCCTGACATGACCCTGAAACCTCCGACAATTCGCGCGTTATGTGCGTTAGACGGAAAGGTCACTTTGAAACTTGTCGCCTGCTGACTGGAAACATCGAAGGCCGAGTTGACGACGCTGTTGACTGTGGTGGCACTATCTCTTGCTCGCACGACGTAAATGGTCAATATCGATCCACCGACAACAAAGAGCAAGAGGCTTCCAGCAATCACTCCGACAACTGCAACGAGGCCAACTTGCTGAATGATCCGCTCAACTCTCCCGCGTAAAGTCCTCGAATACTTAGTATGTAGAAGCGGTGTCTCACATTGTGTGCAACGCGCTTTCTCAGGGGACATCCAGTGACCGCAACTCCGGCACTGAATGTTGTTGCCTTTTGAGGTATTGCATGTAGGACAAAGTAGTTGGATGTTTTCTTCGGTGTTAGGGCCGCCGAGATCGACTGGAATCAGATGATCGAAATGAATAAATTCAGTGACAACGCCACAACGCCACAACGCCACAACGCCTGCACCGATTGCCATCCCGTGCCCTGACAGCCCG
The DNA here is from genome assembly GCA_946480785.1 of uncultured Blastocatellia bacterium. The sequence continues at coordinate 23,730 of CAMLLD010000076.1, read as the reverse complement.
TTGGATATGAAGAGGTATACTCGTCCGTTGCGGTTTAGATCGTTTTGGCTTCATTAGTAATCGCTTTTATCAATGCCGAGCGTTTCGCAAGTCCTGTCTGAAAGAATCCCCCACACCAATCCTGGACCTGACATCCCTCACAATCTTCCGCGTAGACGTTTTTCCAATCAGAGATAGATTGTCGTGAATAGGGCCACAGCGTTCGATCGAGAACACAAAGTTGATGGTTGTAGATTGACACCCGCAATCCGGACATCACCAGAATCTCGGTGGCAATTCTTAACTCCTCCTGATAGTCGCTGGGATCAATCCACAGCTTATCCATGTTCTGATTTGTGAAGCCAGTATATTCCAAACCCATCAATGCGACGTGAGCAGCGAAAGGAAAATTACGGCTAATGTATTGGGCCAGTTGCGGCAATCTACGATACGTCGCTTTGTGTATCACTACGCGTATCTCGATCGGCACTTCATATCGAGCGAGATGATGAAAACCGATCACTGTCTCTTCAAATGCGCCCTTCGCCTGAACAACAAAGTCGTGCTCCGAGTCGATGTCGGAATAGAGGGGTATGCCCAGCATTAAATCGTGGTGGTGGACAGCACCTAACTCCTCTGCGAATTTCCGGTAATAGAACATGCGGCCGTTAGTGAGAACATGTAGAGACGTATTTGACAGCTTTTCTTCACAGTAGCCAATGAAGTTCAGAAAATGCTCTTTAAATAGCGTAGGTTCGCCGCCGGTTATTCCAAGTTCGCGCGTATCCGGATCAATCAAGTCGACTAACCGGTAGTGCTCAGCCAACCTATGAAGATCATTAATGGGCTTTGGGGGTTGTGAACACATCAAACAATAGCTGTTGCATTGATCGGTGAATAGGATGAAGTTGTGCTGAGAACCTCTCCGATACAACGTGCGAACAAATCCTTGAGGACTGATTTGGATTACATCTCCATCAGCGAGATAGTCCAAATACCGAACTGAATGAATTAACGGGGCATCACAGCGCCACCTTGGCGCTTTCTGCGACGTTACTACTGCAAGGTAGTCAGCGGTATCGCTGGGAGTTTCTGAATTAGACCAAAACAACACGCTCTCTGTTCTCGAACCGCCGGATAGACCGGTAGTGACCCTTCCGATAATGGGATGAGTCACATTCACAACATTGCCCGAAGAGTGGAGCTTCAAGCCACTGCCTCCGTTGTATTAGATTCCGCTACGCGAACGTTGTGCACCCATGCCCAGAACACCTTTTGAATTGCCGGATCAGACTCGTACAAGCTAAGTAAATATTTAATGATGAAGAAATTTCTCTTATGAAAATCACTGGTTGGCCGATGGCCAACCATATCTCCCTGTGTTGCATGATTGTGGACAGGATCAGCACCGCAATAAGTTTGAAAAGCGCAATCAGCACACCCCGGCATTGACTCTACACATGAAGAAGCTGCTATCGTCCTTAATAACTCGCCACCAAAGACTTCTTCGTACACATTTGAATGCACGTTGCCCAATTTGAACTGATCGTCTCCCATCTCAGCTAGCATTCGCGCTTCATCAGACGCGTAAACATTGCCATCGTAGTTGTAAACTGCGACACCGATGCCCGCGCCGGCTGGTGATTGAAGATCGACGTAGCCCGTCGTGAAAGGAGTTAGGATTCTGGTGAGCAGAATTTGCGCGTAAGTCTCGACGATGTAAGTTCCGTTGAGATTGAGCTGAATGATGTAATCGAGTGCTTCTTTATAAAAGAGAAGAAACTCCTCTACTGAATATCCAATCGACTTGGCTGCCTTCAAAGCAAATCCGTAGGGACTTAGTGCTCTCAGAAAGATCGATTGAAATCCTCGCGCAACATATTCGTCGATGATCTCGCGAAGGTGCGCGAGGCTGAGACGCGTCACCGTCATGATGGCCGCTACTCCATCTGACCCCATTACCTCTCGGACGCGTTGCAAGTTTTGTATAGTCAGCTCATAGCTGTTGTGCCCCGGTCGGGGTCTATTAGCATTATGAATAAACGCCGGACCATCTAGAGAGGTTGAAATCACGATTTTATTGAGTTTGCAGTAATCAAGAATTTCATCCGTCAACAACGCAAGATTTGTGGTGATCACGAAATCTATATTCTTACCGCATCGAAGATTTCTTTCTTTTGCTTCCTCAACGATCTGAACAATGCGATCAAAGTTGAGGAGAGGTTCGCCTCCTTGAAATTCGATCTTGATATCAGACGCTGGCGAGCGAAACACAAAGTCGAGTGCGCGCGACGCGGTCTCTTTGCTCATATCATAAAGAGCGCGATTAGTACTCACCCTGGACACCTGGCAATAATGACAAGAATGCTCACACCGCAGCGATACCACGAAGATGTGCAGCTTCGTAAACCCAGCCAAAAACGACTTCTTGCTCCGATACTTTGTCGCTAATAATTCAAATGGTGCGAGTGAATCGGAATCAAACAAGAAGTGCTTGCCCTTGAGATTGAGGTAATCATCGGACCTTATATCCAAACGATGGGAGACAAATTCGTCAAAGAGCCGGTTGGTAAGGAAGAGATACTCGCCTACTTCATTAACCAGGATTTTGCGATTCTCATCGAATTGCAAAAACTGGAACGGAAGCAGTCGATAATTGCCGTTAGCTTGGTAGGCTTCTCGAGATTGGAAGCGAGTTTGGGGCATCGGCTTGATTACGAAGAAGATAATTTTCAATAGACCGCGTTAGCACATCGTTAAGAAATTCGTCGATTACCTTTTCTTCACCTTCACTGATACAAAATTCTGCAACAATGCCTGACGGATATTCGCGAACATTCACGACGCACAGTGTTGAGTAAGTTTCGGCAGCTTCGCAGACGCACTGCCGGGTATAAAGAGTTGTGTCGAGCCGAACAACGATATTCATTTTGGAATCGAAATTCCTTTCGGGTCGTCACTGTAACTGGCTTCACACTCTGACTTGTCGATTAAGTCAGCTTCCGTGAATGCTTGGGCCACTATTAGCTCCCTGATGGCTCTGGTCTCATTCGCTATATCAAGCCGTACTCTCTGGTTGATTAATTCATTCGAGAATTCGCCAGCAACTGATTCCAGATCACATGATTCGAGTTTCTGCTTGAATCGAACACTGATCACGCCAGATGCTTCAGATGTGCTGAGGAATAGATAGCATCTATCTGTGAAGGCATAACATGTACGAAACAACACCTCGAGAGGGTAAACACTCGTATCAACAAAGATGGACAGATTCGAGTGTGATGAATCTCTGACAATCCATGAAGACATGATTTTTACCGATGAATGACAAGTTTGAAATTATCAAAGGCCGCAATTCCAGGATCAAGTTCCGGCGTATATGTACCTGCAGCCAGCGATACGTAAATGCTCTGCAGGGAAATTTCTGGAGAGACGCGGCGCAAAACGGTCCAATTTATTCCGTCAGGGCTCGTCTCCCACAAAATCTCATTCAATGAAGCTTCATGTCGAAGTCGCCAACTGCGATGATCGGTGGGATCGTACTTTACCGCCTCGGAGTTCTTTCTTCCCTTAATTTTGCTTTGCAGATAAAGCTTTCCATTCTCCACAACAAAGCCATACCAGTTGTTATGATCGATACCGATCGCAAAGATGGTATTTGCGCTTCCTTCGGTTGTTTGGAACACATCTACTCGTGCATGAGCAGCGGTGAAGTCCCAGGTCCTTTGTGTGATGTAACCATTGTATGAACGATTGGCTACTCCTGCTCGCGGAGTTATTACCAAACTCGCATTATTTTCAACAACAGTAACTTTTTGATCAGTGAAGTTCGGTCCAGCGGTTAAGCAACCCAATCGCCATTTTGTAACCGCCCGGGTTATGTCATCGAAGTAATCACTCAACACTACGGTTGAGGTTGCTGCCGTATCTCGACCGGTCGATACATTCGGCAGTGTCTCGGAATTCGAAGCTGGCAGAGATGGCGTACGTAGCTTACGTATTGGAGCTGGAGTGCTGCCGGAGTAGTGCGACGCGTGTGAAGGTGACGGTGTGGGCGATGAAGACGAATAATGCGACGCATGTGTAGGCAACGGTGATGGTGATGATCCCGAATAGTGCGATACGTGTGAACTGTGTGATGTATGTCCAGGAGTTGTGGACGAATAATGGGAGCTATGCGAACTGTGCGAGCTATGTGAACTGTGTGAGCTATGGGAACGATGTTGCGCAAAAAGATTCGAAAGCGATGAAGAAGCAGATCTCAAAACGTACTTGGCAGAATATTTCGAAATTGCGGACTTTTGAACCGTTACTCTCGGGTCAACTGGAACTCTCGGCTGAGACGCACCCTGACCAGTTGTCAATGCAACCAAACCAGCACTTAGTGCAATCTTCTTGGGATAAGCTGTAACTCGCCCAAGATAGCGCAGCAGTAAACTCACATTCCTTTTCAACTTGGGGAAATCCATGAAGCGTTCTCCTGAGATGGAGTCAACCTCGCTGTCTGGTGGTAACAGAGTGAGACGAGGCAGTAGTCGGACTGGAAATGAAGGGTTATGCGAGTTTGGGAATCTTCAGCCCAGCCAAACGCGTGAAAACTACAGAGGTTATTTTACAGATCAAGCGAGTTACCGCAAGGGGAAATCCGTATGACTCTGGACCTTTGAACGTATACGGCACCTTCGGCCCTTTTTTAGCAAGAAACAGCCACAGACTACACGATCGAACCGTGTAATCTGTGGCTGAAGTGGAAAGCTAGCCTACGCGAACTAAAAACTCAAACTTGCCCGCCGACTAAAACTCAACTTGTCCCACCCACTAAAAACTCAACTTACCCGACACCTGGATCCTCCGCGCGTTGTTCGTCACACTGTCATTAATACGACCGAAGATGGTCGAGGTGATGACGGCGGTCGGGTTGTCGAAGGAAGGGTTGTTCAGGACGTTGCGCGCGTCGAAACGTAAGTCAAACGCCACGCGCTCCGTGATCTTGAATTTCTTCGACAACGACGAGTCCCACTGAAAATAATTCGGCGCGAGGAAGAAATTCCGGCCCGTGTTTCCAATCGACCCTGGCGCGGGTGCCGCGAACTGACTTCGCGTCGACGCGTCGAACCAGAAGTTGCGCCCACTCTCCAGCACGAGTTGACCACTGTTTCTCGTGCAGCCGTTGCAGTCGGCGGTCGATTGGACCACGTTGCTCACCGTGTTGATGCCCGAGTAAACGGTGAACGGCCGGCCCGACGCCCAGAGGATCGTGCCCGCAGTCTGCCAACCACCGACGATGTAATCCACGATCGTCGGCATGCCGCGGAAGAACCGCCCGTTTTTGCCAAACGGCAAGTCGTACGTGTAAGTGCCCTGGAAAACGTGACGCCGATCGAAGTCGGACCACGTGTAGTTCAAACTGCGGTCGCGCAGATCGAAAGGCGTGCTCGAAGCTGACTGCACCGAGCCGGTCGATACCGTGCTCAGCGACGGATCCCACGAGCGATTGTCTTTCGACTTCGACAACGTGTAAGCAAACTGAAATCCGAGACCGGCGCTGACGCGGCGACGGAAGATCGCCTGCAAGCCGTGATACATCGAGTAGTCGTTGCTGTCGAACACATTCAGACCACCCGTGAACTGCGGATAAGGTTGCAGCAGAAACGGAAAACCGTAGAGATCGAGCAGCCGGCGACCGATCTGCGCGTTCGTGCAAATCCCCGCAGTCACATCATCAGACGCGCACGTCTTTTGCGAAACCACCAGCGCCGCGGCCGCGACACTGCCCTGCGGAATGTTCGTCGTGTTGAGCGCGCGGAACCTCGCGGTACCGCCGTTGTTCGCTGCATTTCCCGACATGATCAGATTGATGAGCGGGCTGTTGTAAGACGAGTTTGCGCGAATCTTATTGAAAGCATCGAGGAAGTTCGCTTCACTCGTAACACTCGGCACACCCGCGAATATGTTCACCTGGTTCACGTTGTAACCGCCGAGCAGATGAACCGCGTGCTTGCCGATGTAGTTCACTTCGACGACGTTGTTGCCGACTTCGCGCTGCACACTCAACGACCATTCGTGTACCTGCGGATACTGCAAGTCAGGATCGATCACGCTGATGGAGTTCGTGCTGAACGCAGGCGGCTGACGCAGTTGCGCAGGTGTTTGCGTCGGCGTCAACGAGGCGATGATTGGTCCAAGATTACGATAGAGACCACCGGAGGCGCCGAAGGTCGAGTTCGTTGCGGCCGTGTTGTTGCCCGGCGTGCTTTGGAAGATCGACGAGCCGAACAGGAACGTAGCGAACCGGTCCGACGCCATTCGGTAGTTGCCGCGAATCGAAGTCTTGCCGCTCTTAAATGGATCCCACGCAAAACCAACCGAGGGCATGATCTTGCTGAAGTCACTGTCAAACAGATCGCCCTCAACCCACTTCAACGTATTCGACGGCGCTGCGCCAAGCTTCACCGGTTGATCGGGAACGAGGATGGGCCGACCGTTTACGCTCGGCTTCAACTTCGGTTCCCAACGCACACCCAAATCCAACACGAGGTTGGACCGCATGCGCCAGTTGTCCTGAAAATAGAAGTCGAGCTCGGTGTAATTTGCTTCGTTGAGCCAGCGTGTTCCGGCGGGCGCGAACGTCGACGGATTTCCCGGGTCGAGCACAAACGCCTGCGACACGCTGCCGACGCGGCCGAGCTCATCGACGATTGTGTTTTGCAAACGCGTTAGATCGTTTGAGTTGATGCTGGTGTTGCCGGAAGCCGGCAGATTGAAGCCGTTGAAACTCGCGGCAGTGCGGCTGAACGTCACCACTGGTTCGATCGCCGAACCCGCAACGCTCGAGCGATCGTCGCGATGGCGATTGAAGCGGAAGTTGATGCCGCCCTTGAGCGTGTGCGAGCCGTGAATGAACGTCAGGTTGTCGATGTACTGCAACGTGCGCACGCCGCGCGCGTTGTAAGTGAAGTTCGTGTTCTCGGTCGCGACGTTGATGAAGGCAAACGGAAGATTCGGATCCGGAAACGGCGTCGCGAACGTAAAGAAAAACTTGCTGATGCCGAAGATCGCTTCGTTGGTGACGTTCGCGGTCGGCGACCAGCGCCAGTTGACGGCGAGATTCTTCGGCGTGCGACCCGTGTCTACGAAGTTCGGCGAACCGGGAAAGATCGGACGGCCCGCGTTTGCCGCATCGCCGAAAGTGCTCTGACTACCCTGCGCGTAACGAACGTAGAGCAGACTGTTGTTGCGCAAGTTGAAATCAAACTTGCTGACGAAGTCATACTGTTTCTCGCGCTCGGGCGATCCGAAATTGAAGCCGGCGGTATTCAGGCCATCGCCGGTGGTGAAGTTGTTCGGCAGCGGCATCGCGTTGATGAATCCGGCGAGCGTCGGATCGAGACCGACGCCGGTCGGATTCGTCGCGATGTTATATGAAGCGATACACGGCGCGTTCGACGGCGGCGTGCCGTTGCAATTCGGCAACAACGCAGCGCCGCTGCCGCTGACCGCGGCGGTCGAAGTGCCGGCCGGCGCGTTCGCGCGACCGACGACGTAGCGAAACAGACCTTGTCGCGCTTGTTGCGTGTAGACGGTGCGCGTGACGAGCGCCGTGTCGTACGCGCGTAGCAGTTGCAGGTTCACAAAGAAGAACGCTTTGTCGCGCAACCATCCCGCGCGACTGCCTTCGCCGAAGCCCGGATTGAAGAGTGGGCCACCGAGACTGCCGCCGAAGATGTGCTGCACGAATTGATCTTTCGGCAGCCCGGCGATTGTCGTTGGATAAGCTTTCGCGTCGAGCGCGGGCGTGCGGTAATACTCAAACAGGTTGCCGTGAAAATCGTTCGAGCCGGACTTGGTGACGAGCGTTACCTGCGCGCCGCTGCTGCGTCCGAGCTCCGCGGTGAAGTTACTCGTCACCACCTGAAACTCCTGCACTGAATCCGGGTTCGGCCGCAGCGGCGTAAAGTTTGAACCGCCGGCAGTGGATTCGTTGATGTCGATGCCGTCGAGCGTGAAGTTGAACGAACGATCGCGCGAGCCGTTGACGTTGACCGCGCCGCCGGTGTTGCCGCCGAACACAACGCCCGGTTGAAAGTTCAAAAGGTCGAGCGGATTGCGCCCGCGCGTGCCGACGATCGGAAGGCTCTCGAGCGTGCGCTGATCGATCGTGCTGCCGAGATTTCCCGACGTGCTCACCTGCACTTGTTCGCCCGCGGCCGGCACGAGCACCGTCTCCTGCACCACGCCCGTTTCCAACGACGCGTTCACCGTCGTCGGTTGGTTGACATTGATGGCGTTGTTCTGGCTGACGAACTTTTTGAAACCCTGCTTCTCGATCGAGACGGTGTAGTTGCCGACCTGGACCAGGTCGAACGCGTAACTGCCGCTATCACTCGTCTGCGCGGTGAAAGAGACTCCGGTGGCCTCGTTCGTGAGTGTGACCAACGCGCCCGGGATCGCCGCGCCGTTGGCATCCTGCACTCTGCCGCTGACGCGTGAAGTTGTTCCCTGGCCGTTTGCAACCACGACGAGACAGAACGTTAAGAGCAAAAACAGAAGGGGAGCTTTTCTCATTTCTTCCTCTCATTGTTGGCTTGTTGAAGCGGGGTTGAGTAAAACGCGGCGGATTATAGTCACGTTGCCGGAATAATGGTAGCTAAAGTTTCTTATTCTTTTGATAAGGATGACTGATGTGAGTTGTGAAGCTAATTGTAGAGCAGGATCTCAGCGCGTGCGCGGCGAAACTCCTGTAGCGACGTGTTCCATGAAGCAACGATGTCGCGCGCACTCTCGCCGCGCTTGATGCGCTCGAGCGTGTCGGCATTAACGAGTAGTCGCAGGTAACTGTCGATCTTCCAGTCGTTCGGATACATCTGCCGCAACGCGAGCGCCATTTCGATTCCCGTCAGCAACGGTCGAAACGCGACGCGATCCGTGACGATGATGTTCACGCCGCCACATTGCTCGCCTTTAAAGGCCGACGCATTGGGCGTGAAGCGCAGCGGCACGAAGCGCACGCCGGGAATGCCGCGCAGGTTCAAAAAGTCGGCGAGCTTGTCGCCCTGAATCCACGGCGCGCCGACGATCTCAAACGGCGTGTCAGTGCCGCGGCCGACGGAAACGTTCGTCGTCTCCAACAAACCAACGCCCGGATAAAGCGTCGCTTCAGTGAGACTGCGCATGTTCGGCGACGGATTGATCCAGGTAAGATTTGTTTCGTCAAACCACATCGAGCGCCGCCAACCGTCCATTTTGATCACGCGCACGTCCGCGCCGATGTTTCGCTGCCGGTTGAAGAGTTGGGCCAACTCGCCGATCGTGAGTCCGTGACGTGTCGGGATCGTGTGATACGAAGTGAACGAAAGCTTGTCGCTGTCGGCGATCGGGCCCTCGACGTCGACGCCGTCGATGGGATTCGGTCGATCAAGTACGAAGACGGGAAGTTTCGCTTTCGCTGCTTCTTCGAGCACGTAACCGAGCGTCGAGATGTAAGTGTAGAAACGCACGCCGACGTCCTGAATGTCGTAAACAAGCGCGTCGAGATCTTTGAGCTGCTCCGGTTTGGGCCGGCGCGTCTCGCCGTAAAGCGAATAGATCGGCAGGCCGGTCGCGTCGTCTTTTGAGTCGCTTACTTTTTCATCGGCGAGACCACGAATGCCATGTTCGGGTGAGAAGAGTGCGACGAGCTTTACGCCGGGCGCTTTGTTCAGCACGTCGATCGTTTGGCGTCCTTCGCGATTGCGGCCGGTGTGGTTCGTGATGAGACCAAGACGGAGTCCGGCGAGTGGTTTGAAGTTGTCGCGTTCGAGCACGTCGATGCCGGTCAGGACTTTTACGGACGAAGCGGTGCCGTCGTTGCGCGATGAAAACTGCTGGAGTGCTTTGACGATCTCGGCGTAGTAGTTTGCCGATTGCTCGCGCGCGTGTTGGGCCACGGACGTGTCGGTGATCGCGCCGGCGACGATCGAAGCGACGCGGCTGCGCAATGGTCCAACGTCGCCTTTGCCGTCGGGATGCACGCGGTTGCTGAGAAAGATGACGAACATCTGGCTCGCGGGATCGATCCAGAGCGACGTGCCGGTGAAACCCGTGTGACCAAACGAGCCGAGCGGGAAGAGTTCGCCGCGATTGCTGGAGAAGCTCGTGTTGATGTCCCAGCCGAGACCGCGCGTGGCGCCGGTGCTTGAGACGATGCGCGGCCGAGTCATTTCAGCGACGGATAGCGGTGACAGAACACGAACGCCGTTGTATTCGCCGCCGTTCAAAATCATCTGGCAATAGATCGCGAGATCCTTCGCAGTCGAGAAAAGACCGGCATGTCCGGCGACGCCGCCCATTCGATACGACGTCGGATCGTGAACCTGGCCGCGCAGCCAGACGTCGCCTTCAGCGCCGATGTTGGTGGCCGTGTCCCCTAGGTAGCTCAACTGGCCGCGCCGGTTTTCAGTCGGCGCGATGCGCGCGCGCAAAGCGGCGCTGGGGCGAAAACCGGTGTCGCGCATGCCGAGCGGCTGAAAGATATTCTGCTGCGCAAACTGATCGAGCGGGATGCCGCTCACGCGCTTCACGACTTCACCGAGCGTGATGTAATTGATGTCGCTGTAAACGAAACGAGTGCCCGGCGGATTGCGCAACGGCTCTTTGATCAGGTGCTTGATTGCTTCGTCGTAACCGGTCCAGCGTTCGCGCAGATCGAAATCGGGCGCGTAGCCGGAGCGATGCGTCAGCAGTTCTTCGATCGTGACCTTTTCCCTGCCCTCGCCTTTGAGTTCGGGAATGTAAGTTGAGGCCGGATCAGCAAGCCGAACCTTTCCGCGCTCAATGAGAATCATGATGCTCGTCGCAGTAGCTACGACTTTCGTGAGGCTCGCGAGATCGAAGATCGTGTCGACCGTCATCGCTTCTCGCGCCGGTTCGACGGCGCGAGCGCCGTAAGCCCTTTGCCAGATCACGCGGCCTTTGCGTCCGACGAGGACCACCGCGCCCGGTAAATGATGTTGCGCGATCTCGCTGTTGATCGCGGCGTCCATTTGCGCGAGCCGCGCCGACGAGACCGCGACAGACTCAGGTTTCGCAAACGGCAGTTGGCCCAACGTGGTCTGGGCCACGACGATGACAACTACTAAGAGCTTGGCGAAGTGTCTGATCATTTACTCGCCTTAACCTGAATGCCTGTTCCGCGCGGATATAACCCGGGTAGCGAGATCGGCAGCTTACCCGTGATGTCGATCTCACCTAGCAGAGCACGCCCCATGGCTTGCTGCAAACTCGGCATGTCGCCGTAAGCGACGAGGTATGTTTGCAAATCCGGAAAACTCTGCAGGACGTAGGGATTGCCGAAACTGATCCCGATTATGGGTTCGTGGGCCGCGAGCAAATTGTTTAGCGCTCGCGCGCCCGCATTCGGAACTCCCACGCTCGACACCTGTCCCGAACGAACGCGGCCGTACAACGAAGCAATGACGAGATCGGCCGCCTTCGCGCGCTCGATCGCCTTCTGCACTTCCTTGTCGCTCGAGCGCTCGTCGAGCACGATTGTTTCAACCTTCACGCCACTACTCGCAAGCTGCGCGACGAACGGGTTCGAGACCCAAAGCCGATCGTCACCGTTGGTGATCGCGAGATTGAAAATTTTCGTTTCCGGTTTGAGGTTCTTCAGCGGCACGAGCTTGTCTTCGTTGCGCACGAGCGTGATCGCGTGTTCGGCAATCTCGGTTGCGAGCGCGACCACGTCTTTGCTGCCGACGACGCGGTCGATCGAATCGATCGGCGTGAGTCGCTGTTCGACGAGGCCGAGGTCATACTTCGCGGTGAGTATGCGGCGCGCCGACTCTTCAACGCGAGTCTCATTAATGCGTCCGCTCTTCACCGCGTCCCGCACACCGCGAAACGCAGCATCTACGTCGGCCGGTTTCAGCAGCATGTCGGCGCCGGCTTCGAGCGCGCGCACGGCTGCTTCTTCCTGCGTGAAATAGATCGTCAGGCCGCTCATGCTCAGCGCGTCGGTAACGATCATTCCCCGAAAATTCAGATCGCTGCGCAGGATGTGGCCCATCACGGGTGACATCGTCGCGGGCATCGTCGCTTTCTCTTCGATGATCTCGCCGGCTTCGTCGGTGTCGATTGGTTTGCTCTTCACGTCGCGCGGCAAAGGCTTGATCGCTGTCGGATCGATCTGCGGCAATGCGATGTGGCCCGTCATCACTGCGCCGACGCCCGCGTTGACCGCGGCTTTGAAGGGAACGAACTCGACTGTGTTGAGTCGCTCGCGGCCGACGTTGATCTCCGGGAGACCGCGATGTGAATCGACGGCGGTGTCGCCGTGGCCGGGAAAGTGTTTCGCGGTAGCGATCACGCCCGCCGCTTGCGCGCCTTCGGTAAACGCGGCGGCGAAGCGTGCGACCTCGGCCGGGTCTTCACCGTACGAACGCACGTTGATCACGGGATTCGCAGCGTTGTTGTTGACGTCGACGACAGGCGCGAAGATCTGTTGCACACCGAGGGCGCGCGCTTCGCGAGCGGTGATTTCGCCTTGGCGACGCGCGTAGTCAGGGTTGCCGGTCGCGGCGACGGCCATGTTCCAGGGAAAGTTGACTGTGTCGTCGAAGCGCATACCGGCGCCGGCCTCGAGATCCGCCGAAATCAGGAGGGGATATTTCGCGAGTTGCTGCAGGCGATTGACTAGGATTACGGATTCGTAGACCGGGCCGCGAAAGAGGACGAGGCCGCCGATTTTGTCGTCTTCGATGTAGTGTTTGAGAGTGCGATAGGCGTCGGAGTCCTGGTTCAGGAACGTGGCGTTGAGGCCGACGGAGATCAGTTGTCCGATTTTCTCGTCGAGGGACATGCGCTTGAGTTGTTCGTTGGCCCACTTCAGCGCGGCTGGTGACGGTTCGCGTTTGTACGGCTTCTGCGCTCTTACTGGAAGCGAAGAAAGACCAAGCGCAAGCACCAGTAAAAGGGATAAAAGACAAGGATTGACCCGCAAGCGAAAGTTCATCTAAAAGTTCATCCTAAAGCGAGAGTTCATCACCCATCTCCGCTGGCGCGGGCGCGAAGGCAAAACTCGCAGCCCACGACACCACGAACGTAATTAAACTGCCGATGAAGACGTACCACGTCCACGCGATCTCGGTGCGCACGAAAAAGACGTAAAGCATCACCACGCTGCTCACGATCATCCCGATCAACGCCGGTGGCTGACTGACGCGACGCAAAAACGTGCCGACCAGAAACACGCCGAGTATCGGACCGTTGATCAGCGACGCCACTGACAACGCTTTGTTCAGTGCCGAACCGGGTTGGTTGCGCACCGCCAACGCAACGCCGATCTGCACCACCCCCCAAAGCAACGTCAGCACATGAGAGACGCGCAGGTAATGCTTGTCACTGCGCGCGGGTCGAAACGGTTTGTAGAGATCGTTAACCGCCGTAGCGGCGATTGAGTTGAGCGACGACGACATCGCCGCCGCAAAGATCGCGGCCACAACGAGGCCCGACAATCCACTCGGCATGTGCTTCGTGATGAAGTCGGGGAAAACGCGGTCGCCGCTCGTGAATGGAAACGAAGCCGAAGCCGCGCCGGCGTAACCGGGATCGGTGAACGGGTGATAGAACGCGAACAGCAACACGCCGATGAAAAGAAACCCGATGAACTGCGCGAGCACGATCGCGCCGCTCGTCAGCAACGCGATCGTCGCCGAACGCGGGCGATCGGTGCAGAGATAACGCTGGACCAGGTACTGATCGGTGCCGTGCGTGCTCATCGTCAGGAAGCAGCCGCCGATGAGTCCCGACCAGAACGTGTACGTCTTCGTGTAATCGAAAGCGAAGTCGAAAACCGAGTACTTCCCGTACTGCTCCGCGAGCGCGTTTGCCGCGGAAAGACCACCGTCAATCGAATTCACCAGGATGATCGCCGCCGCGAGCGCACCCGCGATGTAGATCCCGAGTTGGACCACTTCGACCCAGATCACCGCTTCCATGCCACCGAAGTACGTGAAGATGATCATCGCGAGGCCGATGAGCACGATCGAGCCGACTGTGATCGCTTCCACGTTTGCGCCGGGTTGAAACGAAGTGTAGACCGCCGCGAGCACGATCGCCGTGAGCAACAGTCGAATGCCGTCCGCGATGTTGCGCATCACAACGAACAGTGACGCCGCGAGCATCTTGATCTTGCCGCCGAAACGCCGGTCGAGTAGTTGATAGACGGTCAACAACTCGCCGCGGAAGTAAGACGGTATAAAGAGGATCGAGATAACAACGCGGCCGAGCAGATAGCCAAAGACGAGCTGTAGAAACTGAAAATTTCCCGCGCGCGCGAACGCGATTCCGGGCACGGAGATGAAAGTGATCGTCGAAGTTTCTGTCGCAACGATCGAGAACGCGACGGCCCACCACGGCACCGATCGATCGCCGAGAAAGTAGTCGCTGGTCGTCTCCTGCTTGCGTCCGAACCACGTGCCAAACAGGACAATCCCGATCAGGTAGCCGAAGATGATGATGAGATCGAGAGCTTTCATTTAGAAGCTTTCAGGCGCTCGATCGTCTGGCGAACGTTCCAACCAGAAGCTTCGAGTTCTCGTGTTGCCGACGCCTGGTCCAGGGTTGATTCAGCCATAATGATCCGCACCGCGCGCTCACGCAACTTCGTGTTGCGCGCCTGCATGTTGGACATGCGATTGCCGCTCACATATCCGAGACCGACCATCGTTGCGGTTGAGATCATATTGAGCACCATCTTCTGCGCCGTCCCGGCTTTGAGTCGACTCGAACCAGTCAACACTTCTGGCCCAACCACCGGCACGATGCTCAACTCAGCCACGCGCGTGATCGGCGAATCGGGCACACACGTCAAAGCAACTGCGAACGCCCCCAGCGAACGCGCGTATTTCACTGCCCCGACCGTGTACGGCGTCTTACCCGAAGCCGCAATCCCAACCACCACATCTTTATCCGTTAAATGCCGCTGCTGTAGATCAGTCCCGGCGGCGCTCTCATCGTCCTCCGATGCTTCAACCGCGCGATAGCACGCGTCGTAACCACCAGCGATCACACCCTGGACCAACTCCGGCGAAACACCAAACGTCGGCGGGCACTCCGAAGCATCAAGCACTCCTAAACGACCCGACGTCCCCGTTCCTATATAAAAAAGCCTTCCGCCGGCGCGCAGTCTCGCCACCGTTTCCTCTATCGCGCGCGCCACATCATCAAGCACGCGCTCAACCGCCGCCGCGACCGTCGCATCTTCCGCGTTCATCAGCGCGACTATCTCGCGCGCAGACTGAGAACTCAGGTTCTGCGATCGGGGATTCTCTTGTTCGGTGATCGGAAGCGCGGCGCCGGTTTCTGTACTCATCTGGGATCAGACTGCGAGAGCGATATGGTTCATACGTTCGCGCGCCATTCTAGCGGCAGCGACGGCCGGAGCGAAATGCGGTGGTTCGAAATATGCGCGCGCCGCCACCTTCCGCACTTCCTCGCGCAACGGATCGAGCATCAGATCGCCCGCCGAGCGAAACACACCGCCGACGTTGGCCACCTGAAACCGCTCGCGTTCCATCTGCAAATAACGAATCACCGCCACGGCCGAGTAGCCCAATTCCCTGCCGCCGTCAGCGACGATCTGCAACGCGACCGGATCCTTGCGCTTCGCTGCGTCGACAACGTCACGGCCAAAGCCGGCCAGTCGCTCGTTGGTAATCGTCGGCGCGTAGATCGCGGTGGTTAGATCGTCGGGATCGGTAACGTGAAAGTAAGCCGTGGCGAGTTCGGTCAGCAGTGTCTTTGGACCACGGCCGTCGGACGCATACGCGATCGCGCGTAACGCGCGCCGCGCGAGCCACGCGCCGCCACCTTCGTCACCAGCGATCGGTCCCCAACCACCGGCGCAGAAACGCTTGCCGCGCGCGTTGATGCCGCAGCAGATCGATCCGGTGCCGGCGATCACGACGAGACCGGGCGCGCCGTCAGTCGCGCCGTACAAAGCGATCTCGGCGTCAGTGACGACTTCGATCTCGCCGATACCAAGGGGCATGAGGGTTTCGCGCATGCGTTCGCGCAGCTCGCGCCGCCGCGCTCCTGCTAGACCAATTTGCGCCGCAACCAGATCGCCGCGCCGCAGGTTCGCCGCCGCACACGCGCTATCGATCGCTTCGCGCACCGCGGCGGCCGCGCCCGCAATACCGACGCGCAACGGATTCGATGGTCCAGCCAGGCCTTGCCCTACGACCTGTTGCTGCGCATCTATGATGACGGCGTCGGTCTTGGTCCCACCGCCGTCAACACCGACCACCGAGTTCTGCGTGAACATTTTCAAACCATTCTAGGAGCCGATGACTTATAATGGAAACTAAAAGATTTTATTATTGTGATAACCCATCTTGATATGCGGAGTCTGTCGTGGAAATACGCCAACTAAGGGCCTTCGTGGCCATCGCGGAAACTGGAACGTTCACTGCGGGCGCGGCGCGCGTGCATGTGACCCAGGCCGCGATCAGCATGCAGATTAGACAACTGGAGTCGGAAATCGGCGCGCGCGTGTTCGTACGGGCGCCGCGGCACGTGATCCTGACCGAAGCGGGCGAACAGCTTTTGCGGCGCGCGCGTCACATCCTGCGCGAGCACGACGCTGCGCTTGACGAGATCGCGGAACTCGCGGGCGCGGAGCGCGGGCGTTTGCGCATCGGCAGTGCGTCAGCGATGGTGTTGACCGAGCAACTGCCGGCGATTCTCAAGGATTTGCGCAAGCAGCATCCGGCGGCGGAGATCTCCGTCGTTTCGGGAACGAGCGAGGTGCTGGTCGATCAGATTCTGGCGGGTGAGGTCGATATCGCTTTCGTTTCGCTGCCGGTGGATGTGCGCGGCATCAAGACTGAACGCTTGAGCGAGGACCAGCTCGTGGCGATCGCTTCGCCGCGACATCGTCTCGCGAAACAAAAGACGGTCAGCGCTTATACGCTTGCGGGTGAGAGGTTGATTCTCGGTGAGCGCGGTGGGAATACGCGACGCTTGATCGATCAGTTTTTTGCGCAGGCCGGGGTGACGATTCGCGTGGCGATGGAGTTGAGCCGGCAGCAGGCGATCCGGCGCATGGTTGAGGAAGACATGGGCGTCGGGATCGTGCCGCTGCAGTCGGTGAAAGATGATGTTGAAAAGGGGCGGCTGGTGCGTTGGTGGATCGAAGGCGCGGAGATCAACTGGGAGTTGGGTATCGCGCAACTGAGTAACGGTTACGATTCGCCGATCATGCAGAAGTTCGTGGCGCTCGCGCGGAAGGTCTTTGGATCAGGTGTGTCAGCTACAGACGGTGCGAAGAAGTCGAAGAGTAAAGCGAAAGCGAAGAAGGCATAGTTGCTTGTGTGGCAGGCCTAGCTAAGTAGGGCGTCGATGAGGTTTTCGATGTCGGCTTCGTTGTTGAAGAAGTCAGTGGCGACTCTGAAGCCTTGCGGTTTCTCCGTGACGAAAACATTTGCCGACGCGAGTTTGCTGACGACTTCCGCTGGCTGATCGTCGGCGACGAGCGTTTCCGCAGAGCGGTATCGCTCGTCACCCAACGGCGACAACACCTTCCAACCCGCCTCATCCAAGCGCGACGTCAACAGCCGATTGAGCTCGAGCGCACGCTGTTCGATGTTTGCTGGTCCAATGGATTGCATCATCTCGATCGACGCGCCCAACGCGAAGATGGCCGGAAAAGTCGGACAGCCGAGCTCCGTTCGCGCCGAAACTGTCTGGCGCAAGTGCACCTCGTTGTTGCGCAAAGCGTAAGGCTCTTTCACACTGAGCCAACCAATCTCACGCGGTTGAGCCGCTTCCTGCAGCTCGCGACTAAGATACACAAACCCCGACCCGTAACCCGACAACATCCATTTATGTCCCGTGGCACACAACGCATCGATCTGCATGCGCTTCACGTCGATCGGAAACACGCCCGCAGCCTGGCTCGCATTCACCACGAGCGCATGACTTCCCTTGATGCTCGCCAGCTCTTCGATTTCAGAACGAAAGCCATTCGAGAATTGCACGTAACTCAGCGAGATGATCCCGGTACGCGTGTTCATCGCCGCCCGCAGATGATCGGGCTGCACCACACCATTCGACGACTTCACGAGATGCACCGGAATCCGCCGATGCATCCACGGAATCGTCGTCACCGGAAACTCCAGATCGCACGAGATAACCTTACCATGTTTCTCCAACGCATCAACGATTACGTTCATGCCGCTCGACGTGTTGATAGTGAACCCGATCTCGTCCGGCTCAGCGTTGATGAAGCGTGCGACCTGCGCCCGCACCTCCTCGCGCCGCACGAGCCACTCATCCCAATGCACGTCGCCATCATTCATCATCTGCTCGTAATAGAGCGTCCCCGCCTGCGCGGTTGCGCGCGCCAGCGGACCAGCCGCAGCAGTCATAAGGTAGACCGAGTTTTCCGTCACGGGGAACTGATTGCGAATGTTGGCCCAGTCGATCATTACTAATCCGTGTTTATCCGTGGCTCAGATCGATTCCTTATAAGCTTCGAGGTTTTCCTGGATCTTTTGCAAGAGGCGCGACTTGAGTGTGTTGGACTGGAGTTTCTCGAGTGGCACCGGTTGCCATCTGCCCGGAATCAAGACTTGCGAGTCGATGAAGGCTTCAATCGCTTCCTGCAGACCATCGATCTTGATCTTATTTTTCATCGCGATCACTTCTTCGATGATCCACGTAACCGCGTCGCCGGTGATGCGGTGACGATGGTTGATGATCGCCGAGCGCTCCTGCAAAGTCTTCAACACCATTTCGATCGGTCCACCCAACGCAGCGACGAGTTTTAAATAACACGCCTGAAAATTTTTCACATGCGCCGAGCTTGCGGGCGTGAGCTTCAGATCTTTGCGACCAACGTATGATGCCGCCATCGTGCGCAGAAAGATCTCGTCGGGCATGTACGCGCTCTCATCGTCAGCTCGTGTAATTGATTGCGCCACGTAATACGCCGGCAGGTGGCGCAGCAGATTGCGAATCAGAAAAACGGGACTGTGCGTGAAGCCATCAGGCAGTTTTTCAATACCGCGCGAGACTTTGCGATCCTCGAAGTAGCTCAGACTGCGATCGAAGTCGCGGATCTCCGAAGCTGCATTTTTCAGGAGATAACAAATCTGCTCGGGCGTGAAACCGATGCGCCACAACATGCGCCGGTCGCGTTCACACGCAAACGCTTTATCAAAGACGGCCAGGCACTTCGCGTCTTTAAACTGCTCCAGCCGTTTCTTCTTTCCCGTCTCGATGAAATCCATCACCTGTGCAAACACTTGGACCAGCGTCCTGGCCCAACGACGCTGTTCCGCGAGCGAGGCCGAGTAACGATCGACGTCCTTGAAGCGATACTTGTCGTGCTTTGCGGCAAACTGGCGAATCGATCCGTAGTCGAGTACGGCGCCGCTCGCGAGCATGTTGTCGCCGTCCCACGAAAGCCAGTTAAAGATGTATTCCTCTTCGAGCACCGCAGCAAACTTCGCGTACGAACGCGCGAAGTAGTCGAGCGCGGTCGCGTAACGCAGCTTCGGATCCTCCGGCAGCTCCCAGATGCCGTTTTCGACTTCGCGATCGATGAAGTAATCGACTGACGCTTTCAGCTCCTCGTGTCTACCCTGTTTGAGATAACGAAAGAGATGCGCGGGTCGCACGAGATTGGGCGCGGTGCGCACGCCGATCGCCGTGCCGTCCGGATACGCGATCACGGTGAGACAGCGTTCGGTCGGAATACCCTGGCGGTAAAAGATCTCCGACATCACTGCGCTGCCGAGCATCTCGTCGAGCTCTGCGAGTCCCGACGAATAACCGTGAGTGAAGTCGCCGGTCGGGAGAGCGGTCTTTGCTTCCTGTGCGCCGGGACTGAGGATCGTTGCGCCCGTGCCGCGGCTCGAGATGTCGAAAATCAGGTTCGCGCTTTTGATGTAACCGTTCCAGATGCTACGTCCGTCGCCCGAAGTCTTACCTTGCTTGTTGCGATGCTGCGTTTGCAGATAGCGCGTCGCCATAAAAGGGTTGGGCTTGATCGTCTCTGGCGGATACTTCTTGCCCTGCTCGAGATCGTATTCGTTGATGATTTGCAGCGAGAACGTGTCGAGGATCGCTTGTTCGAGTTCTTTGTCGACGCTGTGCGGCTGATCGGCGGTGATGAGGCCCATCTCTTTCGCGAGGGGAAAGTTGAAATAGACGACACGACCCTGCGGGCGATAGCGCGCCCGGTAATCGACATAACCATCCGGGCTAACACTCCGCCAGGGATGCGTACCATCTACTTCCTTGAACTTCTCATACATAAGGCGCGGTATGAGAATGGCAACTGCAGAGAGTTTGCCACAAAGAGCGCGAAAACGGACAAATTATTTGCGCCGGCGCTGCGGAGTTTTTTGTTTTTCTGGTTCGGGTTTTGGTGCGAGCCACACTGTGGTCAACGCTGGTAAGTCGAGGACGTTGCCTTCAATCGCGAGGCTTTCGCTGCCGCCGTAATTTGTGGAGTTGGTGTTGATAACGACTTGATACTCGCCTTCGTTTGGTAACGCGAGACGATAAGCTTTGCGCGGGACAGCGGAGAAGTTGCAGACGCAGATCAGTTCGCGCTCTGTGGATGAGGAGCGTCGAAGGAAGGCGACGATGTTTTCAGCAGCGTTGTTGACGTCGATCCATTCGAAACCGGCAGCATCGCTGTCGACTTCCCAAAGCGCGTTCTCGTTGTCGTAAGTGCGATTGAGATCGCGAATCAGATTTTGCACGCCGCGATGCAGTGGATCTTCAAGCAAGTGCCAGTCTAAACTTTCCGTCTCGGTCCACTCGCGCCACTGCCCAAACTCCCCACCCATAAACAACAACTTCTTCCCCGGATGCGCCCACATGTAGCCATACAACGCCCGCAACGTCGCGAACTTCTGTTCATTCGTGCCCGGCATCTTGTTCAGGAGCGATCCCTTCATGTGGACCACTTCGTCGTGCGAAAACGGCAGAATGAAATTCTCGCTCCAAGCGTAGAGCAAACCAAACGTCAACGCATTGTGATTGCCGGCGCGAAACAGCGGATCGGTCTGGAAGTATTTCAACGTGTCGTGCATCCAGCCCATGTTCCACTTGAAATCAAACCCGAGCCCGCCGCTATGAACCGGACGACTGACCGACGGCCACGCCGTCGACTCCTCCGCGATCATCATGATCCCCGGACAAGCACGATGCGTCACTTCATTCAACTCTTTCAAAAACGAGATCGCTTCTAAATTTTCCCGTCCGCCGAACTGGTTCGGCACCCACTCGCCTTCCTTGCGGCTGTAGTCGAGATAAAGCATCGACGCCACCGCATCGACGCGCAGCCCGTCGATGTGAAACTCTTTGAACCAATACAACGCGTTCGCGAGCAGAAAATTGCGCACCTCGTTGCGGCCGTAGTTGAAAATGTAAGTGCCCCAATCGGGATGCTCGCCCTTGCGCGGATCGAGATGTTCGTACAACGCCGAGCCGTCGAAGCGGCCGAGCGCCCACGCGTCTTTCGGGAAGTGCGCCGGCACCCAATCCATGATCACGCCGATGCCGTTGCGATGCAGGTAATCGATTAAGTAACGCAAGTCGTCGGGTTCACCGTAACGCGCGGAAGGCGCGTAGTAGTAACTGACCTGATAACCCCACGATGGTCCATACGGATGTTCCTTGAGCGGCAGAAACTCGACGTGCGTGAAGCCTATCTCCTTCGCGTAAGCCGCGAGCGGTTCGGCCATTTCACGATAAGTGAACGGCCGGTTCTCTTCCTCGATCTTGCGTCGCCACGAACCGAAGTGCACTTCGTAGATCGAGAGCGGCTCGCGCCAGTGTTCGCGTGCGGCGCGCGCGTTCAGCCACTTCGCGTCGCGAAACTTGTATTTCGATTCGTAAACGATCGATGAAGTGTTTGGCGGAGCTTCCGCGTGCTGCGCGTATGGATCGGCTTTGAGAATCTTTTGACCGCTGGGCGTGCGGATCTCAAACTTATAGAGCATGCCCGGCGTGAGTTTCGGAACGAACAACTCCCACACGCCGGAGTTAGCGACGCGGTGCATGCGATGCTCGCGGCCGTCCCAGCCGTTGAAGTCACCGGCAACACTCACGCTCGCAGCTTGCGGCGCCCACACCGCAAACGCGACGCCGCGCGTGCGTCCCTGCTTCGCGACGTGCGCGCCGAGCTTCTGGTAGATCTCTTCGTGTTTGCCTTCGCCGAAGAGATGGAGATCGATGTCGCCGAGCGCAGAGGTAACCGGCTTGTTGATCTGTTTGCTCATCAGAGCGCGTGAACGGGTTCGGCGATACGCGAGAAGATCTCCGCGCCGTTGCCTTTGTCGGGACGATTGCTTTTCGCCTCGGCCAGTAATTCGAGAAACTGTTTTCGCGGCGGCTGGAGACTTAACTGAGTTTGCAGATCGATCAAGCGCGCCGCGTAGCGCAACACCTGAATCGTCTCGATGCCCGCGAGATCGGAAAAAAACCAGCCGCAACTCGTGAACATCAACAACGCGCTGCGCTGCATCTCCAGCAATTGAAACACGCGCTCGCGCTCGGTTTCACTTAACGAACGTCGTGCGTGCCGCGCGACAAACTCTTCGCGCTCACTCTCATTCAACAACACGTCGATGTAATCGTTTCGCGCGGCCCACGGATCGCGCAACAGCTCACTGCCGCTGCTTTCAAACTTCGCCGCCGCATCGTCGCGCAGAAAATTCAGTGCGAGTCGCAAAGGATCGCGCCATGCCTGGTTCCAACCGGCTTCACCGCCGGTGTGACAACCGCAATCGCGCGTCCAACGGCTGACACCGTGCGCGCAACTCCACGAGCTTCCCTCGCCTTGCAGTCCGTTGTCGATCTCGACCGTAAACTCGGCTGGATGCGCGTCGAGATACTCGCCGTAATTCGTGACCCAAAAACCGGCTTGCTTTGCTTCGACGCCGAGCGCGTAGGCGAGCGCGAGATCGCCGAACTTGAAATGATGTCCGTAAGTTTCGCCGTCGGTTGCGACGTTCACGAGATCGCCGCGTTGAGTAGCGCTGACGAAGCGTTCCACTAGACCGCGACTCGAGGTGAGTGCTTTTTCGAAGGCAATTGCTCGCGCTAGCGGACCGTCGTAGAAAAAGATCGTGATCGAACGACCGGGGGCTGTTGGGTGTTCGAAGCGGTACGGTCGGGTCGGGTCGACCTTGCCGCCGCTGACGTCAGTCCATTCAGAATTAACGAAAACACGCTTGGCCTGATCGGGCGCTAGGATCACGTAACGCAAACCTTGCTCGATCAACAAAGCGAGCGTCGCGTCGTTTGCGGCTGTTTCCGGCAGCCACAGCGCCTCCGGCTCGCGGCCGAAACGAAAACGAAAGTCCGCGAGGCCCCAAACGACTTGCGTCAAACGATCGCGCTCGTTGCAGAGCGGCAGGATCGCGTGACCGTAGGCCTGCGCGATCGCGTTGCCGTGTCCGCCGTGCTGCGCGACGCTCTCACGATCGGCAGTGAGAATGTGTTGGTAAGTATCAGCGTGGTGACGTTCGAGCCAGGAGAGCAATGTCGGACCGAAGTTGAAACTGATGCGCGCGTAGTTGTTCGCCGCGGCGTTCGGCGCGTAGCACTCGTCGTGAATGCGCTCGTTCCAATCGTGATACGGCGCCGCGCTCGGTTCTGCTTCGACTTCGCCGGTCCAGGGATTCTCGCGTGGTGGTTGGTAGAAGTGGCCGTGAATTACCAGAGCTTTCATCAGCCCGTATCTTTGCG
>CAMLLD010000075.1 GCA_946480785.1 uncultured Blastocatellia bacterium | reverse complement strand
CATGTCTATAGATCCGATCGTTAGTTAACATCTCACCAGCAACACGTGGAAAACATCGTGACAGTCTCAAATTATTTTGCTACGGTGAGGGCCCAAACCCAGACCAACAACAAAAGGAGCAAAGGAGATGGCAGCTAGAAAGGGATCGAAGAAGTCTAAAGGTGCGCGCAAAGGCGGCGGCAAGGGGACCAAGAAGAGCGCCGGCAAGCGGCGGGGCCGTCCACCAGGGAAGAAGTCGTCGAAGAAGGGTGCAAAGAAAGCCGGGAAGAAAGCTGGTAAGAAGGCCGGCAAGAAGGCTGGAAAGAAAGGCGGCGCGCGCGGGACTAAGAAAGCTGCAAAGAGTACGAAGAAAGCCGGAAAGAAATCAGCCGGTAAAGGTCGCCGCGGAGGCTCCAAAAAGAGCTCGAAGAAGGGCTCGAAGAAGAGAGCGTCCAAAGCGATCTCAGCTCCGGAGCTCGCCACCGAGATGGAGAGTGAAAGTTCTGGTGAAGAGATGGCGGGTGGTGGCGGCGTCAGTGGCGGCGGTGAAGACAACGCCGGCCTCGGCGAAGAGTAGACAGGATGAACAGAGTTAACAGGATAGGTAGAGAACAACGTTGAGCGCGTGGTCAGTGGTTTTGAGTTCTACTACCTTCCTGTGAATTCTGTAATCCTGTCGATTTAAGTTCATGTACCCCAGCGGCAATCTGTTCATTCCGGCCGAGCACGGGCAGTTAGAAGCAATCCTGAAGGAACCTCGAACCGGGCCAGCTAAAGGCGTGGCCCTCGTGCTGCACCCTCACCCTCTCGGTGGCGGCACGATGCATAACAAAGTGGTCTTTCGTGCGGCGGCGGCGTTGAACGATGCCGGCCTAATCACTCTGCGCTTCAATTTCCGCGGCGTCGGACAAAGCACGGGCCAACACGATGAAGGACGCGGCGAACGCGCCGACGTGCGCACCGCGCTCGATTACCTCGCGGCTAAATACCCCGACCTGAGCATCACGCTTTGCGGTTTTTCTTTCGGCGCGCGTTTTGGTTTGGAAGTCGGAATTGCGGACCCGCGCGTCAATTATCTGATTGGGATCGGCACGCCGCTCAAGAATTACAACTTCGAGTTTCTTCAGGCGTGCCGCAAGCCGCTGCTGCTGGTCCACGGCGAACTCGACGAATTCGGGAATATCGAACAGGTCAAACAAATGGCCGCGGAGCTGGAGAAGAACACTGAGGTTCGCCTCGTCGTCATTCCCGGCGCGGGCCATTTCTTCGACAATCGTCTCGACGATCTGAAACGCGCCATCACCGATTGGATCTCCGAACAGCTCGCCGCGTAGGATAACCGCATGCACGAATACAACGATCCGGCGATCCGCATCACGCTGCTGCCGCGCGACACCAATTCGCAAGGCACGATCTTCGGCGGCGTCATCCTCAGCTACATCGACACGGCCGGCGCGATCCAGGCGCACCGCCACACACACATGGACCGCTTCGTCACCGTCGCGATGAAGGAAGTCATCTTTCACAAACCGGTTTTCGTCGGGGATCTGGTGAGCTTCTACGCCGACGTCGTTCGCGTGGGCACGACTTCGATCACGGTGCGCGTGGTTGTCGAAGTCGAGCGCATGGGGAAGAGCGAACGCGTTCGCGTCACTGAAGCAGAAGTGACTTATGTTGCGGTGGACGAGAGGGGCGAGAAGCTGAAGATCGTCGCGCGTTAGTTCAAGCGCGTCTGCATGCGGCGCAGCGCGACCGCCGCTTCCGCAAAATCCGGTTTTTGTTCGAGGGCCAGACCGTAGTGGCGCGCTGCGTCCATGAAGCGACGCCGCGTTTCGTAAACTCGCCCGAGATTGAAATGCGGAAACGCGTACGACTCATAACGCGGCGCCAGCAGCGCGCGCTTGAACCAGCGCACCGACCCGTAAGGATCGCCTTTCGCCAGCAAATAGCTCCCGATGTCGTTGTAAGGATTCCCGAGCGTGTCGTCCACGCGAATCGCCTCTAAACACTCCGCGATCGCGTCGTCGTATCGTTGCTGAAAACTGTAAACCCAACCGAGAAACGTGTGCGCTTCAGCCGTTGGATAAGTCTCGATCGAACGTTTGTAGAGCTCGATCGCGCGCTCGTAGTCGCTCGCTTGCTGCGCTTCGTAGGCCTCGTGAAAAAGCTCGTTCGCTTCGTATCGTTTGCTGGCTGAACTGTCGTCGTGAAGTTCCATATAACCTCCAAATCCGGGGAGTTGGAGCTTAATTGCATGTAGGGGCTGACTTCCGAACCGTGTCCAAACGTTTGATTCGTCCCTCAGTCTTCGGCGCGATCGAACGCACCGAACTGATCGCGCGCTGCAACGCTTCCGAATCGAGCGGCAAGCGTTCCGGAGGGGTAACCACCGTCGCGCCTTTGAACATCGTGTAGCCGTCGCCGCCGTCGAGTCCAACGAACGTCGTCGTTCCGAGCGTGTACTTCCGGTCCGGATCGAGCGGTTGGCCGTTGATCTTGAGATCGACGATCCGCTGGCCCGGCGGGCGCGACGCGTCAAACGAAAACTGGATTCCCGAAACTTGAGGAAACCCGCCGGGCTGCGCGTCCTCGGCCGCGCGACTCACGCCGTGTTCGAGTGCCGCTCGCAGCGTGGCGCCGGTTATCTCAATCTTAACCAGCTTATTTTTGAACGGTAGGATCGACAAGACATCGCGCACTGTCAACTGTCCGGGCGCGATCAGCTCGTCCGCGCGCACCGAGCCGCCGTTCATCAGGGCAACGTCCGCAGCCGTCGCTTTGCGAAATGCGTCAGCGACGAAATCGCCGACGTTCGTTTCGCGCGTGCGGTTCTCGGCGCTGCGCGCTTCGAGCGCGACGCTCGTGCGACCGACGGGTTTCGCGAGCTCTGTCAGCAGCGTCGCGTATTTCTTGTAGACCGCGGTGAACTCCGGCGCTTCCGGCGTGTCTTTCGTGACGGGGATCACTTTCCAATCGATGCTGTCGAGCTTGCCGGTGTCCTTGTTGATGTTGAGATCGAACCGGCCCAGTTCGCGCGCGTCGGCCGTCATCTTGAAGATCGGCGCGCCGCCCGCGCTCGACTCGAGCAGCGTGTGTTCGTGACCGCCGATGATCAGGTCCACATCCGCGCAACGCGCGACTTCCTTGTCTTCGCGCATCGACAAGTGCGTCAAAGCGACGACCACCTTCGCGCCGCGATCGTGAATTTCCGAAACCATCTTCTTCGCCACGTCACACGGGTTGCGAAACTCCACGTCCGGTCCGGGCCGCGAAGTCAGTTTTGTTTCGGGCAACACGAGCCCGAAGATGCCGATCTTCACGCCGCCAAACTCGCGAATCACAAAAGGCTGCACGCCGCCAAACGGCTGGCCGGTTTTGTTGTCGATGACGTTCGCCGCCACCCAGCCAAACTTCGACTCGCGCATTCGCTCGCGCAGCACGTCTGGTCCGAAGTCGAATTCGTGATTGCCGAACGTTGCGTAGTCGAGACCGATGGCGTTCCAGGCCTCGATCATCTGCGCGCCTTTGTAAGTAATCGACTCGACCGACGGCGAGATCGTATCGCCCGCGAGCAGAAACAGTGCGTTCGGATTCTCGGCCCTGATCGATTTCGTCAGCGTCAGGACGCGCGCGAGCCCGCCCTTGCCGTCGGTGTCGGGTGAGAACTGGTAGACGTCGTTGACTTGCATGAGCGTCACGCGAACGTTGCACTCGGTTTTCTGCGTCTGTGCGCTCGTTTGAAAAACGCTGACGAGCAGGACGAGGATCAGTAGAGCGCGGCGTGCAAAGAGCGAGCAAGAGTTCATCATGTGTCTCCGTGGAGTGCGGCGACTTGACGCCGCTTTCACCTCGATAGCGCAGGAGCGAGACTAAAGCGGCGTCAAGTCGCCGCACTCCAAAGAGGTTCTAATTCTTATTCGCGAGGACGTGAATTATACTCGGGTGACTCAATGGCGGATAGCGAGACATTCTTCATCACGGGATTTCCCGGTTTCATCGCCGACCGCTTGCTGGAACGTCTGGCGCGGAAAGAGAGCAGCTTCATACTGCTCGTGCAACCTTCGTGGTTGGACCGCGCGCGCCACGAAGTAGAGCGCATCGCTCAACTCACGAACCGTTCATCCGAAGACTTTCGGATCGTCGAAGGCGATATCACGCAGCCCCGTCTCGGTCTCAGCGCTGCGGATTTCGAACTCACCAAACAAGAGACCACGCGCATTTTCCACCTGGCCGCGCTTTACGATCTCGCCGTTCCGTGTGAACCGGCGATGCGCGTGAACGTCGGCGGCACGCGCAACGTCGTCGAGTTCGCGCGTTCAGTTCCTTCGGTGAAGCATTTTCATCACGTCTCGACGTGCTACGTTGCCGGCAAACGCGAAGGCGCGATTCTCGAAACCGAACTGCGCCACGACGCGGGCTATCGAAACTTCTACGAAGAGTCGAAGTATCTTTCGGAGTTGGAAGTCGAGTCAGTGAAGCACGAGTTGCCGGTGACGATTCATCGGCCGTCAGTGGTTTGCGGCGATTCGAAAACAGGTGAGACGGTAAAGTATGACGGTGTCTATTACCTGATTCTTTACCTGCTGCGATTCCCGTGGCTATCGGCGGTCAACATCGGCAACGATCGCGTGAGCCTGAATCTCGTGCCGGTGGACTTCGTGGTTGACGCGATGGCGGCGCTCGCATTCGATGAAAACGCGATCGGAAAAACGCTGCAACTGGCAGATCCCGCGCCGCTGACGACGAACCAACTCTTCGACGCGATCGCGCGTTCAGCGAATCACAAACGATCGCGCCTGACCGCGCCGGCAAAGGCGGTCCGTTTCTTTCTGATGTTGCCACCGTCACCGAAGATCACGGGCCTGCCGCACCACGCCGTACCGTATTTCTTCGTCAAGCAACTCTACGATACAACGCAGGCACAAACGCTACTCGCCCCTCACGGCATCGCGTGCCCGCCGTTTCCGAGCTACGTCGATCAAATCGTGGATTTCGTAAAAGCCCACCGGCGCATTTGACAAACGCTGGATTTAGAATTAGTCTAAGTCCACTGTGAAAGCAGCCAATACAAAAAGAACGGGAAACACCAGCGAACCTAAACTGACCCCGCAACGGGACGCCGTGTTCCAGGTGATCCGCGAACGCGAAGATCACCCCACCGCCAGCGACATCTTCGAGGCGGCCCGCCGCCGTCTCCCCGGCATCAGCTACGCAACCGTTTACAACTCCTTGCGCTATCTGAAAGAAGCCGGCCTGGTGCGTGAAATCAATTTTGGCGACAGCGCCAGCCGCTACGATCGCGAGACCGAACGTCACGATCACGCGATCTGCAACGACTGCGGCAAACTTGTCGACTTCGAATTGCCGGAAGCGGCCAAGCTGATGCAGGCCGCCGCGCGCAAGTCGCGCTTCAAAGCGGAGTCGGTTCACTTAACGTTGCGCGGGCTTTGTCCGGAGTGTCGCGAGTCTTAGTAAAGCTCGTTCAGTAGTGACGGAATAATTCAACTTTTTTGGAGGATACATGACAGCAGCAACAGCAGTAGCAGCAGAACGGGCGATGGTGGGCCAGCCCGCGCCGGATTTTGAAATGGCCTCGACGAAAAACGTGGAAAAACTCAACGAGCCGGTGAAGCTCTCCGATTACCGCGGTAAGTGGCTCGTACTCGTTTTTTATCCACTCGACTTCACGTTCGTTTGCCCGACCGAGTTGACCGCGTTCAGCGATCGTTATCAGGACTTCGTCGACATCGGCGCAGACATCATCGGTATCTCGACTGACTCCGTTTACTCGCATCGCGCGTGGTTGAACACGTCGCGCGACAAGGGTGGCGTGGAAGGTTTGAAATACCCGCTCGCAGCGGATGCGACGAAGCAAGTGGCGGCGGATTACGGCGTCTTGATTAACGACAAAGGCATCGCCCTGCGCGGTCTGTTCGTGATCGATCCCGAAGGCGTGCTGCGCTACAAGGTCGTGCACGATTTGAACGTCGGCCGCTCGGCGGAAGAAACGCTGCGCGTGATTCACGCGCTGCAGACCGGCGGACTCTGCCAGGCTGAATGGAAGCCCGGCCAGAAGACGCTCAACGGCTAATACTTTTGCTGGGAGCGCGGTGCGACCGCCGTGCTCCCACACCCGATAGGTTAAAGATCATGGCAATGAAGATTGGAACAGAAATGCCGCGGCTCGAAGGCGCGACGGAATGGTTTGGCGGCACGCAAGCGCACGTCGAATCAGAGATCGCAGGCCATCCGACACTCGTTCACTTCTGGTCGGTGAGCTGTGGAATTTGTAAAGACAACCTGCCGCGTGTCGGCGAGTGGCGGGACGAAAAGAAGAAGTACGGACTGCGCGTCGTCGCCGTTCACATGCCGCGGTACGAGACCGACACCGACGTGGACCAGGTGCGCGAGTTAATCGCGAAGTATGGCATCACGGAACCGGTCGCGGTCGACAACGAGCACAAACTCAAGGACGCGTTTCACAACACTCAGGGATTTGTGCCGGCGTATTACCTGTTCGACGCGGAAGGTAAATTGAAGAGTTTTGCCGCGGGTGAGCGCGGCCTTGATATGTTGAAATCGGCGCTGGAACGTCTGCTGCCGGTTGAAGAAGCGGTGGTATCCGGTTAGCGGCCCGCGAGAATTTCGGCCGCCTTGTACAAGAGATAAAGACTGACAAATGCGCTCCCGATCGCCAATGCAACTAAGCCCAGAATAATTCCTCCCACAAACAACCAGTCGCTGAGTCTTCCCGACCGTGCCTCTTCAACCGGCACGGTCGCTCGTTTTTTCAGCAACTCGAGATTCATGTGGTTCGACTTCCACCACGCATCCGCGATGTCGCCGACGACGGGCAGCGAACCGACGAGATAGTCGATACCGACGTTCATTCCCATTCGCAGCAGCGTGATCTTCGGCACGCGATAACGCACCGCGGCGGCGAGGATGTAGAACGAAACGAGCGACGTTGCGGTGTCGCCGAAACCGGGAATAAGTCCGACGAGCGCGTCGAGTCCGAAGCGCCAGCCGATCACCGGGATCCGAAACAGATCATCCATGAGCCAGCTCAACTGCTCGAGACTCTTCTCGACCGTCGCTGTGCGCCGGGTGTTGTTGTTTCGTTCCAGGGGAAATCCGTCGAAATTTAAAGCTCTCATCATCGGATTCGTGTCATCTGCTGCCAAAAGAATTTGCCGACCTTCGCGAGTGCTCCGAACGCGTTCTTGTTGTCGTTCGATCGCGGCGGTTGTTGTTTCGCCTGGATGCCCAACGACGTCGCCAGTTCCTGATCGGGAGGAGCGATGTCTTCGTCGCCGCGTTTGGCCGTCAGCCAGCGGGTAAATGTACGCCCGATGGTCCGCCTTTGTTCGACCGGCGCCTCGGCCACGAGCGCGATGCGCAGATCTTCGAGTTGCGCAATCTCATAAAGGTTCGCTTGATAATATTTCCGCAACGCCGCAAACACTTTTTCTTCACCGAGCGACTGCTGCAGGTCGACGAACATCAGCGCGCCTTTCGCGGTTACGATCGCAGCGTACTGGAAGGTGTTGCGGTAATCGCGCGAAGGACGATTCGCGTCCATGTCGTCGCCGCCGAACGTGCGATACAAGCGGTAGACGCCGCGCACCTGATCGTCGAGAACCGCCGCGGCTTTTTCCGGTCCGTAGATCGTGCGGTAGTAAAGCAGCGACGACCAGCACGAGAGAGCTTCGTCGAGAATCGGCTCGCGCGCGGGATCGTTTCCGACCGCCGCGCCCCACCACTGGTGCGCGACGAGATGGGCCACGGTCCACTCGAGACTTTCTTCAACCGACGGGCGTTGCTCGCGAATGATCTCCGGCAGGTTGCGCACGGCGGGCGAGTCGAAGTCGACGAAGAACGCACTCGCGATGATGTTCATGCCGGAGAATTCGGCGCTGCCGAGGCCCGCGACGAGCGGCGCTTCCGCGATACTGATCTGTTTAAACGGCAGTGGACCAAACAACGTCGTGAAGGTGCGCAGCGCGTTCGCGGCGACGACGAGTGCGCGCTTGCCGACGCGTTCGTGTTCGGCGAGATAGATCGAGCGAACGTTGATGCCGTTTACTTCGGTGTGTTCGCTGTGTAAGCCGCGGCCCGCGAGAATTGCGAAGTCGCGCATGGCGTTGGCCGTGAACGTTTGCGTGGTCTTGTCTGAGCGTGGTTCGGTTTCGCTGCCAGAAGTGAAGACTTCGACGCCGGAATTCGCAGTCACTGTCACTTCGTAATCAGCCGCTTCGTTGAACACGAAGTCGCCGACTGACGGCTCGACTTTGCGTCGCCACTCGTCGCCGTCGTGCACCGCGAGCGCGGGATAAGCGGCGCCGAGCAACATCACGCCGCGACACAGGAAGTTGATGTCGCGCGCGCGGCGGGTTTCGCGATCGCTGCGCAGCGCGGCGCTGACTTGCTTCACGACGTGTGTAGTCAGACTGGTTTCGTCGCGATCGATCTCGGGAACCGTGCCTTTGAAAGCGATCGTGACTTCCGCTGCGGCGCCGGATGCGACCGGCGCGGGCAGATTGACGCGCAGCGTCGTGCCTTGATCGTCGAGCGATGTAAAGAGCAGCGCGTTATCGCTGGCGGCGCGCACCTCGATGATGTCGAGGCGTGGTTCGTCTGCGTCCGTGCTTTCGGTGTTGGTTAACGGCTGCTGGTCGGTCGCGCGCAGGTTCGGATAGAGATGAAAGTAGATAACGTTCGTGGGCTTCTCGCCGCGATTGATCCAGCGAACGGTTTCGGTGCCGGTGTACGCGAGATGCTCGAGATCGAGCTTCAGATCGATCTTGTAGCGGTGTCGCTCTGCCGGCTCAGGCGCGGTCTGCGCCGCCGCCAAGCCGCAAAAGACGCATAAGAAGCAGAATGCGAAAGCTGTTGTCTGTGTCTTTCTCACTGAATCCTGATCGATCTCACGACGTCGCCGCGCGCGATCTTATCGACGACGTCCATGCCTGCGATCACGCGCCCGAAAACCGTGTAGCCGCCGTCGAGATGCGGTTGCGGCGCGTGCGTCACGAACCATTGCGAGCCGCCCGTGTCCTTGCCCGACAGCGCCATGCCGAGCATCGCGCGATCGTACGGCACCTCGTTTATTTCGCAGCGAATTTGATAGCCGGGTCCGCCGTTGCCGTCACCACGCGGATCGCCGTCCTGAATCACAAAATTGGGCACGACCCGATGAATCGTGATGTCGCGAAAATAATTTCGTTGAGCAAGCTGAACGAAGTTGTCTACGGTCAGTGGGGCTTCGCTGGGGAGCAGTTCAATAGTAAACGAACCTCTGCTGGTAGTCACTACAGCATGCACTTTACGATTGATTCGTGACAAAGCGCGGCGGTAGTCGGCGGCGGTGTTCCTGGTTTTGACAGTACCGACGCGCGCGGAGAAATCGCCCGCGCCGTTTGCCTTGAGCAGTGTCGCGGCGCGCCGGCGCACGAGATAGTCGGGCGAGTCCAGGGCGGTCTTGATCGCGTCGTTGGCGGCCGGTGATTTTTGTTTTCCGAGTGAATCGAGGATTGAAAGCGCTGCATCGTTCAGCGAATCGCTCGCTGTCTTCGGCCACGCGGCGATCAGCGCCTTTGTGATCTCTTCGGATGGCGGCAGCTCGCCAAGCAAATCGGCCGCTGTCGCGCGAACGATCACATCAGGATCCTGCAACCGGGCCAACAAAACTTCTCTGAGATCCTGCGGCTTGAACGCAGCCAGCGCCCGCAGCACGTCCGGCATCGCCGTCTCCGAGCCGCGAGACTCGAGCAACTTGCGTAGTTGTGCTTCGGCAGCAACCATCAACTCAGGTCTTGTTTTAAAAGACTCAGGCAAGCCGGCGATTTCTGCCAGCCCGTTTGCGATCGCCGCCGTAACGTGCCAGTCCGTGGAGAGCTGTGTTTTCGGAAGGTCGGATAAATAGTCCGCCGGGGAAATGCGAGCTAACGCGACTTCAACTTCCGGCGCGGTGTGTTTGAACGTCTCATTTGTTCTGTGTAACCAGAGCAGCGCCTCCGCGTTGTCGGTTTGTGGCACGAGTCGACCGAGCGCAGTCGCGATCTCGAGCAGTTCATTGGGATCTGTTACGTTCCGATCGATGAGCGCGCCGGTATAACCCGGTCTTTTGATCGCGGGAAACGCCCTGATGCTGCTGACTCGCACGCGCGAGTCCGAGTCGTGGAAGCCCGCTATCAACGGGACAACGGCGTTGATGTATTCGGCCGCCCCGAGCGCACGCGCGGCGTTCGCCCGCACATTGGGATCGGGATCGTGCAGCAACAGCTCCCGCGCTTTTTCGCTGCCGTCTTTCGACCGCAAACGTGCGAGCGTGTTTAAGGCGTCGGCCCGAACGCGCGCGTCCGAACAATCGAGAAACTTCACCAGCGTTGGTCCGACTTCCGCGGGCCGAGATCGCAACGCCGCCGTCAGGCCGAGCAGCATCGTCAACCGGTCTGACGCGGACAGCGGTTGCGCCGAGATCTTCTGTGCTTCGACTTCGAGCGCCTCACGAATCACCGGACCGAGTTCGCGTTGGCGCGCTTGCTGCTCCGCCGGCGTCGTCGCCGCCGCTGCGATTTTGCCCAGCGCTTCCAACGCCCGCGCGCGCAGTTCACCTCGCTCGTTACTCTTAACGATCGCTACCAACGCATCCGCAGCCGACAGCGATTCAACTTCACCAAGCGCAAACGCCGCCATCGCACGCACGTCCGCATTGGAATCTTTTAAAAGAGCGACGAGCGGCGCAACCGCTCCTTCATCACCGATGCGTCCCGCCGCAAGCGCCGCACGTTTGCGCACCGCCGCATCGCGATGCGCCAACAGCGCGCGCAACTCACCATCCCAACGCCGCTCATCTTCCGCCTGCGTAATCCGCATCAGTATCGACAACGGCACTTGCGCAGTACCGACAACCGCAGCATTCAGCATCACGGCGAGGCCGCAAAGCACAATCAACAGGGCTTTTCTCATTTTGCTCCTGAAAACAAGAATCCACAGATTACGCAGATTAAATCTGTGTAATCTGTGGATCGTCAATGTGTGGAGTGAACTTGTCTTAGCTGACCACGTTCGAAACCGCCGGAATCTCCGTCGGCTTGGCGGCTGCCGTGTCGGCCCGCATGGTCGGCATCTTCGTGGTGTCGAGCGGCTCGTCTTTCCTGTCTTTCCGTGCTTTCTCGGCCGCCGACTGCATTTGCTGCATCTTGCAGCTTCCTTCGAAGATAGCGCCCTGCTCGATGACGAGCGACGGCGTTTGGATGTTGCCGTGAACTTTCGCCGCGCGACCCAACTCAAGACGCTGGGTGGCGATGATGTCGCCGTTGATGGTGCCGTGGATCACCGCGACCGCGACTTCGATATTCGCGTCGACTGTGCCGTTGTTGCCGACGATGAGTGTTCCACTCGTGGAACTGATGCGGCCCGAGAAGTGGCCGTCGACTCTCATCATCGCTTTGAAGTTCGCTTCGCCGGTGACGTCGGTGCCGCCGCCGACAAACCCGCTCAGCGTGCCTTCCTTGATGTCGCGAGCGAGCGTTTCGCTTTCGGTCATGGCGCCGCGCGGCGCTGCCGGTGTGGCTTCAGTGGCCGGTCTTGCTTCAACACTTGGCTGCTGCTGGTAGGAGTACGGTTTCGCAGTGGCGTAATCAGGAACTTCCGGTTTGTGGGTGGTGTGATCCGTTTCTTCCTGATCCTTGGCATTCTTGCCTATCCTAAGCATTTGTTACCTCCGTAAAGATGGGGCGCGGAAGTTTAGTCACCGGCCGTCGGAACCTTTGAAGCAACTTAACGACGCGCTTTCCGTTTGTTTGTGGATTTCCCAGCGATGACCGCGGGGTTCGAAAAAAGACTCGCCGCCCGAAAGCGGGCTCATCATCATAGACAAACTTCGTTGTCGGTGTCTAGCTTTGTAACAAAATTATAACGGCGAAACGTTTTGTGACTGATTTGCCGAACGCCGCCCGACATGGCATTCTGACGACGCTCAACTATGCGTAGTGAGGATAAGACCAAAACGAAACTGCTGCGCCGCATGGGCGAAGCGATCGCCGACTTCGCGATGATCGAAGACGGCGACCGCGTGATGGTCTGCGTTTCCGGCGGCAAAGACAGTCACACGCTGCTCGATCTGTTGCTCGATATTCAGCGTCGTGCGCCTGTGCAATTCGATCTGTTGGCCGTCAATCTGGATCAAAAGCAGCCCGGGTTTCCGGCGGAAGTTTTGCCCGCGTATCTGAGCAAGCTCGACGTGCCGTTTCGCATCGTCGAGCGCGACACGTATTCGATCGTGAAGCGCCTCGTGCCGGAAGGAAAGACTTACTGCTCCGTTTGTTCGCGGCTGCGTCGCGGCATTCTTTACAACATCGCGGTCGAGGAAGGCTGCAATAAGATCGCGCTCGGGCATCACGCCGACGATATCATCACGACACTCTTGTTGAACCTGTTCTACGTCGGCTCTTTGAAAGCGATGCCACCGAAGCTGCGCTCGAACGACGGCCGCAATACTGTGATTCGTCCCCTGGCTTACTGCTCCGAACGCGACATCGCTGACTACGCGTCGCGCTGCGAGTTTCCGATCATTCCGTGTGATCTTTGTGGTTCGCAGTCAAACCTGAAACGCGCGCGCATCAAGAAGTTGATTGCCGAGTTGGAACAGGAGATCCCGCACATTCGCGCGTCGATGCTCAACGCGCTCGGGAACGTCGTGCCGACACACTTGTTGGACCACCGGCTTTTTGATTTCAAAGCGCTCGCGACGGTGACCGGAGATCTCGAAGCGGAGCTCGATCTGGCGGTGGGCCACACGGATGAAGATCTGCGCCCAGCATTAGTAACACTCAGCAGTTTGCAATGAAGAAGTTCACGGATCTCGATTTCAGTGAGTTTCCTCCCGGAACGATCACCGAATACACGACGCTCGTTTGTCTCGCCTGTATCTTCGACATCTTCACCAAGCAGATCGGTCTCGCGCCGCGTTCCGCGTATTCCGAGATCAAACGTTACAGTCCGACGGTTGAAGAGTTGACGTCGCCGAAAGCGGTGCGGCCGTTCTTCGACAGTGAAGAAAAACATCCCCGTTGTCCTTACTGCGACGCGGCGAAGCGTTGGCACGCGCGGTTGGACACCTATTGCATCGAAGGCGGTAAAACGACTGACGCGCCGCGGCGAAAGCTGGTTAAGCTGCTCGAAAAGAAAAAAGAGCAGTTTGCGATCCTCGAGCAGAAGTCTGACCGGCGCACTGCGTTCTTCAACTGGCTCGACACGCTACGGCTCTCGATCGATCTGGAGGATTCGGCGTGGCTGCTCGCGGCGATAAAGGGTTTTCTCGAGCGCAAGGCGCCGAAAGAGGATTGGGCATCGGTGTTTGTCGGATTGCGCGCGGTGCGTCGTTCGTCGCGCTTAACGGAAGGCTGGGAGCGCGATGGCGCGCGGCTGTATCTGTCGCCGGCGCTCTATGACGAGAGTTTCCTGGTGCAGTATCTCGTCAGCAGATCGTACGTGCACGGCGGGCTCACGTCGGAAGGACGGCTGACATTGCTGGAGTTCCTGCGTCGCATGCGCAAACGCGGTTACCTCAGCGCACACAGCATTGAAGGCGCGGATCAGTATGAATTATTCGAGAAACTGATCGATGAAGTCGCTGGCTCGGGCGCGGTGAAGGTTTACTACCTCGTCGACCGCCGCGAGTTCCTCGAAAAAGTCAAAGCTGTGTACGCGGCTTACGCCTGAAAATTTATTTACCGTTCTCGATACTGGTCGCGAGCACGTCGTTCATCGCACAGACGGCCATCCGCTTCGGCACGGCGGGCAGCTTCACGTTGCTGATGTCGATGGTCGAGTTGCCGATGATCGTCGCCGATCCCAGCTTGGCCCAGCCTTTACCGAAATCAGCGTACAACGGCACGAGCATCACGAAATTGTCCGACACGCCCGACTGCGTGAGCTTGCCGTTCAACATTCCATCCGAGCCCACTTTATATTCGAGCTTGTACGCGGGGATCTCAGTCCCGTAGACCCACTCGTTGAAGAACCAATCCATTTTGCCGTTCTTCGTGATGTCCATCGCCTTCGTCATGTGCTTCTCGACGATGGCTTTGAAATCTTCAGTCGAGACGTCCTGGTTGAAGTGCGTTTGGACGAAGTCCTTCATCATCGCCTGGAAGTCGGCGTCGCCGCCTTGTCCCTGCTTGTACATCATCATCCGCAGCATGTGCAGGATGTACGCGCCCTTCGGATAAATCAGGAACTGCGCGATCGCGCCGGTCTTGCCGCTATTCAACCGGTAACCTTGCGTGACTGGTCCAACAGTGTACGGCTTACGATCTTTCGTCGCCGGCCGCGACGTGACGATGCGTTGCCGCTGGTCCTCCCAAAAATCGATGAACTTCTCGTTACCGCGAATCGCCTGCACGTAGAGCGATGCCGAGAACTCCGCGAAGCCTTCGCTCATCCACTGATCGTGATAACTGTCCCAGCCGATGATGTGGCCCCACCACTGATGCGCGATCTCGTGCGGCGCGACGTAGCGCCAGAAGTTATTGGTACCGCCTTGAGTGCCGAGGAGTTGCGCGCGCTGGGTCGTGTCGATGAACGCGAGATACGGCATGTAGACGAGCGTGGGCCACGCCTGGCCGAAGAACCCCGCCGGCTGTTGCGTCATCGCGATGCGCGAGTACGGAAGTTTGCCGAAGTAGATGTTGTAAATGCGCATCGAGTTTTGCGCGTCGGCAAGAGCTGACTCAGCCATTGAAGTGGTGGAGATCGAGCCGAGTGTCGTGCCGGTCTTGACGCCCTGGCTTTCCGCCTGTTCGATTGCCAACTGGATACGCTTCAACTCGTCCGGCACTTCCACGTTCGCATAAAACTCGACGTTGTAACCTGAATCTTTGTCGGCGACTTCCTTGCGTTTGAATCTGCCGTAATTAAAACCAGCAACCGCGAGCTCGGTCTTGCCACTGGACCACTTCGCGACTGAAAGATCGCCGTCGCGCGAGTCAGGCTCCACCTGCGCGCCGGTGCCGACAAAGATGTACTTGTTCGGATAGCGAAAAGTCATATCGAAGATCGCGCGATCTTCGGCGAATTGTGCGTTTGCGTTTCCCGGATACCACGTCGAGCGCGGCACGAGGATGTAGTTGCCGCCGCCGGAATCGCGCACCGCGTCGTCGCCGTCATACTGAATGACGATCTGGTAAGTCTGTCCCGCGTCTAGCGCCTTCGGCAGGATGACGCCGAAGTCCGCGTCATCGTCTTTGCCTTCCTGCACGAAACTCAGTTCGTTGCCCTGGGCGTCCTGGACCTTCGTCACCCGCAAAGTGCGATAAAGATCGAAAGGCACGACGCGCGTGCCGGCCAGCAGGTTGCGAAACGTGATGCGATCGGTGGCCGCGAGATGCGAGCCTTTGATCGCGGCGTCGATCTCGTGATGCGTGATGTCGATGATGCGGCGATCTTCCGCGCTCGAGACGGTGCCTTTTTTGTATTCATCTTCGAGGTGAAACGCGGTCCAGAGCCCGCCGTCCGTTTCGCCGTAACTGAGCAGCGCGACTTCTTCGGGATTCGCGCCGGGAACGCCGAGCGGCTCGAGCACAAAGACGAGCTTGTTGAATCGTTTGCCGTCGA
The DNA here is from genome assembly GCA_946480785.1 of uncultured Blastocatellia bacterium. The sequence goes on along the minus strand of CAMLLD010000075.1, from coordinate 16,641 downwards.
TGAAAGCGTTGAAGAAACCTTCGTGTGCGGGGTTGTAGAGATCGTAGAGTGTGCGCAACTCGCGATTGTCGTGCAGGCGTTTGCGCACGAGATCCTGGTTGCTGCGATAAAGCTCGCGCGCTTCGGCAGCGGCCGAACCGCCGGTCTTCATGGTTGCATTCGGCGACGCTTTGATCTCTTCGAAAGTCTTGTCCGTAAAGCGCAGCACGAGATGGTTGAACTGTTCGGTGATCCCTTCTTCGCCGGTGAAGATCTTGAGACTGTTCTTTTCAATCTGCGTGGGCGGCGTCAGGGTCAGTTCGCCGTTGCCGATGAACACGGCGGCGGTGGTCCGATTTTCGATCGGCGTGATGAAATAGAGTTCGCCGGATTTCAAGTTGAAGTTTCCGGCGTCGCGTTTGAGAGTGAGATTGTTGACGGTCGCGTAGTTGCCGTTGAAATCCTGATCTGCTTTCGCGAGTTGGCGCAGCGATTGATAAGTCGGATCGACGTTTCCTTTTTGCGCAGCGGTGGAGACTTTGACTTCCGCTTCGATGGGCGCAATCTCCAGCCGCACGTCTGTTTGCTTCACTGCATCGTCGTCAACCTTGACTTCAGCTTGGTGCGCCTCTTTGAAGCCCGTCGCGGCGACGCTCACGTCGTAAACGCCGGCCGGAAGACCCTCGACTTTGTAGCGGCCTTGCGCGTCAGTCACCGCGGTGAATTCCTGTTTCGTAGTTTGATTGGTGACTTTGACGGTCGCGCCGGGAACGGCCGCGCCTTTCGGATCGGTAACTTTTCCCTCGATGCGTCCGCCGGCGCCGTGCGCGACGAACAGGGGAATTGAGATAAGGACCGCCAGCAGGACAAAGGTAAGTCGTTTGTAGTTCATCGTGACCTCGCAAACAGATGGAGTTGAAAGCAGGCGAATCGCGTGTTGGGCGCACGCGATTAGTGGGTTGACGGCAGATTATTAGGTCTCGGGCGTTTTCAGTCAAGCCTTGAGTTTTGGGTCACGGCTTTTTGTTTTGTAGACCGGGGTATCGGTCAGCAATTTAGTTGTTCGCGCCGGTAGTGATGCGTTACTGGTCTGCGGCGGCCCACGCCGATCGCATTGCGCGAGATGATCAGCGTCGGTGGCAGTTGCCGGCGTTTGAATTCATTCGCCGGCGACTCGACGCGGTTCAGAATGTCCTGCACAAACTGCGGATCGAATCCTGTTGCGACAATCTCAGCGGGCGTCGCTTTCTGTTCGAAGTACAGCTTCAACACGCGATCGAGTTGGTCGTAAGGCGGCAGCGATTGATCGTCAAACTGCCCCGGCGCCAATTCCGCCGAGGGGCGCTTCTCGATGATCGCGTGCGGAATGATCTCGCGATCGCGATTGAGATACTTTGCGAGTGCGTAGACTTCGGTCTTCAACACGTCGCCGATCACGGCGAGCCCGCCGTTCGTGTCGCCGTAAAGCGTGCAATAGCCGAGCGCGAGTTCCGACTTGTTGCCGGTTGAAAGCAGCAGACGATTTTCCGCGTTGGAGATCGTCATCAATATATTGCCGCGCAGGCGCGACTGGAGATTTTCGGACGCGACGGAGCGGTTGTCGATCGAAGGCGCGGGCAGGTGCAGCTCTTCGCGCAGGATTTCGTAGGCGTTGGAGATCGGCTGTTCGATGACGGGCATGCCCAGCCGGCGGCCGAGTGCGACCGAGTCGTCGATGCTCGAACGTGACGAGAAAGGCGAAGGCATCATTACGCTCAAAACGTTTTCCGCGCCGATCGCTTCACACGCGAGCGCGGCGACGACGGCGGAGTCGATGCCGCCCGACAAGCCGATGACGGCGCGCGTGAATCTGTTCTTGCCGGCGTAGTCGCGAATGCCGAGCACGAGCGCGTCGTGAATCGTTTCGATATCGTCGCCCGGGAGGCAGAACTTGTCTTCCGTGTCACACTCAAGGTCAATCGTGCCGATGAACTCTTCGAACGGCGGCGCTTGCAGGATGATCTTGCCGCGCGCGTCGGCGACGATGCTGGCGCCGTCGAAGATGATGCCGTCGTTACCGCCGACGAGGTTGACGAAGATGATGGGCAGGTTGGCGGCTTTGGCGCGGTGCGAGACCATCTTGCAGCGTTGGCCCATCTTGCCTTTATTGAAAGGCGAGGCGTTGATGGAGACGAGCACCTGCGCGCCGAGTTCGATCAGTTCGTCGGCGGGATCGTTTGTGTAGAGACGCTCGCGCCAGAAGGTTTTGTCGTTCCAAAAGTCTTCGCAGACCGCGACGCCGAGTTTACGATCCTCAAGAGAAAAAAGATGTCGTTCCGGGGCGGGTTGGAAGTAGCGCGGATCGTCGAACACATCATACTCGGGCAGCAGCGTTTTATCCGCGTAACCGAGTAGTTCACCGTTGCGAATGATCGCGGCGGAGTTGTAGAGATGACGGCCTGTTGTCAGCCCTGACGGCCGCACCGTGCCGACGATCGCCGTAATGCCCTGCGTCACGGGAATGATTCGTTTTAGCGGTTCGAGTGCACATCGTTGCAGATCGCGATCGAGAAACCAGTCGAACGACATATAACCCTGAACGCAGATTTCGGGGAACACGACGAGGTCCGAGTTTTCTCGTTTAGCCTGCTCGATCCCGCGAATGATGTTGTTGGTGTTGGCTTCGAAGTCGCCGTTGGTGGTGTTGATCTGGCCGATAGTGACGCGCATGGTGTTAGCGAACCTGATCCGGTTAATAGCGAACCCGATCCGGGATACGCAGATGTGGTCTTCGATAGCAAACCCGTTCAGGTTAGGCTATATTCTAACGCCACTGCGGAGCACCCGCACATGCTGAACGCGTTGAAGCCTCGCATAGATGCAGAGCGCGTCACCCTGCGGAGGGGTCGCATAATGGTAGTGCAGCGGTCTTGAAAACCGCCGGCCGAAAGGCTATGCAGGTTCGAGTCCTGTCCCCTCCGCCATTGCTTTTCTGCAAACTACGTCTACTCATGTAACTCGAAGCGCAGCATTAGACGTGTCCTAGTAACACAATCATATGTTGGGCAAAATCACATCATTACTAATCTTAGCTTTGTTGTTTTCCCAAGGTGTCAACAGTACTACTGGCAAGGCCCCTCCGTATGAGGACGAAGAGGCATATGAGGTTTATTCAGCTATTCTTCCGTTGGAATCGCCTTTGAGGAACGCACATGCCAAAAGGTTGATCATTCAAAACGAGACGAAGGGTTTTGAAATGTGCTTGCGCCCAGAGGAGGAGTGGCAGGAGAAAATTGGGCCTGCAATTTCTGCTTATGTCAAAGCGAATGCAAAACCTTCGCTACTTCAGCCAGGGATTAAGGTCCGAGTTCCATATGGGCTGATCGTTGCTGATGAATTGAGGTCTACAATTCAAACAGTTGGCTGGGAAGGATTCTATAAACATTACCCGGATTCAAGTGGTTGGATGGAATTGTCGGCTGTAGGCTTCAACGTCGAGAAGACGGTGGCAGTGGTCTACATGGGCCATCACTGTGGCCCGCTTTGTGGTGGCGGCGGTTTTCATATCCTCGAGAAGAAAGATGGAAAATGGGTTGCCCTCGACTGGAAGGGATCTAGCTGCGCATGGGCGTCCTGAGCAGGCTCATAGGGATCTAAAAGAGGGCCTTTGCCGATCCAGCATGCGCAGCACAACGAGTCACCCAGGACGCGTACGCGCTGAGGAAAACTGCGCGATAGCACTTTCGGCAAGACTTAGCTTCCCATTTGCAGCGGCAAGTAATTGGTTCAAGTCACAATCATCAAAATCCCCTCACACTACTCAAACCACAAACTTCATTCATACCTCAGCGCCACTAACGGATCGATCTTTGTCGCCCGTCGTGCCGGCAGACAACACGCAAGAAGCGCCACCACTGCCAACAAAATCGGCGCGACAATAAACGTGATCGGATCAAATGCCTTCACTCCAAATAGCAACGGCGTCTTGCCGGGGCCAACTTCTGATAATGAAGCTCCGAGCACACGGGTTAGTGCATATGCGCCAAACAGACCAAGCGATACACCCGTAAGAACAAGCAAAGAGCAGCGGCGCAGGACCAACCACATGACGTCTCGTCGTAAAGCGCCCAAGGCCATACGGACGCCCATCTCGCGCGTGCGTTGGACCACTCCCCACGAAATGACGCCATAGATACCCACAACCGCGAGTAACATCGCAACGATCGCAAACGCACTGAGCAATATCATCGCCGCTCGCTGCGACACCACGGCCCGCTGCATCCGATCTTCCATCGTGCGAACTTCATACAATGGAAACTGACTGTCGACGGCATGCACGGCGGCCTGAATTGGTAGGTTTAGGCTTTGCGGTTCAACTTGCGTTCGCACAACCAAATACATACTCGTGATGGGACTTTGTGAGATGGGCAAATAAATATGAAGCCGAGTCGGCTCAATGACACCTTGCATCTTGACGTCCCCAACAACCCCGACTACTTCACACCACGGCGTCGTCTGTTCCGGCCAACCCTGCTTTACTCGTTTGCCAATCGGATCCTCGTTAGGCCAGAACCGCCGCGCCATCGTTTCATTGATTAAAACCACCTGCGGTGACTTCTCTGTGTCTGCTTCAGTAAAAATCCGGCCCCTCAACAACGGAATTCGCATTGTTTTGATGTATTCAGGGCTGATGGGATTGAAGTCGGCCTGTGGAATTTGCGCGCGACTAGGCACGGGCTGATCCCCGACAATAAATATCGATCCCCATTGCGATCCTTCGATCGGTAAAGAGAGTGTGAACGCGGCGGATTCGACACCCGGAATAGCCTTGATGTTAGTTAGAACGTTGCGCTGGAAAGATTCAAGTTTAGAGTTATATTTCGGATCCTGAACATCGAGCCGCATGGTGAGTAAGTGATCCGCTTGGAACCCAGGATCGACGTGGGCGATCTTGTACATGGTCCGGGTCATCAGGACGGCGCCAGTTACCACCATTAATGCAAGGGCGATCTCCGCCACTAACAAGGCGTCAAAAAGATGGCGACGCAAAGGCCCGGAGGTTGACGATCGTTGATTGAACACCATCGCGGGTTTAGTGCGCGTCGCGGACCATGCAGGCAGAAGTCCAAACAGCAAACCAGTCAACAAAGTGATTCCGGCTGTGAACAGCAACACTCGTCCACTCAAATGCACATCGTCGAGGCGCGCAAGATTAGGTGGGGCCAGCTTAATCAATGCCGCCAATAGCCAGCGCGCACAGACGATTCCGGCCAAGCCTCCCAGTAGTGACAACAAAAGGCTTTCATTCAACATCTGGCGAATGAGGCGACGACGTCCAGCGCCGAGCGCCATTCTGATTCCCATCTCCTGTTCGCGAACGAGCGCACGCGCAATCGACAGATTAGCGACATTGACGCAGGCGATCAGCAAGACAAATCCCACAGCGCCCATCAGGACCAGTAACGTCGAGCGCACTTCGTGAACGATCAGCGATTGAAGTGAACGCGAGTACGCACTGGCCCCGCTATTTGTATCCGAATGCTCTTTCGAGAGCTGAGCCGCGAGCTGATGCATCTCGACGTCGCCCTGACTTACCGAAATTCCCGGTTTCAGTTTGGCGATTGCTTCGAGACCCATATAGTTTTCGCGATGGAACCATGCGGAGTTGGGTGCTAACCAACCACCCAGTGGCATCCAAATATCAGTCTTTTTCACGAATTCAAAACGAGGCGGCATTACACCGATTACCCAATAATCGTAGCCGCCGAGATTCATGGTCCTGCCCAAAATGTTTGGATCCGAGCCGAAGGTAGTCCGCCAAAGGGAATCACTGATGAGTAGGGCCGTCCCCACAGGTGTGAACTTCTCCTCCTCTTCCGTGAAAGTTCGACCCAACTGTGGTTGCACTCCGAGAATGCGGAAGTAATTCCCGGTGACTTCCTGCCCAACCAAACGTTGTGGACTACCCATGCCGGATAGATTGAAGGTATCGAAGCGATAACCCGCAATTTCCTCGAACGATTTTGCACGCACTTGCCAGTCTTGAAAGTTAGGAAGCGAAGCACCGATCTCCATGCCCTCTTTGCTGATCTCACTGATCACTACGAGTCGATCGGCGTCCGGAAATGGCAGCGGATTGAGAATGACCGCGTTGACAAAACTGAAGATCGCAGTGTTAGCGCCAATTCCCAGGGCGAGGGTGATTACAACCACACACGCAAAGCCTGGGTTTTTGCGCAACATGCGCAGCGAATATTTCAAATCCTGGTAAGTTTCGCTAAGCATATTCGTTTGTCCTTTGAGCTTAGGCTGGGCTGTTCTCAAGCGTGCCGTTTCAACCTTGATCAGCAACGATTGAGGAGTATAATCCCGGGCGTAAACTTGGCGTACGACAAAGCCTCATCTGACCTAGTGGCTCGAGATTCGGAGAGCGACGAAGTCACCAACGTCGCTTCAACCTCGCGTCACTAAACATCGCCAGAGTCGCTTTACCTTTGCGTTTCTGTCTACCTCAACAGAGCCCGGTCTAGAGTGGTTCTCTAATCCGACGTTCATAGGTCTCAACGAGTTGGTTCCGCAGTTTACTCTTGACACAAGAGATGCGGAGCCATTCTCCCACACGCTCGAAGGAGGGCCAATGAAAAAGAAACTTTTAGTGCTCACAGTGTTTATCTCACTCTGTTCAGTAACGCTTATTTCAGGCGTGCTGAGCGCACCAACTCCGCCACCCGCAGCGCCGGTACCAATGACCGTTGCTTTTGGGCCAAAGCAATACACTCGTGCTGCCGGTCAGCCCCAAACTTTTACCGAGACATTCCAACATTGTGGAACGGGGCAGTGCCAGATCGTTGTGGCAAATGGAAGTGGCGACAAAAGCAAACGTGCGAGTAGTGCGTCCATTTCACTAAACGGTCAGCAGATCGTCGGCCCACGCGATCTCAATCAGCAAGTCGCATCCATCGTCAAACCCGTTGCGCTGCTCGATCAGAACCAACTCAGTATCACAATTTCATCGAGTCCCGGTTCAACGCTGACAGTGTCGGTCGAATGCGTAGCACCCGCTGCCGTTCTGGAGGGTCGCGCGCCGGGAGCAAGTTTGTCCAATCCGACAACACTGCTCTCTGCCTTCCAAATCGCCAACGTCGGAACTGCCCCTGCGGAGAATGTTCAGATTACGTCGATGACGCTGCAGGGCGGAACGCTGACAGCGCCCTCGCTTCCAAACAATCTGGGAACAATTCCCGCCGGCGGCTTAACGAATGCCGATGCGACTTTCACCAGCGGCGCTTTCCAACCTAATGGAACATACCCACTGACCGTCCAGGGAACATATCAGGTCGGAGGTTCAACCTTTTGCTTTACCTTCAACCTGACGCTCACCATTCCGCCAAACGCGCCCGGCTCAGCACCACTCAACTCGGCCGTTGCGGGATCAAACTTCGTGACTGGCGCACCATTTCCACCTCAGCCGCCAGCGTTCGAGGGTGATGAGAATGGAACGCTCTGGACTCCACCACTGGGACCATTCATTCCCGGCACTCCGACTCAGACAAGTACGAACGTGCAAACAGCGCCGCCTTTGGGCAAAACAGATGCTGGGCCGTTAATTTTCCTAAACGCCCCAGGTCCGATTAACTTTGTTCAGAATGCGGGATTCGGCACGAATGCCAGCAACATCGCCGAACCAAGTGGCGCTGTAGGTGGTGGCGTCGTCTTTGTCACGGCAAATTGGTTGGCTGCCTTTTCGACCAATAACGGCGGCAATTTCACCCAGTTGAATCCAACGAGCATCTTTCCCGCTGACGCGATTGGCTTCTGCTGCGATCAAATTGTTCAGTATGTACCGAACATCGATCGGTTTATCTGGCTACTGCAGGGAAACAATGGCTTCCGGCTTGCTTCTGCCAGTCCGGCAGCAATTATGAGCAGTGGCGGCACTGCCTGGACGTACTGGAATCTGCCGTCGAGTCTTTTCGGCCAGCCCGCTGGTACAGGTGTCGATTACCCCGACCTTTCAGTAGGAAACAATTCGCTTTATCTGAGCTGGGATGTGGGCTGGCCCAGTTGTCCCTCAGGCTGCAACAGCGGAGTCCAGGTTTCGCGGATATCACTGGCTGGTATTCAGGCGGCCGGCACGATCACGATTGAGTACACGAATCCTCCGGACTCAAGAATGGTGTGGGGCGGCCACTTGATGCAGAACACGCTCAATGAAATCTTCTGGGCCGGACACCAGAGCAACAGCCAAATGAGAGTTTTCTCGTTGGCGGAAGGCTCAAATACTTACTTCTGGCGCGACGTCAACATTTCATCGTGGGCCAGGGTAGCCTTATCTTCGCTAACGCCGGACAACCAAAACTGGCTTGGTCAATGCGGCGGCGGCTTTCCGGGTACCGCCATCGACGGCTCAACGCGCGTAGGTAATCAGCTTTGGTTTGCCTGGGGAGCCGGGACCGATAGTAACTTTCAACAGCCTCACGTTGAGATGGTGACGCTGGATCGAAACAACAACTTCAGCAAGATCCAACAGGTGCAGATCTGGAACAACAATTACGCGTTCGGATATCCCGCGCTGTCTACTAACGCCTGCACTGGAGAAGTTGGACTCTCACTGGAGTATGGTGGCAACGGGAATTTTGAAAATCACGTTGTGGGATTCTGGGGCGACTTCGTCGTGTACATCACGACTGCGAGTAATGTCGGCACGTGTCGTTTCGGCGACTACGTGACCATCAGGCAGGCGCCGCCCACGACTGAGAATCCCGGGAATCTGTTTGCGGCTTTCGGCTATGGACTTAGCTCTATTCCACCGCCTGGATCAGGCACACGCAGCGATGTTCGGTACGTGTTATTCGGACGTCCGGCTTCGTCGTGTAACGTGATTGGCGAGTGAACGGTAACTCTGTGGCCGTGAGAAGTTGAAAGGATTAAGGGCTCCTGGTGCGGACCTAACCTCATTAGAGGTTGGGTCCGCGCCTTAGTGTGTTCGTGCTAATAGCCGAACGATAGTTTGTTTCGTTCAAGCACGTTAGATCCGTGCAAGACCGTCTGAGATCTGATTGCTACCGTGCTTGCAACTAAGGCAAGCAAGGAGAACAGCAATCATGAGACGGCGAGAATTTCTGGCGGCGGGCGCTACCGCAACCCTGATCACCTCAACTAACGTTCTTCCACTTACACGCACACGCGTGTTCGGGGAACCGCGCGTGGCCGAGGCCAGCAAGTTAACACCGCCGGCCGAGGGTCCGATTCCGGTCGCGTTTGCGATCTCGCGCGGCGCGACGATGATCGATTTCGCGGGGCCGTGGGAAGTGTTTCAGGATGTGATGGTCAAGAGTTCAACAGGCCATCGCAGCGGCTTCAATCTCTACACGGTTTCCGAGAAGACCGAGCCCATCGAAGCGTCCGCGGGGATGAAGATCATCCCCGACTACACGTTCGAAACAGCGCCCGCGCCGAAGGTCGTCGTCATTCCCGCGCAAGCCGGCTCGCCCGCGCTGCACGCGTGGCTGCGCAAGATCGTCGACTCCACCGACGTCACGATGTCCGTCTGCACCGGCGCGTTCCAACTCGGCCGGGCCGGACTGCTGAACGGCCAGGAAGCAACCACGCATCACGAATTTTTCGAGCAGTTTGCCAAAGCCTTTCCCGACGTGAAATTAAAACGTGGGCTGCGCTTCGTTGAAAACGAGAAGATCTCCACTGCCGGTGGCCTGACTTCCGGAATCGATCTCGCGCTCCGCGTCGTCGAGCGTTACTTCGGCCGCGAAACCGCGGAGCAAACGGCGGTCTACATGGAATACCAAAGCAGAGGATGGGTCGTCTAATCATGAAAACACATACATCAAGCGCCCTGCCCACGCGTCGGCAGGTCCTGCGAGTCGTTCATCGCTGCTGTTTGTTAATACTCACCGTCACTCTGCTCGGTTGGACCGGAAGTTGGACCATGGAGACCGCCAACGCTCAAAACGCGGCGGCGAATCGCGAAACCGTCATCCCGCTCGAAGGTCTCGATCCGGTGCTGCTCGCACAGGGCAAAGAGGTTCAGGGCGACATGAAGTTCACGGTTACACGCGGCCACTTCCAATACATGTTCGCGAGCGCCGAGAGCAAGGCGACGTTTGAAAAAGATCCGACGCGCTACGAGATCCAGTTGGACGGCCACTGCGCCCGCATGGGATCGCCGACGACCGGAAACCCCGATCTCTACGCGGTCCATAACGGGCGCATTTACATCTTCGGCTCCGAGGAATGCCAAACCGCTTTCAAGGCCGCGCCCGAGAAGTACCTGGAAGTTCCCCCGCCGCCGAAGACCCCGCCGACAGCCGAGATGGTGAAACGAGGTCAGCAACTTATCGCCAAAGCGGCTGAAGCGATCGGCGGGGCAAAGCTGGACCAGCTCACGAACTTCCAACGCAAAGACGCGCGCGGAAACGACGTGAAGAGCACATTGCTGCTCGCGTTTCCCGACGCGCTTCGTCTCGAAACAATCAGACCAAACTTCACGCTCGTCTTCGTCGCCACGCCCTCTGACTCATTCGTCGTCGCCAACAATCGCACGAACGCAATGCCGGAAGACAATCGCACCGCGCTCTGGAATCAACTCAATCACGAACTGATCGTCCTGCTTCGTGCCCGAACGCGACCTGATTTCAAAGCCGCCACCACCGGCAAAACAGACGCGGGGCAGGAACTCGTTGAAGTAGAACTCCCAGACTTCACGACAACACTCGCCATCGATCCCGCAACCGGCCGCGTGCTCAGCCAGACGTATCACGGACGCGGACCCGGCGGCGTGCTCGGCGACATCGCGATCAACTATTCCGACTTCCGCGCGGTCGACGGACTATCGCTGCCGTTCAAGATGGCGGCGACTTTCGATGGCCAGCCTTTCCCCGCGCTATCAGCAACGGTCGAAGCCACAACCATCAACGGGCAAATCGATGCGAGCAGTTTTCAAAAACCAAAATCGTAAAGCCATCCTGCTCGTTGCGGCTCTCGTCAGCATCACGACCGCACAAACAGCACGAAGCCAGGATTGGGCGCAGTGGGGCGGGCCACATCGCGACTTCAAATCCGACGCGAAAGGCCTCGCCACGAGTTGGCCCGCGACCGGCCCGCGTCGTTTGTGGCAGAGAGAACTCGGTGAAGGTTATTCCGCGATCGCCGCCGAGCACGGCGTGCTCTTCACGATGTATCGCAAAGCCGAGAACGAAGTCGTCATCGCGCTCGACGCCGCCACCGGCAAGACGATTTGGGAATACAGTTACGCTGCGCCTTTCTCGCCTGAATACGACATGACCAACGGCCCCGGTCCTCACGCCACGCCGCTCGTGAGCGGCAACTTCGTCTTCACTTCGGGCGCGACCGGCAAGTTGAATTGTCTCGACAAGAAAAGCGGCAAGGTCCTGTGGTCGCACGATCTGATCAATGAGTTTCACGGGACGCTGCGCGTGAACGGCTACTCGTGCAGTCCCATCGCTTACAAAGACAAGATCGTGATGCTCGTCGGCGGGCCGGCCAGCGCGCTCGTCGCTTTCAATCAGAAAGACGGTTCGGTCGCGTGGAAGAAGCACGATTTCAAGAATTCCACTTCTTCGCCCATCGTCATCAACGTCGATGGCCAGGACCAACTGGTCGCGTTCATGTACGGCGAAGTTGTCGGTGTCGATCCAAACAACGGCGACCTGCTTTGGAGTCATCCGCATCCGGTCGACTACGGCCTCAACACGAGCACACCGATTTGGGGCGCTGACAATCTACTCTTCATTTCGAGCGGATACGACGGCGGCAGCCGCGTCCTGAAACTCACGCGCGCAGGCGACAAAACAACGGTCGAGGAAGTTTGGGCGCACCGCCTGATGCGAGTTCATTTTTCGAATGCGATTCGCCTCGGCGATCTGATTTGCGGTTCGAGCGGCGACTTCGGGCCGGCGCCGTTCACGGCAATCGACGTGAAGACAGGCAAGGTCTTGTGGCGCAATCGCAGTTTTCCGCGCGCGTCATTTCTGTTTGCCGACGGCCACTTCATCATCCTCGATGAAGACGGTCAGCTCATGCTGGCGAATGCGACGGCGGAAGGTCTGACGGTGGTGTCGAAAGTTGAACTACTGAAGAACCATGCTTGGACCGTGCCTTCGTTAGCAGGCACGCACCTTTACTTGCGCGATCGCAAAACGATCATGGCCCTGGATCTCGGCGCGGAATGAGTGCTTATTGATCGGCGAGTGCGGTTTGCCTGAAAACTCCCGGCGTGATTCCGGTGACGCTCTTGAAGACTCGCGTGAAGTGACTCTGATCGGCAAAGCCGGACGACAACGCGACCGTCGCCAGATCCGTGTCGGGCAATGCGAGTTGTTTGCAGGCGTAAGTGACGCGAAGTTTCTGCACGTACTCGCCAATCGTTTGCCGGTGCACGCTGCGAAACACGCGCGACAGGTGAAACGGATGCACGCCGACCTCGTTCGCAATGTCGCCGATCTTCAGGTTATTGCGAAACTCCTCATTCAATAGGTCAACAGCGCGCTTCAGCCACGCTGGACCAGACGACTCCTTCACGTCTCTCATGCGACCGACAAGCGCCAGCATCTCGAGTACGAGCCCTTCGATAGTCAGCAGCGAACACGCATCGGCGGCTTTGTGCTCGCGATAAAGACGCATCGCCAGCCACGCGAGGTCACCTTCATGAAGACTCGCATCGAGATCGAGCGTGCCGAGGCATTCGCGCAAGCGCTCCATCCATTCAGACTTGACCTCCACATTGAAGAAGCGTCCACCATGCGGTCCGATCTCGTCGATGTGGGTCGTATCGGGCGGATGAAACATCACGCTCAGCGGTTTGTACGTGATCCGCTTACGCCCGGACTGCTCCCAGTAATTGCCGTTCAGCAAGAGACAAAAATAAGCCAGCTCGTGTGAGTGCGAGGGCAGCTTCCGGGCGTGGTCGTGTTTGAGCTCGGAAAGGATGAGGCCCGACTCTTGACGTTTTCGTAGAATCTCGCCATAAAACTGGCCGGCTTTAAGATTTCGATTCATCGGACAACCTCGAGCGTGGAAGGATCTACAGAATCTTTGGCTCTTGTACGTTGCAACGCGCGATGGAGGTTCAGCGAAATGAAACTTCTCCTGACAATTCTGCTGGCGGCCTGCGGTTTCGTCGCTCAACCCGTTTGCGTGGCCCAGAGCCGGGAAGGAGAAGCGGACGCTTTCGCTCGGGAGAATAACACCAAACGCGCGCAGAACCTCGACGGGGTTTCGTTCACCGTTCGCTTCAAAAACAACCAAAGGCAATTCCAGCAAGGCGAATTGATGACGCTCGAACTCAGTTTCGCCTCAACGAAGCCACACAGCTTCGTCGTTGATGCGGCCACTTATGACCGCAGCGGCCGGCTCGAGAGCGATACGTTTGTGGTCGATCAGCCCGACGCGGTGGTCGATCCGCTCTACGACTACTTCCATTCTTTCTTTGGTTTTGTCGGCGGCGGGCTACGCAGCATTCCGGAGCTTACCGAGAAGCCTGAAGTTATCAATGCCGATCTGAACGAGTGGCTGCGCTTCGACAAGCCGGGTCATTACCGGCTGTACGTGGTATCGAGCCGGGTCGGCCGCAAAGATAGAAGCGCGAACCCTTTGCCTCTGGTTATTTCAAACATCGTTGAGTTTGAGATCGTGCCCGCCGATAAAAAGTGGGCGAGCCAGCAGTTCACTCAGGCTGTCACGGCGCTCGCGAAACCGAATGCTGATAATCGCGCGGATTGTCGCACCTTGCGTTTCCTCGGCACCAAAGCGGCCGCGACCGAAATGATCAAGCGCTCTCGCGGCGAACTTCACGGCTGTGATTACGACTTCAAGTTTGGTTTGATTGGATCGCCACATCGCGATTTCGTAATCGAGGAGTTGGAAAAAGCGCTCAGCGCACCAGAGCAACCGATAACTGCAACTCTCATCAACACGCTCACGCTGCTCGACTCCACGAGGCAAGCGACTCCGCTGCCGCCATACACGCAGGGCAATGACGAACAGCTTCGCCAGTATCAGGCGCTAATGGAGCGACGCCGCCGTGCTTATGACGAGCGCTTCACGAACTATCTCCGCCAACTACTCGCGGCCATTCCGCAAAAGGAAGAACGAGCGCGCGCGATCAGCCTGCAAACGTTGCTGGAGTCTCGTTCGGAGTTGGCAGTCAGCGAGTGGTCCAACGTCGTCAGTTTCATGCCCGACGTGTTCAATCGCTTGCCGATGGACGCGCAGCGAAATCTCTTGACCTCGCAGTGGAAACCGCTCGCGAATGCGGCGATGGTTCCGGTGTTGCGCGGCATTCTCAAGCAGCCGCAGGACAAGAACAACGCCTATGCACAAAAAGATCTGCGCACCACCGCTTTGCGGCGACTCTATGAGTTAGCGCCAGAGGAAGGCCGGCGGCTGATCCTCGCCGAGATACGCCGGCCCACTCCGACTGTTAAAGACACTGTGCTGCGGTCGCTGCCGGACGAAGTCTTGCCGGAGCTCGACAGTGTGCTAATCGAAAATCTGGAGCAGTCTCGCGCGCCTGAGGGAACCGGCGACGTGGAAACGATCGCGAGCCTCATCGAACGATATGCCAGCGCGGGAATCCAGCAGCGCGTGCGGACCATCTACGAAGCGCCGGGCGCGGGAAAATGGGCGTGCAGTATCCAGGCTTCGCTGATCGCTTACTTCCTGCGCGTCGATCCGTCGATCGGTGGCGAGTATCTCAAGCAAGCGCTCGCGGCGCGAGAGAAGAACCTGAGCCGTTGTTATACGTCAACGTTGCTGGGCGTCGCATTGTTGAGACCAACTCAGGAACTCGAGGAGATCGCGACTGCGTCACTCGACGACGATGATCCGGAAGTAGTCGCGCACGCTGCGCAGGTGTTGGAACGCTTCGGCAGTGTCGGTTCGGAAAAGGCGCTTTGGCGCCGGTTCGAGAAATGGCATGACGACATGCAGAGTCGCAGCGAAGAGCTGCGGAAACAAACGATGGGCGTGCCTGCTTTGGGAGCGCCCGAGCTCAGTGGCCAGGTAATAATCGAACAGGCGTTGCGCAATGCTATCGTTCACGGTCAATCGTGGCTCGCCGATCCCGAGAAGTTGAAACGCCTGCGCGAGTTGTGCTTCACCGACGAGAGTCGAGCGGAACTCGACGCTCGTATCGAGAATTGGCGGCGCGACATCAACATATTCCTCAATCCGGATGGCGAACCGATTTCAATCCTCGTCGCGCAATACAACCTTGCCAATATGGACGCGCTGCGGCAGAAGCTCGTTCAATTTCCCGCTGGCTCCGTTTTCAGATGGAGAACTGTAGACAGTAATAGTCAGGTGAAGGCGCAGGAAATTTTTCAACAACTCAAGACTTACCTCGAAGACCACGGCATGAAGTTGGAGCCTGAAGTCGCCGCCAAAGTCGAGCCGTAGCCGCGGCTGAAAACCTTAACGAATCGCGGTCAACCGTAGTAAACTGCCGGACGCTTTGCCCAGACCATCCTTTTGCGCATCCAGGAGGTTTACCGTGAGCCGCACTTACAGATTTGTTTGTGCTTTTATTCTGTGTCTCGCCTTTGTCAGTTTGCCGTCGAGCGTGCAAATGAACACGCTTCAGGACGGGCCAACGATCGCTAAAGATTCCATCCAGGTGACGGCGTTCACCGTCAATTCTTACAAAGGCAATTACGACA
Organism: uncultured Blastocatellia bacterium; assembly: GCA_946480785.1. Next base: position 988 of record CAMLLD010000075.1, on the reverse strand, counting down.
ACTGGAGTTGGTTGCCGCAGATGAAGTTTCGCGTTAATGGACCACTCGAGAGCGGCAGTCAGCTTTACGTCGAGTTCCGCACGCCGGCCGGACCGTTCGTGAAGTTTGATTGTGAGACCGGCACGATTCAGAAAGGTTTTTGGTGGAAGACGGAGTGTGGCGGACGCGATATCGGCGAAGACAAGGGGATTCAGTACACCGGTCCCGTCGACTTCACGATCAAGATGCGCAACGAACTCGCGGGCACTGATGCGACCCTTTTCACGGGCAAGATGAAAGTCAGTAAGGCCCATTCGAACGAAGTGGGACCGAAGGCGGCGAACAAGTGGGTTTATTTTATAGACCACGATTGGAACCTGCCGATCGGTTACGTGTATCTCACGCCGGCTGATGTCTTCGGTTGGAAGATGCCGGACTTTCACGTTGCGTTTTGGGTGCGCGGCGAGGCGGTGAGATTCGATCCGCACCTGTTTTATCAGGGCAAGGAAGTCGGCAAGCAGTTCCTTAACGACGGCACGGAAGTCGGCCACGCGAGCTGCGAAGCCGTTATTGAAAACGGCACGACGCATTATGTTGAAGACGCGTTACCGCAGAAAGCGAAGTGGTCGCGCGTCGAGTGTGACTTCCCGAATATCAAAGGCAGCAACACGTCGGGTGAAGCGCAGGAAATTTTCACGCTCGCGGCAAATCCGGGCGAGTACGAATTCAAGCTGTTGTGGAACAACAAGCTCGCGCGGTCGATCAAGTTCACGGTTCAGCCCGGCGGCAAGTTCGACAACGGCATTGCCACGGCGAACAAGCTCGGCTCGGACATCGTGATCGTGCCGGTACAGATCATCGGCGATCAGGACGGCAACTGGAACCGCACCGCGTGGCAAACGGACGCGTTCTACGGCAACCCGCTCACGGGCTTCAAAGCGTTGCCGTAGACCGTTTGGAGTGCGGGGACTTGTCACCGCTTTGGCCAAAGCGCCGACGAGTCGGCGCA
>CAMLLD010000074.1 GCA_946480785.1 uncultured Blastocatellia bacterium | reverse complement strand
GAAGGGTGAACCAATCAGATCTCGAATTTCTCTTGACAAGACCCGGCTTCATAGAGGGGTTGCCCCAACCCTGGGACATCGTCCGCCAAAAACGAAGAACTCTGAAAGAGTTAGCCAACGCTTTCAGCGTTGCTCGCGTGGCGGTTTTTGTTCCCAAGGTTGAAGCAACCTTGGGCTGGAACTGGCGAACGCCTTCGGCGTTAGTCGTTCATCGTCCGGAGTTGATTTCAGAACCGTGGTTTCGGAACTAACGCCGAAACGGCGCGTGTATACCTGTCGGTTAGCGCGCCGGTGTGGCTATAATCACAACTCCGTCGGCCAATTTTTTCGAGCCTGCCTGCCTGATGAATACGTTGACGACCATCGACGAGCTGGCCTTTGCGCCCGGCTTGCAGCAAGACGCTCTGGAGGACACGACCTCCGACCACGCCCTGCTGGAGGCGACCCGGAGCGGCGACCAGGATGCGTTTGCGGAGTTGGTCAATCGTTATCGAAACCAGATCACGAGCTACATCTATCGCATGACCAACGACTACGACGGCGCCGTCGATCTGGCTCAGGAGACTTTCGTCAGGGTGTATCGCGCACGGGATCGCTATCAACGGAGCTATGCGTTTTCGACTTACATCTATCGCATCGCGACAAACCTCGCGATCAGCGAGTTGCGCAAACGAAAACGGCGCAAGCTCGTTTCGTTAACCGGGTTCTTTCAACAAACGGACGGCGGCGAGGCGCAGGAGTTGAACCCGCCCGACGATCGCCCGTTACAGGATTCTGAACTCGTTGACGCCGAACGCCGCAACGCCGTGCAACGGGCGATCGGCACGCTGCCGGAAAAATATCGCGCGCCCTTGATCCTGCGCGACGTCGACGGCCGCAGCTACGACGAGATCGCCGCGATTCTCGAGACGAACGAAGGCACGGTGAAGTCGAGAATCAGCCGCGCGCGCGGATTTTTGCGCGAGAAGATGCGGGCTTATTTGTGAGGTAATTATGAAAGACACACGATGTGAACTGGTGCGCCGCGAGCTGGAAGAGTTGCCGCTGAACGAAGAGTTCAGCGCGACTGCGGCGGAGCATTTGCAGACCTGCGCTGACTGCGGCGAGTTCCAGCGGCAACAGACGAAGCTGCGGCAGATCGTCGGCAGTCTCGGCACAGTCAGTGCGCCGGCGGATTTCGATTTTCGTCTCCGCGCGCGGCTCGCGGCTGATTCGACGAGGAGCGGCTTTCGTTACTGGTCGTTTGCAATGAAAGGCCTAGCAACGGCGGCGATACTCGTCGTGTTTGGAGTTGGCGTCGCGGTGTTGTGGCAGCGCGGCGCGCAACAAGGACCAGTCGCGGAAGTACCGCGCGTTCAATCGCCGATAGAACCACAAGCCGGACCGAAACAACCGGACGCGCCGAAAGTGCTTTCGACACCTGGACCAATCGTCGCGCCAACGGTCGCCGTCAACAGTGAACCGAAACGGAAAGTGGAACGACCAGTCGTAGCGAAGGCGAAACGATCGCTGACCTCAGTTGACTTCAGCAGCGAACGTGCGAACGTCGTTAGCAACCTGCGTCCTGCGCTGAACAACGAACCGGTGTTTCCGATCGACGCTTCGCTACAATCCTTGAAAGTCTCGCTCGATGACGGCCGCGGCAACGCGCGCACGATCTCGTTTCCGACCGTCAGCTTCGGTTCGCAGCGCGTGCTGACGAATGCAAACCAGTTCAATCCCAAGGGCGTTTGGTAAGGATTTACGAAAGATGTTTTGGCGACCTGTAATGACGCGATTGCTGCCCCACGCGGGACTCCTGCTGTTGTGTGCCTCGGTGATGGCCCAAACGCCGGCGCCGACACCGCGCCGGCCCGCGCAGGTGCGCGTCGATTCGAGAGCCGGGCAGCGACATCCCGCGCCACAGGTCGTCACGATCATTCATCGTCTTAACGGGTTGAAAATGTTTCGCCTGCTGCTCCGTTCCGAACAGCAGGCCCAGGCCATCAACGGCCTTGACTCCGCTTTCAACCTGCTTGACGACGTACACACAAACGTCAGCGCCGGCGTCGCGATGGACGACGGTGAGACGATCGCCGCCTGGCTGCCGGAAGCCGACGTTGAATCTCAGGATTTCAAAACGAGTTTCGATCCTCCGGACGTCTCCGTGATCGGACCAGACGGCAAACAACTGCGGGCGAAGTACGTCGGCTTTGACGCGACCACCGGACTCTCAATTCTGAAACTCGACAAGACTCTTTTTCCACCCGCGTCAACAAAGGACCAACTCATCGACGTCGGCGAGAACGTATTTTTATTCGCACCAGAACCGGTTGCGCCCACTCAGACTTTCACGGGAAACAATCTCTACGTTCGCATCGGTTCGGTGGAAGGACGAATACAGAACGTGCTACCCGCGCCGTCGGGCGAAGTCGCGCGTTTAAAAGTGAGCGCGGCAAAGTTGTCGCAGGCAAACATCGGCGGCGTGGCAGTCAACGACGCAGGCGACACGATCGGTATCGTCGACGGCCTCGAAGGTAACGAAGCAACGATCCTGCCCGCAGCTTCGATTCGCCGCGCCGCGCAACGCGTACTCGAGCAGCAGGCCAGCGTGCCGCGCCCGTGGCTCGGCGTAAAAGGCGAAGCGATCTCGGCGCTCAAACTCGATCAGATCCAGAGCCAGGGTTGGACCATGGAGCGCGCCGCCGATCTCGCGGGCAAACATCGCGGCATCATGCTCACCTCTATCGTTCCCGACAGTCCGGCGGCACGCGCTGACCTGCGCGCCGGCGACGTGATTCTCAAAGTCGACGACCAGGAGATTCAGAAAGCGGAAGACTTCACGTGGTCGCTTGAACAAGCCGGCCCGAGTAATTTCGTGCGGTTCACTGTGGCGCGTCCGGATCGCCCGGCGGAAGAATCTTTCAAGATAAAGTTGAGCGGCTCGCTCGATCCGGCGGTTAACTGGTTTAGTTTTCGCAACCGCTTCGTGCGGCCGAATAATTCGTCGCTGCTGCAGCAGGGCATCGAAGCGATCGCGCTGCGGCCAGCCGTGGCCACGCAACTCGGCACGACTGCCGGTCTGCTCGTGGTCTACGTCGAACCCGGCACGCCTGCTTTCGAAGCGGGCCTCAAACCCGGCGACGTGATTCAGTCGATCGACGGCAAACCCGTGTCGGCCTTGAATCCCGCCGTGCCGCTGAAAAAGCTTTCCACTCTGGCAATCGTTCGCAAGAAAGAAAAACTGACCCTTAACCTCGCGAAGCCTTCCGGAAACAACTAATCCATCCGCAGATTACGCAGACTCTGTGTAATCTGTGGATGGCTTTCTGTGCTACGCTAGCGCCTCATGTTTCCAGAGGCTGTTGCGCGGTATCACGACCTGCTCGCGAACCAGGAACTCGCCGAAAGCTCGCGCGCCACGCTCGATGATGGTTTGGAACGAGCCAAACTCATCTTCGGTGGGCGCCGGCTCTCGCCTTACCTGCGTCCACACTTCGTCACCGAAACCGACTTCGCTCGCATCACGCAGATCTGCGAGACCGTCTGGTCGGCGATTCAGAAAGTGAAAGACGCGGCGGTCGAAGACGACGCGATTGTCACGCGGCTCGGGCTGACTGACATCGAACGCGAGCTCGTCGCCATCGATCCCGGCTACAAAGCAGTTTCACCAACCGCGCGGCTTGATTCGTTTCTGACTTCAGCGCGCTACAGTTTTGTCGAGCTCAACGGCGAGAGTCCCGCGGGCATCGCTTACGCCGATGCGGCCTACGACATTTTTTCTTCGCTGCCGGTGATGAAGGAGTTTGCGAAGCACTACAACGTCCGCCCGTTGTACGGCCGGCGTTTCATGCTCGAAGTGTTGCTCAAGTCATACGAAGAGTTTTTGGGCCATACGCCGGAACGCAAGCCGCGCATCGCGATCGTCGATCTGCCGGGCGTGCCGACCGTGAGTGAGTTTGAACTGTTTCGAGATTTCTTTGAGTCGAACGGTTATCCGTCAGTGATCTGCACGCCGCAGGAATTGGAATTCAGTAACAAGCGCCTGTCGGTAAACGGACAGGAGATCGACATCGTTTACAAGCGGCTGCTCGTGAATGAGTACCTGCCGATCATCGATGAGTATCCCGCGTTGCTGAACGCGTACCGCGCGGGCGCCATCTGTATGGTCAACAGTTTTCGTTCGAAGCTGATCCACAAAAAGGCGCTGTTCGCGGTGCTGACAGACGAGCGTCACGCATCGCTCTTTTCAGCAGCAGAACTCGCCGCGATTCGCGCGCACGTGCCCTGGACGCGCATCGTCCGCGACGAGCAATCGGACTACGAAAACGAGGCGGTCGATCTGCTGGAGTTTATTCGTTACAACAGCGAGCGCCTCGTGTTGAAGCCAAACGACGACTACGGCGGACACGGCATCACGATCGGGTGGAACGTCGATCAGGCGGAATGGGACGACGCCATCGAAGCAGCTCTGAAAGACGGCGACTATCTCGTGCAGGAGCGCGTGCCGACCGCACGTGAGACTTTCCCGGCGCTGACCGACGATGGCCGCGTCGAGTTTGCCGAACAGCTCGTCGATCTCGATCCGCTTTTATTCAACGGCAAAGTGGGTTCGGCGTTCACGCGGCTGTCTTACACCGAGCTCGCGAATGTGAGCTCTGGCGGCGGCATGGTGCCGACCTACATCGTCAGCCAAAAGTAAGGAAAAGAGGGTAGAATCCGTTCATGGCCGACGAGACGGAAGACGCTTTCCAATCGCAGGATGAACGAAGGGCCCACGACCGTTCGCGTTTGATCGTGGACGTGTTTTTCGACGGCGAAGACGTCACCGGCGTGGCGAGCACGAAGGACATCAGTCCCGGCGGGCTCTACATGAACACGCAGGCCACGATTCCCAACGGCGCGATGCTGCTCGTGCGCATACCTTTCCGCCCCAACGTGGAAGTCATTTGTCGCGCGGAAGTGATTTACAGCGAGCCGGGCCGCGGCCTCGGTTTGCGTTTCAGAGATCTGACTGAGGAAGCGCGGGCGATGTTGGAGCGCGAATTAGCGAGTGAATGAAGCGGACGCCGTTCAAACGACGAACGGTGAGCCGGTCTGGGCTACGCTTTCGCCGCAGACGCGCGAGTTACTACGCGGCAAGCTCATAGGTTTGTGGGGCGCACCGACTGACGAAGCAGCGTTTGATTCGTGGGCGCTCGATAAGAAACAGGCGTTACTCCTCTTGCTCGATCGGCTTTGCGCGAAAGACTTGTGGAACCTCGTGAAGCGCGTCAAGAACGTTTACGGCGAAGGCGGCGTCGGCATCGAGTTCGAAGCGTGGCCGAAGATTAAGTTCACGTTGTCGCAGCGCCGCGACTTCATTCGTCGCTTCGCTAATCACAAGGACACGAGCGGCGGTTTTTACGAGAAAGGTCGCGCAACCGCGGTGCTGCATTTTCTTTACCAGGAAGGCGCGCCGCGCCGCTGGTACGTGCATTTCGATCTTTACAGCCCGGTCTACTCGGCGCGCAGCGCTTTGCAACACCTGCGTTACGAGTACCTGGGTAAGTTGACACCGGATTGGCGCACGATCGCCAAGCACCTGAATTCCTGAGTTTGTAAGAGGGCCACTATGTTCGATCAATTCACACTGGGCATCGAAGAAGAATTTCAGATCGTCGATCCGCAAACACGCGAGCTGCGTTCGCACGTCGCCGAGATCCTCGAAGAAGGCAAGATGCTGCTCGGCGAGCAGATCAAACCGGAAATGATCCAATCGATGGTCGAGGTGGGCACCGGAATTTGTCGCAACATCCAGGAGGCCCGCGAAGACATCACGCGCCTGCGTAGCATTATCGCCGGGCTCGCCAGAAAGAACGGCCTCGTGATCGTTGCTGCTTCGACGCACCCGATCTCGCGCTGGCAGGACCAGGAGATCTTCGACGACGAACGTTACGAGCTGCTGGTCCAGGAACTGCAAACCGTCGCCCGCTCGCTGTTGATCTTCGGGTTGCACGTACACGTCGGCATGGCCGATCGCGAGCGCGCGATTCACATCATGAACGCCGCGCGTTATTTTCTGCCGCACGTGCTTGCGCTCTCCACTTCGTCGCCGTTCTGGATGGGCCACAACACGGGTCTGAAGTCGTATCGTACCGAAGTCTTCAAACAGTTTCCCCGCACCGACATCCCCGATCACTTCGACTCGTACGGCGGTTTTCAACGATACGTGAACCTGCTCGTGAAGACGGGCTGCATCAACGACGGCAAGAAGATCTGGTGGGACATCCGGCCGCATCCGTACTTCCCGACGCTGGAGTTTCGCATCTGCGACATTCCCACGCGCGTCGACGACACGATCGCGATCGCGGCGCTGTTTCAGGCGATCGTCGCGAAGCTCAACAAGCTCATCGACAAAAACCTCGGCTTCCGGCTCTATCGCCGCATGTTGGTGCAGGAGAACAAGTGGCGCGCGGTGCGCTACGGGCTCGACGGCAAAATGATTGACTTCGGAAAAGAGAAGGAAGTGCCGGTGCGCGATCTCGTGCTGGAATTGCTGGAGTTTGTTGACGACGTGGTTGATGAGCTCGGTTCGCGGAAAGAGATCGAGCACGTGCACACGATTCTCGAGCGCGGCACGTCAGCCGACAGACAGCTCCAGGTTTATCGCGAGACGAACGATTTGAAAGCCGTCGTTGACGATCTGATCGAGATGACGATGGAGAACGTACCGGATACCACGCCGCTGAACGCGCCGATACCGACTACGACCGCGTCTACGATTTCAAAGTGAGCCACAGATTTACACGAATTTACACGGATTTCCGACCGAGGTAGTACTGCCATAACATGCGTGCGGCGACAGCGCGATAAGGGCGCCAGTGTTCTGCGATCTGCTCGAGTTGTTCGGGTGATGGTCTAGTAGCGAGATTTCGCAGCTCCTTGATCGCAACCGCCAGCGCCAGGTCGCCAGCCGGCCAAATGTCCGCACGACGCATCGCCATCAGCAGATAGATATTCGCGCTCCACAACCCGATCCCTTTAATCCCTGTTAACTGCGCTAGCACCTGGTCGTCGCTCAGTCTTGCGAGCCCTCGTAAACTCAATCGCCCACTGACGATCGATTCCGCGAGATGCACCAGGTACGCGGACTTCTGCCGCGTTACACCCAAACCACGCAAATACATCTCACCAAGCCCGACAAAACGTCCCGCCGTGAACGGCTGAATCGCAGTTTCCAGCCGCAACAGCATCGACTTTGCCGAACTCAACGACACCTGTTGTTCGAGGATGATATGGACCAGCGTGCGAAACCCGGTGGCGCGTTGCCACAACGGCGGATCACCGTACGTTCCGTGAATCGACGCCAGCAGTTCGTCGCGCGCCGCCAGCTCACGCGCCGCGAGCGCGAGAGTTTCTTGTGTCAGCACAAATGGCTTCAACTCGTAGCGAGGAGTAGGAAGTTTTCGAAGAGGATGCGACCGTCGCGGGAGTCGTTATGATGCTCCCAGCGCGTGCGGCTCTTGTTCCAGTCTTCAAACGATTTCTCGAGATGAAACTGGACCGTGTAGATCAACTGGCCGTCGCTGCGCTTCACCATCATCTGGTTGCGACAGAGATATGAAGTGGCGAGTAGCGTGAACCCTTCCGGCACGCGATCGAGTTGCAGGCCGTGGTTCTGCCAGACGTGCAGGATGTGTGAGCCCTTCGCGTCCGGCGGTGTATCGCACACGGCGATGTTCTGAAAGATCGGATCGTCCGGCTCCGTGATGCGCACGTAACGATACTGGTATTCCTGCGGCCGGCCTACGCGCTGTTCATGCTGCTCCATGTTGCCTAGCGTCACGACGCGCGCGCCAAAACTCAAACCGACGAGCTGATGGCCACCGCAGATCGCGAGCACCGGAATCTTCGTCGCGCGAATGAAGCGGCCGAAGGTATCGAGAATAGAATCCTGGTAGTAATCAAAGTCGCGCAACGTGCCGCTCAGCACGATCGCGTCCGGCTGAAACTCCACCGTCGCTGCCGCGATCTCCGAAACATGGGCCACACGCGTCTCCGGCTCTTTCACGAGCCGCGAGATGTTGTTGAGAATGTTCTCGACCGCCATCCCCGCGATGAGCCGCTCGCGTTTGAGCTCGGAGGCCCACATCGTGCCCCACTCAGAAAGCGCGACCGCGGAAGCATCGTGTTCGTCGCGCAGCAGATTATCGATCACGAGCACACGCGCTTTGGGAATGCGTTGCTCGATCGGTTCGTAGCGACAAAACGATTTGAATGGGAAAGCAAGCGAAGCCGAAACGTCTGCTGCGTCGTTCGTGGGGGATACTTCAACCAGTTCAGTGGTCATATTTGTCAGATGAGTGTCGTCGGAGATTCTACTGTCTTCTCGTGCTCTGCTTAAACTCGGGGACCTTCGGGCCCGCGCCCGCGTCGTTAATTTCCGCGCGTATCTGAGCAACCAGCGAGCCACGCACCCGACTGCGAAACGAAGCGCTTTTTGCGCGGGCTTCCTGGTCGACCAGCAACAACATTCTATACCACGATGACTCCAATTCGTCCGCTAACTGCGAAATCCTCGTTATATCGTACGGCACCGCTACATCCGGACAGCCGAGCCGCGCGAACACCGAAAGGTATCGCGCGGTGGCGAGGTCAGGACAGAGGAGCCGCTTACGTCCGACCTTCAACTCAACACCCAGCAATGTATGCTGGATGACAATGCGCTTCGGAACGCCCGCAAGCTCGAAATGATAAGAGCGCGTGCGCAGCTTGAGAATTCGTTCGCGATAGATGCGCGACAGCCACGCGTCACCGAGTCGTTCGCGAATCTGTGCGGCGCAAGCTTCGAGGTTCACGCTTATCTGTGAGTGAATAACTGCGACTCGATCTTCGTCTGAAACGCGTTGATGACGCGGCCGGGAAAGACGCCCAGGTAGAGCACGCCGAGCACCGTCAACACCAACGCCACCGCGATGCTCGCCGGAATGCGCGGCGCACTCCACGCCGTGATGCGTTCGCCGAAGAACATCACGATGATCAGACGCAGGTAGTAGTAAGCGGACACCGCGGTGTTCAGCACCGCAACGACGACGAGCACGTAATAGCCCTGTTTGATCGCCGCCCCAAACACCATCACTTTGCCGATGAATCCGGCCGTGAGCGGCATGCCGAGCAGGCTCAGCAGAAACAGGCTCAACGAGAAGGCGAGCACCGGCGATTCGAAACCGATACCGCTGTAGTCTTCCACCGACGTGCGCCGGTCGCCGCTGCGCGCGATCAGTTGGACCACCGCGAACGCGCCGATGTTCATTACCGCGTAAGTGAGCAAGTAGAACATCACCGAGGTCAGAGCGTTGCTGCGTTCGGCGGGATCGACCGCGGCTCCAGCAGCGACGAATCCCACGAGCGCATAACCAGCGTGCGCGATCGACGAGTAAGCCAGCAGTCGTTTGACGTTGTTCTGCACGATCGCAACGACGTTGCCGAGCGTCATCGTGAGGATCGCCATTACGGCGAGCGTGTTGACCCACGCCTGGTGCAGATTTCCGGCCGAGACGCTCGAAGCGGAAACGACGAACGGCAAACCAAAAACAAACACGCGCAAGAACGCAGCGAAGCCGGCGGCTTTTGGACCAGCAGCCATGAACGCCGTCACCGGCGTCGGCGCGCCTTCGTAAACGTCGGGCGTCCAGATGTGAAACGGAGCGGTCGCGATCTTGAAACCGAAACCGACGAGCATCATCGCGGCGCCCGCGTACAGCAGCGCCGGATACTGCGCGTCGTTGATGCGGGCGGCGATCTCGGAGATGTTGGTCGTGCCGGCGACGATGCGCGCGACCTGGCCCGCCGGGCCGGGCTCGGCGATCGAAGTCGCGCCGTAGACGAGAGCGATGCCGTACAGCAGAAACGCCGACGAGAACGAACCGAGAATGAAGTACTTCAACGACGACTCGTTCGAGCGGATGTCGGTGCGCCGGAAACCCGCGAGCACGTAAGTCGCGATCGAAAGAATCTCGAGCCCGAGAAAGATGATCACGAGATCGTTGCCCGAAGCCATCAGCATCATGCCGACGGTCGCGAACAACAGCAACGAATGAAACTCACCGGCCGGAAGCTGTTCGTTCCCGACCCAGACAGTCGAGAGCAGCAGCGTGAGCGCGGAAACGAGCAGGAAGATGAGCGTGAAGCCGAGACGCAGTTCGTCGAGGACGATCATGCCGTTGAATGCGTCGGCGGACGGCGTTCCGTTTATCCAGAGAAAAATGGCGGCAGCGCCGGCGAGCGCGAGTCCGATGAGCGAGATGCCGCCGGTGGTCCAGCGCTGCGTCGGACGCGCGAAAGCGTCGACCAGCATCACGACGACAGCGGCGACGCAAACGATTACTTCGGGCGCGATTAACGACCAGTTGATGATGGGCATCATGGCTGCGTCCGGTTCCTCTCAGTTCGTTGCGCTTCGGCAGTCGTGAACGTGCCGCTCGCGGGCGTGGCGTTCACGCGCGCGCGAATCGCGGCCACGCTCGGCCCGGAGCGATCGAGAAACACGCGCGGGTAGACGCCCATGAACAACATCAGCAACATTAGCGGCAATACCAAACCGATCTCGCGGCTGTTCAGATCGCTGAGACTCGCATTCTCCGGATTGGTCACTTCGCCAAAGAGCACGCGCTGCAACATCCACAACATGTAAACCGCGGCCCAAATCACGCCCGTTGCCGCAAGCATCGCCGTAACCCAGGGATGACTCACAGCAGTCGAGGTCCACGTCCCGATCAGGATGAAGAATTCACCGACAAACCCGTTTAGAAACGGCAAGCCGATCGAAGAAAGCGAAGCGATGACAAACAGCGTCGCATACCACGGCATCGGCTTGGCGAGTCCGCCAAACTCGCTGATCAGGCGCGTGTGCCGCCGCTCGTAAATGAAACCTACAAACAGGAACAGCGCGCCGGTCGAAACGCCGTGATTCAGCATCTGGTAAAGCGCGCCCTGCATGCCAAGGTCGGTGAACGAGAACAGGCCGAGCACGACAAAGCCCATGTGGCTCACTGACGAATAAGCGACAAGGCGTTTGACGTCAGGTTGGACCATCGCGACGAGCGCGCCGTAGATAATTCCGATCACCGCGAGCGTGATGATGAGCCATGCAGCGCGGCGCGACGCATCGGGAAAGAGGGCGAGATTGAAGCGCAGCAGTCCGTAAGTTCCCATCTTCAGCAACACGCCCGCGAGGATCACAGAACCTGCCGTGGGCGCTTCGGTGTGTGCGTCGGGCAGCCACGTATGCAGCGGAAACAACGGCACCTTGATACAAAACGCGAGCGCGAAGGCGGCGAAGAGCGCGAGCTCGGCGCGTGGCGCGAGTGGGTTCGCGCTGATTGCCTGGAGCAACGTCGGATAGTCAAACGTGTTGTAGATGAAGTAGAGCGAAATGATGCCGACCAGCATCAGCAAGCTGCCGACCGCCGTGTAAATGAAAAACTTGATGGCCGCGTAAATGCGCCGGTCGCCGCCCCAGATACCGATCAGGAAGAACATCGGGACCAGCGATGCTTCGAAAAAGAGATAGAACAACAGCAGGTCGAGTGAAACGAACACGCCGATCATCGCCGATTCGAGTATCAGCAGGAACGCGTAATACGCGAGCGGGCGTTTCGTGGTCGCATTCCAGCTCGACAACATCGCGATCGGCATCAAGAGCGTCGTCAACAACACGAGCCAGAGGCTCACGCCGTCGACAGCGACGTGATAACGCGCGCCGATAGATCCAATCCAGTTGACGCTATCTTCAAACCTGAATGCCGCGCCGTTGCCACCGACTTCGCGCAACAGCAACAGCGAGACGACAAACGTCGCGACGGTCGTGACGAGTGCGATCCAGCGATAGTGTTCGTCGCGTCGCGGCGGCGCAAAACTGTAGGCCACGAGCGCGAGCGCGCCGGCGAACGGCAGCAGGATCAATATGGTCAGCAAGTGCGGCATAAACTAACGGGGAAAACCAAAGTAAGCGAACAGTCCAATCAAGATTAGTGCGCCGGTCAGAATGATCGCGGCATAACCGCGCACGAAACCGGCTTGCAGCCAGCGTCCGAGCCGGCCGAGTTCGGTAACGGCTTCGCCGATCGAATGCAGCAGACCGTCGATGACGCCGATGTCCACAATCTTCCACAGACCTTCGCGCGAACCCACTTCAATCGGTCTAATCAAAGCCGCGTCGTAGATCTCGTCAACGTAGTATTTATTTTCGAGTATGCGCGGCATCTCCAGCAACGGCCGCCGTCGGAACAACACCCAACCCAAGCCGATGCCGAGCAACGCAATCACCACCGACGCCGCAGTCAACGCTCGCTCCGCGGAGATCTCACTGTGTTCATCCGTGGTATCCGTGTTTACTGAACCTGGGGTTTTGGCGACCACGGGTTCCAGCGTGTGCTCGATCACGTTGATGTCGCGATTTGCGAGAGCGTAAGGAACACCGATAAAACCACCAATGGTAGACAGGATCGCCAGCACAATCAGCGGCACTGTCATGATCCATGGCGATTCGTGCGGCTCAACCGGACGATGATGATCGTCCACCTCTTCATGCTCCGTGTGTCCCGAGCGCGTCTCGCGAAAACGTTCGTCGCCCCAGAACGTCATCACCATCAAACGTGTCATGTAGATCGCCGTCAGCAGCGCCGTGATCGCCCCAATGCCCCACAGCACCTTGCTGAACGATCCCAGTCCCGCCGCGCTCCACGTCTTCCAGAGAATCTCGTCCTTCGAAAAGAAACCGGCGAAGATCGGAACACCCGAGATCGCCAGCCACCCCGTCACCATCGTCGCAAAAGTGATCGGCATGTACTTCTTCAGCCCGCCCATGCGCCTCATGTCCTGTTCGTGATGCATGCCGTTAATCACCGAACCCGAGCCGAGGAAGAGCAGCGCCTTGAAAAACGCGTGCGTGATCACGTGGAAGATTGCGGCGACGAAAGCGCCGACGCCACAGGCCAGGAACATGTAACCGAGCTGCGAGATGGTCGAGTAAGCGAGAACCTTCTTAATATCATTCTGCGCGAGACCGATCGTTGCGGCAAAGATCGCCGTGGCCGCGCCGATGATCGCTACGATGAACATCGCCGTCGGCGCGTGTACGAAGATCTCCGAACAGCGCACGATCATGTAAACGCCGGCCGTCACCATCGTCGCCGCGTGAATCAGTGCCGAGACGGGCGTAGGACCAGCCATCGCGTCCGGCAACCAAACGTACAGCGGAATCTGCGCGCTCTTGCCCGCCGCGCCGATGAACAAAAGGACCGCCACCGACGTCGCGCCGCCCGCGAAGATCGCGCTTAAAGTGAAAGGATCAACCGGCGCGGACTTGAAATACGAGAATGCAGTTTGCGCCGCTTCGCCCGCCGCAGGATTGGCAAAGAAACTGACCGAGCCCGTGAGGAAGAACGTCAGCATGATGCCGAGCACGAAGCCCCAATCGCCGATGCGGTTCGTGATGAACGCCTTCTTCGCGGCGTCGCTTGCTTCCTTACGGTCAAAGTAGTAACCAATCAGCAGGTACGAGCAGAGACCCACGCCTTCCCAACCCACAAACATCAGCACGAAGTTGTCGGCCAGAATCAGCGTCAGCATCGCAAACATGAAGAGGTTCAGGTACGCAAAGAAGCGATAGAACCCTTTGTCGCCGTGCATGTAGCCGACGGCGAACACGTGAATCAAAAAGCCGACAAACGTGATGAAGAGCGCGTACGTGCCGCTAAGTCGATCCATCGCGAGCGCGAAGTCGGCGCGAAAATTCCCGACGTGCAGCCACGTCCAGATGTGATCGAACAGCGGTTCTTCCGTGCGCAGCGCGCCGTGTGAATTGAAAGCGAGATAGAACGCGACAATCGTCGAGATCGCCACCGAGCCACAGGCGATCGTCCCGATGAATCGCTCGTTGCGCACGCGCCGGCCAACGAGCCAATTGATCGCGGCGCCCGCGAGCGGAGCAAAGATGATGATGCTGAGAAGATTGGTTTCCATTACAGCTTCAAAACACTCGCTTCATCCACGTCGAGTGTCTCGCGATTGCGAAAGATCGCGATGATGATGCCGAGTCCCACCGCGGCCTCAGCAGCGGCTACCGTCATCACAATGAACACAAACAACTGCCCGGTCACGTCGTGAAAGAAACTCGCAAACGCGACGAACGTCAGGTTCACGGCGTTGAGCATGAGCTCGATGCACATGAACATCGCGATGATGTTGCGCTTGATGATCACCCCCGTCATGCCGATGGTAAACAGCACCGCCGAGAGCGCGAGATACCATGAGAGTTGTGGTTCCATCTTGATTATTCCCGTTCGCCTCGCTCGCGCGACGGCAGCAGTCCGCCGCGGCGCGCCAGCGTCATCGCGCCGACGATCGCCATCAACAACAGGATCGAAGTGATCTCAAACGGCAGCAAATACTTCGTGAACAACGCCGTGCCGATCGACTGCGTGACGCCCACGTCTGATGACGCGGCCGAAGTAGGTATGTCCTGCACCGACACCAGAATGAAAGCGACCTCCGCAATCAATACGGCCGCCAGCGCGACCGCCACCGGAACGAGAAACTTCAACCGCTGGCGACGGTGTTCCTCTTCCTGAATGTTGAGCAGCATGATCACGAAGACAACGAGCACCATGATCGCCCCCGCGTAAACGATCACCTGCACGGCGGCAATGAACGGCGCCGCCAGCGTGACGTACAAACACGCCAGTGAGATGAACACGCCGATCAGCGAGATCGCGCTGTAGAGCGGATTGCGCTGGGCCACGACCGCGAGCCCGCAGCCAATCGCCATCGCTCCGAAAAGTATGAACAGCAGGGCTAACATCGATCGGTCGCCATCAGTCGTTCGCTTAAAACAAGTTCGGAAACAGGAAGACGAGCGTCGCTGTGAGGAAAATACTCAGCAGCGCAAACGGCAGCAGTATCCTCCAGCCGAAGTTCATCAGTTGATCGAAACGAAAACGCGGCAGCGTGCCGCGCAGCCAGATGTACAGAAACAGAAAGAAGATGACCTTTAGCAGAAACCCGATCGCGCCGACGAGCCCGAACAAAAACGTTCCGCGTCCGAAGAGGTCTTCCGCAAAGGGCACGTTCCAGCCGCCGAGAAACAGCGTCGTCGCGAGCATCGACACGGTAAACATGTTGATGTACTCAGCGAGAAAGAAGAGCGCAAACTTCATCGCGCTGTACTCGGTGTGAAAACCGGCGACGAGCTCGGTTTCGGCTTCAGGCAGGTCGAACGGAACGCGGTTCGTCTCCGCAATTGCCGCGATTAGATAAACGATGAAGCCCAGCGGGTGAAAGAAGATGAACCAGCGTAAGCCGTGCCAGCCGGATTGCATCTCGACGATCTGCGCGAGGTCGAGAGTCCCGGCTAGGATGATCACGCCGATCAAGCTCAACCCGAGCGCGAGCTCGTAAGAGATCATCTGCGCCGACGAACGCAGCCCGCCCATCAGGCTGTACTTGTTATTTGACGACCAGCCGGCGAGCATGATGCCGTAGACACCGACGGAAGTGACTCCCAACACGTAAAGCAGGCCGACGTCGAAATGCGTGACGACGAGCGGAATGACGATGTCGGTGAAGGGAATCCTGATCTCGGGACCGAACGGATAGACGATCATCGTCATCAGCGCGGCCATCGTCGCGATCACGGGCGCGAGAAAGTAGACGAAGCGCGTTGATTTGTCGGGAACGATGTCTTCTTTAAGAATGAACTTGAGCAGGTCGGCGAATGGTTGCAGCAAGCCGCCGTAACCGACGCGGTTTGGTCCAAGGCGTCCCTGGATGAAGCCGAGCACGCGCCGCTCCGCGAGCACCGTGTAAGCGACGACAAACAACACGACGATGAAAGCCACCGTGATGGCCACGAACTTCAGAATGATGTCGATGATTAGCTGCCAGTCCATCATCCGTGGCCGTTGGCTTGCGCGCGCGAAACCGTGATCTGGTAGAGCGGAGACACGGCGGTCGTTTCCGGTCGCGGGTTGCCGTTGGCGAGCAGTTGAAACTGCGGCACTTTTTCCGTCAGGCGGCCGAGCCGGAATAGTTCGGTGCCGACGTCGGGCGTGACGGTGATCTTCTCGGCGGAAGCGTCGAGCACTTCGACGTGATTGCGCAGTTCCGCAAGCGCGTCGCCGAATCCGTTCGCGTCGTTCAAAGCGTGCTTTGCCTGTACCGGCTTTGACTCATCTTTCAACAGCGGGTAACGCATACCCGCGTACGCCGGGACCTGTTCGCCGATCTCGCGGAACACCGCGCTGGCAGACAGTTCATAACCCCAATCGACGCCCAGTTCCTTCGCGAGTTGCGCGACGATCATCCAGTCAGCTTTCGATTGGTGCAGCGGCGGAATCGATTGCCGCACGCGTTGAACCATGCCGGTGTTGTTCGTAAACGTGCCGTCGACTTCAGCGTACGACGCGGCGGGCAATACGACGTCAGCCGCCGCAGTCGTTTCGTTCTCAAAAAGCTCCTGCACGACGAGAAACTCGAGCTTCGACAGTGCGTCCTCGCGACCTTCTAAATGCTCTCGCAAGAAACCACCGGCCATGTAAATTGCCTTGATCTCTTCACCCGCCATCTCGAGCATGTGATACGGCGACAGGTTGCGATCCATCATGCGCATGTCGTGCGCGCCGACACTGTTATTGAAGAGCGGCAACGGATGCATCAGCACGCGCCGTCCTTCACCGCCAATCACACTCGACAACTGCCCCAACACCGTTTGTGCCGCGGCGCTCAGTTCAGCATTGAACATCACGACCACGTCGCCCGCTGTCTCCATGATCATCTGGCGCGCGGCGTCGAATTGCGCGGCTTCGAGGCCGGCCTTCTGCGCGGCGAGATCGTTACCGCCAGCATCGGCCAACGCCAGCAACACAGCTTCTTCCGTTCCCGACCTGACGTGCAAGAACATCGCGGCTTGCTCACGCAATCGGATCGGCATCGAGTTAACGAGGATCAACTGCGCGCCGCCGTTGCGCACGGCCTGCCGTATCTGTTTGCCGGTTAGCGGTTGAAGCTCACTCGGATCCCCGCCGATCAACACGATCGTTTTCGCGTAACGAATATCGCGATGCGTAGCGAGCGGCGCGCCGAGGTTCTCAAAGAACGGCTGCAAACTGTGCAGGTCAGTCGTGGTGTAGTTCTCCGTGCCGACAAGCTCCGTCGCAAACTTCCGCAGCACGTAAAGCGATTCATTCGTCAAACGCGGACTGCCAACCACGCCAATCGCGCTGCGCCCATGATTTTCCGCAATCGTGTCGAGCCGTTCGGCGATGTGCTTGATCGCATCGTCCCACGTCGCCGGAATCAACTTGCCGCCTTTCTTGTAGCGGATCATCGGCGTGCGAATGCGAGCTTCGTGATTGATGAACGGATGCCCGAACCGTCCCTTCACGCACAGAAACTCGCCGTTAATTCCGTTCACGTAACGATCGCGCGCGACCACGCGCCGCACTTCGCCGCTGCGCGAACCGATCGACATCTGGCAACCATCGGAACAGTAGTTACACGTCGAGATCGTTTGCGCCAGTTCCCACGGCCGCGTCTGGTGACGATAAGTCGCATCGAGCAATGTTCCGGTGGGACAGACCTCAATGCAGTTGCCGCACTGCGAACAATCGAGCCAACCGAGGTAAGTGCCGATCACCGTGTGCGCGCCACGGCCGCCCGCTTCGATCGCCTCTTCGCCCATCCACTCATCGCAAACGCGCGTGCAGCGTTTGCAGAGAATGCAGCGCTGTGGATCGTTCGCCACCATCGGCGAGAGATAACGCTCGGCGGCGTAGTTCTTTTGTTCAGTGAAGCGCTCTTCGAGACCGCCCCAATCGAAAGACATCTCCTGCAACTCACACTCGCCGCCGCGATCGCAAACAGGGCAGTCAAGCGGATGGTTCGCCAGCAAAAACTCGTTCATCCCGCGCTGCGCTTTTTCGATCTCTTCGCTTTGCGTGGTGACGACCATGCCGTCGGTGACGGTGATCGTGCAGGAGGTTTGCAGCTTCGGCATCTTCTCGATGCGCACGAGGCACATGCGACACGATGCTTGCAGCGCGAGGTCTGCGTAATAACAGAACGATGGGATGTCGAAACCCTTTTCGCGGCACACGTCGATCAGACGTGCCCCTTTCGGGACCTCGAACTCTCTCCCGTTGATAGTGAGCTTAGCTAATTCCGTCGCCATTTCTCGTCAATCTGCGCGCGAAGTCTTCCGGAAATCTCTTGATGGCCGATTGGATGGGCCACGACGCCGCATCGCCTAGCGGGCAAAACGACTTGCCCTCGATGTTGTCGCAAAGGTCGAGCATCAACTGCGCATCTTCCGGACGTCCCGCGCCGCTCTCGATCCGTTTGAAAACTTTCACCAGCCAGTCGGTGCCTTCGCGGCACGGCGTACACCAACCGCACGATTCGTGTTTGTAAAACTCGGTTAGGTTCTTCGTCGATTCAAAGACGTCGACCGTTTCATCCATCACGATGAAACCGCCGGAGCCCACGCTCGAACCCGCCGCGACCAGTCCTTCGTAATCCAGGCGCACGTCTTTGCCGACGATCTGATCGGCGCGCATGATGTAAACCGACGATCCGCCCGGGATCACGGCCTTCAACTGCTTGCCGTCGAGCATGCCGCCGCAGTCTTCAAAGATAAACTTCTCCATGTCGTCGTAACCCATCGGCAGCTCGTAAACGCCGGGCAGGTTGACGTGACCGGAGACGGACCACAGCTTCGTGCCGCCGCTCTTTTCGGTGCCGAGTTTTTGATAAGCCTCGCCGCCCATCTTGATGATGTCGGGCACAGCCGTCAGCGTCTCGACGTTGTTCACCACCGTCGGCGACGCATACAAACCGGAGACAGCAGGGAAGGGAGGTTTCATCCGCGGATGACCGCGCAGTCCTTCGAGCGAACTCAGCAAAGCGGTCTCTTCGCCGCAGATGTAAGCGCCCGCGCCGGTGTGCGTGTGGATCTCGCAGGAGAAGTTTGAGCCAAGAATGTTGGCGCCGAGGAGGCCCGCGGCGCGTGCTTCTTCAAGCGCGACGTCCATGATGTCGATCAGGTATCTGTACTCGCCGCGCGTGTAGATGTAATTTGTTTTCGCGTTCAGCGCATACGCGGCGATCAGCATGCCTTCGATCAGCATGTGCGGATCGCGTTCCATCAGATAGCGATCCTTGAACGTGCCGGGCTCCGATTCGTCGGCGTTGCAGACGACGTACTTTGGTTTCGGCGAATCCTTCGGCACGAAGCTCCACTTCATTCCGGTGGGAAAGCCCGCGCCGCCGCGACCGCGCAAAGCAGACTTCTTCACTTCGTTGATCACGTCGTCCGGCGACATGCCGTCGAGGACTTTTTTGATCGCCTCGTAACCGCCGTTGCGGCGATACACGTCGAGACTGCGCGAGTTCTCGAGATGAACTCGCCGGAGTTGCAGTGGTTCACAACCGATGGCTTCGATACGCATCTTATTAGGGTAAAGCGTCCAACACTTGATCGATCTTTTCGGGCGTCAGGTCTTCGTGGTAATCGAAGTTGATTTGCATCATCGGCGCGGTGCCGCACGAGCCGAGACACTCGACTTCCGATAACGTGAAACGACCGTCAGCCGTCGTCTCGCCCACGTTGATTCCCAACTTCTTCGCACAATGCTCGGTGACTGCGCCTGCGCCGCGGATCTTGCACGACAACGTCCGACAGACCTGAATGTGGTACTTGCCGATCGGGTTCGTGTGGATCATCGAATAGAACGTCGCGACTTCCCAGATGTCCGTCACGCGCAGCTTTAAGCGGTTCGCGAGATACAGCACGCCCGGCGGATCGAGATAGCCGCGCTCGCGCTGCACGATGAACATCAACGGCAGAATCGCCGAACGCGCCACCGGATACTTCGCGAGATGGCGATCAATCTCCGCCTCGACTTCCGGCGAAAACGTCGCGGGCTCAACGCCGAGCGACACCGGTTGGGACAGTGGACCGATTTTTACGAGTTGCGAACTCACCGATCGACCTCTCCCAACACAATGTCAATCGAGCCGATGATCGCGACCACGTCCGCGACCATCTCGCCTTCCGCCATCACCGGCAACGCCGACAGATTCACAAAACTCGGCCCGCGGAAGTGAACGCGACTCGGCTTCGGCCCACCGTCCGACCGCATATAAACACCGAGCTCGCCCTTCGACGCCTCGATCGGGTGATAAACCTCGCCCGCCGGCACGTCAAACCCTTCCGCAACGATCAGGAAGTGATGAATCAACGCGTCCATGTGACTCTTCATCGCTTCACGATCGGGCAACACGACCTTCGGCGCATCCGCCTTCACCGGCCCCGGTTTCAAGCGCGACAACGCCTGGCCGCAGATCTTGTGCGACTCCTTCATCTCGCGCATGCGCACCATGTAACGCGCCCACACGTCACCATCCGGTTCAACCGGCACTTCGAAATCATAGTTCTCGTATCCGGAATACGGATTCGCGCGCCGGATGTCGAGATTCACGCCGCTGCCACGCAGACATGGACCAGACAGTCCCCAGTCGATCGCGTCTTCGGCCGAAATGCGTCCGATGTTCTGGGTTCGTTTCTGAAAGATCCTGTTGCCTGACAAGAGGGTGTGAAACTCGTCAACAGCTTTCGGAAAGTCGTTAAGAAACTGTTTGCAACGGTTTTCAAAGCCAGCCGGCAAATCCATCATTAAGCCGCCGATGCGGAAATAGGATGGAGTTAACCGACCGCCCGAAGCCGCTTCGATGAGGTTCAGAATCTTTTCGCGTTCGCGGAAACAATAAAAGAAGACCGTCATCGCGCCGATGTCGAGCGCGTGCGTGCCGAGCCAGACGAGGTGCGAAGCGATCCGCTGCAACTCGCACATCAGCACCCTGATAGTTTGCGCGCGTTCGGGAATCTCCAGGCCGAGCAGCTTTTCCCCCGCCATGCAGTAGGCGAGATTGTTGCCGAGCGGATTCAGATAGTCCATCCGGTCGGTGATCACGATACCTTGCTGATACTTCTTGTACTCGAAGAGCTTCTCCATGCCGGTGTGGAGATAGCCGATGTCCGGCGTCGCCTTCACCACCATTTCGCCGTCGAGCACGAGCTCGAGGCGCAGCACGCCGTGCGTCGACGGGTGTTGCGGTCCCATTGAGAGCGTCATCTGCGTATCGAGCGGACGATCAACGACTTCGAATTGCGGCGGAATATTTACGGCAGAACTCATCTTTATTACTTCAAGCTATAAGGCTCGTAGCCTCGCAACGGAAAATCTTTGCGCAACGCGTGTCCCTGCCAATCGTCAGGCAACAGGATGCGACGCAGATCCGGATGACCATCGAAGATCACGCCGAACAGATCGAACGTCTCGCGCTCGTGCCAGTTTGCAGTGCGCCACACGCCCGTCACAGTCGGCACGTGCGGGTCTTCTTCGTTCAACAAAACTTTCAGACGCAGCCGATGATGTTTCGTGGTGGAGAAGAGATGGTAGTTGACTTCAAACCGCGGCTCTTCCTCGACGCCACGATCCGCGCCGCAAATGTCCGCGAGAAAATCGAAGCGTGTCTCGGGCGCGGTCTTCAGATACGAACACGCCGCCACGATGAATTCGCGCGGCACGACGATCGTGATCTCGTTAAACGCCTCGATCACGTCGACGACCCACTCCGCATGCTGATGCTGCAACGCCGCCACCAACGGTGACGGCGCGGCAGCTTCTAAACTTGGAATTGGATTTGTTTCTTTGTTGTCGGGCTCTGCCATCCGCACTCGTTGCTCTACTCTCTTAGGAAGAACGCCGCCGCTCGTGTCTGGAGGCTATCGTGTAAGGCCGCGACTCTTGCAGCGCATCCTTGAGCGCGCTCGAACCGTCGGTCACCGGCAGCGTGCCCGGCGGCACTGCTTCGCGTGCCTCTTCTTCCGGCACATCCCGGCGATCGCGCGCGCTGTCCTTCGAAACCTTTTCCTGCAGCATCATCACCGCGTGCACCAGCATCTCCGGTCGCGGCGGGCAGCCCGGAATGTAAACATCAACCGGCACGATCTTGTCGACGCCCTGAACGATGGCGTAGTTATCAAACACGCCGCCCGACGTAGCGCACGCGCCCATCGAGATCACCCACTTCGGCTCGGGCATCTGGTCGTAAATCCGTCGCAGCACCGGCGCCATCTTGCGCGACACGCGTCCCGAGACGATCATCACGTCCGCCTGGCGCGGACTGGCGCGAAATACCTCCGCTCCGAAGCGCGCGAGATCGTTGCGAGATGAAGTCGCGTTCATCATCTCGATCGCGCAACACGCGAGACCAAACGTCGCCGGCCATAGCGACGACTTGCGCGCCCAGTTAATCAAGGAGTCGAGCCGCGTCGTCAGGACTTCCGGTAAAGCTTCGGCAATTACGTTTTCGAGACCCATAACACTTATCTAACCACAGAGACACAGAGGCACAGAGAAGACATTCTCAGGCTGCGCGTTGCGTGCGCCGCGCCTCCAGTTCGTGCAGCGCTCTGGCTTCGGCTTCCGCCTCGTGCCGCGCGCGCTCGCTCCAATCAAAAGCACCCTTCTTAACGATGTAGATGTAGCCGGCGAGCAGCAGCCCGACAAATATCATCATCTCGAGATACGCGAACCAACGCATCGCCGCGCCCTGCGCGATCAACGTCTTGAACACGGCCGCCCACGGTACCAGGAAGATCACCTCTATATCGAAGAGGATGAAAATCATAGCGATCAGGTAGAACTTCACCGAGAACCTTTCGCGCGCGGACCCGACCGGATCCTTGCCGCACTCGTAAGGCATCAGCTTTGTTCTGGTTCGCTTACGTTGGCCGACGAACTGAGACAGGAGAACATTGCCCACGGCAAAGCCGGCGGCAACGATGAACATCAGCAGGATGGGCAGGTAGTCGTAGAGACGAAACGGCATCTCAGGCGCCACCTTCCCGCTCAGTCATTAGCTTGAGAATCATTGTACAAGCGTGATGCTACGGGAACTGATCATGTGTGTCAAGCAACGTTACAGACGCAGATCGGGCATTGATCCGACGTTTGATCGACGCAGAAAAAATGCTGATTGACCGTGAAAAAATGCTTGTGTTACCGTTCAGGAAAAGCCGCATCCCAGGTGGCTTATCACGTGACTCCTTGAGGAAAGAACGCAGTCCTTCGTAACTGTGATTACCGGATTCAATACAGACATCGAACATGACGGCGTCGTCTATCATGTTCAGACCGAGGACAAGGGGCTCGACACACCGATCATTCTCTCGCTCGTCTATGCCGGCGGCACCATCCTCGCCAGCAAACGTTCACCGTATGAAGATCTGATCGCGGCAGGGTTCAGCGATGAAGTGTTGGCGGAACGTTTGAAGCGCCAGCATAAGTTGATCTGCGCGGCGATTCATTCGGGACGGATTGACGACCTGAAGAAAATGACTCGCCCGGTGAAGCGAGCGGTCGCGGAGGAGACTGTGACGGCGGAGTCCGTGGTTGAGGAGCCGTCGGAAGTCGTGACGGGGCCGGAGCCGTTTGTGGATTCGGAATTCGTGGTGGAGGAGGCAGAACTCGTTGCCGAGCCGGAACCGGTAGTCGAGGAGTTTGAGTTTGAGTTCGGGATCACGCAGGAGTGGACGCCGCCACCGCCACGGGTGGAAGAGCCGGTTGTTGAGGCTGTTGAAGAAACGGAAGCGCCCGAACCGGAGGTTGTTGAAGCCACGGATGAACACGGATCGGAGCCCGTAGCGATCGAAGAGCCGCTGCCGGACGGGCTCGTGATCGCGATGTTGGATGACGAAGAGTTTTACTCGGGCGAGAAGTATACGTTGCGTGTTTTTATCGCGAATCGACTGGCCGGTCAGGAGAAACCGCTCGCGAGCGCGGCCGTTTCGATCAAGATACTGGGCACGACCTTCCGGCCGCTCATCTATTCTTTAAAGACAGAAAGCGACGGCGTGGCCACGGTGGCGACGCAGATTCCCGAGTTCACGTCCGGCCGCGCCGCCGTGCTCGTGCGTGCGGTAGTGAAGGATCAGGCCGCCGAGCTGCGCCGCATCATTCACCCGGTTGAAACGAGGTCGTGATCGTTTTGCGGGTCTACGTCAACGGCGAAGTCAAAGAGCTCTCGGGTTCTCCATCTCTCGCAGAACTAATCACCCAACTCGATTTGCCGGCGGCGCGAATTGCCGTTGAGTTGAATCGCAACGTCGTGCGCCGCAGCGACTGGAGCGCGACGATGCTGCACGACGACGACCGCCTCGAGATCGTGCACTTCGTCGGTGGAGGATCCGCGTAGATCCGTGTAAAGTTTTACGCATGTCAACGGCCATTCAAGCTAAGCAGTCTGAGAGTTTCATGATCGCGGGGCGCGAGTTTACGTCACGCTTGATTATCGGCACCGGAAAGTATCGCAGTTACGAAGAGATGCGCCGCGCGCACAGTGCTTCGGGCGCGGAGATGGTGACGGTCGCGGTGCGGCGCGTGCCGCTCGATCGCAGCAGTGAATCGTTTCTCGATCATCTCGATCCGGCGTTGCAGATTCTGCCGAACACCGCGGGCTGTTACTCGGCTGAAGATGCGATACGCACCGCGCGGCTTGCACGTGAAGCGTTGCAAACAGATCTCGTGAAGCTCGAAGTGATCGGCGATCAGACGACGCTCTTTCCCGACAACGAACAAACACTCGAAGCCGCGCGCGTTCTCGTGAAAGAAGGTTTCGTCGTGCTGCCGTACTTTAACGACGATTTGATCATGGCGAAGAAACTGCTCGATGCGGGTTGCGCGGCGATCATGCCGCTGGCGGCGCCGATCGGATCGGGCCTGGGCGTGCAGAATCCCGCGAACCTGCGCATCATGCGCGAGCAACTGCCTGATGCAACGATGATCGTCGACGCGGGCGTTGGCACTGCGAGTGATGCGGCTGTGGCGATGGAACTGGGCGCCGACGCGGTCCTAATGAATACGGCGATTGCGGAAGCGCAGGATGCGGCGAAGATGGCAACCGCGATGAAACTCGCGATCCAGGCCGGCCGTCTCGCGTACCAGGCTGGACGCATGACGCGACGGTTGTATGCGAGCGCGTCGAGTCCTTTACAAGGTGTTGTTAAGTAATTGAATTAGCAGGCAGGGTGAGCGCTACCTGCTCTTGTTCGCGCATCACGCGATCTCCTAACTCCGTCGTCGTGATAGTCGGGTACTGACGCCCGACCACTTTCAAACATCCCGCCGCAACCAGCGCATCGATATAAAGCTCGAGCTCTTCGTGGCCCATGTCGCGCAGCAGACCGTACGTCGAGAGTTCGTTCAGTCGTGCCTTCACGATCTGTTTCGCTGCCGAGCCGCGTAACGTCCCCGCCAGCAGCTTCTTTCCAAAACGCCCGTTCATACGCTTCGCACACGCGAGGATCTTTCGTACGCGCAGCAACTCGTCATCCGAGGGTATCCGTGGCGTGAGGTCGGGTGGGGCGATGGGCGCGGACTTAGGAATGGTGCGCTCAGTCGCCGGCGAACAGTTCCCACACGTCCCACACTGCCGCGGATGATGTCGGTCACCGAAGTAGTTGAGTATGTGCGAGCGATAACAGTTTTCCGTATAACAAAACTCGATCAGCTCGCGCAGCTTGCGCCTTTCCAGATCCGCCCGTCCCGCCACCTGACGCGGATCGACGCGTAACGGCGTGCCCGGCAATTCGTCGCGCATGACGATCACGCGCGCGAGCCGTCTCCCGTTCTCACCGCGATTTACAGCGGCGCGCTCGATGTGACCGGCACGTTCGAGCAGATAAAGCGCCGACTGGATCGCCATCTCGTTCTTGTGCCCGCAAAGGTGCGCGATCTCCGACGTCGAAAGATGAATCTGTTTCAACTCAGTGCCGACGAGGGCGTTGTAGACACTCTTGATCAGCGGCAGCTCCGGATACGAGCCTTCGATAAAGAAGTCATGCGTGTTCTTGTCGGCGTAGTTGAACAGCAGCACGCACGTCGACGGCAGACCATCGCGACCCGCGCGTCCGATCTCCTGGTAATACGCCTCGATCGATCCCGGCATCTGGTAATGGACCACGAAGCGTATGTCGCGCTTGTCGATGCCCATGCCAAACGCATTCGTCGCTACGATCATCTGCGTGCGGCCGCTCATGAAATCTTCCTGCGCGCGCACGCGCACCGCGTCACTCATCCCCGCGTGATAAGTCGCAACGCTCAGGCCCGCTTTTTTCAATTCGCGTCCGACCTGTTCCACCGCCTTGCGCGTTGACGTGTAAACGATTCCCGAACCTTCGTGCGATTCGGCCAGCCGCTTGATGCGCGTGATCTTCTCGCGCTCTTTCTCAGTGTGCACGACTTCGATCCGCAAGTTCGGCCGATCGAAACCGCTGACGAAAGTCTGCGGCTTTTCCAGACCGAGCTGTTGAATGATGTCGGACCGAACGTAAGGTGTCGCAGTCGCGGTGAGCGCAAGCGTCCGAATGTTGCCGAGCGAACGAATGACGTGTCGCAGGCGCAGGTAGTCGGGACGAAAGTCGTGGCCCCACGTCGAAATGCAGTGCGCTTCGTCGACGGCGAAGAGCGCGAGCGGGATCGATTGCAGCGCGGCGTTGAAACGGCTGCTGCGAAAACGCTCGGGTGCGATGTAGACCAGTTTGTGTTCGCGCCGCCGCAGCGACTCGATGCGCGCGCGTTGTTCCGCTTCCGGAATAGAGCTGTTGATAAAGGTCGCGGGCAGTCCGCGCGCACGCAGCGCGTCGACCTGGTCCTTCATCAGCGCGATGAGGGGCGAGACGACGAGTGTCGCGCCTTCGAGAATCATCGCCGGCAGTTGATAACAGAGCGACTTGCCGCTGCCGGTGGGCATGACGACCACCGCGTCTTTGCCGGCGAGAATCGATTCAATCACTTCACGTTGGCCTTCGCGGAAGCTGTCGAAACCGAAGTGCTCGCGCAGGGAAGTGATCGGATCTGAGAGAGAGTGCATGGCGTATCTTAGCAGGCGACGCAATACCTGCGGCGGACGGGTTTGTATTTGGAGTGCGCCGACTCGTCGGCGCTTTGGCCAAAGCGGTGACAAGTCCCCGCACTCCAGGGAGACGCCCTGGTGAAACTGCACCAGTACCGACTGGCGAATTATGGACGAATGGCGACCCGTCGAGTCTGGCCCCGGGACTGAAGAGTGTTTTGTTACTGCCGGGCGCGGTCGAATGCAACGTGAAGTCGCCGGTGATGTCAGGTGCACGTGTGAGTGACTGGTTTTGATCTCCGCGCAAGTTCAACGACGCGCCGTAAGCGATCGAAGTGACGATGTCGTCGTTTGGTTTTCGCAGCGTTACGACACCGCCGCCGTTGACGAGCGACAGTCCACCGCTCGAGGCTTTTATCACTTGAGAGCCGCCGAACACAGGATTGCTCGCGCTTGGTGAGCCGCCGCCGAAGACGACGATGACAGCGCCGGCAGATAACGTTGTGCCTTGAGCGAAGCGATGGCGCAGCGTGTCGTTGGTTGCGGTAAGGCTGCGGCTCTGGAGTTGATAGCCGCTGAGATCGACGTCGTGCCCCGTTGAGTTTACGAGCTCGACGAATTCGTCGGCGGACGTGTCGCGCACGCCGTCGTGATTCGCGTCGCCGTTGAGGCCGTCAGGTGGATCGGCGAGCAGCTCGTTGATGACGATGTCGCGCACTGAGCTGCCGGCGAGTGTTACGGTTGTCGCGTTGGCTAGCACGCTATCCGCGGTAATCGTAAGCGTAGTTTTTCCGGCGCCGCGCAGTTCGGCGGGCACGAGGACGTGAATCTCGTCGAGTCCGCTGAAAGTGTTGCGAGCGACGGTTTCTACTTTAATTGGCTGTCCGTTGATCGTGACTGAAACGGTTTGCGCATGCGCGACGCCGGTCGTGAAGATCGATAAACGCAAGTGGCCGTTTGTCGGATCGAACGGTGCGGCGACAAGCGTGTCGCTGTCGAGCACGATCGCTTCGCTCTCACCGTCACCGCTCACCGCAAAAACTCCCGGCGCGGCCCTCGCGATGGTCGCCTCTGCTTTGATCTCGAAGCCGTCAGCATTCGTCGCGACAAACTCCGCTGGTCCATCGGTGAGTTCATTTGGCGTCACGAATACGACTTCCTGCGGCGTTGCGAAAAGAGTTTGCGCCACGAAGCCATTCACTTTCACGCTCGCGCCGGTTAGCGCGCTTCCGCGAATTGTCGCGATACTGCCGGGCGCGATTCGCGCGGGTTGAACGGGTTCGTTTCCGAGCGCGGCCGCATTCAACACCGTTCCCACGCCGGATTCCGCTCGCGGCGCCAGCGAAGCGAGATAGATCTCGCTGTTGTTCTCGAAGTCATTGGTTGCTGGTCCCGAGAGCACGCGGGGAAAACTGAACGCCACCGCGCTGCCGTCGAAATTTAGCGACGCCACGACTTCGGCCGTAGCGTTCGATGGTGCATTCGTGATCTGCTGCACTTGCCCGCTCGGAATGTCGTAGAGATACAACTCGACACCGCCGTCACTCGTGCTTATTACCTTGCGTCTGGTGGCAAACGCGATGCGCTTGCCGTCGCCGCTGATCGTCGGATTGAGCGGCACGTCGGTCGATCTCGATCCGAGTTGCGTCAACTGCCGCACCGCGTTCGCGCGAGCATCGTACAGAAACACCTGGCTCTGATTCGTAGCCGTTTCGGCTGAATAGACCAGACGGAGTCCATCGTTACTAACCGCACGACCCGTGGCAATCGAGAGCTTCGAAAGACCAGAGGCCACAATCCGTTTAATCGTAGTTCTCACATCAAGCGATACCAACTCATTCCCTCGTTGGTAGTAAACCTTCGAGCCGTCACCGCTGAGTTTGAGACTCGACGCCACGTCTTCGCTTAATCGTGTGAGTGTTCCAGAGGCAACGTCGTAAAGACACGGATTTCCGCTCGACGTGAAAGCTACTCGACCGCCATCACTCGTGATCGAAGGCCACAGATTCTCCGAACTATGCGTGAGCTGCTTCAAACCGGCTGACGTCAACAAATAGATCTCTGAGTTTCGATCGGCGTTCTGTCCGACAAGATCTTCGGTTGACGCGAAGGCGATAATGGCGCCATTAGCCGAGAGTGCGGGCGAGATGATCCGTGTCTTGCCGACGTCGACGAACACTGGTGGATCACCACCGACATCCGCACGGATCGCGTGAAACGAATCACTCAGCCCACCTGCAAAGAAATTCGCCGACGACTCAAACACGACCACGCGCCCGTCATCACTCAACGACGGATTCAAGTTCATAGCCTGTTCCGGCGTCGTCGTCAGACGCACGACACTCGAGTGCGAGTTGGCCCGCGGCGGAAGCAAAACTGTAACGAGAAGCAAAGCCAGGAAACACAGCCTGAGTCGACGGATCGTGAGGAAACATACTTTGAGACGAAGCATAGTGAGGTTGCTCCTTAAATTTTGGCTGCGGATTCTACACGCCGAAAACAAAACTGTCTACTGTGGTATTTTTACCCTCATGAAAATCCTCGTCAGCGGTTCGCACGGACTCGTCGGCAGCGCTCTAATAAAGTCGCTGACTGAAGACAAACATGAAGTGGTCCGACTCGTGCGGCGTGAAGTCCCGAATAGCACGAGTGAAATCGAGTGGCGCCCGGACCAGGACCGCATCGACGCGCAACGACTCGAAGGCCTCGACGCTGTCATTCATCTCGCGGGCGAGAGCATCGCCTCCGGCCGTTGGACCGACGAAAAGAAGCGCACGATCCGCGACAGCCGCGTCAAAGGCACCACACTCCTCAGCAACACCCTCGCGCAACTCTCGAAGCCACCGTCAGTATTCCTGTCCGCTTCGGCTATCGGGTACTACGGCAATCGCGCCGATGAACTCTTAACCGAAACGAGCAACCCGGGCAACGACTTTCTCTCATCCGTGTGCGTCGAGTGGGAACAAGCCACGCGCCCCGCTGTAGAGAAGGGAATCAGGACCGTCAACGCTCGCTTCGGCATCATTCTCGACGCCCACGGCAGTGCGCTCGCGCAGATGCTCACGCCGTTTCGCATGGGTGTTGGTGGACGCGTCGGCGACGGCAAACAGTGGATGAGTTGGATCGCTCTCGAAGACGTCGTCGCCGGATTGAAGTCTTTATTAGACGATAACACAGCGCATGGACCAGTGAACTTTGTCGCGCCAAATCCGGTGACAAACGCGGAGTTCACGCGCACACTCGGACGCGTGCTTTCGCGGCCGACATTCTTTCCGGTACCCGCGTTCGGCGCGCGACTCGCTTTTGGTGAAATGGCTGACGCCCTGTTGCTGTCGAGTCAGAGAGTTGAGCCGAAGGTCTTGAACGACAAACAATTCACGTTTCAGTGGCCGAGGTTAGAACCCGCATTGCGCCACTTACTCGAAGGAAAGAACTAGCGAAGCGCGTCGAACACTTCGAGCGCATACTTCACGTTGCCAAACGGCGCTGAAACCTGCACGCCCTGAATCTCGTCGCGCACTTCCAGCAGCGACTCGCGCGCAATCTTCAAACCCTCATCACGTCCCGCCTCTTTACTAATCGCCGCCGCACTGCGCATGCGGTCCATGATCGACGGCGTCACCCGCACGCCCGGCACTTCGTTGTGCAAGAACTCCGCGTTGCGATACGACACGAGGGGCCAGATGCCCGCGATGATCGGGATGCGCACGTGCTGAATGCGTTTCAGAAACGCGCGCAACTGATCCGTGTCAAACACCGGCTGCGTAATCGCATACTGCGCGCCCGCTTCCACTTTCCACTCGAAGCGCTTGATCTCTTCGTCGAGATTGATCGCGCCGGGATTTACCCCAACGCCGATGCAGAACGCGGTCGGCTCGCCGATCGGATTGTTGCCGAGATCAAGACCGTGGTTCAGTTTGTTGACCATGTTGGTTAAACCGATCGAGTCGATATCAAACACGGCGGTCGCATCCGGGTATGGTCCCATTTTCGGCGGGTCGCCGGTGATCACGAGTATGTTGCGCAGGCCGAGCGCCGCCGCGCCGAGCAGGTCCGACATCATGCCGAGCAGGTTTCGATCGCGACAGCAGTAGTGCAACACCGTTTCGATACCGATCTGCTGTTCGACCAGAACGGCCGTTGCGAGTGCGCTCATGCGTGACTGCGCGCGCGCGCCGTCGGGGATGTTCACGCCGTCAACGCCGGCATCTTTCAAGAGACGAATCGAGTCGAGCGTCTTCTCCGCGTCGACGCCTTTCGGCGGCAGCACTTCAACCGAAGTGACAAACTCACCGTGCGCGATCTTCCGGCCCCACGCCGATCGTTCTTCCGGCGGCACGACCTTGATGTCCGGCGGCGCGATCTCGATCACTTGCGCCGTCGCACCGGTGAAAGCCGTGCGCTGCGCGCGCGGCGACGCTGCGCGCACCGAATCCGAGATCAACTTGATATGCGCCGGCGTCGTGCCACAGCAACCGCCGATAAACTTTGCACCCGACTGAATGAAACGCTTCGCAAACTTCGACATGTACTCCGGCGAGCACATGTAAAACTGCCGTCCCTGCACGTCGCGCGGCAGTCCCGCGTTTGGCTGCGCCGACAGTTTCTTCTTCGTGACCGCGCGCATCTTCTCCAGCGCTGCGAGAATGATTGCTGGTCCAACACCGCAGTTGAGACCGATGACGTCGGCGCCCCATTTATCGAGTCGCTCGGTGAAGAGCTCGGGGGTCGTGCCAAACAGCGTGTTGCCGTCGGTCATGATCGTCATCTGCGCGATGATTGGCAGATCGCAGAGCTCGCGCACGGCGTTGATGGCCTCGCGAATCTCGGAGACGTCGGAAAAAGTTTCGAGACAAAAGAGATCCACGCCGCCTTCGAGCAACGCCGTGGCTTGCGCCTTGAACATCTCCTTCGCTTCTGCGAACGAAGTCGGGCCATACGGCTCGATGCGCAGTCCGAGTGGTCCAATCGCGCCGGCGACGTAAGCCCGATCGCCCGCGGCTTCACGCGCGATCCGCGCGGCGATGGCGTTGATCTCGTGCAGGTTGCTATCGAGTCCGTACTGTTGCAGCTTGTGGGCAGTCGCGCCGAAGGTGTTGGTCTCGATGATGTCCGCGCCGGCGCGAATGTATTCGCAATGGATCTCGCGCACGAGGTCGGGATTGCTGAGATTCAGTTCGTCGTAGCAACGATTGATATAGACGCCCTTCGCGTAGAGCATCGTGCCCATCGCGCCGTCTACGACGTGTATGCGGTCAGTTTCGAGGAGTTCGCGGAATGGCTGCATGATCCAAAAAGAACAAATGAAAAAGCCCCGCGCTAAACAACGGGACTTCAAAATCGGTTTGAAGTATTCGGGCCACCGCGATTCATCGGCGTCCCTTGCTGTTTAGCTGGTTATTTTACGTGGCCGCAAGTCGCCTTAACTCACCACGTTTGTCATCGCTGCTTATACGCCCCGCCCGCAGCACGTGTCAAGCAGCGGGCCTTTAAAGTGTCGTTAGCACATGATGTGTCCGGTGAAATTAACAAATGAAATGTCCGGTCTG
>CAMLLD010000073.1 GCA_946480785.1 uncultured Blastocatellia bacterium | reverse complement strand
ATAGTTGGTCGCAGTCAAGGTGCCGACTGTCGGCGTGATGGTGTAAGGCGTGGCGTTGGCATTGACGGCTGTCGTTGCTGTCCCAGTGTAAGCGGCCGCACCAGAGAGTGCTCCCGATCCACGCAACCCCGCTTCAGTCTCGCCGTTCACAAACCCTGAAATCATCGAGGTAAACGGACTGAACACCGCGCCGTCATAGGTCTTGCTCTTGTTGTCAGCAGTCACCGTCAGGTGCGCCTTGTTGATCGTAAGCGAGCCAGTACCCGAGCTCGCATTGAACCCCGCGCCAGGCGTGTAAGCCGCCTGGATTGTGTAGGGCCCGGCAGCCGTGCCCGCTGGCAAGGCGTAACTCACACTCGCAGCGCCCGCCACGACCGTGTTGTCCGTCGTCGCGACACCAATCGTCGTCGCACCTTGTTTGACCGTGAACGTAACCGAACCGCTATTAATCGCTGGGCCAGTC
Source organism: uncultured Blastocatellia bacterium (assembly GCA_946480785.1). Next base: position 32,500 of record CAMLLD010000073.1, on the reverse strand, counting down.
GCAGGCGTCACCGTTGCATTCAGCGTTACCGAGGCGGCGCCGTAGGTTACGCTGGCGTTCGCAACCGTCGTAGTGGTGTTGATCGCTGCCGAGTTGAACGTAACAGTTAGCGCTGGGTTACTACCAAGGACCGCAGTACACGGGTTAGTCGTGCCTGTACACGTTGACGGACTCAAGTTGACTGGCGCACTCCAGCCCGCAAACGTGGAACCCGCATTGGCGACAGCGGTGAACGTAACGACCGCACTGTTATCGGAAGTGCTGATATTTGGTAGACAGGTGCTTGAGACCGTTTGAGATGCCTGGTTGTTGCCGGTGCCGCCGCACGATACAGGAGCGGTGACCGTTCCTGTGCTTGGAGTCACAGTTACCGTTCCGGTCCCAGTTCCAGCAAAAGTAAGCAGTAAGTTGCGGGCATCAGTCATCGTCGTCTGCGCCACTGCGCCCGACGTCAAGCCACGTGCGCCCACGAGAAACTTCATGTCGAGATCGTAGTCCTGGACGAGGTAATCGCCGGTAAAGTTTCCGTTCGCATCTGCAACCACATCCAACCCGCGCTCCTGAGGCGTGTGCGGATCTTCGTGGATCTTCAACCGCACGGTCTCACCAGGTTGAAAACCGCGCCCACTAATATGCGCAGTCTCACCCGGCGCGTAGTCCATCTTGTCCGTCGTGATCGACGCGCCCGAGCTCGCCACCACCGAAGTCGAACTCAAAATCACACCACTCGAATTGACGCCGCCAACCACGAGCGCCTGACCATTATTCAACTCGGTAATCGTGTGACCCGATCGATCGAGCAGCGCATCCGTTTGGCCGTTGTGAAACAGCGCTGCTCTCGTTTGTGAGCCAAGCACCTGCCCCGAAAGACCGGCGCAGGTATCGCCCTCCGGCAACACGTGCGCATACGCGCCGAAGCTCTCGTAAAGCGGATCGTAGATCTCCATCGAACCGTCGTTGCTGCCACCGATGATCTGCACCTTGCCGTCAAACAACAGGCGCAACTGCGGCCGCACGCGCGCGACTTTCAACACACTGTCGACTGTCGAAAAACTCGACGCCGGCGTGTCGAACACTTCACCCGAACTCAATTCATTGCCACTCGCATCACGACCGCCGACCACCAACACGCGGCCGTCCTGCAACAACACCGCCGAGTGCATCGCACGCGCGGTCTGCAAACTTCCCGCCGCGCTGAAACCCGACAAGGCAGCGTCGAGAACTTCAGCCGTACCACTCGCATCACCACCCACAACCAACACGCTGCCGTTACCAAAAAGCGTCGCGCTGTGTCCGGCACGCGCAACGCTCATCGCTGGTCCACTCGTGAAAGCGCCAGTAGTGGGATCGAAGATCTCGGTTGACGTTAATGCTCCCGAGGAGTTGCGGCCGCCCATAAGCAACACGCGTCCGTCGCCCAACAACGTCGCCGAGTGATCGGCGCGCGCTTCGTTCATGTTGCCCGCGGGTGAGAAGGTCGCGTCAGACGGATCGTAAATCTCGGTCTGGTTCAATGGACCACTGCTGTTTTCGCCGCCGGCAATCAACACGCGTCCGTCAGCCAAACGCGTCGCCGTGTGGCCACGACGTTCAGTCGCCATTGTCGAGCTCGCAGTCACAACCGGCGCTGCTTCTGCTTCAAGCGCCTGGTCCGAAGACGAAGCCTTCGCGGCTGGTCCAGCGCCGATCATCGATGCCGCTTTGGCGAAGAACATTCGACTCAGCGAACTGGCCGACGAACTGGTCGTCGCCAATGCAGTTGCGGCAAACGCGACCATCGCTATCAGCGCAGCGAGTCGAAGGGAACGAGTTGTTCGGGTGGTAAGCGTGCGACGAGTAGACGGGCGGCGAGTCGGGGGCAACATTCTCATGAGACTCCTAAATAGAGATAAAGGGCACAGGCATCAAGGCCTGGCCGAAGCATGACAAGGGCTTACTTGAGAAGTTTTTTCCGTAGAATCGCTGTGTCGGCTCGAGAGAGCGATTCCCGCACGAGAAAGGAAAATTTCTTCAAGTCATTCCCGGGTTCGATACCAGCTAGCCGCAAAACAACCCCTCTGGGCGAGGCGCTGGTGACAATTGCGACTCGGTTCTTCGCTAGAGAGGAACATAAAGCCAGCGAGTGCGCAGTTGTGTAGCGGGGCACTTTGCAAGGTCTGGGCCATGCGGCCAAAAGCCGGAATGAAGAAGAGAAGTGTGGGCAGGTAAGAACTTAAAGCTGCGCAGCGCCGGAGTCTCGAAATAGTTGCGCACGGAGCGCTGCTCGCCAGCGCGCACCTGTAGCAGAACGCCCAGCGCGCTATCGCTCGGCTAAACAATGGCCAACACCATGAGGTTTGCACAAACTCGAAAGGTAGGTGAAACGTAGGTGTTGACCGTTGAAGTCCGAAGGAGTTCGCGAATTCTAGCCCAGGGTTTCTACCCTGGGTCCAAAAAGAAAGTGCACGCGAACGCTGAAAGCGTTGGCGAAAGCGGGTTCGAGGTTCTAGCAACGCTTTCAGCGTTCGCAGGTTCTCTTGTCAATGTTCCCCAGGGTTGTCGCTGCGCTCCTAACCCTGGGCTTGCATTAGTTAACGCCTTCGGCGTTCCAGATGTTGTAAAACCCTCGGCGTTCCAGGTTCTGTAACCCTTCGGCGTTCCAGGTTCTATGAAGCCCTTTGGCGTTCCAGGTTTGTGAAATCGTCACGTGAGGGTTGAGCGCTGACCGGAGTCCGTTCAGCGCTCGTCCCGTGTTAGCGAAAACCTCGAGAACTAAAACTTCACGACGGCGACCGTTGAGTAGAACAACAGCGCCATCCGAGCCAGCAGGCCCGAGCTTTCCGATTTCGGCTTCAGTGCGACGTTCACTCCGTTTGGTGGGACGCTCGTGGATGCCGAAGCGGAGCCCTCCGTATAGCAAACGACAAACGAGTCGGTGTTGCTACCGCAGCTTGTCGACGAGCTGTCGACGACGCTGACGGTGTAGGTACCGGGTCCAGTCAAGGCGAGGTCGGCAGAGTTATTCGCGACCGCCACGCCATTCTTCTTCCAGGTGAAGGTGTAAGGCGCGACACCGCCCGTTACCGTCGCATGCAGATGCGCCGTGCTCAGGCAAGCGTCCGCCAGACTGATCTCCACCGTTGGGTTCGGGTTGATGGTGATCTTCATCTGATCGTTCGCCGGACCACACGAGCCCGCGGGATCGTTAGTCGTCAGCGTGAGCGTCACCGACCCGGCAGCGATCTCCGCCGCCGACGGTGTGTAGACGGCATTCAATGTATTCGCGTTTGGATTGAACGTTCCCGTGCCGCCACTCCACGAACCACTCAACGCCGAGCCGCTGATGCTGCCGTTGAGCGTCACGCTCGGATTGCTCGCACAGACAGCCTGGTCCGCTCCCGCGTTTGCATTAGCCTTGGGCGACACTGTCAGGTCTACGGTACTGACTGCATCAGCACACGAAGCGCCAGTGACTGTTAACACTGCTCTCACAGTTCCGACACCAGCAAGCGTGATCGTCGGATCTTCATCACTGGGATTGACGATCGTTGCCGTCGTGGTGCTGTGAGCCGCGTCGATGGTCCATGTCCGCGTGCCACCAGCCGGAACCGTTGACGACGCGTTCATGAGGAACCCGAAGCCATCGATTTCGCAGTGTTCCTGATTGGCCCCGGCACTCGCAGCCGGTTGTTGATGCACGCGCACGGTCGCCGTGCATTCCTGCGAGCCTCCCGCGTTGGAGGTCGTGAGCTTGATGGTGTACGAGCCCGCGCCGCTGGTGGTGACGTTCGCGGAGATCGTGCCGTCCGAAGGATCGGTATCGGAGCTGCTGATGAAGGCACTTCCGCCGTTGTTTACGAGTGAGAACGAATACGTCTGGCCAGCGACGGCAGTGCCTTGCAAAGCATGCGTGGTGATCGCGGGCAAGTCGCAGACGTCGATGTTATCGTTCGTCAGCGAACAGGCAGGAGGTGGTTGTACGGCTGCCGCCGACAACGATCGATCCTGGTTTCCACCGCTGCCGTCGAGCGAAATCAAACGCGTGTGATACGGCGAGCCGCTGATGCCTGAGGCCGAGTTTCCCTGGCCCCAATCGACGGCTCTCGCGATATGCCCACCCCACGCCATTACCACGGTCGAGCTCGCGGCAGTGAATTCGATACTGATACGCGTCGAGGCTTGTGCCTGCGACAGATCGCCCTGAGGGTTGACGTAGGTCATCTTCGTAATTGTGCCGTTGAACATCGTCATCCGGCGCTGGGCCACCGGCAGCGCGTTGAAAGCATTTTCCGGCAAACCGGGAATCGGAGAATTGACGCCCGTCGGCGCCGGAATATCAAACGTGGTGAAGTTCGCGGGATTGCAACCGGGCACGATGTCTTCCGGGTGATTCGCTGGCCCACACGGTTGCACGCTTTCATTGATTCGCTGGTAATGCGTGATGAAGTCGATGGCGTTGGCACTGCTGTGCCTGACGTCCCATTCGATCACTACGGTGTGAGTACCGAGCGACAGATTCTGCATCACCATGCGATAGGGAATTGACTGGCCTTCCTGGTAGTGCGCGTTCGACGCGCCGGCGTTGCCGTTGACCCAATCAGCCGGGTTGTCACAGGAGTTCGGCACGGTCACGTCACAGCCGACGCCACCATTGCGAACCTGGCTCAGATCCGCCGAAGCGAGTTTGGCAGGCGTCATTGAATTCGAAGCAGAGACTGGGCGAAAGTTTGTTGAGCCGATCAAACACGAAGCCAGCAGCGCGAGGACGCCGGCACTGAGGATGAGGGCTCGGCCACGGACACTACTGCCTGAGCGATTACTTGTTGTCTGGGATTTCATCTTTAACTCCTTTGCGAAGGGAACCGAATCCCGTCGGGGATGGGTTCGGAAAAAAGGGACTTACTCTCTGCGGAGCGCCTAGCGGGTTGGGATGGCGGCAGCGCGGAGGTGAAGGAAATTTCAAATACTAACTACTGGCGCAGTCTAGGTGGGTTTCGAGCGGGCGACAACGAGGAAAGCTGCCGATTTTCGGCAGCAGCCGGCTCTTTTTTTAGGTGGCACATTCTTGCCCGCGGAGGGGTCACGGACATGCCGTTTTGGAGAGCAAAAAAGTAGAGGGTTCGGACTATGCCGAACCCTCCCTGGAAGCACCGATCGGGTAAATCGCCGAAGGCCGCCCTCTCAGTAACCAGCCCCCGGGGACTATCACGGGTAACTTCCAAGCCGCCGAGATACTGGGCGATCCCGGCGCCAATTTGAATCCAACCGCGAAGCCGACTGACAACTCACGCCTGAACCGCGCGTGCCCGTGGTGACTCAATCAGGCCTTGGACCACCTGTGCCACTTGCGACAGTGGTTTCGGCTTGCGCAAGAAGGCGTCTGCTCCAGCGCGCCGAGCTTCCTCTTCTACTTCCTGTGAACCGTACGAAGTGAGCACCACGATGCGCGTATCGGGACTTCGCTGATGAACAAGCTTGATGATTTCGATCCCATCAGGGTGCCGGGTCAGGCCGAGCCGCAAATCCTGGATGATGACTTTGTAGCTGGTCTTCTTGATCAGTCCTTCTGCTTCTTCCATCTCGCGCGCCGTATCGACTCGATAGCCGTGCTGCGAGAAGTATTCACGCATCGAAAAACAGATCGACTCTTCGTCATCGACCACCAACAGATTGCGGCGACCGGACTCGGCATCTACGCCAACTGCATGCTTTCCACGGCCTCGGAACAACTCTCGCAAGCGACCGGACACCGTCTTCAACATCAACATGGAATTGTCGGGGGCAAGCGCTTCCTTATTGATCAAGTTAACCGGCTCCGAGCGACTATGTCTTGCGACGTTTTCGTAAGCCGAAGGCGACTGTTACGAGCCCCGTTCCCAACAGCAGCATGCTGGTTGGTTCCGGAGTTGACGTGCCAGTGTCTGCGGCGAAGCCGGTTGGATTTCCATTTGTCGGCGCGATGTGAATGGCGAAATGTGCGCCATTGTCGTTTGCTTCAAACAACTGGCTGGCCGAAGAGAACCCTCCGGTCCGCGTAACCGTGAAACTGAAGCTCGTGATGGCGTTCGACGGATTACAGCAACTGATAGTTACGTCAAAGTTCCCGAAGCCGTCCATGTTTCCACCGCCGAGATTCGCGGTCAGGAAGTTCGGGGAAAAATTTGTAACTGCCAGTCCGGCAGTGCTGCCGACAACGTTGAATCCGAAGATGCCGTTGTTGCCGTTACCATCACCAAAAGCGGCGAAGCCCGGCGCCATCTGCACAGAGACATCGATGCCGCCGCTGCCGTTGAGCACGTAAGTGACAGTTGCGTATGGACCAGGCGTTCCGCTCAGGCCCGCGTTGGGTGTGTTGATTACTACCTGGTCCGCCTTGGCTGCGACAGCGGAACTCAGAGCGACGATCGCAAACATCGCCAGAGAGAGTGCGAGCTTGCGAGGACTAAAATGAGACAACATGGGTAACTCCTTCCTTCCTTGTTCGAACAGATGAGGCACTCCGCGCGACCGTAGTTAACTCATGGGCATGGAGCTAAAATCGGTCGCTTCATCTACCCTCGGTTATTCGATTCGCGGATTATGGAGTTGTCTGAAATCTATAACAATGGAGGTCTTTGCCCATTTTTCTGGCAGGACTTTGGGGTTTTTCAGCAAGAAGCGGTGGCAGCATCCTGCCACTGTCGGAGTCAACGTTTCGCACTTCACGACGACACTTCGGTGAGTTTATTCCGGCAACTTCGCGAGCTTGTTGGCGAAGGCATAGACGACCAGCTCGAGACGATCGGACACGCCCAATTTGGCATAGATGGAACTGAGGTGGTGCGTCACGGTCGTTTGGCTGATGAAGAGCCGATCGGCGATCTGTTTATTCTTCAGTCCCTGCGCAATCAGGGTGATGACTTCGCGTTCACGGTCTGTCAGGCTCAGGATCTTTTTCTCCTGGGGATCGACCGAGCCCGGCACGCGGCTGGTTAATTGCCACAGGAGGTTCCCGAGGCTCAGCCGGTCCAGCCAGACTTCTCCATAATGCACTTTCTCGATTGCCTTGATTAGCAGCTCGGCCGCGTCGTCCTTCAGGACTACGCCCATCGCGCCCAACTGGACCGCCGCTTGTTGGGTTTGGGAACTCCGCATACTGGTCAACGCGAGGATTCGGGCTTTGTCCGCGGCCTCTCGCAATTGCGGGATCAGCGGGAGCGCGCTCGTTCCGCCTAATTCCAGGTTCAAAATGATGAGATCGAACGTTTCGCGCGTGACGATCTCCATCGCTTCCGCTCGGCTGCCGACCATCGCGGCAATCTTCAAGCCGGGGCGGTTCTCGATCAGTAATCGGAGTCCTTCTCGGACTACAAGTTGGTCGTCAATGATGAGGATTCGGATCTTTTGAGGAGCTGGTTCCATGCTGGAATGATCGTAACGCGGCGACTTGGTTGCAACGGACATCAATGCCCATTTGAGTGGCAGAAACTCACCGGTTTTAAGAGTTGGACCGTGGCACTATCCTGCTAACCGGGGCCAGCGAGCGGAAATGGGGGAATTGACCCAGCCTCGAGGCGAAAACAATTCTTGACACTATTTGGTCCACCTTGCTAACGTCGAATACGTGAGCGCTTTTTGCGTCGCTTGACTGCTATTTGAAGAAGTACCTGAAACGACAAAGGCACACCTCGTGTGAACGAGGGCCGCAAAGCCGACGGGGGTCTTCATCAGGAGACCTGGCTGGGTTGCCGAAAGCAGGAGAAGTTTCGGCATTCGGCTATCCAGCGCCGGCTCCCGTCGAAGCATTCTTCCTTTCTTAGATCCCGCCACAAACCAATAGATTTCACCCGCCATCCGGCTGCAGATCCCTGTCTTTGTTTGGCCACGACTTGCAGAAAGGGAATGAGCCCATGAATAAGATCTTTTTGATCCTGACAGTTTTCGCCGTTGCCCTGACGAGTCTGAACCTCACAGTTACAACCCACAGCGTTAACGCGCAAAAGAAACGGACGCAGCTCCAGACAGGACCAGTCACGCCGCAAGCAGAGGAGCAAGCGCTCCAGCAAATGACGCAGCGAATGCTGGACATTTTCCAAAAGGCGCAACGCGCCGGCGCGTCGATGCGTGGTCCACTGATGAATGAGCTGGCAGCGATCGCGAACACGCGAAAAGAGTTGCTGCGGGAAATTATCGAGCGAGATCCGAATCAGGTTCTTCAGCTCGCGTTGCCGGATCAAATTCTGGCCGCTTTGCCGGAAGAGTTGCAGGCGTATTTCGAGCAACGAGTGAATCTCGAAGGAGAGCTCGAAGTGTTATTTGAAGATGGTCCAGGCGCGGGCGCAGTGCATCGTTATCTGAAGACTAATGACCAACGACTGGAACTTCACTTTCAAGGGAATGATTCGGCGGATTTCCAAAGCGGCGAAATCTTACAGGTGCGAGGTGTTCAGGTTGGTGAAGCGTTAGTCGTTGACGGCAGCCAGAGCAATCAAACAGCGATTTCGACCACGGAAGTGACTCAAGGAGCAGCAACAACAGTTGCAGCCAATACGTTCGGTCCGCAGAACGTGCTGCTGATCCTCGTCAACTTTCAAGACAAGGCGACGCAGCCTTATACGACTGGCGATGCTCAGAACGTGATGAGTGCGACCAGCGCCTATTATGCGGAGGCCTCTTACGGTCAAACATCGCTCAATGGCACGGTCGCGGGTTGGTATACGATTCCCACCAGTTACACGACGTGCAATACCTCGAGTATTGCGACGTACGCCAAGCAGGCTGCGCAATCAGCCGGTTTCAATCTTTCCAATTACAAACGTTTTGTTTATGCGTTTCCCGATGCTGCTTGTAACTGGGCAGGGTGGGGCACAATTGGCGGCAGCCCGTCTGAAGCGTGGATCAATGGGAAACTGGATAGAGGGACACTAGCGCACGAGCTCGGTCACAACTTCGGGTTGTACCACTCGAGGTATCTGAACTGTAATCCGAATATCATCGGCACTATTGGAAATGGTTGCTCATATGCCGACTACGGCGACTCGGTAGACGTGATGGGCATCAGTGCCAAAGGTGGCCACTTCAATGCCTATCAGAAGAGTCGTTTAGGCTGGCTAAACTACGACATCTCACCTCCGACCCTTACCGTTTCGACTAGCGGAACTTACACCATCGACGCTTTCGAGACCACAAACGGAAATCCCAAAGCGCTCAAAATCCTGAAATCGACGGATGCGACGACGGGGGCGAAAACGTGGTACTGGATTGAAGTTCGAAAGCCAATCGGATTTGACTCGTTTGTTTCTTCAAACAGCAACTTGCTGGGCGGCGTGGTCTTTCACCAACAATCAGACGCGAGCGGCGCTGAAAATTACCTCCTCGACATGACGCCCGGCAGTTCGGACTTGCAATTTGATCCCGCTTTATTGGCAGGCCAGAGTTTCACCGATACAAGCGCCGGTATTACTTTCACGGTAGTTTCAGTGGCTTCGGCGAACGCCGTAGTGAACGTCAGTTTTGGTCCTCAGCCCTGCATCCGTGCGAATCCCACCGTGAGTATCTCGCCGTCAACTACGCAGTGGATTTCGGCAGGCGCGACAGCTAACTATCAGGTGTCGATCACCAACAACGACAGCATCGGCTGTTCAGCTTCTTCGTTTAATCTTCAGGCGAGTATTCCCGCCGGTTGGTTGGGCTTGTTTGACAGTTCGACGATCGCACTTGGCCCGGCTGCGAATGCCACGATGGCTCTTCATGTGACTTCTCCTACATCAGCCGTCAGCGGCTACTACAACATCGGAGTTGCGGCGTCGAATTCCGTTAACAGCAACTATGCGGGATCTTGTTCCGCTATCTGTTCGATTCTATCGGGTTTGAATGCCACAGTTGTTGCCGATCAAACGAGCTACACGCTCAATCAAAGTGCGACACTCCGCGCGACAGTTACCTCAGGAGGCGCGCCGGTTTCCGGGGCTACTGTTGCTTTTACGATTACGAGGCCGGACGGCACAAAAGTAACGAACACCGCCACCACTGCGGCGAATGGAACCGCGACAATCAAATACCGATTCAATAAACAGAAGGACGCGCCTGGTAATTACCAGGTGAGTGTTGCCGCAAATTGGAACGGCGTTCTTGGTTCCGCAGTTACCAGCTTCACACTGACGAAGTGATCGGGTGTTCCGGGAAAAGAAAAGCGAGCAGGACCAGGTGGTCCTGCTCGCTCCGGTTCAGGTCGCTAACTTCAGACCAGAGTTACTGGCAGAAGTTATTGCATCCCAATCCGTTGTTATAGGCATCAAGCGCGTTCTTGAGACTGATAGCCTGCGCTCGCTGCGTTGAAGTGAGGCCTGTATAGCTGCCGCTCGGCCCGGTATAACCAATCGAGATCAGGAATGCGTTCGCATCAGCAATTGTAGTGCTGATACAACCCGGCGCGCCGTTCGCAACGTTCAACTCCGCTGCGAGCAGGTGACCTGCGAGACATCCGGCCGCATTCTGATTTTGTGTCGAGTTCGATCCAGTGTTGCTGCAGTTCATGACAGCCCAAACGGCCGCAGCCTTCTGGATCGTATCGACGCTGTAGTTTCCTAGTGACTTCGGCAGGTATGTGTTCGTGAAAGGACCATTGTTGCTACAGCCTGTGCCTGACGGCAGGCCAGAGCATCCGGTCGAACCAGTCAGCGCGAGGTGGTTCTTCCAGTATCCCGATGTCAATGGCGCATTGAACACGCTAAACGGCTCACAGTCACTGACGGCGTTCGGGAAGTGCGCCTCGTCGCCACTAGCAAAAATGGCTTTGTACGAGTAGCTGCCTGCGGGCAAATTCGCTTGCGCCAGGGCCGGGTCGATTACGAAACCGTTGCCGGCTCCGCTGACATCAATGGGACTAGACGTGGCAAATGCAGGTCCCGAGCAGTCTCCCGTCTTACGAAACTCAAAGGTAACCGTGCTCCCAGCAGGTAAAGTCTTATCGCTAGGTGTTATCACGATTAGCGACGAGTCGTGAACAGAAGCCGGCGCCTTCAGAGTGCAACTATCACCTTCGCCAACGACTATGGGCGTGCCATTATCAGTCAACCCAAAATGGATCTGAGTTGAGATGTCTATAGTGACGTCTCCACCGCCGCCGCCACCGCAGACGTGCGACAGGTTGAGAAGCTTTCCGATTGCCGGCGTGCAAGCGGCGAGCAGGGTGTCGTTTCCGTTGGTGATGACATTAAAGTGTAGTACTCCGCCGACGCACTTTGAACCTGCCACGGTAATTTCACCATTATTCGAAAAGTTGGCGGTGATAGTAGGCAAGTTGTTCGGATCGAAGGCGTCGCAATTTGTTTGGGTCAGCACAAAGTGCCAGAGCACCTGGCCCGGTTGTAAATTCTCTGAGCCATCACACTCCTGACTGAATGTTTCGGAATTGGCGCCTACCTGAGATTGATGCAGGCTGGTGCCGGTACAAGCCAGAGCATCCGTGGCGTTCGCTGATGCACGGTGAGTGTTAATCACGACAGACAGCGACAACAGCGCTGCTGCAAGGATCAGCGCTTTAAACACCAGGGGAGTGCGCCTCCATGTTCGGTGAGCGTATTTCATGATCAATATTTCCTTTCTTGACCGGTTCTGCCGGTGGTAAACCCAAGTCCGACCGGGGGTGAACCGGGTGGAGGATGGGAGGGTCGTGGATACGCGATGATTATCGAATCTCAGCCTTGATTATGAAGAGATTGTATTTCCGCAACAACGGGGCTTTTTGCTTATCTGCATGGCAGAGTCGAACGATTTTTTTGTGGTCCAAACTGGCAGGATCCTGCTGGTCCAAGTTGCAGGAAACTTACTTCGGCATTTTGGCGAGGCCGTGGCGCAGGGCGTAGATGATGAGTTCGAGACGATCGGAGACGTCGAGCTTCGAAAAGACCGAGCTGAGGTGGTGAGTTACGGTGGTTTCGCTAATAAAAAGTCGTTCGCCGATGAGCTTGTTCTTAAGGCCTTCCGAAACGAGCGCGACGACCTCTCGTTCGCGGGGCGTGAGACTGCTGATCTTCACCGCTTCGGGATCCGGAGCTTCGTGTTGTTCACTTCTGACATCTTCCAACACGCTGCCCATCATCGAGCGATCGATCCATACTTCCCCCGCATGAACTTTTTGGATCGCTTTCAATAACAGATCTGCCGCCTGTTGCTTCAAGACGATGCCCATTGCTCCGCGACGTATTGCGAGGCGGTGTGAATCGGTTGTTTGTACGCCCGTCAATATCAAGATCCGTGAATTGGGGCTCAGCTTGCAGAGCTCGGGCAGAAACTCCAGACCATCTTCTTCGCCGAGTACGAGATCGAGCAGAATGATATCCGGCCGCTCTCGCTCGGTAAGCCGCAGCGCCTCGGCGCGTGTGCCCGCCATGCCGACAACGCTCATCGTCTGGTCCTGCTCGATCAGCATGCGCAAGCCGGTACGAATCACCGCATGATCGTCAATGATCATGATGCGAATGGGTTTGGCGATATTCTCGTCGCTGTTCTTTCGCTGCGTCATAGCGGAATCGCAACTGCAACGACCGTAAAGTCATCGTCGATAAAAACCCGGGTCTCACCGCCGAGTAGCGCCGCCCTTTCCACAATTGAGCGAGGTGAAAAGAGAGGTGTTTCGCGAGGGACTCCGTCGTTCCTGGAACCCGGATCGTCGCTTTCTTCCGGACGGCGGTTCTTTATTTGTAACAGAAACTTGCCTTCTTCACACGCGATTTCGACCCGTGCTTCATTACAAAGAGCGTGGCGCCGGACATTGCTCAACCCCTCCGCCACGATCTGAAATAGTTCCGCAGCCAACCGATCATTCACTTCGATCTTCCCGCGCGCTTCGACGTCGACGTCAATTCCCGTAACCGAAGCAAACCTGGTGACGAAACGTTGAATCGCCGGCAAGAGCACATCGCGCCGCTCTTCGCCCGCTCGTAAGCCCCACACGTAACGGCGCATCTCGAGTAATTCCTGGTTCGTGAGGTCGAGAAGTTCTTCGACGTTATCAAGCAGGTCTGTTTCTCCCGCTCGCATTCTTTGGGCAAGCGCCGCGATGCCGAGCTGCAAGCCCACGTACGGCTGGATGATGCTGTCGTGAATATCACGCGCGATGCGCTGGCGCTCCTGGTCGGCAGCATCCGACGCGAGGCCGTCGACGAGGCGGATATTTTCCATGAGCGGAGTTATATGGGCCATCAGTTCAATGACGAAATCTATCGTCGACGTATCGAAACGATTTGATCCCCCACTCAGATACAGCCGGCCGATCGGTTCGTTACGGTTATAGACCGGCACCGAGAGATAGTTAGTCGCTTCGAGCGCGCTGGCCACTCGCTCACCCATTGACGAATCTCCTTCGAGAAACTGGCGCGTATTGACGTCGAATAATCGCGTTTGTCCATGACCATCCTTGCGATGAATCACCGCGCAGTGCGGGTAGGGGAGGAGAAACAGAGTCGCCGCCTCGGCGCCGAGTATCGGAGGTGAGGCGCCACTGGGGTGACCACCGCGTCTTATCCTATATATATGGTAAGCGCCGGCGCTCTCTTTCGCGGGCAGCAACAACAGCGCCCCGTCCGCGTCGTAAAAAGCGCGAAGACGTTCCAACACCGCGTTTATGGTGCGATCTATCCCGAAGCGGGGATTGGAAAAAACGGCGACGTCCCTGAGCAGCTGTAAACGGTCTCGCAAATTGATCCTAAACCCGCCCCAACGTGAGATCAGGTAGCCGAGTATGAGCAACTGAAACGGCCGCAACATAAACCGATTCAGCTCAAAGTCCGGACGCTGCGGCGTGGTTATGACCCCGACGAGTGTAAAGAGAACAGCGGAAGCGAGAGTTAGTTGTAATCCGGCTCTATAACCCCAGCCGAACGAAGCGACGAGTATGGCGAAGAAGAAGTAATTGAAAAATATACTGCTCGTGCCGCTGCTCAATGAGGTCAGCAGGAGAAACCAGACCATGTCGGCCCAATGCATGTGTTGCGCGGGGATAAGGTCGCTGCGACGAATCGATAAAACCAAAACGACCGCGCTGTAGATCGTGTAGCCGGCCAGGACTGTGTAAGTAAGGCCGACGAGGCGATCGGGTTCAGTGGGATCGATGAGAATGATCACCAGCGCAGTCGCGGCGAGTATCAGACGCATCGTCGAAACAAGCCGCAGATCGACCCACTGCTCGGATACAGGGTCTCGGTGAGACTGGCTGTTGTTATTCAGGCTGGTATTCTCCCGAGTTTGAGCAACAAACGCGTGCCACAAAACGAGAAAGCCGTTGGCTTTTAATTATGACTTGGGCGCGAAGTAGCCGACGCGAGTATGGCTTTGGTAAGCGGGGTTTGTCATCTCCACGCGCACGCGGCGGAAACTTCCATCCCGCGTCTTATTCAACGGCGTATAGTAGATCGCGTACTGGTGACGCAGCTCTTCCGCTACTTCCGCATACGTGGCTTCCAGACCGGCAAAACTCTGCGGCTTGTACAAACGACCACCAGTCGCGGCCGTGAGTTGGGCCAGCATCTGTTCGCTCAAATCCAAAACGCGCAGTCCTTCGCGCAGGTCGTCGATGCGGAGTTGATTGAAGCGCACCGCCGAGTCGGAGCCACTCGTTAACGCATCCAACTCCGACCGTTTGCTGGCGCGCGAGATTTCAGTGTTGCTCACCACGTAAACACTGACCTGCGCCTTCAGCAACGATTGCAAAGCGTCTTCGAGGGTCGAAGTTCCACGTCCACTATCGATACCGTCCGACAACACGATCACAGCGCGGCGTGATTTCGTTTGGCCAAACTGCTCGCGTGCAGCGAGCAACAAAGCGTCGTTGAAGCGGGTGAACATTCCCGGTTCGATGCGGTTCAACGCGCGGTGTAACTGAAAACGACTCTTGGTCCAATCCTGTAACAGCTCAATGCGGTCGTCGAATTTGATCAGGCTGATGCGATCGTCACTGTCGAGTTTCGTGGCGAATCCTTCAGCCGCGCGCCGGAAGTCGTCGATGTTGGCCGCGACGGAGGACGACGCATCGACCATCAACACGACGTCGACCGGTACCTGGCGCAGCGCGAGATCGCTCAACGGCTGCATACGATCGTTTTCGAAAACACGGAAATCGTTACGCGTCAGGTCGCTCACCAACCGGCCACTTGCATCGCGCACAGTTACCGGAATCATTACCTCGGTAGTGTTTACGGAAATAACGTCGCCGGGCGTGACTTCCTGGTCCTCGCGCTTCTGCTTCAAAGTCGGTACTGGCGGCGGCGCGCCAAGTGAATCAACTGCGGAAGGTGTTGGAGTGGGAGTTGGCTTTGGCTTTGACGAACGTGGCGCGGTTCGCTTCTGCGCACTCGTGATCAGGGCGCTCGGCATTATGAAAAGAGCCGCGAGAGTGAACAGCAGCACGATCGCCCGCAATCTACTCTTACTGATGCAGATCATCTGAAAATCAGAAAGACTCAATCACCACCAATTTCCAGCCAACCTACGACCTGCTTCAGTTACTGCTGGATTCGTCGCCCATGGCGGCCTTCATCGCGGTCAGGATCTTTTCGCTGACGCGGCGCTTGCGCAATTCCTCGAGCTTGGTTGCCGAGAGATCAAACTCAACCGGCGACTGCTCGATGCGTCGAATGATCGTTCCTTCCGAAAACCCCGCTTCGACGAGTTCGCAAATCGAATCATTCGTCAGGCTCTTTGTTTTTTCGAGTTTTGTCGAAGGTGCTCCACCGGCTTCGGTCGGCGGTCGCAGGATTCGCACTGTGGCCGAGCCGGTCGTGATGGTATCGCCTGACGAAGAACCACTGCCACCGCGGCTGCGAGTCGCGCCTTTGCTGCCGCCACTGGAGCCGAAGATGTTGGCACTGCTGCCGTCGCCGGCATTCCCATTCCCGTTACCGTCGCCTGGCTTCGTCGCGTCGCCGGGCGTGTTGCCACCGGCATTCTTGAAGAAGTCTTCGTCGTTCCAGGCTTCATCGTTGAAGTCGACTCCGTCCTGGCGGGCCATCATGGCAAGAATTACTTTTTCGCTGACACCGGTGCGTTTGAGTTCGATGAGCCGGTCAGTTGATAAATCGAACCGGGCGGGACGGGAAGCAATAATCGTGATTATGGATTTCTCTTTGAAGCCCGCTTTGACCAGCTTTACTACGGCGGCGTTTGTGAGCGGCGTCGTGTTACCGGCCTGCGCCCAAACGGCGGTGGAACCTAAAAGGAGGCAAAGAACAAGGAGGAGACTGCGGCTGAACAAAAAGCCCTTCATAATTGTTTCCTCTCTCTACTGCGGACGACGAGGCGGTTTAGCAACTGGCTGCACATCATCCCGAACAACGTGGTTTTGGTAGCGGCTGCTAATGCGCTTGACGTAATCGCGCGTCTCTTTAAAAGGGGGGACTCTGTTACCGTAATCGAGCACCCGGCCTTCGCCCGCATTATAACTCGCCAGCGCCAGATCCACTCGCCCGTTGAACATGGTCAGCAATTCCTTCAGGTATTGCGTGCCGCCGCGGATATTTTCCGCCGGATCGAAGGGTCGGGCTACTCCGAAACGCCGTGCGGTTCCGGGCATCAACTGCATCAGGCCCCGAGCGCCTTTCGGACTGACTGCCTTAGGATGAAAGTGCGATTCCTGTTCGATTACCAGAAACACGAGGTATGGGTCGACGCCGAAATGCGTTCCATGCCGCTTAATGAGCTGATCGATCGTCGGGTTCCCGGACGACCAGCTACGGTCTTTCCAGTCGCCGCCGGCGGCCGCCGCATCCGGCTGTTCGCGCTCGATGCGAGCGATGCGTTCGCGGTCCAGAAACACCGTGAGCATGCCGCGGTTGTACCATGCGCCGTCGGCCACTTCTCTGACCTCATCAACCCGCAGCCGCGCGCCGTCAACGAGATAAATCCAGGTGGCGGGAGCAGCAGCAATCGCTTCAGTTTTCACGGGGGCGGAAACTACGGATGAAGCAGATGAAGTCGTCGAAGCCGGTGCAGCACTCTGGCTCGCAGCGGGACTTTCCTTGTAACGGTTTTCGATCTTGCGCACTGCGCGATCAGTGCTCTGCGACGTTCCCTGACGTCGATACCAGAGCGTGTCGCCCTGTTTCCACGTGTCGTCCACGTCGAGCGTGCCGCCATCCGCAAACACGATTCGCTGACCTATGACTTGCGTAGTTTTTTGCGTGGTTGGTTCGGAAGAACGTTGGGCCACCAGCGGCGTGCAAACGGCGAGTAGTAAAACAATCATTCGCACAGCAGGTGTCAAGTAGCGATTTACCATGGTGAAACTCAGATCCGGTTTAACTAAACGTCTCGCTGCCTTAGGCACTGACTGCTTGCGACTGTGTGCGCCACGTTTCCGTGTACTGCTCAAACCCGTGTGCGGTACCAAAGTAGTTCGCCCAGGCGGCGTCGATCACCGTTGGTGAGAGTTGCAACGCGCAGCCTTCAAACGAACAAATGTCCGCAATGCGATTCAAGAGATCCCTGGGCTCGCAACACTTCATGGCACGGCCTTCCGCGCCGTACTTACGAAGCAGATAGGTGATTATGGCGTGGTCCGCAGCAACGCCTTTCGCCGCCGCCGCACGCCTGAAGATCTCGCCGTACGCGGCGGGTGTCGGTAACTCAAGCCGCGCGCGATAACCCATGCGCCGCAGGAAAGCCTCGTCGAAGAATTCGTCTTCGTTGAGGTTCGTGGAGAATATCACTAGCTGCTCGAAAGGCACTTCGATTTTCTTGCCGCTATGCAACGTCAAAAAGTCGATGCGCTTCTCCAGCGGCAGGATCCACCGGTTCAGCAAGTCGCGACTGGAAACGCGTTGACGGCCGAGCTCGTCGACTACGAGTGTGCCGCCGTTTGATTTCATCTGGAACGGTGCTTCGTAAAAGCGAGAGTATTCGGACCAGATGAGATCGGTGTTCTCGAGAGTGAGCTCGCCACCGACTACGATCATCGGTCGCTCGATGCGTATCCAGCGCCGATCGTACTCGGTCACATCGGTCTGTTCCGTTACCGCGTGGTGGCAGTGGGCGTCGTAAACGCGAATGATCTGGCCGTCGATCTCGATCGCATACGGGATCCAGATCGTGCCGGAGAGTACGGCGTTCATGCGTTCCGCAACAGCGGTCTTACCGGTGCCCGGCGCACCCGTAAGAAAAAGTGAAGAGCGCGAATTGATGACGCAGCCAAGCGTGTTCAGGAGAGAGTCCGGCAGCACCAGGTCGCGAAACGCGGTGCGCACCGCATTCATCGGCGCCGGCGTTGTCGGCTTCGCCTGAAGCTTGATCATGTAATTGTAATCGTTGAGAGTAACAGGCGCCGGACCTTCGTAGCCGCAATGCGCTTGCAAACGCATTACCTGCTCCCAGCCGTGGTCCAACATGGCATAGCGCGTCTGGCCGAGCGCGCTCTGCAAGCGAATTTCGATCAACTTTTCGCGATAGAGTTGGTAAAGCAGTTCGTCGGTTAACGCGAGAGGCAAACGAAGTTTGTCGGCGACGGAAGCCGTAGTGGGATTCGCCAGCGAGGCGACATGCTTGAGCGTCAGGTCACGAAGAAACCCCTGGGAAACGCCCGTTTCCTCCAATTCCTCAGGGGTGGGGGGACCGAGGCTCTCAATCTCGGCACGCGATAAGAAGCTGAGGTTACCCATTTTCTCTCCCGTTAAGTTTCTATAATCCGGAGCAATTATTTTTTCGCATCTGCGAACGTTCGCAGCGCCACTATCGAACGGCGCGCCGCTTCCGCATCGGACGCTCTTCCGGTCACGTCGTACATACTGACGAGCTTCGCGAGGACTTCCGCTGAATTCGGTCGCATTGCTCGCGCCGTCTCCAAATGTTTGATCGCCGCTTTACCTTCTCCATGCGCCCACAACTGCGAGGCGATATTGACGTGCGCATCAAACTCACCGACGCCGCGGACGAAACTCTGAAACGCTTCGTCAAACTTTGCGCGCTCGCATTGGGCGTACGCGAGATTGTTCCAGATGCGCGCGTCCTTTGGCGAAATCTTCGCGGCTCGTTTTAGATATTTTGTTGCCTCTGAGAAGTCCTTGTTCTTAAAGAGCAGAAAACCGTAGTTGTTCAGATACTCCGCGTTATCTTTATCGATCTCGATAGCGGCTTTGAACAATTCGAGCGCGCGCTCGCGCAATCCTTTTCCTTCATAAGCAACGCCGAGCAGATTTTTGGCCGGAGCGGATTTCGGATCGAGTGACGCAGCCATCGATAACTCCGCAACCGCCGCGTCGAAGTCCCCACTCACCAACATCTCGCGACCTCGTTGCAAGTAAGTGTCAAACGCTCCTTCAGCGAGGGGAGCATTCACGTCGGTGGGAGTTTGGACAGGCGTGCGAGCGTCCCTGATGCGCAGCACCTTCGTGCTTTCAAACTTGGGCTTATCTTTTTCAGTGCGCGCCCGTGCTTGCTGCGTGTCTTGTCGCGACTCATCTTTCTTTTTCCCGCCACCGAAGAGCCGGCTCAACGCGCGAAACGGAGCTGACAGCACACGGGAAACACCGTTGCCATCCTTCTTTTGCGCACCGTCAAACGGTTCCATTTCACTCTGCAGCACTTCGGTTTGGGCCAGCGCCATGTTGGCCCAATCGAAGGCGCCGGCGGTCACCACGCGGCCGGGGTGAAGCACAACGAACAAAAGAAAGATGCTGATAGCGAGTGCGGCTACGGATTGCTTGTGCATAGTTTCTCCTTGGGAGCTACTTGAAAAGCAGATCGATGATGTTCAGAACTGCCGGAGCAAGAATGACGATAATGATCACGGGAAACAGGCACGCAGTCAGCGGGAAAACCAGTTTCAGCGCTGCTTTCTGCGACGCCTGTTCGGCTCTTTGCCGGCGCTTGGTTCGCAGTGAGTCGGCAAATATGCGAACCGCGCGAGCGATAGACGACCCATAGCGGTCGGCCTGAATCAGCAAAGCCACGAAGCTGCGGATATCGTCGACGCCGGTCCTTTCCGCGAGATTGCGCAGGGCTTCTTCACGGCTGCGGCCCACCCGAATCTCGAGATTCACGAGATCGAGTTCGTTGTGCAGATCCGGATACGAAATCTTTATTTCCTCACCGACACGGTTGAGCGCGGCGTTCAGTCCGAGACCGGCTTCAACAGCGACGACCATTAAGTCCAATGCGTCGGCGAGTCCCCACGTGATGCGCAGTTGCCGGTTGGTGATCATCTTGCTCAGGACCAGGCGCGGTAAATAAAAGCCGATACCGGCGCCCAACAGACTCCACACCAGGAAAGTGTTCAAAGACCGGTCGAAGAAGAAACACGCAGTCAGCACCAAACTCGGAATCGCCAACGTCAAGCTGATCTGAACCGCGCGGAAAGCCGTCGCCGCATCGGGCGATCGATAGCCGGCGCGCAGCATTTTCTTTTGCAGCTTGAGCGCTTCCAACGCGGAAATCGGAACGATCCGATTGAGCGGCTCGGCCACCTTCTCCGCCATCGTCGTGACGGGATTGTTTTCCACGAGCACCAACGCGGGATCCATGGATTCGAGACGCGCCGCCACCGTGCTCTGCGGACGGGACATGAGCCAGTAGACACTCATCACCATCAGGGCCAGCGAGGTGAACGTAAAGATGACGATCATAATAAACATAGCTTTATTCCTCCGATGGTCCTAAACCCTGATGCTGAGGATCTTCTTGATCAAGAGCATGCCCGTAAGCTGCAACACGACCGCCACGACTATTACGGCGTGACCTCTTGGATCGTGAAGCAGGACCGCCATGTAATCCGGGTTGATAGCCGTCAGGACGAAGATCAAAGCGATAGGCAAGCCGCAAAGAATCCAGGCGGAACCGCGTGCGCTCGTGGTCATCGTGCGAAAGTCTTCCATCAACTTGTAGCGTTCGCGAATCGTTTGGGCCACTCGCTCCAGGATCTCGGCGAGGTTGCCGCCGGTCTCGCGCTGAATGTGCATGGCCGTAATGCAGAGACGCAGATCTGAAATCGGTACCCGATCGGCCAGACGGTCCAGCGCTGCCTTGGTTGAGAGACCGAGCTTTTGCTCTTCGAACGTGATGCGAAACTCACCCGCGATCGGCTCGGGCATCTCGCTGGCCACCTGGTTCAATGATTCTGAAAAGGCGTGACCGACTGAAAGCGAGCGGCTCAATAGATCCAGTGTGTCCGGCAACTGAGCGTTGAACTTGTTCAGCCGTTTGCGACGCTTGATAGTGACGTAAATAAGCGGCAGCGAACCGGCAATCAGGCCGATCAAAATCGCGAAGATGCCGTTGAATACGGTGTAGACGGCAAAGGCCGCGAGTAGCGCGGTCGCCACACAGAACATCAGCAGCCGGCTGACCGTGATGTGCATGTCCGCCTGGCTGATCGTTCGATCGAGGTTCTTGATAAATCCGATGCTCGACAGCAGTCGATTGAGTGTCGGGTTTCGGCTGATGGAATCTTCACGAAGTATCTGTACTGCTTCGTCAGCCGAAAGCATCCACGAGTCTTGCAGCACTTCCGCGACGCGCTGCTGGAGGCGAGCGCTGCGCGCCTCGGACTTGCGCGTCGACAGCAGGAACAGCGCGTAAGTCAAAAGCAGAAAGAAGAGAAGTATCGAGGTCGAAACTAACATCTGTGCCTCCTAGAAGAACGCCGGTAACTGCATGCCGTACTGCTTGAGCCGTTCGGCAAAACGTGGGCGAATGCCCGTGGGACGGAACCGGCCCATGACTTTGCCCGCCGGATCGATACCAGTGCGTTCAAAGCAGAAGAGTTCCTGCATCGTGATGGTGTCGCCTTCCATGCCCGTGATTTCCGAGATCGAAGTGATGCGGCGCGTGCCGTCAGTCAAACGAGCCACTTGGATCACAAGGTCCACCGCCGAGCCCATCTGCTGGCGCATGGCGCGGTCAGAGAGTCTCATTCCAGTCATCTGGATCATGGTCTCCATTCGCGACAGCGCATCTCGCGGGGAGTTGGCGTGAATCGTGGTGAGCGAACCGTCGTGACCGGTATTCATCGCCTGCAGCATGTCGATCGTTTCACCGCCGCGGACCTCGCCGATGACTATGCGATCGGGCCTCATACGCAGGGCGTTTCTCACGAGATCTCGTTGCGTCACCTCGCCTCGACCCTCGATGTTGGGCGGTCGCGTTTCGAGGCGCACAACGTGCGGTTGCTGTAGTTGCAATTCCGCGGAGTCCTCGATCGTCACGATTCGTTCGTCCCCGGGAATGTAAGCAGACAACGCGTTTAGCAACGTCGTCTTACCGGCGCCGGTACCACCGGAGATGATGATGTTCAGCCGCGCTCTCACGCACATCTCAAACAGGATGGCGATCTCTTTGGTCAGCGCCCCGTTTTCGATCAGGGCCGGCATCTTCAAAGGATCCGTGCCGAAGCGGCGAATAGAGAGAGTTGGACCATCGATCGCGAGCGGCGGAATGATCGCGTTCACGCGCGAACCGTCAGGGAGGCGCGCATCGACCATCGGTTGCGCCTCGTCGATGCGCCTGCCGACCGTGGAAACGATGCGTTCGATCACGCGCATCAAGTGCTCGTCGTCTTTGAATGCAATGGAAGTTTTTTCGAGTTTGCCTTTGCGCTCGATGTAGATCTTCGAGTGTGAGTTAACGAGAATGTCGGAGATCGTCGGATCCGCGAGCAGCGGCTCGAGCGGCCCGAGGCCGAACAACTCATGGTTCACCTCGCTTACGAGGCGGTCCCGCTCGATTGTCGAGAGGGGCAGGTTTTCCGCTAACAGCAGGTCCTCCGCCAGGCGAGCGACCTCGGCGTGAACGCGCTCGGGCGAGAGCGCATTCAGCTTCGTTAAATCCATGCGCGTGATGATCGCCCGATGCAGGCGTGCTTTGACTTCCTGAAAGGAGTGGTTTGACTGACCAGCTTCTTCCATGCGCACGGCTGTGCCATCGCCGTTTTCTTTTATGTATCGCTCACGAAGTGCCATGTTTGTTCGTTCCCTTTAATCAGGCGTTGTCCGTCACGGTTTTAAGCTCGAGTGCGGTGGTCGGATTCTTGCTGCCGAACAACGAGCGTAAAGACCTCTTCCGTGGCAGGAGAGAAGCCGTACTACTCTTCTCGACCGTGAGTCCGGCGATGCGTTTAATTTCCAACGCGATTTTGGAAGCCGGATCGCTTTGGACCAGCGGCCGGCCCAGGTTGATTGAGTCCATCACCTTGCGATAGTCATTCGGCACGAAGCCGATCAGTTGCTCGCCGAGATGGCCTTCAACCTTTTGCAATTCCACATCGATGTTCTTGCTCCAGCGGTTAACCACCACTCGCGTTTTGTCGCGCGGATAGCCGAGATTGTCGAAGACCTTGAGAGCGCGCTTCGTGCTACGGATACCCGGAATGTCGAGCGTCAGTACGAGCAGAATGTCGTCCGCCATATCGAGGGCCGCGATCGTGATGGGATCAAACGTGTGCGGCAAATCGACGACGATGCGCTCGAACTTCTGACCGAGTTGATGAAGGATTTCGGTTACATCGTCAGCCTTTACTTCTTCTGCTTCGTGCGCTTCAGTCGGCGCGGCCAGCAGCGAGAGGTTGGTCGAGTGTGGGGTGACGAGGCTGGTCATCAATGACTCGTCGAGACGAGCCCGATTGCGAACGAAGTCAACCATCGAGTACTTCGCTTCGAGTCCGAGAAACGAAGCGGCATCACCTGCCTGTAGATTCAGGTCAACGAGGAGCGTTTGCGTGTTCATTGCCGCCGCCAGGTTGGTAGCGAAGAAGGAAACGCCGGCGCCACCCTTGCCGGAAAATACGGCAACCATCCGGCTGTTGTTGTTCGTGTTGTTGTGGTTGAGCCGGCAAAACTCTGCGGTGCGCTCCATCACCGTACGCAGCTCGTCTGCGTTCACTGGTAATTGGAGAAACTCACGGGCGCCCGCTCTTATGCTGCCCATGATCATGGCCGGCGACGCTTCAGTGCTTGCTGTAATGACTGCCGTTGCCGGAGCAGCGGCGATCGCTTCTTTTATGAGAGCGAAACCGTTCTCCAGGTGGTCCTGCTTCAGGGTAATCACCGCGGCTGATGGCCGTAGCCGCGCAATGTTTGCCAGGAACTCAGTCGGGTTGTCGTATTCCGCCATCACGCGGCCGAACCCGGTACTTGAAAGAGCCTTCGTTAATTCTTTTGAAGACTCGAAATCCTTACCCAATGTGATGAAAGTCAGTCCTTGCATGATTTTATTTTGCCCGCTTGCTTTTAGATATCCGGGGGAATGAAACCGGCGCACTCACCGGAAAGTGTTGTTCGATACGACGGCATCGTTATCGAGGTCGTTATGAACGTGTAGGAGTAACTGTTGATGCTGACGCTGACAGTGCCGGACGCAACGCCAAACCCCGTGCCGGTTGAGTATTCCACTGTCACGTTGCTCGTTTGCAGACCTGAGATCAATGACGTCGCCCCGGTTGCCGGCGAGTCCGTGCCGTAAACGACGATGTTCTTGATGCGGGTCGCGGCGGTGTCAGAGTTCGGACAACCGTTCAGATCAGCCTTGCATTGCAGCACCGCATAGCGAGCTCCGCGTCGCGTCGCTTCCACCAAAGCGTTGTGCGTATAGTAAAGGTGACCGGCCGCGGCGATACCGACGAGCATCAGGAAAAATGTAGTCGCCACAATGGCGAACTCGATGATCGTGTTGCCTTTCTCGTCGGTTCTCATGTTTGTTCTACTACTTAACATGACCATTCCTCGCCTGAATCCTAATTCGGCAGGTAACGCATCTTGGTGCTGGGACTCAGATTCATATTGAAACTTGCGCCCACCATCGCATTCAGATCGAAAATCAGCGGCCGGTACGGATAATTCGTGATCGAAACAGTCACGTACTTAACAGTCCCGACAGTTTCCTGCGTCACCACGACATTGCTGGCGCTGAAATTCGGAAGAATGATGCTTGGCTGACCCGTGCCGCCGCAGCCTCCGGGGTTCCCGCACAGGACCACGTTCTGCGCTGCGCTAGTACTGGTGCCGACGTTCTGCACATTCGATAGATAACGCGCTCCCGCACGCGTAGCTTTCGCAAGACTCGTGTACGTGTAGAACAGCCGGCCCAGCTCGGTGGTCCCGGCGAAGAGTAGAATCAAGGTCGGAAAGACGATCGCGAACTCGATCAATTGCGTGCCGCGTTCGTTTTTTATAAACCTGCGAATGAACTTTCTCGCTTGATACAACATGCCTGGTTCCTCACCTCACTGATAAAGCACCGGGATCGTTAAGTTGCTGGTACCGCCGCCGGGGACGAAACCACCTCTGCCGATCACCAGGCGCTCATCGATCCACTCAACCTCAAGGTTTCCGCATGGTCCACCCTGCGAGCAGGGATTTGACACCGTCGACATACTCTTCAGGAAAAAGGCGCCAAACTTCAGCGTCGGAGCGCTGACGGGAGTGCCGGTATAGGTTCCGGGAGCGACGATCGGAACGACGAGGATGCGACGATCGTCCTTTCCGGGCGCGTTTGGGTTGGGCGCCGTTACCGCAGTCCGGTTGTCGTATTGATCGAACGTGATGTTTTGCTGAACGTTACTGTCGGGCGGGTACGTCGAAGGCTGCAACGCGTTGCCATAACCGTTAGCGTAAATATTAAAGCGGGTGTTGATTCCGTCCGTGATCTGTCTTGGACCATTATTCTGGTTCGCGCTCGGCGTCATGTGAAAGGGGACGTTGGTGTTGAGTGTTTGGCAGATATTCGTCAGACCTGCCGACAACACCGCCGTCTCAGGCGAACCGTTACCGTTGATGTCGGGGACTTCGAGAACGATGTAGTTACCATTCACCAGGGTCGCGGAATTGTTCGAACCCTGCGTGAAGGTAAGAGTCATCGTCGTGTTCGGCGCGGGATTTATATCGGTCAGGGCGACGGCGACCGGGAAGAAGTCGCAAATTGAATTTACGCCCACGGACATGCCGGCTACTGATTGGCCCGTTTGCGCGCGCGAACCACCGAGCGCCGCCGACGAAAACAACATCGTCGTCGACACTGATTGTGTGGTAACGCGCACGAAGCGAATGTTCTGGGGGGCAAGACGGGCGGTAGCCGCAGGCACATATGAACCGTTGAGATTGACGCCAAACTCGATGCTGGCGATCGTTATGGCAGTGCGGCTGAAGCCATAATTATTCACGATCGCGTTAGCGCGAGTGACTGCGTCATCGATACCGGAGGTGCCTGAATTGAGCTCGCGTGCGGCCGCCAGCGCGGCTGCGTCGGCGGCGTTCTTGAGTTCAGTATGAGTCATGTAAAGACGGGAGATATCGATGCAAAGGCCCACACATAAGAGCAGGCCCAGCATCAGAATCGCCGCCATAATCATGGTGCTGCCGCGCT
Organism: uncultured Blastocatellia bacterium; assembly: GCA_946480785.1. The sequence continues at coordinate 6,202 of CAMLLD010000073.1, read as the reverse complement.
CACTGCTGCGCGGCTGCACGTTTCGTGTTTTGCTCGTCGAGTGCATAAGTGAAACCTCGCTTCCAAATCCACTTACTGCGAACTGCAAATTGCAACTACGGATTCGGAACTACTTTCACGGCCTGAGCGGGAGCCCCACTCTGAGGAACGGCCGAGACATCCGGCGCTCCCGTTTTGGCGCCGGTTCCGGCAGGAGCGGCAGTAGTGTTACCTGCCGGCGTCGCCGTCTTCGGCGTAACGACGGGCTGAGTCGGAAGCGGCTGCGCCGCAGCACCAGGGGCGCCGCCACTGATGATGAAGCCAGTCGGTCCGGTCATGTCGCCGCTCTTGGGTTCGACTCCCAACAGCGATCCGTTCTTCATGTTTTCAACGTTCGGCAACTTGGGCAGGTCGTCGCGATTCACCGGCTTGACCAGTTGGGCCGTGACGATGAACATCAACTCACTCTCGTTCTTTTGGAACTGCTTCGAACGGAAGAGATTTCCGAGGATGGGAACGTCGCCGAGTCCCGGGACCTTCGACAGTGTCTGAGTCTCGTTATTGTCGAGCAGGCCGGCTAAGGCGAAACTCTGGCCATCGCGCAACTCGATGCCCGTTTTGGCGCGACGAGTCCGCAGACCGGGGATCAGGAAGCCGTCGAATTTCACGCCATTCGCGAAGTCGAGCGTTGAGACTTCAGGCTCCAACTCGAGGCGAATGTGATCTTCATCGATGATCGTCGGTTTGAAGTTGAGGCGTACGCCGTACTCTTTGAAAATGATCGTGACGGTTGCATTCGAGTTACCGCCGTTCTGGACCACCGGCACCGGGTACTCGCCGCCGGCCAGAAAACTCGCTTCCTGACCATTCATCGCGATCAGGTTTGGCTCGGCCAGCGCCCGCAACGCACCCTGTTGTTGCAACGCGCGCAGCATCGCGAGGGTGTTGCCGCCCATCACGAACAGGTTCAACGAGCTGGCGAGCGTGCCGCTCATGAATCCATTGGTGACGTCACCGATAGAGCTCGGTCCTGCACCGCTGTTGACGTAACCAGCAGCGCCTGGTCCACCCTGATAGCCGTAAGAAGTGCCGAGCTCGCGCATGCGGTTGCGGCTTACTTCAGCCACGCGCACCTGGAGCTGCACCTGCGTCAGACTCTTCACCGGTGATTCGAGGAGGTTGACGGTCTTGAAACCCGCGGCCTGGACCACCGCTTCAACCTGTGTGGCTATTCCCGGGTCGGTGACCGAACCGGAGATGACTACGGAGCCGTTCGCCTGGCTCAGCCGAATGTCATCTTTCGGAAACAGCGCGTGCACCTGGGAATCGATCAACGACAGGTTCGTTCTGACGTAAACATCGAACACGAGAAACCGGCCGGTGCCCTTTTCCCAGGCGATGAAGTTGATCTGGCCGAATGCCTTGCCATTCACAACCACCTGGTTACCCGCTACCAGCACGGCCTCGGCGATATCCGGATTCGATACTGAGAAACGTTCGATTGGGTGATCGAAGGTGATGAGTTTCGATTGGCCCACGAGCACATTCACGGGGATAACTTCTTTAGTGCCGAAGACCGCAGCGGTGCTCTGATCCTGGGCGAACAGAGGAAAGGCGCTGAAGAGAAGCGTTGCGACGATCGCAACGAAACAAAGGGATTTACGCGGCTGCATGATAATTCGCTCCTTGCTGGTAGTGAAATCCTTGGCGCAAACCGGGTAGCGTTTCGGCCGGCTATCGCAGCCGGCCGGCTACTCGACTTAGTACGGAACGTCTACGTCGCGTCTCTTCGAGCCTTCGATCAGTTCGACCGAATTGCGAGAGACGACCGGCGCGACAACGAGCGGCTTTTCCGGATGCGAAGCCGCCACCTTCGGGCGTTTGACTGCGGGCTTGGTTACCGCTGGTTTTGTTTCTGCTGTTTTTTCCGCGGGCGGAGCAGGCTCCGGTTTGACTGACTCACCGGTGAGCAGCGAAGCCTTGTTGGCGCCCGTGGTGCGGCTGTCTTCCTGGTCACTGTAATTGCGCATGACGAGCTGCAGTTTGCCTTCATTGGCAGCCAGCACGAGCTTCTCAGCTTGTTCCGGCGTCACCTGAAGGGTCACTGCTTTAACCTCGCTCGGCTGGCGCTGGTCTTCTGGTGAATCGATCTTTGGACCACTGGCAAGCACCTTGATGTTCTGCAGCACGATCTTCGAGATTGGACCTTGCGTGCTGCCGCTGGGCTGCGTGGGGGGCACGATCACGGCGACGACGTCGACGTATGAACCAGGCATTACGAAGCCGGAAACACCAACAACGTCATCGACCTTGACGGTCATGGCGCGATAGCCTTCCGGTATCACTGCCGGCAACCCTGCGCCCACACCTTCAGGCGCGAGCTTCAGGTTTGTAATCGGCTCGCGGATACCGATGGGCGTAACTGCGACTCGGCCGGCTACCTCTTCAATTTTGCGAAACGCTCCCACCGGTGCGGACGCATTGGGGATCGGCGCCAACGCGAGTTGGTCCACACTGATCTTCGCCCCGACCGGTATTTCAGCCTTCGCGACGACCACGTTGTTCAGTTCTTTCGCGAACGTTTTTACGCTCGCCACATAGCGGGTTACCAGCATCACGGCGATCAACCCACAAATCACGGCGCCAGCTAGCGCGAAGATGAGACGTTTGTTTCGCATGAGTCAATTCTCCAAAACCGAGTTAATTGCACTAACGTCCTGAGCTCTGTCTCAGGTGTGAAATAGTAGAAATGCCAGCAGGCTTCCGAAGCAGATCGGCACGGCGTAAGGCAACGTGTAACTGCGGTCTGCCGGAATATCGAAGCGTGGCACCGTTTGGCCGGGAAGCAGGCCATAAAAAAACTGCAGGACGCCAAACATCGTCGTCCTTACGCGTCCTGAGTAGACCATCTGCAGGATGGCCAGCACACCGCCGGTCAAAGCCACGACCAGGAACGTAGGCAGCACGAGGGAGATTCCACTGACCGCTCCGATTGCGGCGAACAACTTCACATCGCCGGCGCCCATCGTTCCAAAAGCATGAAAGGCAAACATCAATGCGAAAGCCACGGCGAAACCGCCGAGACTTACAATCAATCCGTGAACGCCGCCGAAAACCGTGTTCAAGATGATTCCACCTATTAACGTGACCAGCACCAGCTTGTTGGGAATACGCCTGTATCGCACGTCCATGTAAGTGATGATTACTGCCATCGGAATGAACAGGACGGCGAGGGCGACGGTTTGGTTACCCACGATTTTCAGTTGCCTCTTTTAATGTGTTGGTGGTGCGAGCCGATGACAGGCCAAAGAGTGGCGACCTACTAGGCGCAGATCGCCACGATCGGCAGATCGCTTACAGCGTGGCGTTGGTGCTCACGTTCGCAGCGCCCGTCAGTTTGTCCTTGATTGCCTGACCCCAACCTGATCCGTAGATCAGCACTGCAACGGCAGCAACGATCGCAGCAATGATTGCGTACTCCATCGTTTCGATTCCCGATTCGTCTTCGAGAAAGTTCTTGATCACGTCCATTGGATTTGCTCCTTGCGTTTTGTATTTACCGAACCGAAGTCAGAGCCGGGACCGTGGCGGACTGAGGGTGCAGCCGCCACGATCGACTCATCCGAACTACAGCGTGGCGTTGGTGCTCACGTTGGCAGCGCCCGTGAGTTTGTTTTTGACAGCCTGTCCCCAGCCGCTACCGTAAATCAGTACCGCGACTGCGGCGACGATGGCTGCGATGATCGCGTATTCCATCGTTTCGATACCGGATTCATCGTTGAGGAAGTTCTTAATCGTTTCCATGTCGTTGCTCTCCTTTCAGGGTTGATTAGCTCGGGCCCGACGTTCGAAGCTGTGCGGGCGAAGGATTGCACTCGAAGTGAAGGCGTCATCCCAGGAAACCTGAGTGAGCGCTCCTGCCGATCACGGCAACATTTCGAGTGCGTCATCCACTTGGCAATGGTCATGCCGTGGCGGCATTTGAGGTGGTGCGGGCGGGTCGCAGCCAATAACCGTCAATGTTTTGTTGGTCCAAAATGCGATTAGGCTGATGTGAGGCAGATTTGCGGCGCGGTGTTATTCACGTTGAACACTGCTCGCTGGCGAGCAGTTGAGGTATCTGGAAGCACCGGCGAGAAAGTGTTTGACTACCCGAGCTTGATGCTATACAAGCGAGGCAGTGACCGATCCCTCGACCTCTTCGCGTGAAGAGCAATTCCGCAAGTGCGCCCTCCTGGTCGTTTTATACGCCATTCCGCCGTTTCTAGTCCTCTACGCCGTAAACGTTCTTGACGCTGATATGTGGTGGCATCTGCGCACCGGGCAGTGGATCGTCGCGAATCGCGCAGTGCCTTACGCGGACTCGTTTTCATGGACGGGGATGGGCCAGCCGTGGGCGGCCTATAGCTGGCTTTTCGAGCTGCTGATCTTTGGCCTGTTTCGCCGGTTCGGGCTGCTGGGGATCCTTGGCTACACGTACGTGATGGTGTTGGCGATTGCGATCGCGCTTCACTCGCTGATCAGGAAGTTTGAACCCCGGCTGGCGCAGTCTGTGGGTTTGACGGCGCTCGCGCTGGTAGCGATGACACGTATCTGGAGTCCGCGGCCGTGGCTGTTTACGATCCTGTTCTTTTGTCTCGAGCTCAATGTGCTAGTAAGTGTGCGGCGTTCGCGTGACTTCAAGAAGTTATGGTGGCTGCTCCCGCTGTTCGCGTTATGGGCCAATCTGCACATTCAGTTTCTCTATGGTTTCTGTGTGCTCGGCGCCGCAGCTGTCGAAGAGCCGCTAGTGCGTTTATTGGGGAAACGCTGGGCCGACAGCGATACGGATAGGCCGTTGCCGCTTCGCTGGATGGTCATGATCATCGTCGGCAGCATGCTCGCCATCCTCGTGAACCCTTACCACTTCCACATTTATTCAGTACTCCTCGACACGATGCGGCTGGGCGACCTCTATCGTCTTGTCAGCGAGCTGCAGTCTTTGCCGTTCCGAAGTTTTCCGGATTGGCTGGTGTTGTTGTTAGTTCTCGGGGCTGCGTTTGTGATGGGACGTTCGCAGAAGGTGAGTCCGTTTTGGTTGTTGCTGTTTGCGGGAGCGGCTTTTGTTTCGTTTCGCGGCAATAGGGATGTGTGGTTCGTCGTGATTGTGGCGGCGACGATCATTGCGCGTTACGCAGGGATAATCGCGGGTTACGCAGGGGAGGGAAGAGCGCGGCCGGCTCAGTTAAGCGGGCGGTTGCTCGTTGTGGTTTGTCTGGTGACTGCTGTGTTGCTTGTTCTGACAATCGGGGCGTATCGCATTTCGAATTCGGAGCTACAGAAGAGAGTGGATGGGTATTATCCCGCGGCGGCTGTTGCTTTTGTTGAAGAACGACAGTTATCCGGTCCTTTATATAACCACTTCAATTGGGGTGGATACTTCGTGTGGAACCTGCCGCGCTTACCGGTCTCGATCGACGGCCGCAGCAATATTCATTATCCGGATCGACTGAGTCGAGCTCTGGACGTCTGGAACGGAAAGCCCGGCTGGCGTTCTGACACGGAACTCTCAAACTCCCGTCTTGTGATCGCACAGCACGATATGGCGCTGACACAGTTACTGCGTCTCGATGACGAGTGGCGAATAGTCTACGAAGACCCGATCGCCACGGTTTTCGTGAGAGTAGCGAATGGACCACCAGGTGAAGGAAATCCGGCGCGGTGACGTAGCAAGATCTGGACAGTTACTTCTGAGACTCGAGGAGAATACGTGTAAGACTCGGGGAGAAATGTTCAGCGACAGCGAGATACTGTCTTGACCACGCGGGCGAATGTCTTGAGTCGCTGAAATTGCAGATTGAATCGCGGAAGACACGTCTTGAATCTCAGAAGTTACGTCTTGAATCTCTGTGCTGTTGCTTGTGTGCAGCGAGTCTTTCTTAGCTTCTCGGCGATCTCAGTTGTCCTGCCGCGGAATGCAGTTGCAGTTTTACGCACTCAAGACATCGCTCGCTGGAAGATACACATCGGACGGCGTCCGCTAGTCATTGGCTGGGCAAAAGCAAATAAGATTTCGCGCCTGCTATTTGCAGTTTTATGCACTCCAATAGCTATTTGCGGCTGAGAGCCCCGGCTCGCACTGGGGCTCTCAACTATTTTGGCCTTCAACACATCCGCATCTTGCCCGCCAACAACTCGGCTTCGATTACCGCGGTCTGAGTATCGACCAAACCTAACAGGTTTG